>CAZYOF010000006.1:0-186324 GCA_964648485.1 uncultured Leptolinea sp.
ATGGTTGAGGGCCATGTGCCGCAAGGCGTGGGGGTTCAAGTCCCCCCCAGCGCACAAGCAAGCCGCTTTAAGCGGCATTTTTGTTTAATACCAGCGCGGGTTAAGGATAGACGAGAATATTGATTTCTGCAAGGTATTGAGCAATAGGGGTTTGTAGGGTAAACCTTTTTCCTTCTCAAGGTTTAGTAATTGGAGAAAGTAGTTAGTTAGTTATTATCAAGAGATTGTCAAATTTGACAGGTATCGCCTATCCATCGAAACCGGTATACTAGACAAGATGATAATCACATGGAAAGGTAAATAGCCGGGATTTGTTCCTTTTTGTTTAAAAAATACTTTTCAGAAAATAATTCTGACCGGTCGAAAAATGAGTCTTATCTCAAGGAGAGGATCATGTACCTTGTTAGTGTAGAGCAAATGAAATCGCTGGAGAAACTGGCGGATGAAACCGGACTCACTTATGCCCAGATGATGGAGAATGCCGGCGCCGGGTTGGCGATGGTGATTGAAAACGAGTTTGGTGACATAAAAGAGGAATATTCTATCGTCGGGGTAGCTGGAAGCGGCAATAATGGTGGTGATACCCTGATCGCGCTGCAAAAACTGGCGAATAATGGTTGGCAGGTTCGTGCGCTGGTACATAAACGCATCATCAAAAACGATCCACTTTGCCAGGCGCTGGTCTCAAATGGAGGATTGGTGCTGCCTTTCTCCAATGAATCGATCACAGAAGCCGTAAAGGGACAGATCATCCTGCTGGATGGTTTGATTGGCACAGGCTTTACTATGCCCTTCAGGGAGGATTTAAAAGCGCTTTTCAGGCATCTGAAAGAGCGAATAGAAGAATATGCAAACCAGGTGATCACCATAGCGGTTGACTGCCCGTCGGGTATGGATTGCATCAACGGCACCTTCGATCCAGATGGAATTCCTGCGGACCTCACCGTCTGCATGGCTGCGGTGAAACGCGGTCAAATAGATCCGCGTGCGTGGGATCGATGTGGTGAGGTCGTGGTGGTACCCATCGGTCTGGAAGAGATTATGCCGCAATGGAGTGATAATCTGCCTGAGGTACTTACACCTGAAATCGTCAGCCAAATGCTGCCGCCACGAAAGATTGACGGGCATAAAGGCACATTTGGAACAGCAATGATCGTGGGGGGAAGCATTAATTTTACAGGTGCGCCATTACTGGCTGGTGAAGCTGCAGTTCGTTCTGGTGCCGGATTGGTGCAGATGTGTCTTCCTGCGCGCCTACATCCCATTGTGGCTGGACAACTACCAGATGCAATCTGGCTTTTACTACCAGATGACAATGGCTGCATCTCCCGCGGCGCGGCTAAGCTGATTGAAAAAAATCTTGAAAGAGCAGATGCCATGCTGATGGGTCCAGGGATGGGTCTCGATACTGAAACAGCGCGTTTTGTAGAAAACTTCCTTAAGCGGACAGATAGCAGCCTGGATTCGATGGGATTCAATTCTGGAAAGGCAAAACCAGCAAGCAAAGGAAGCCTTCCATTGCCATTGATCATAGATGCTGACGGTTTGAAACTGCTGGCTACCATTAAAGAATGGTGGAACTTTCTTCCGCCGGATACCATCCTCACGCCTCACCCGGGCGAGATGAGTATTCTAACGGGTTCAACAGTTCCGGAAATACAAGCACAACGTTTGGAGAATGCCAGTGAATACGCCCAAAAGTGGAATTGCATTGTGGTGTTGAAAGGTGCCGGAACAGTGATTGCGTCACCTGATGGCAAAACCGCCATACTACCTGTTGCTACGTCCGCTCTTGCCCATGCCGGTTCAGGTGATGTACTGGCGGGTGTTATTCTTGGTCTGCGCGCCCAGGGGATAGAGGCATATTCAGCTGCCTGTGCCGGCGTATGGGCTCACACAGAAGCAGGTTTCGTTGCTGCCGAAAATTTAGGACATACAGCCAGTGTGCTTGCCAGTGATATCCCAGCATACCTGGGATCCGCTTTTAACCAGGTCTGGGAAGCTGATCGTTAAACAAAAAAGACCTCCTCTATTGAGGAGGTCTAGTTTTTAGAATTATGCTTCTGGTGCCTTGCGGACTTTTTTTGCAATCTCAGTCACCTTGGCTTTTTGCTGTTCTAAAACTACCTGGCCTTTGCTGGTCAATTCCTCAGCCTTGGTTTTTGCCTGTTGTGATAAATCAGTTACTTTTACTTTTGCTTCTGATGCAAGAGTTTCTGCTTTATCAGATACATCTTCATAAGTATCAACAGCTTTCTCTTTCAATTCAATTGCTTTCTCTTTAATCATGGTACGGGTTTCTTCACCTGATTGCGGAGTGAGTAATAGCGCTACAGCTGCACCGGTTAAACCACCAATCACAAAACCTACCAAGAATGATCCAAAATCTGACCTGTCGGACATATTATTCTCCTTTCAATTTATCAACGAGCTTATTTGAATATATTTACCATATCGATGAGCTTTTTAAGGCCAGCCAGGTACTCATTCAGCTTGATTACCGGTCCAACCATATTGTCGCTCAAAAATTGAGTCGTCCCCTTCAAGGTGTTCACAGTTTCACTTGTCGATTTCAGAATGGGGCGCACTTCATTATTAAGCAAATTTATTAACGCCGCCAGCTGCACAATGAGGACGACAAGTGCAACACCGATTATGAGGAACTCTACGGCCATGAAAATGATGAAGATATCCCTAACTTTTCCGGTACCATCTGAATCCATGCCTGATAAGGTATAAACGGCAAATATCACCCCGGCGAGGATCAAAATGCCGATAATTACCGCTGTAATTAACAAGTTTCGTTTACTGGATTCATCTCCCCTGGTTACTTCTGGGGTTCTTACCTCATTTTCAGATACATTTTCATCAGGATTCATAAGAAAATTATAGCATATTTACATTTTAGTTAAAGGAGTGTAACAAAGATTTATAAGGTTATTCACCAAATTCCAGTGAATATTCTGCAGGTTCTTCCACCTCGCCTCCAGATTGGATCATGATTTCTGAAAATAAACCTTCTTGCTGTGTTTGAATCAGATGTTGTTTTACCAGTTCAAGCAATGCTAGAAAGGTAACCACCAATTCCAGTTTGTCGTGCCGGTTGGTCAGGATAGAGGAAAATGAGATAGTTCCTTTTTCGCGGATGGAAGAAATGATCATCCCGATCTTCTCGCGGATAGTGACCTGTGGCAGGGTGATCACCTTGTCCCCGAAAGTGGGATCATGACTGCTCATCAATATACTGCGGGCAGCTTCTGCCAGGTCATCTGCCGTGATTCCGGTGAGGTCCAGAATCCCTTCAATACGGTAGTCGGGTGCAATATGCAACGCCGTGGATAGCCTCTGATCATCTCGCTCTTGGAGGTATCTCGCAATTTCCTTGAACTTCTTATACAAAAGAAGTTGCTGTGCCAGTGATTCTCCCGGATCTTCTTCTCCAATTTCACGTACCGGGGGAGTTGGCAGCAGAGCTTCTGATTTGATTTGAATCAAGCGGGCTGCAACCACCAGGAAATAAGATATTTCGGTGGGGTCTTTATACTCCAGCTTTTCCAGATAATCGAGATATTGATCAGTGATCTGTGCCAGGGCGAGGCTGGTAATATCCAACTCGGCTTTCTCGATCAGGCTTAATAATAGATCGAGTGGTCCCTCATATACACTGGTATTGATCCGGTAATCTTCGGGCAGACCGGGTTGAGAAAAAGTAGCCATGTCAGGTATTATAGCCGCTGTACACCATTACGGAAAGTGGACACCCATGAGTATAATTTAACTATGAACGAAAAAACGCTTTCTCACCTTGACAATACTGGAAAAGCCCACATGGTGGATATCTCTGATAAAACACCCACGCAGCGGACTGCTATTGCCGGAGGAGAGGTAGTCTTACATCCTGATACATTAGCCCTGCTGAAAGCTGGTAATAATAAAAAGGGTGATGCATTGGGTGTTGCCCAGATTGCGGGGATTATGGCTGGAAAGAAAACCTCGGAACTGATACCTCTCTGCCATCCCATTCAAATCAACCAGATCATTGTGGATCTTACGATAAATGAAACCTTACCGGGTGTGGATATCCGTGCGACTGTAAGGACCTTTGACCGAACCGGTGCCGAGATGGAAGCAATGACTGCGGTATCTGTCGCTGCGCTGGCTGTTTATGACATGATTAAGGCTGTTCAAAAGGGTGCGAAAATTCAGAATATCCGATTGATTGAGAAACATGGTGGAAAAAGCGGAGACATCATCCATGAATGAAGCTATGGTTGAAGTTAATGTTGTCTTTTTCGCTTCAGCTCGCGAGATTGTTGGAGAGAGGTTGATTTGCGTAAAATTGTCATCCCCTGCCACAGTACAAAATTTGATTGACCATTTATGTTATCTATACCCGAATTTGGAAAAAAAGACGAAATCATTGATCTATGCGGTAAATCAGCAATTTGTGGATGTGAATACAGTATTGTCGCAATTTGATGAAGTAGGTGTGTTTCCTCCGGTCAGCGGCGGGAGTGATCAACCTGAAATATGCATCATCACGAAAGAGGAAATTGACCTGAACCAGTTAAGCAGACAGATTCAAGCTGTACATACCGGGGCTGTGATCATTTTTACCGGTTTTGTACGCGGCGAATCTCCGGGAACAAACACACCCAGAACAGACAGTTTGAATTATGAAGCTTATCAACCGATGGCTGAAAAAATGATGTTACAAATCTGCAAAGAGATACGGGAGAGGTGGGCTAAGATTTATGGGATATTTCTGGTCCAACGTATCGGCAATCTGACACCTGGTGAAATGACAACTGCGATCGGAGTTAGCAGCGGGCATAGAGATGATGGCGGTTTTGAAGCAGCCCGTTATGGAATTGACCGACTTAAAGAGATCGTACCCATCTGGAAAAAGGAAATAGCCCAAGGAAATGAGCACTGGGTAGAAGGGCATTACAGACCGGAAGGCAGGGAACTAATATGAATATCCGCTGTGTAGCATGTGGAAATACCTACCCTGACACAGGTTTGTCGTATCTATGTCCTTCCTGCGGTGGAATTTATGATCTGGCGGAGCCACCACTTTTAGATGAATCTGAAATTGATTCGCGCCAACCGGGATTATGGAAATTCTGGCGCTCTTTTTGTCTGAATGCACCGCCGGAAGATCTCTACCTTGGCGAAGGCGATACTGCATTTGTGGAAGACCGTTATGAAGGCAAGCGAATCGGCTACAAGCTGGAATTTCAAAATCCTACAGGATCTTACAAGGATAGAGCGACCTCTGTTCTGACAGCACACCTATTAGAACGAGGAGTCACAGAAGCAGTTGAAGATTCATCCGGGAATGCGGGAGCATCCTTTGCTGCATATGCAGCCCGGACAGGGATGAAAGCCACCATCTTTGCACCAGAATCAGCTTCGGGTCCCAAGAAAGAACAGATTATCCGCTATGGAGCAGAGTTTATCGGAGTACCCGGTCCACGTTCGGAGGCAGCAGCCAGTGTAATCAAGGCTGCAACAGCCGGAAAAGCTTATGCCAGCCATGCCTTTCTGCCATTTGGAATGCTGGGTATTGCCACGATTGCTTATGAGCTATTCCTGCAGACGGGCGGCAAAATCGGAAGCATCCTTGCACCTGCGGGGCATGGCAGTCTGCTTTTGGGTCTGATTCGTGGATTTCTTGCCATGCAGACATCCGGCTGGATCCATTCTCTACCTTACTTTCTTGGCGTGCAGGCTAATAACTGTGCTCCTATCGTGCATGCATATGAAAATTCGTCCACTCCATTCAAAGTGGACCGAACAATTGCAGAAGGCGTAAGTGTATCTGCGCCAGTGAGAGGGGATGCAATTATTTCCCTCTTCAAACAAATTGATGGTAAGATTGTTGCTGTTGATGAGGATGTCATCCTATCCAGCAGGTCGCAATTAGCGGGGAGGGGAATCTATGTGGAACCGACCTCTGCAATTGTCTGGGCAGCACTGAAAGAGCATTATGTTGATCTACCGGAACCTATTATCCTCGTGATGACTGGATCCGGATATAAGTATTCAAATCAATAGAGTTCAGGGATCTCAAGACCCAATACCCCGGTAATGATCTTGCGCTCCTTTAACTCGGGAGAAAGTTCATGAGTTCTGATCACCCGCACGAGGTACATGAACTACCAGAAGAATTTGCAAGACGATTAAATCTTCCTTTCAAAAATGATTTTTTACTTTTAGCCAGAGCGTTGACGCACAGGTCCTATGTCAATGAACATCCTGAAGCTTTGGAGGACAATGAGCGTCTGGAATTTCTGGGAGATGCGGTTCTGGATTTCATGGTGGGAGCATATCTGTACCACCACTATCCCGAAATGCCTGAAGGCGATTTAACACGTATGCGCTCCGCCCTGGTTCATACCGGTCAACTGGCGATGTATGCCCGTCAAATCAACCTGGGAGTCGCCATTCGCCTGGGTAAAGGGGAGGAGCAGGCAGGCGGCAGGGATCGAACAGCCATCCTCTGTGATACGTTTGAAGCACTGGTGGGGGCAATCTACCTGTCTGCTGGAATAGATGGAGTGAGGGATTTTATTAAACCCTTACTTGAACCTGCGGCAAACGATATTCTGGTGAATCACAAGATTGAAGATCCAAAGAGCCAATTGCAAGAGTGGTCACAGGCAAATGGATTATCCACCCCGATGTATAACACAAAAAACATTTCAGGGCCTGACCACAACAAGATTTTTGAAGTGGAAGTTATCATTAATCAAAAGATCTACGGAACAGGTTCCGGGCATAGTAAACAGGCAGGTGCAAAACAGGCTGCTCGGGAAGCCCTGCAAAAAATTGGAATTAAATACGGTAATTAACTTCATTTTGGATAAGAGATATGCCGCATCGACTAAAATCATTAGAATTGCTCGGTTACAAGACATTTGCTGCCAGGACCACATTTGAATTTCCGGGTTTAATTACCGCTATTGTAGGTCCGAATGGATCTGGAAAATCAAACATCACCGATGGATTACGCTGGGTGCTGGGAGAGCAATCTTACGGTTTACTGCGGGGCAAGAAAACAGAAGATATGATCTTCGCGGGCTCTGAAGGAAAACCACGAGCCGGAATGGCATCTGCGACGATCCAGTTCGATAATACTGAAGGTTGGCTGCCGATTGACTACTCGGAAGTTGCCATTACAAGGCGTGCCTACCGGGATGGTCAGAATGAGTACCTGTTGAATGGTCAACGTGTGAGGTTGCGTGACATAAGTGAACTCCTTTCACAATCAGGGATGTCAGAACGAACCTACACGATCATTGGACAGGGGATGGTGGATGCAGCTCTAGCGCTTCGTCCGGAAGAAAGACGTAAACTTTTTGAAGAAGCTGCCGGTATTGGTTTATACCGCTCACGACGTGAAGAGGCACTTACCCGACTGGAAAACACGCACCGCAATATTCAGCGTGTTCAAGATATTCTTGCTGAACTGGAACCCAGACTCAATCAGCTTGAGCGTCAGGCGAAAAAGGCGATGGAATACGACCGGATAAAAGCAGATCTGCGCATGACCCTGCGGGAATGGTATGGTTACCACTGGTACATGAGCCAGCAGGAACTTGCTCACCAGAAAGAAGCTGTACGGCAACAGGAAAAAGCTGTTACTGCTGCCCGAACTAAATATGAAGAGTTGAACCGACAGGTAATGGAGCTGAGGACAAAAATACAAGAAGTCCGAACACAGCTAAATACATGGCATGGACATGCGTCAACCTTTCACAATGAAAAAGAAGCCGTTTCACGTGAAATAGCCATTATTGACGAGAGAATGAGATCACTAACCGACCAGTCTGGTAATTACCTGATGGAACAATCGAGGTTAAAGCAGGAAATTGAATCCACGCGAGAAAATCTGGTTACGTTAGAAGATGAACTGCAATCAATGCAGACGGAATTGCAGGAATCGAGAGGGAAATCTGAAGAAGTAAAGGAAAAGCTGGATAAGTTACGTGAGTTAAAAACATCACGCGAAAATGCACTTGCAGAACTTCGCCGGAAATTAAACCAGGCAGAAACTGCGGTCATTCAGTATCAGACGCAGGTGGATGAGAAAACAAACCGGCGAAAGACCCTGCAAACGACCAAGGATTCCATCCAAAAATCAATCGACGAAAACTCTATGCAGATTGATTCACTGCAGGAGGAAGTAAAAAATAGCCGGAATGCCAAGGAAACCCTCGAAAGCGCAATCCAGCAAATCCAATTACAAATATCTACATTAAAACGAGAGCAAAATCAGATCTCGGGAAATCTACAAACAAAACAAAACCGCATCCATAAACTGCAGGGAAGTATTGCCCAGTTAAAAATTGAAATGGATGTCATTCAACAAGCTGAGAAGAGCCTTACAGGATATTCAACCGGCGCAAAACACCTGCTTATGTTAATCCGCAAAGGGGATATCAAAGGCATGGAAAGCGCCTTGAGCAGCAATCTCGTCATCCCTCAGGAGTACGAGATGGCAGTAAGTGCAGCATTGGGAGATTTTCTTGATTCCGTGGTCGTAGCGGATGAATCCAGCCTGGATGCCGCATTGGATGCACTGGAAAAAACCCAGAATGCCCGATCTGCTTTACTGACTACGGCAGCGAATGATAAATTGGTGCTTCCTAAAAAGATCACTGCTGAAGGTTGTGTAGGTAGTGTATTGGAGAAAATCAAATATCCTCCAGAATACGAAAAATTGTTATCAATTATCTTAGGCGGGGCATATATTTTCTCTGATCGCTCTGAAGCCAGAAAAGCAAGTAAAACACTTCCGGAGTATTGCCGAGCGATAACATTAAACGGAGAGATATTTTTTACCAATGGAGCAGTGATTGGCGGGAAAGCTGTATCGAGTACCAGGATCAGCCGCCCGAGACAATATCAGGATATGGAAGCCCAGGTGAGAGAAATACAAAAAGAGATGGACTCTCATTTGGCTGAAGTACAAGCGGATGAAGAACAGATGGAGAATTTGACAAAACAAATCCATCAATTAGAAGGGCAGGCGAGTGAAAAGCAAGGACAACTGCGCGTAGCCAATCAACATTATCAGCAAATCACCTTACAAGAAGAAAAAGCCCGGCGACAGTTCGATTGGAGCTGTTCTCAACAAATCAATATAGAAACAGAAGATAAACAGCTGGAAGTTGAAATCACCCGGACCAAAGAATCAATCAAAATTCAGAAAGACGAAGTTCAAAAGCTGAATGATGAACTATCTACCATGCAGATTGAAACCGGGTTTGAAGAGATGGATAATCTTCAATCTGAATATAACTTCCAGCAAACCAATATTGCCGTGAATACCAGGGCGATCAACGACCTGCAACGTAGAATCAATGAAAAGCGCGAATTCCTTAAAACGACGGAACAAAACACGCAAAATATTGAATCCAAAGCAGCGCAAATTAAAAATACTCTGGCGCAACTTGAAAGTGAAAAAGGTTCAAAAAAAGAACTGGAAGATATCAAGTTAAAAGAATTAAACGCAATTCAATTATTTATTACACCAGCCGAAGATGAATTAATCTCACTGGAAGAAACTTATAATAACCTGCTTGATATTGAAAACAACAGTCAGAACTCCCTGGCTACTGCAGAAAAATACCAGACTCAAGCTCAAATGGACTATGCCCACAAAAAAGAAGGCATGGAATTGTTACGAAGGCGGATTGAAGAAGATTTTGGTCTGGTGGCTTTTGAATATACCGATGAACAAACAGGGCCAACTCCGCTGCCCTTTGAAGGCATGGTAGAAGAATTACCCAGGGTGGAAGTTTTGCCAGCTGATTTGGAAGATAGTCTGATCAGACAGAAAGCTATGCTCAGAAGAATGGGGGCGGTGAACCCTGAAGCGCAAAGTGAATATCAGACTACCGCTGAGAGGTATGAATTCTTAAAAACACAAATTTCTGACCTATATAAAGCTGAAGAGGATGTTAAGAAAATCCTGTTGGATTTGGATCAGTTAATGAGGTCTGAGTTCCATCAAACATTCCGGAAGGTTTCTGAGGAGTTCCCCGAGATGTTTAACCGCTTGTTTGGGGGAGGAACAGCCCGGCTTGCACTCACTGACCCTGAGAATATTCATGATACCGGTGTTGAAATTCACGCAAGGCTACCTGGCAAGAGGGAACAGGAACTGACATTGCTTTCAGGTGGAGAAAGAAGTTTAACGGCGGTTGCTTTAATTTTCGCCTTATTAAAAATATCGCCCACGCCTTTCTGTGTGCTGGATGAAGTAGATGCGGCTTTAGACGAAACGAATGTCGGCAGGTTTAGAGACCTTTTGATCGAGTTAAGCAAGGATATCCAATTTATTCTAGTTACGCATAATAGAAATACGGTTCAGGCTGCGAATGTGATTTATGGTATTACCATGGGTAAAGATTCCACCAGCCAGTCGATCAGCTTACGGTTAGATGAAGTATCAGATGAAATGCTGAAAAAAGAATAGAATGCTGTACCCAAATTCAATAAATTAAAAAATGAGTGGATTTTTTCCACTCATTTTTGATTCCGTTTAATGGGATTCTTTCCTACGAAAAGATACTGGAAAGCTCGGGTTCACTGGGGGTACGGTCACGCCAGTAATCGAACTCTTCAATCTTGGCGTTAGTTTTATTCTCTTCCAGCCATTTAGTGAAAGCCTCTTGTTTTATTGAATTAAAGGTCGTTTCATCAACTGATTTCTCTTCATGACCCAGTACCTGGATGATATGGAAACCAAAAGTGGTATTGACAGGCTCACTAATTTCTCCGACCTTCAGGGCAAAAGCAGCATCTTCAAAAGCCGAGACCATTCTGCCTCTACCAAACCAGCCAAGGTCTCCACCTGATTCCTTATTGGAGGTATCCAGCGAATATTCAGAAGCAAGTGTGATGAAGTTCTCACCATTCTTAAGCTTATCCAATATCTGCCGAGCTTCATCAATTTTTTCTACTAAAATATGCCGTGCCCAAACTTGATCCTGGACTGGTTTAAGGTCTTTTGTAACCTGTTCCAGAACCTTGTCTCTATAAAGTGAGTGCTCATATACCAGGTGGATTTCTGCTTCAGTCAATCCGGCTTCTTCGTTCCAACTGGTAAGATACTCACCATACAACTTCTCATATCCTTCACGGGTATATGGAGTGGCTGTTGCTGTTGGAGCTGATGTAGGGATGGGTGTAGCATCGGTGTTTTCAGGAATTTGAGTTGGTTCCTGAGTCACATCAACAGAAGCATCCCCGTTTACTGGTTCAGTGGCTTCGGTGCCCGCGGCGGGTGTGAGCGTGGCTATTTGTTTAAGAATTTCAGGTGAGAGAGTCGAAGTGGGTAAGGCTGTTGGGAAAAGTTCCGGAGTGGGTGTTCCATTCGGGAAGAAACCAAAAGCTTCTTCCAAAGCTTTATCCACTTCTTCTTTTGTGACAGTAATACCCATTTTCTCTGCTTCATGACGAATCAACTTATCTTCAATGAGCAGATTCTTTACTTGTTCACCGATGACTGTCGGATCTTCGAGTTGATTCTGAATCTGGTTTAACTGGCTTTGAAAGTAACTTGAATAATTCGGATCACTACCGAAGAGTTGGGCCATCTGAGATGTCTGGCTGTATTGTTGGATCATCTGCCAGCGGTAATATTTCACAAAAGTAACGTACTCGTTAGTAGAGATCGAATCTCCATCCACTTTTGCTATAGGCTGCATACCGCGGAGTACATTGATATCCAATATACCGTATCCAATTATGCCTACGATCAGGATTAAGATGACAACCGAGACACGTATAATCCAGCGGCGCTGGATATTTTCTTTCTCTAATCTAGCTAAATGTTTTTTTGAGATGATCTTGGGTGTTTCTTCTTTTGACATGGTACCACCTGATTCAAAGAAAATGGGGCGTAAGCGTTTTCCCTTACGCCCCATTTATTAAGATTAGTACTAGCGTCTGTTTTCTTCTGTGAATGGTAATAAAGCGATTTGCCGGGCTCGTTTTACTTCACCTGCGAGTTCACGCTGATGTTTAGCGCAAGTTCCTGTTTGTCGGCGTGGGCGGATTTTTCCTTCTTCGGTTACAAACCGGCGAATTATGTCGATATTTTTATAATTTATCGACAGGTTTTTGTCCACACAGAACTGACAGAATTTTGGACGAGCGACATAATGCCGCGGACCAGACACAGGAGCTTCATTTTCATTATTATCTGACATTTCTTTCACTCCTATTTAATAAATACTGAGCAGGTTAGAAGGGGAATTCCTCTTCTGTTTCCTCTGGAAGAGAGCTATCACCATTCTGGTTATTATAGCTATCCTTCCGTTCACCCAGCATCAACATTTCATTTGCTACAATTTCGATTGATACATGCTTGGTTCCTTCATTGTCATCCCATTTACGGGTTTGAAGGCGACCTTCCACATACACTTGTTGACCTTTGGAGAGGTAGTTCTTACATCGCTCTGCCAGGCTTCCCCAGGCAACAACATTAAACCATTCAGTCTCACTATGCTGCTCGCCATCAGATGATTTCCATAAACGGCCTGTGGCTACGGTGAAGGTTGTAACGGGCTTTCCTGAAGGCGTGTAACGCATTTCGGGATCGCGTCCCAAATGACCGATGATCATCACTTTATTCAAACTGCGCGCCATCGTTTCCTCTCTTGGTTAGGGCATCATCAGTCGTGACTAAGCCAAACTAATAAGCATATGCCGCATGACTGGTTCTAAAAAGCGTATGTTTCGTTCAAGAGTTACGCTGTAATTGGGGTTCATCTGGAACTCAAGTAAAACATATTGACCCTCGCGTTGCTTGCGGATAGCGTACGCCATTCGACGACGACCCCAGACATCAGTTTTCGTCAGTGTACCATTTCCTTCGGCAATCCAGCCTTTAACTTTATCTACAACACCATTAAAGGCAGTTTCATCCAAATCTGGATGAACAATACAAACTAATTCATAATTACGCATGGATTCCTCCTTTCCCTGGATTTGCTCAAGTTTTCACCGCAGGTGAACCGTGAGCGGAAAGTAAGGCACACATAACGTGTGCCTTTAATAACATCGCAGATTATAACACAAATACCTGATTATCTGGAGACAGCAAGTTTAATCACTTTTCCTTTTGGATCTATTGTAAGGCGGGCATAATGATAGTGCCTGGTGCGTGACACACTATATGCTTTGCTGACGGTAACAACCGTTCTCTTTTCTTCAAGAGGTTGAGTAGACTTGTTTCGGCTGTCACCATTTTGTACCCGGCTGGCAATTTGTTTGCTTACCGTGAAGTTTGCATCTTTTAGACCGGGCAGGTATTGTTCGACGATTAGTTTTACATGTGACATGGTTTCCTGATCCATTTCATCCAGAATACCCTGTTTTTCATCGCTTTCACAAACAGTCAGGACCTTTTCTTTAATACGGTCACGGGTTATTCCTTTTTTGTTCATTTTATTCTGGGTAATTGAGAACATCGGATCACCGTAGAGGACAAATGAAATTAGTGTTTTTTGGTCTTCTCCATCAAGGAAACCCTGTCTGCGGGACATTTCTTGTGCCATCTGTACTTTAGCATTACGCAATGCTTCACCTACAGGTGTACCTTCCTTTATCCCTTTCCAGAATTGACTGGCTAATTGATCAGCACCAATCAATGGCGCCGAGACGGATCCATAGGATACACAGGTAGAACCCGCAAAAGCCTTGGTGCCAGTCGAGAGGAATTTTAATGACAACGCTTCATTCTCATTCTTACCGTCAATGTAGGCTCCATAACAGGCTTCGCTAAAAACTACCGCAGGTGGATTTCCATCATTGAGGATATCTTGTGGGCTTAATGCAACCGGATATTCTGGATTATCTTTGAGGTCGTTGTAATCTGATTGTCCATACCATTCAGGTGCATCGGTTACCCCATGAAGATTAAAGTACTGGAGTTTTGCAGGTAAATAGCCATTTCCAACTAATTCTCCTGTTTTAGTTGGAGGAGAAGATAGCATGGATTGTCCATCGCCAATCTGTCTAAAAACTTCCAAAGAAGCCTGATTCCATACAGCAGCTGAATACCCAAAGGATGGACGGGTATTTACAACACCATGGGCAAAAACACGCCGCATTCCCATCCAAATAGGTGAGAAAATGCTCACACGCTGCCACCAGGGTTCCTGTGAGGATTGAGAAGAATGATAAGCAATCATCTTCCTTAGATATTGCAACAACAGCCCTGCATCCCGGTTGGTGCCACCGGGTAAGCGGCCAACTGACCACTCGGGAATAAAGTAATTATCATCCAGTGTTGCATATGGATTATCAGAAGCAATTTCTGTATCTGCGTCATCCGTGGGATTAGGAAGATGATGGAAGGGTACAATTTCGGGACCTCCAACAATCAACAGCGCTCCAATCATTTCTCCGCGTTTTCCAAGTGCTTTATCCAGGTCAGCTACTGCCAATTTAATTTTCCATGGATCATTGTAAGGAGAGGGCTTAATCCCAAATGCAGTGGTGCAGGCAGGGTCATCTACGTAGAAAATCAAGGCATTCCAACCCTGTTTTCTGCGGATGGCTTCTACGACCTGTTTCATTAATTCATCCAGAATGAAACTGGTTTGAGATCCATATTGATTTTCCAAACCCTTACGCGTTGTAAGAACGACATACGTTGGAAATCGTCCATCAGTTCGGGTTACTCCGGGCATCCGTAATCTGGATGCAATCCTCTCCAGTTCCTGACGGACATCCTGAAGACTTTCAGGTCCGAGTTTTTCTTCAACAACCTCTTCATTTTCAACGAAGGCGACCACATTTTCCGGTTCATTTACCGTGAAAGGCGGCTCATATTGAGGCTGATTTTCCAGTTCCTCTTGCGGAGGTGTGTATGTCAATTCAGGATCAAACTCAGGAATAACGGTTTCATCAGGAACTGACTCAGGTTGAATAACCTCTTCCAATTCTTCCTGTGGGACTGGTGTTTCGATTTGAACCTGAGGGGGTGCTGACTGGGTGCTAAAAGGCAGCTGATTCCAACCCAGGGCAGCAATAATGGACGATGGAACACTGATATCAAACCGGATTTGCATTTGATCGGGGTACAACATCCGATAAGGATGATTTTCGCCCCAGATCCGTTGAATTACCTGCCCTGCAGTATCTTTTGCCGCACACTGATGCAACAAAGCTACGGCTTCGGTATCTTCTCCCAAATTGAGTTTCGCTGCAGCCAGATATAGGGTTACAGGCAGACAATCTGACCATCTGGCATGGTAGAGGTTTGCGAGGTTTGCAAGTGTCTGCGTATCATGCAGAATAGAGGATATCTGCAAATGAAAGCAGGCTGTTAAATCTACTTTTGGATCGGCAATTAGCGCCTGTTGAACCAGTAATTCTGCATCTTCCAACTTCTCATTTTCAAAAGCTTCCTGTCCTTCACGATAGTATTTTGCCCATGAAGGTACAGATGTTCCCGCAACTGATTTTCCTGCAATGGCAAAGATATACCCGGCATCACTGGAAGTATCCTTTCCCGTTTGCGCATAAGCTGAAAGGCGCAATTCATGCGCCTGAAGGAAATCAGGATCTGTGCTGCAAATTAAATCCAGTATTGGTAAAGATTGTTGGGCTTTGCCGTCTTCAACCAGCGACTTAGCGTAGAGATAGTTGAAATTAATATCCCCAGGAAACGCCGCCAGCCAATTTAAGACGAGTTGGCGAACAAAGCGGTACTCTTTTTTTCTAAAACCAACACTCAGGATGGTTAAGAGATCATCCCTGTTAATATTACCTTGATTGAGGAGAGGGTTGTGAATTGAGTTGCTCATGAATGAACCGAAGCCTCCTGCGGGTGGTGTACCAGGTTTAATGCAATAATTGCGCCTAATTGCCTCAGGATATTCACATCATCTTTATTCAGTTCAGATGCGCGACGCAACATGGTTTCTGCACCGCGGTAATCCTTTGCATCCCGCAATAACAATCCGAGTTGATAGTATCCACGGAAATCATTTGGAGCAATATCAATTACCTGTTCAAACAGAGAAATCGCTTTGGTGAAGTCCCTGCGTTCCTGATAGGTGCGTGCCATTTCCAAATAAGCCTCAATTAATTCTGGATCAATATTGATACAGGCGGAGAAATGATCGATGGCCTGATCAAGCTGACCCGTACTTCGAAGAAGGCGACCGGCAAGCAGATGCATGGGCAGATTATCCGGATCGGCTTTGATGGCATGCTGCGTAATTTGGAGAGCATCTGCTGGTGATCCATTTTCAGCCAGTGCCTGAGCGTACATTTGAAGGATCTGAGCATCACGGGGATAATCTTGCGCGATTTCCTGCAAAGATTTCAGATATGCTTTTTGACCTTCTTTATCACGGATTACTTCCGCTTTTGCAATAAGAAGCGGTAATGTATTCGCCACTTTTCCAAGTGAACGCTCAATTAATTCCAGAGCTTCATCAGCATGACCTGCAAATTTAAGTGCCTTGGTCTTTACGATAATTCCTTCCACATTTCTTGGATCAAGGCGGATTGCATTATCTATCTTTTTCAGTGCATCTTCAATATGACCAGCATCTAAAGAGAGTCCGGCGCTAAATACCTGAGGTTCCGCTTCATTGGGCGCCAGTGTAACCGCTCTTTCAATGGAGGCAATCGCCTGAGGAAGATCACCGATTAACTGATAAGTCTTAGCCATGTAAAGCCAGGGCTGATATTTAATGGGATCCAGATGTGCAGCTTTACGCAGGTATTGAATGGCCATCTGAGGATCAGACATTTCGAGTGCTGATTTACCAATTTCCAGGGCATATTCGAAATTCTCAGGTTCCAGATCCGCTGCTGCCTTGAGGTGAGCTACTGCTCCTTCGTAGAATTTCAAGTCACGTGACCATTTACTGGCAAAAACATGCCAAAGTGGTTCGTCATTCCATATGGAGAGTGCCTTTTCAATCGCAGCCAATGCTTCTTCTGATTCTCCTGCTTCGCCAGCCGTCAACGCGTATCCTGCAAGCACAATGGGGTGACTGGATAGGCGCGTTTCAAATTCATCCAGCATCTGAAGTGCCTCTTGTGGGGCTTTGTCCATTGACAAAACAGCACCTTCAATTCTTCTTAATGAATTTTCAGGATCTTTCTGAATTGCCTGGATCAAGCCTGCCACATTGTTTTCTTTTGCTAGTTTGGCTATCTTGAAGCGAGGTTCTTTCACAAACACACCGGTATCATCCACTGCAGCGATATTATCCAGGGTAGGATGGAATGCCGCAATTCCTCTGGTATGCCACGCTTTAATAATCGGCGATTCACTTACCCTTTCAACAGCCAATATTAACTCTTCAAATGTTTCGTAAGAACCCAAGCTCAACGAATCAGATGGAGGTAGATGCTTTTTGATCTTTACGCTTTCATAAAGCCTGAAATCTTCTGCCTGGATTACATACAATCTTGCAAGACAGTATACCGGAAGCGTATCCAACGGAAATCTGTCGCGGGTTTGGTTAAGTAATTCATAGGCAGTGTCGTATAAACCGGTTATTGTTGCTGCTTCTGCTAATACCAGATATGGTATCGGGCTACTCATCAGTATGTCGTACGCAGGAACATCCGGTAGAAGGGCATCTTGATTACCACGTGTAGGTAATAATAAATCTATCTCATCCAGATTAATGTTTTCAAGTTCGGTCGTTAATGACTGGAGGGATTGCTCATCTCTTCTATCGGCGGGTAGAGAAATATTCTCAAGTGCAGTATTCCATAAATACCAGCGATTATTTAATGCTAAGGTGTCATTTTGATATAGATTTGTTCCTGCAAGCTGAGACATATATATATTCAATAACACAAGCATGTCCGAAGCCTGACTACCATTTTCCATTGAAGATTGTGAAGACGATAGCTGAGTTTGCAGATTGGTGAAATCCAAAGCCTGAGAAGCTAGGTCTGCAAGAATATAATTAGCTTCAGCAGAATCCGGTTCAAATTCCAATATAGATCTGGCAGCTGTCGCTGCTTTCTCGAACTCTCCGGCTTTACGATATAAAAATGCCAACCGTAATAGCACTGACGATCTAAATTCAAATGGATGGTTAGTGGATCCATCCGGAGAGATCGTATTGAGAATTCCTTCAAGGGTTAAGATTGCATCGCCATAAATCCCTTCAAACGCAAACATATCCGCTTTTATCACTTGCAGGTAAACATTCCCCGGATCCATCGCAATCGCAGTTTCGAGGGTATTGAGAGCTGATGAAATATCTCCCGCCTTTTGCTCATATTGCACGAGGTCCATTAAGAGTGGCAGAGAGGATTGCGGATCCTGCTGGATTCCCTGTTTTAAGATGGAAGCTGCATCTACATATTCTTTATTGTCGGCAAGGAGTTGAGCCATCTGCTGAAATTGACCCGGTGATAATTTATTTTCAGCGATTAATCTATCGAAGGTATGCCGGGCATTTTTTAGATCGCCAGCTTGTAAATGCATAGCACCAAGTTGAATGCGAAGATTACTATTTTCGGGCTGGATCTTGATAATCGCATCCATGGTAGAGAGAGCTTCAGGTAGATCGTGAGAACGGATGCAGAAATTTGCATACCAGATTAGATTATCAGGGTCTCGTGGATCGATCGCCAGCGCTTGTTGGGCTGCCTGTAGAGCCGATTGGGAGAGATTTGCTTTAATGAATGCTTCCGCCAGCTGTTGGTGGATCTGCATATTCTGAGGATTTTGTTGTGCAGCTTCCTGTAATGCTGCCAGAGCTACTTCAAATTCGCCCATCTGCCCGGAAGTAATGCCTAATCCGTAACTGACACGCCAGCGTAGATTCTCAGGCAGACTATTAATCTGCTCTGTAAGTGAAGCAAATAATTTTTGGGCTGCTTCTTTTTCACCCATTTTCGTAAGAATTTCTGCGAGAAGCAGAATAAACCTGGTTTCAGAAGGTTCACGTACTGACGCATTCTGTATCACATCACGGCTATAATCCAATAAAGCTATGGTTTCAGCATCATTCGGATTAATCTGATCGGCGTCGGGAGTGAGGTCATCCACAACCAGCTGCCCTAACAACATATACGCTTCTGTACCAACCGGGTTGAGATCTACCAGCTGCTGAAGCGGCAATAAAGCATCAGATTTCCGGTTGATTTTGATCAGCGTTTTCGCGTAATCAAGAAGGATTGTCTGGTCACTCGGGAATTTCTTGGCAAGGTCAGCATAAATATCCTCTGCCTCCTGCCATTGTCCAGTTTTTTGATAGCTCTCAGCCAGGGTTCGGACAAATTCAAGGTTTGTAGGGTCGATTGCAGCAGCTTTTTGGAATAGAGGGATTGCCTCAGAAGCCGATCCATTCTTAAAGAGTTGGGTACCGAGGGAGAAATTTAGTTTTGCTGAATTTGGTACTGCTTTTACCGCGGTTTGTAAAATACTAAAAGCTTTATCCAGGTTTTCGTTTGCGGTGTGAAAGTTTACCAGTTTTATCCAAGGATCTTCCAACTCTGGTGATAACGTAATTGCCTTTTCATAGTTTTCACCTGCTTTTTGATAATCGCCCAATTGTTGATAAGCATCACCAAAAATCAAGAATCCTTCCCCACTTGTTGGAAACTGCTCAATATAATCCTTGCAAATAGCGAGCGCTTTTTCTGCCTTGCCTGAATGAATTGCACATGCTGCATATGACAGATCATCCTTGGGATTTTTACCCTTTGGATTATCAAGTAATTTTTCCCAATATCCTAAAGCATTATCATAATCCGCTTCTTCTTCATGACTATTTGCCAAAATACGAAGAGAATCAGGATTCCCTTCATCCAACAGGAGGGAGGCTGCTGCCAATTGACGAGCTTTGATATGATTCTTCTTTTCAAAAGCGATTTTTGCTCTGATCTTGATTGCTTCCTGCTGTACCGGTAACCCTGCAGGCATCATGGCAAGTAATTGATCCACTTTATCCAGTAATTTTATCTGGGCACAAATATCCATAATACGTTTGAGTGATTCTGTTTCCGGAAAGGAGTCTGTTTTTAAAACAGTAATAATTCTATCGAGGAACAGATCTGTTTCCATGAGATTCCCCTGCCGGTATGCAAGCAAAGCTCTGGAAGCAAGCACAAAAGGATTTGCGGAATCACCAAATACTATCGATTGGGCTGCGTTTAAGTCATTATTTTGTAAGAAAGCCGTAACTAATTCGGCTTTTGCCAGATCTGAATGAGGCACCAATTCAAGAACTTTTGTCCAGGCTCTAATTTTTGCTTCCCCTGTCAACAGTCGCGCTTTCTGAGCTTCAAGACGGGCTTGAGCCTGTTGTATTAATTCCTCCTGCTGGAGTAAATAGGTGGATTGGGTGTCATTTTCTGGACTGAACGATATTCTTTTCTGTTCCAGTGTTAATTTATTGATTAAATCCAATTGGTTGTCTAATTCCAATGGATCTTGTTCTCTCTTTGATAAAAGACCTTTTGTTTTTTCACCGTTTTGCTCAATCTCAGAAAATAAGATAGCTGAAAGTTCATGAGCCAACTCATCGTAGCCGTATCCATGGAGCCATTCCAGGGCTTTAATCCGGTTTACTTCATCTAAAATCCTGACACTCTCGAGAAAATATGGTGAGGGATTACCCCGAGTATTCTCGTAACGTGAAAGGAGAATTCGAGCAAGTAACACGAAATATTCAATATCTGTAAGTAAAGTTGAGAATAAGCTGATTTCTTCCAGAAAGCCATTCGCATCAAGATCCATTGCGTACACCATTGATGCAGCTGATATCCAGTCTTCCTGATTGAATTGGGACCTTGAGAAATTATGAGAAATTTCCTTACACAGTCCTGCCCAGGAACCAGTTAAGCGACGCCTTTCTCTTAAGGCAATTGATAACATGACCGCTTCTTCCAGGGTGTTTACATATGTCGGGTTTTGCAGCACCTTTTGATAATAAGTGCTAACCTTTTGCCGTAATTCTGCAGGAAGCGTTTCTAACGGTTCGGAATTCAGTAGTTCTCTTGTGATTGGCAGGTCTACCAACGCCAGAGCAATATTAATTACTGTCCAATTTTCTGGTTCTGTCCCACATTTATTTTTGCATTTTTCGATAGCATCAGGTTCATCAAATGCTTGAAAAAGGAGCGGATCCAGGTAGATAGTTTTAAACACGTCAGCCGCTAACGGGCTGGCGAATACATCTTTCAGTTGGAGAATCAAATCAGCTGGTTCCATAATCATACCCTGTGGGACATTGGATTTTTTGTGCTATACCATTGAGGAAATTTGTAATACGAGCCAATACGCTCCCGCCATCATAATCAGACCAACAACTACCAGAAATACTCCGATCCCTGCACTCGTTTTTATCAGCCCGTTAAGAGCGCCCAGAAGAGCGGATGCATTACCAACCAGTCCAGATACATCTTCTGTGATCCCTTTCTGAGCCATTTTTGCTGTTTGATCTGCCAGGGTGGAGATATCTTTACCCATTGATCTGGATACCAGAATAAATATGCCTATGCACATGGAAATTAATCCCAGCAGAAAAACACCGGTAGCCATCGTCAGCAGAAAATCTGGGATACTCATATCAAACATTTCAGCCTCCTGAAAAACTTATTCAAGAGGCTATATTGCAAGAATTATGCCGTGCCAATGGGATTTATGGTTTATCAGGCGTGTTGATTAAATTCCGGAGGAAGATGGGCAAAATCAATTACAGGATCATCACAGAAAAGCATAGTCCGTTCTATCACATTTGCCAGTTCGCGGATATTCCCCGGCCATTCATATTTTATTAATGCCTGGAGTGCGTTCGGGGTCATTCCATCAATGTTCATTCCCAGAGAGGCATTTCCCTTACGGATGAAATAACCTACAAGATCAGGGATATCCTGTTTTCTCTCTCTCAAGGCGGGCAAATGAAGATCTACCACCTTCAACCGGTAATACAAATCTTCACGGAATTTGCCATCTGTGATCATGTTCATCAGGTTACGGTTTGATGCGGCAAGAACCTGGATATCTACTTTTATCAGAGCCGTTCCGCCCACTCTACGGAAACTTTGTTCTTCAATGGCTCGTAAAAGTTTTCCCTGAATATCCAGCGGCATGGAAGAAAGCTCATCCAGGAAGAGAATGCCCCCATCAGCAACTTCCATCAGTCCTACTTTCTTCTTTTCAGCTCCGGTGAATGCTCCAGCTTCATATCCAAATAGTTCTGATTCAAGCATAGTTGGTTGTATAGCCGCGCAGTTGATAGCGATAAACGGTTTACCGGAGCGCGGTCCATTTTTATGAATGAATTTTGCCAGGACCTCTTTACCGGTTCCGGTTTCTCCGGTAATAATGACCGATACAGCTGCTGTGGCGGCTCTTTTTGCCTGTGAAAGAACGGTTTTCATAGCTTGCGTATCACCTACTACGAAGTCAAGGTCTTGATGCTGAGCACTGCGTAAATGAGCAAGCTCACGACGCATGGCAACAATTTCCTGGGCTCTCTGAATTGATAATTCAAGTTGGGCTAACTCTATTGGTTTCTGTAAAAAGTCATGGGCGCCATTTTTCATTGCATCCACAGCCATATCAATATCACCATAAGCTGTGATCAAAATAATGGGCGGTCTCAGCGGCATACTGGCAGTCTCTGCCAATAAATTCGGACCATAACCATCCGGGAGATTAACATCAAGAAGGACAATATCAGCATTTTCTTTTTGTAAAGAAACCCGTGCATCGCCCAGGGTGGCAACTCCATTTACCTCGTAGCCTTTGTTTACCAGGAATTCTGAAATGAATTTTCGTGCATTTTCTTCGTCGTCTACGATGAGAATGGTTGCGCTCATGAATCTACTCCTCCATTTGGTTTACACGCCGGCAGGCAGACATGAAAAACTGTTCCACCTGGGAATGAGTTTACACTAATACTGCCACGATGGGCATTAATTATTCTTTTTGTTATTGCCAACCCCAAACCGGTTCCTTGCGGATTGTTCGTGACAAAGGGTTCAAATATATGTTCCCGAATTTCATCTGGAATGCCCGGTCCATTATCTGAAACCGTTACCTCAATTTCTGGTGATGCTCCTCTAGTTACCTGCTTATTCGTCATTTTAACAGCAAGTACGCCACCTGTCTTCATTGCCTGAACTGCGTTATTTACCAGATTAGTGAATACCTGCTCTAATGCACGGGCATCCCCAATTACCCACATGATATCCGGGTCCATTTGAAAGTAGGCTTGAACATTTGCTTTTGAAAACCGGGGACGCCAACGTTCAAGAAATCTCTGGAGAAGCATCCCCAGATCCACAGGATCCATTTTATATTCCATTGGACGGGAAAAGGATAGAACAGATTCCATCAGATGTGTGAGGCGGTTGCAGTCATGCTGCAAGCGGTTTATCGTTTCTTGCTGTGGATCGTCTGGCGCAGTGTTCATTTGCAACAACTGTAAACCGGTGGAAATATTATTTACCGGATTTCTTACCTCATGTGCAAAGATTGCAGTCACCTCTCCCAGTAATGCTCGCTGTTCGAGCTGTTGGGTTCGAACGCGGATTAATTCGTTTTCGCTGATATCCTGAATTATCACAAGAATGGCAAGTAAACCGTCATCTGCTGTTACTGGAATGGTCTGGATATGACCAAGAAAAGTCTGCCCGTTGCGCCGGTGAAGGGTGATATTCCCCAGATTGTGAGTAGGTATGCCTTCTAATGCAGCTTTGAGTGCCGGGATCAGGCTATCGGTGCCCACGATGATATTCTCCAGCGGGAATCCGATCACTTCTGATTCACCATAACCGAGCATCATTTCTGCAGCCGGGTTCAAACTTTCAATTGTCAGATCCTTCCGGACAATTAGAATACCTTCCAGGGTGTTCTGAATTGCCATTTCGCGGACGATCTGCGCCTTATGATGTTGTGCAAGTGTTTGATTTAGATTTTGCACCAAGACATGATGATAGAGTGCACTGCTAAAGGAGCCGCTGAGTAATTCCATCACTTTTTCAAGAACTGACGAAGGTTGTCCCTGACTATCAGAGATTACCAGAATGCCCAGATGGGCGCTTTCCTGACGAAGAAAAGATACCCCAATATATGGAAGGTTTCCAACACGAGCGATCCGGTGAAATTCATGCACCACCCTTTTGCCCGGAATCCATATCTCAGGATCAGAATCAACCGGAAGAGTACCAGCTGATATTGAATCCGGGAAGATGGGCAAATCGGTGTTTTCTGTTGATGCTGATTTTTCGTATTGTTGAAGAACCGGGTTGTATTGATAGACACATAAATACCGTGCCTGGGTTAAGACTAATCCAATATCCAGCATCTGGCTCATGCAGGTAGAAGAATCTGGCTGGCTGATAAGGTTAAACAGGTTTTGCATGGTCTGGTTATATGTTTCCAGCCATTCCTGATTCTCATTGTTTTGTTGAGCAATATTCTGGGGGGTGATACTGAGGAGAAACCAGCTTCCACCCGGATCGAGCGATGTTGGTTTGATGACCACTTCAATTGGATCACGCATGTGACGATTTAATCGGGTAATATGCTCACCCGGTTGAATCATTTCATACCTGCTTAAATCTGGAAACAGGTTTTTTAATTCTACCTGTGATAATTCATTCATCGAAAATGCAGTGAGTTTGAGAAATTCGGGATTAGCAGCAAATAAATGAGTCTGCCGTGGTTCGAGAATCACGGCAGGGGTATTCAACAGACTAAGAAGTGTAGAAAACTCATTAACGCCCGGGTTTTTCCCACGCCAAAATGGTTGAAATGGGGCATGGGGAGACAACAAATTACTCATGATTTACCAGATGATGCATGTCGCAGGTGAGCTGGGAGTATGCCTTCCATCGCGCGATATTTTGCTACCGTCCGGCGGGCAACAAGATAACCCAATTTAGCCAAAATTTCAGCGAGTTCCGTATCACTATACGGGTGTGATTCTTTTTGAATGATATCCTGCAACGCAGTGCGGATGTGCAGGCTCCGATCAAAGAATTTTGCAAAAGGCACGATACGTCCATTGGGTAGTTGAATCGCCTTATTGGATACCGCTCTTGAAATCGTCGATTCGTGGACTTCTAATTCTTTGGCAAGTTGTGCACGTGTGATGGGCTTGAGCTCGCCTTCACCATGTAGAATAAATTCCTTTTGGATGGTGGCTATCCGCGCCATCAACCTTTCCATTGTATGGTTACGCTGTTGAAGGCACTTAACAAAAAGTGATGCGCGCTCCAGATCTGATTTCCAGTCATCCACCTTATCATTATTCACTTCTTTAATAGCCTGCCGGAACATGGGGTTAATCCGTAATGTACCGGATATTGGCATAATGATTTCAATTACCAATGGACCCTTTGAGTCGTCATTCAGATGGTTGATGACAATATCAGGTCGGTGGAAAACATGATCATCATTCTTTGATTGCTCTCGAGAATCACCCCAATGAGATCTTGCCGGAAATGGATTCAGGTTGTTCCCGATGAATGTGGCAATTTCCTGAACTGTTTTTAAGTTGGTTTTGAGTAAATGAGCCAGGTCTGAATATTGGTGCCGACTGAGCATATGAATGCCTGACTTGACAGCTTCCTGGGCAAGCGGAGGAATCTCATTTGTCTCTGCAAGAACTTCCAATTGAATCAACATCGCCTCTTGCGGGGATGCAGAACCAACACCGATCGGCTCGGCATGCTGAATTAATTTCTTAATATTTTCAATTCTTGATAATGGGACATGATGATACTGAGCTACTTCAATGAGGGGTATAGTCAATAATCCGTCCTCATCCAGATGTGTCAGAAGATAGGCTGCCAACCCTCGATCCTGAGCATCCAGTTCAGGGGCGATCTGTCGTAAAACAAAAGTAGGCAGATCTTCTGTAGCCGCACCAATATTATCTTCAGGCATATCCTCTTCGGGAATGGTATTCCCGGAAAAGAAATCTTCACGAGGAGAGACAAAGACGATAGGTTCTTCGGAGAGCTGGGTTTTTGGTCTGGAACAAACCGGGCAGGTTTCCTGGTTTTGAAGCAAACGGTTGCAGGAAGGACATCGCCTTTCTTCCACCATCTCCAGGGCTGGATTGGATGCCAGTTCTGCTTCGATCTTCTGATGCAACTCTTCAGCAGTTAAACTGAGAAGCGTCATCGTTTGAGCAAGATGGGCAGTAGTCAGGTGTCGCTGGGATTGGTTCTGTATTTGAAACATATGTCACCAGTATAGTATCCTTTCACAAATGTTGCAACTTATATGCCCGGTCAATTTAGGAAAAATAAGGCTGTTTGTATAGTCTGGTAGAATCGCTGAATAAGGATAGATCATGGATCAGATATCAATTATTGGCGGAGGACTTGCCGGCAGTGAAGCTGCGTGGCAGGCTGCGAACCAGGGGATCAGGGTTATTCTCTATGAAATGCGTCCGCATGTACAAACTGGCGCCCACAAAACGGACAAATTGGGAGAACTGATTTGCTCCAATTCCCTTGGATCTAATCTTCCTGACCGGGCTACCGGACAATTGCTTTTTGAATTGAAACGATTAAATTCCATTCTCATCCAAATAGCCGATCAGACTTGTGTTCCGGCTGGGGGTGCGCTGGCTGTGGATAGAGAACTATTTTCAAGCCTGGTCACCCAAAAATTGGAATCTCATCCCAATATTCAAATTATTCGCGAAGAAGTGAAATCGATTCCCGATGGAATATGTATCATCGCCAGTGGACCTTTAACTTCGCCAGCAATGATGGATAACATCTCAAAGTTTGTAGGGGATGATTCATTATTCTTTTTTGATGCCATCGCTCCCATTATCAGTAAAGAATCCATCGATATGTCCATTGCATTCAGGGCATCACGTTATGAAAGGGGAGTGGACGAGGATGGCGATTACATCAATTGCCCATTCAATGAAAACGAGTACGGACACTTTATTCAAGAATTGACCGATGCAGAGCGGATTCAGTTGCATGACTTTGAAACAGACATTGAGAAGGGAGTGCATGCCGGCAGCGGGTTTTATTTTGAGCGGTGTTTACCCGTAGAAGTTCTTGCCAGAAGAGAAAGGATGGCGATGGCATATGGTCCGATGCGACCAGTGGGATTATACAATCCGCATACCGGGAGAAGACCATTTGCTGTAATTCAACTCCGTCAGGATGATCTGGCTGATTCGATGTATAACATGGTTGGGTTTCAGACAAACCTGACCTTCCGAGAACAAAAAAGGGTCTTTCGGATGATTCCCGGATTGGAAAATGCTGAATTCTTGCGATATGGACAGATGCACCGGAACAGTTTTCTCTGCTCACCCAAATTCTTAACCAAAGGGTTGAATCACCGGGAAGAACCCCGGCTCTTTCTGGCAGGTCAGCTAATTGGCGTGGAAGGTTACGCGGGTAATATTGCCACAGGTTTATTGGCTGGAATCAATGCAGCCAGATATGCAAAAGGAGCGGATGGCATAGTATTACCACCTGATACCATGCTGGGAGCACTGATTGAATACATCACACAGGCAAATCCGGATAATTTTCAACCGATGAAAGCCAATCTTGGTTTACTTCCGCCAATTACGCTGACCCGCAGGGTATCAAAAAAGGATAGGCACGCATTGGTCACCAAGCGGGCTAGAACTAAGATAGATGAATTTATTCAAAGCCTTGTGGATTTTGGGGAGCTACCTGTATGAAATTTCTCCGACAGAACCGTAACATTCTGATATTCTGCCTGATCCTGGCTGTTGTATTTCTAGGTTCGTTATTTCTGAACTTCAGAACAACCCCTCAATTCAGTGGAGAAAATGCATTAAACCTTGTAAAAGAACAACTTGAAATGGGACCGAGAACTCCCGGATCTGCTGCACATAAACAGTTGCTTACCTGGGCAAGCCAGTACTTCACCAATTATGGCTGGAAGATCCAGATTGAAGAAGTCTATCGTGGTCAATATATCCGCAACCTGATTGCAGACAAGGGAAATGGAGAAAAGTGGATTCTATTAGGGGCGCATTATGATTCCAGGATGATCGCCGACCAAGATCCGCAGTACCCTGCTGTTCAACAAGCAGTGAATGGCGCAAACGATGGTGCATCTGGTGTAGCTGTGCTTTTGGAACTCGCGCGAGTTCTGGAAATTCCTGAAGGGTATCGAATTACGCTGGTGTTGTTCGATGCAGAAGACCAGGGAAGAATTGACGGGTGGGAATGGATTATGGGCTCCAGATATTTCGCCGAATCCCTGGGCAAATACCCGGATGCTGTCGTTATCGTTGATATGGTAGGTGACAGTTCCCTTAATCTTCCCCGAGAGATCAATTCTGACATTGCATTACAAACTGAAATCTGGAATGCAGCAAGAGATCTGGGCTATGGCAAAATATTTAGCGATGAAATTGGTTACAGCATGTTGGATGACCATACACCCTTTCTGGATAAGGGAATCCCGGCGGTGGATATTATTGATTTCGATTATCCCTACTGGCATACCACGGAAGACACACTGGATAAAGTTTCAGCAGACAGTTTAGAAGCAGTGGGTAGAACATTACAATACTGGGTTGAGGAATCAGATGCCATTCATTAGCACGATCATGTTTTGCACTTGCCAAACCTTACTGACAATTGATATCATTGGAATATCTTAGAAAATGAAGGCGGAATATGCAGACATCTCCCATTCAGTTTTCACCAGCCAACAGAATTGCCGACTTTAAACCTTACTTTTTCACAATTCTTGGTCAGAAAATCAACCGTTTAAAGAAACAGGGTGTAGATGTGATTCGTCTGGATATGGGGTCACCAGACCTGCCACCAGCTGATTTCATCGTAGAAGCGCTCGCTGAATCAGCCCGCAAGTCAGATTCACACGGGTATATGCCGTATGCAGGCACAGCAACTTTCCGCCAGGCAGTCGCAACATACTATCAAAACCGATTTGGCGTTGAAGTGGATCCAAATCTGGAAGTGCTCACGTTGATCGGCTCTAAGGAAGGTTTGTTTAATCTACACCAGGTGATGCTCAACCCGGGTGATGTAAGCCTTGTGTCTGATCCGGGTTATCCAGTTTATTTCAGCGGTCCGGAGATAGCCGGTGCAGAGGTATATTCCATGCCTTTACTGGAAGAGAACGGTTTTCTTCCAGACCTGGATGCCATTCCAGCGGAAGTTCTCAAACGGGCAAAGATGATGTGGATTAATTATCCCAATAATCCAACCGGCGCGATTGCACCGGACGAGTTTTTTGAAAATGCCATTGAATTTGCTCACCGGCATAAGATTTTGATTGCGCATGACGCGCCCTACAGTGATGTCTGCTTCGATGGGTACCGGGCAAAATCTATTTTAGAATTCCCGGGTGCGAAAGATGTTGCCGTTGAGTTTAATTCACTTTCCAAGTCTTATAACATGGCTGGTTGGCGACTGGGGATGGCTGTGGGTAATGCGCAGGTCATTAACTATTTGAGCGTTTATAAAAGCCAGGTGGATACATGCCAGTTCAAAGCAATTATGGATGCCGGTACTGTGGCACTCACCGGTGACCAGAGCTGGATTGAAGAGCGAAATGACATATATCAGCACAGGCGTGACCTGGTCGTAAAAGCATTCCAGGAGATTGGATTTATGGTCAACCAACCCAAAGCAGCCATTTATGTGTGGGTAAAGCTCCCGGATGGGATTTCCAGTCTGGATTATTGCGATCAATTATTGAATGATACCGGAGTAAGTTTAACTCCGGGTGTGGTGTATGGAAAATATGGAGAAGGATACATCCGTATTTCTCTGGCAACAGCCACCGATCAAATCATGGAAGCTATGAAAAGAATCAAAAAATGGGTGGCTCAAAATAATCAGTAATGACTAAGAAACAACCTGAAATTACGAAAAAACCACGAGAAAAAGCTTTTCTGGTAGGCGTAGAAATTTATGGAGAGGAGAGCATCCTCTCGCTTGACGATTCTCTGGATGAGCTGGAATTGCTTGCCGATACGGCTGATCTGGATGTGGTGGGTGTACTTACTCAAAAAATGGATAAACCTTCTGCAGGAACGTTCCTCGGTTCTGGGAAGGTGGAAGAATTGAAAATGCTGGTCGAAGATACCGAGGCGGATGTCATCATCTTTGACCAGGAGTTGTCACCCAGACATCAACGCGAGCTGGAGCGGGTGTTCCATGACAAGATACAGGTGATGGACCGCACCGGTTTGATTCTGGATATCTTTGCCCAGCACGCCCAAACCCGAGAAGGCAGACTGCAGGTGGAACTGGCGTATTATGAATACCGATTACCCCGTCTGACCCGGGCATGGACCCATCTGGCACGCCAGGCAGGTGGTGGCGGCGGACGAGCAGGCAGCGTGGGTGGGGTTGGTTTGCGCGGACCAGGTGAAACCCAGCTCGAAGTGGACCGCCGGCAAATCAAAAGACGCATTGATATTCTGAAGAAAGAAATAGAAAAAATCAGGGAACACCGCGCCCGACACCGCCAGGTACGCAAGAAATCAAAAACACCGCTGGTAGCACTGGTAGGTTACACCAATGCAGGTAAATCTACACTGCTTAATCGATTGTCAAAATCAGATGTATATGTTGCAAACCAGCTATTTGCCACACTCGATCCCACCACCCGGCGAATCAGCATGCCGGATAAAAAAGTAATTTTATTGACTGACACAGTCGGTTTTATTCAAAAACTGCCCACCCAGCTTGTGGCTGCTTTCAGGGCGACGTTGGAGGAAATTACCGAGGCAGATATGCTGCTGCATATCATTGATGTTACGCATCCCAACGCGCTCGAACAGGCAAAAGCAGTAATGGAAACACTGGATGAAATTCATGCAGAGCATATTCCGGTCATTAATGTCTTAAATAAAATTGACCTGCTTGAAAACCGGGATACTACCCAGAAGTTGCTACCCGATTTCCCTGAGGCTGTGGCAATATCTGCTGTTAGCGGTGAAGGAGTTGACAGCCTGATGGCGAGGATCGACGAATTCCTTTATCAGACCTTCGTACCCATTTCTGTAAAAGTCCCATACACCCAGGGTCAATTACTTTCTTTCTTTCATGAAAACGGACAGGTGGACACCATACAATACGAAGAAAAGGTGGTTCACATGAAGGGAAGATTACCTGTCAGATTCCTGGCGAGATACCAGGAATTTCTGAAAGAGATGCAATAGACAACAAAAAAACCGCCTTTGGCGGTTTTTTATTGCGAATTTGATCGCTTATTTCTTTTTTGCTTCATTCGATACGCTGATCACTTCCTTGCCCTGATAATGCCCGCACTTAGGGCAAACAGTGTGAGGAAGGCGCATCTCGCCGCAATTACTGCATTGCACCAGATTCTGGCTGGTCAGAGCATCCTGTGAGCGGCGGCGGTCTCTACGACCTTTAGAAAGTTTTCTTTTTGGCTGCGGAACCATTATCTACTCCTGTTAATCGATTGCGCACATAGCAATCTTCTTCCTGTTGATTGAGCGTGAAGATTATACCTGAGGAGGGGATGACCGTCAAGCCATTGTCCTTAAATAAACAAGAGTAAATATTAGCGTTACTATGAATTTTCTGGCTCGACGGGTGTATCGAAAATCTTATTCGTGTGTTTTTATAGACATGCGAATAAACCGCATTATACTTATTTACATTGGCAATTATCTCATTTTCCCCAAGAGGGTCTCATGATCACCATTCAGAAAATCGATACCGGCAATAAGGAACAAGTAAACAGCTTTGTCCAATTTCATTATGATCTTTACGAAGGATGCCCACAATGGGTACCACCTTTCAAGGTGGATGTAAAGATGATGCTCAACCGTAAAAAGCATCCATTTTATGAACACTCGGATGCGGATTTCTTTCTGGCATACCGGGATGGGAAAATTGTGGGCAGAATCGGTGCGTTGGAGAACAAACCCTTCAACGAGTACCACAAAACCAAGGATGCCGAATTCTATTTGTTTGATTCAATCGATGATCAGGAAGTTGCGAATGCTCTTTTTGAAGCAGTTTTCGAATGGGCACGCGGTCGTGGATTAAATCACATTGTCGGTCCGAAAGGTCTTTCCGCTTTTGATGGATACGGAATTCAGGTGGAGGGTTTCGAGCACCGCCAGGTGATGAATATGATGAATTACAACTACGATTATTACCCACGCCTGGTGGAAACCCTCGGTTTTGAAAAAGAGGTGGATTTTGTCTCGTGCTACATTCCCGCAGAGGAATTTCATCTTGACCCGCGCATCCATGAGATCGCACGCAGGGTACAGGAACGGGGATCCTTCGAGGTGAAGAAGTTTCGTAATAAGGCAGAGCTTGTCTCATGGGCAGACCGGATCGGTGAAGCGTACAACAATACCTTCGTGCAGAACTGGGAATACTACCCCCTGAGCAAGCGCGAGGTCAAATTCGTGGTGGATACGATCATCCAGGTGGCGAACCCCAAGTTGATCAAGATCATCACTTCGGGAGATAAAGTGGTCGGCTTTTTGCTGGGATTCCCGGATGTTTCTGAAGCGATGCAACGGGCAAAAGGGAATTTGAACCTGTTCTCCATCATTGACCTGATACTAGAAATGGGTAAGACCAAGTGGATTTCTCTCAATGGTATGGGCGTTTTACCGGAGTACCAGGGTAGAGGTGGTAACGCGCTTCTTTATTCTGAGATGGAAGACACCCTGCATTCATTCAGCTTCTTGCACGCGGATCTGACCCAGGTTGCTGAAACGACCAAACAGATGCGCAAAGACCTGGAAAATGTGGGCGGAAAACCCTATAAGAACCACCGGGTGTTTCACAAGCATATATAGCAGGTATCAGCCCGGCAGAAGCCGGGCTTTTTTTATATGGAATCGCGTAGATAAGCGATTAATGCACTCATATCTGCCGGCAGCGGGGAGAAGATGGTTATATCTGTATGGGTTACTGGATGGATGAAGGATATTTCTGCAGCGTGCAGCGCCATCCGGCTGGATGTGAAGGGAGAATCTAAAGACAAGCTGGCTTGTTTCTCCCGGCTGGCATACAAGCTATCATGGATGATGGGATGACCCAGATAGCTTAAGTGGGCGCGGATCTGGTGGGTGAGTCCGGTGCGTGGTTTCGCCAGGATGAGCGTTGCCTTCCTACCGAATCTCTCCAGTACCTGAAAATCAGTGTGAGCGGGTTTCCCGTGTGGCGATACCCTGGTGCGGTGGGCGCGATCCGCGTTCACCAGCAGAGGTTCAGCGCAGGTAATGGTATCCCATTCCGGTGAAGCATGAATGATAGCCTGATAGGTTTTGTGGATCTCCCGCGCATCAAACATCATATTCAACGCTCTGTGAACCTCCGCGTTTCGGGCGAGCAGCATCACCCCGCTGGTATCTCTATCCAGACGGTGGACCATCCACACCCGGCCGAGATCGGCTGGCAGTAGCATCTGGATGTGGGGTACATCCGGCGAGAATCCGCCCGGAATGCTCAATACGCCTGCCGGTTTTTCAATCACCAGCAAAAATTCATCCAGATAGTGGATGACGATTGATGGCAGACGAGTATAATTCTGTGTGGGTGGCAAATCCATGTCAATATTCTAATGGATTATTGATTTCACGCCCAAGGAGGTGATTATGTTTGTTGTGCATGTGCATGTGAGGGTAAAGGAAGACCGGGTGCAGGATTTTATTACAGCGACCCGTGAAAATGCGCTGAGCAGCATTAAAGAAAACGGCAACCGCCGTTTTGACATCATCCAGTCAGAGGATGACAAGACCCAATTCATTTTAGAAGAGATTTACCTTTCTCCGGCAGATGCAGCCTCGCATAAGGATACCCAGCACTACAAAAAGTGGAAAAACCTGGCGGAAAGCATGATGGCAGAGCCCAGGCGCAGTTTTCGCTTTAAGAACATCTACCCTGCGGATGAGGAATGGGGAAAATGATCGGATTTGATTTCGCCACCAGCAGCCAGATCATCTTTGGCAGGGGATCGATCACCAGGCTGGAATCCGTGCTACCGAAAGAGGTGAAGCGGATACTCGTCATCTCCGGCAGGCATAACACTGAGAACAACCCGGTGATGCAGGTGCTGGAAGGGCGCGATCTGGAAATCCACACCATCATCCTGAGTGGCGAACCGGAATCCGGCTTTATTGACGAGCAGGCAAAAATTGCCCGGAAGATGAAGAGCGAATGGGTGATTGCCATTGGCGGCGGCAGCGTGATGGACGCGGGCAAGGCGATTGCCATGCTGGCTGCGAACGGCGGCGAGACGCTGGATTACATCGAGGTGGTCGGCAGGGGGCAGAAGATCACCCGGCCAGCCCTGCCGATGATCGCCATCCCCACCACCGCAGGTACGGGTTCGGAGGTTACCAAGAACGGGGTCATTATTGTACGCGAGAAGAACGCCAAAGCCAGCCTGCGCAGCCCGCTGATGATTCCACGGGTGGCGTTGGTCGACCCGGATCTGATGGTTTCTCTCCCGCCGTACCAGACCGCCTACACCGGTATGGACGCGCTCACGCAGGTGATGGAAGCCTACCTTACCCAAAAAGCCAACCTGTTTGTCGATTCGCTGTGCGAGAATGCCATGTGGATGGGTTTTTCTGCTCTACCGAAAGTATTTGCAGATGGCAGCGACCTGGACGCGCGGGAGGAAATGGCATATGTGAGCCTGGTGGGCGGGATCGCGCTGGCTAACGCCGGTCTGGGCGCGGTGCACGGCTTCGCCGCTGCGCTCGGCGGGATGTTCGATATCCCGCACGGGGTGATTTGCGCCTGTTTCCTGCCGGTGGTGTTCGAAACCAACTATCTGCTGCTCAAAAAGGCGAATAAAAAGCACCCGACGCTGCAAAAATATGGCAAGATTGCAGCATTTGCCGGTTATGGTGAAAATGGGCTGGAAGCGCTCTTTACCCGGTTGTATGAGCTGCGGGAGCAGTTCGAGATCCCCGGGATGCGCAAATTCGGGGTCGAACGCTCCATGGCGGGGGAAATTGCCGATCTGACCGCCAACACCAGCAGTATCCGCGGAAACCCGGCGACACTTTCACGAAATGACTTGATCGAAATACTGATGAAATGTATTTAGACGAAAAACGGGATTGGCTTCGACCAATCCCGTTTCTGTTTTCAGAGTTAAAAAATCAGGCAGGTTTGACAAAGAAGCTGATCGCCATCACTTTGGGTCCAGCGTGGACCACGATGGCGGGCGGCACCTCAAAGATGGGGATATTCTGGATGCCGGTGACACGGGTGAATTCAGCCGCCAAACTCTGGGCATCCTCCATTGCATCGCACTGGGCGATGGAGAGCAACCCGCTTTCATTGTGAGGACATTCATTCTGGATGATCTCGATGATGCGGGCGATGGCTTTTTTCTTGGTGCGCTGGGTTTCAGCCGCCTCGGCGCGTCCGTTCTTGAGGGTGAGGATGGGTTTGACCTGCAGGATGCTGCCAAACAGGGCAGATGCCCCGCCAATGCGCCCTCCCTTGTAGAGGTACTCGAGGGTATCGACCACAAAATACACCCGCTGGCGGGCAGCCAGATCGCGCACCTTGCTTTCGATCTCATCTGCGCTCATGCCGGCTTTTGCCATTTTCTGCGCTTCAAACACCAGCGAACCCAACCCGGAGGCGATGGTGCGGGTGTCGATGACGCGAATATCTGCCCCGGGGAAATCTTCGGTTGCAACGGTGGCGGCGCGGGTGGTGCCACTCAGCTCCGCAGACGGCGCAATGACGATGATGGAGTTGCCCTTCTCGACATGCTCTTTATAGATGGGCGTGTAAAGGGCAGGCGCAGGAGCCGCAGTTTTGGGGAGCGTGGATGAGCCACGCAGCTTCTCCAGAAATTGGGCGGTATCCAGTTCGGTATCATCCCGGTACTGTTTATCCCCAAAAATGATGATCTGGGGGACGAATGGGATATCCAGGTTTCGCATTTCCTGGCAGGGGATACTGCAGGTAGTATCCGCAACGATCGTTACCATAGTTCACCTCGATTGAAAAATGAAAAAAAGGAATGACGTTCTCATTATACACATAGTGTGGAAGAATCACGCCATTTCTCAGTGTACGGAAGCGGCGCAGGAAAGTTGCCAGAAGTGGCGTGCGGACTTATGGATGACGAAATCATGGATTTGAATTCAAAAGGGAACAAATAGGGTGGCTCAATATTATGGTTGCATATATGATAGGGAATATGCGGGGTAGAGAAAACCTGTCAGATGTGACAAATTTCATAGGTTTCACTAAGTTCGCTCAAAAAAGTGTACTCTACGTGAAATCCAATTTTCGATTCAGCATAACCTACCCAAGTAAATCAGTATAAAATGAATGCACAAGACTATGAATATCAATATACAGGAACTAGAAGATTTTGCAATTTCTTATTTCAAGCTGGATCCGCACGGTACACATGGTCTGAGTCACTGGCGAAAAGTGCTGAAATTTGGTCTGGCTTTATCCGAAAAGACAAAAGCGAATCAATCTGTCATTACATATTTTGCCTACTTTCACGATATCATGCGCCAAATGGAATATGCTGATTATGATCATGGCAGGCGAAGTGTTGAATTTATTAAAAATTCACCCGAAGCACAAGCGCTTATCTGCCTCGATGAAAATGAAATGGATAACCTTTTCTACGCTATTGAATGTCACGCCGATGGTCTTACTGAAGCAAATGCCACCGTGCAAACCTGCTGGGATGCAGACAGGTTGGATTTATTCAGGGTTGGTATCAGTCGCCATTCCATCATATTCTGCACTAACCAAGCTAAAAGTAAGCAAATACTAGATTGGGCTGAAAAAACAAGCCTGTCCGAGTAAAGAAACTATAAACATAGAGTGTAGGTTGTGTTGGACGTTATGTGTAAAAACCTACCCAACATTACAATTACCGTATGGAATATCGACGCAACATCATGATGATTATTGAGATTTGTGAACAAAGGGTGGTATCCGCTCGAATGGGGGCAGATATTGAGTGTCGTTCCAATTTCCTTTGGGATGTGCGTGATACCAGGTTGTTGGGTTTCGCGAAGTCCGCTCACATGAAGAGTACTCTTCATGTAATCTAATTCAAAAACTTCCCCCAAAAAAGAATATTGTGTGGTATCCGAAAAGTGCTACACTGATTTTATGTATGGCTCTCATGAGTAAGGAGGCAGATTATGAGACGTCATCGATTCCCCATCTTGGTGATATTAATCGTATTAACTACTTTTTTTTCAACCAGTTTTCGTACGTTTAGTGGTATTAAAACTGTTATACCAGTTGAAAAAAAAGTTGCGGTAATTTTTATAAAATTCTCACCGGACTGTCCATCAGATGATGCTTGCAATCCTGAATTTCCTCCCGAACTCAGGGCAAATATTAACACTCCGCGAGATTCCGCGTCATATACTGCCAGCCTACTTAATTTAAATATGACCCGTTACATCATGGAGGCAACATACTCACATACTCACATGGTGTTTTCTGCTATTGTAAATCCTAACAGCTCAGATGGCTGGTTTGAGATTCCATACGGTATGCGATATTACAGCCAACCTGAAACCAATCTGAATTTCAGAAATATCTTTGAAGATGCACTTCAACTTGCTTATTCTGCTGTGGGTGATGATATTCAGAATTATGATGTAATTTTATTGATCAATAATATCCAGTCTCAATACGGATACACGTTAGGATGCAGTTATACTGCACCAGGTGATTATGTCACTTGCCCAATTACAGTTCCTTCTTCAAGTGGAGGATCTATCAAACAACTCAGTCTGGTGCATATCGGTGAGCATGCAGATAACGAAAGCATGTTTGAAGTTCTGGGTCATGAATTGGGGCATGTTCACAACCTTTTTCATGTATGGATGGGACCATACGATATCGTAGGGAACAGTGATGTCCTTACTCACTATGGTGGATGGTCGAAATCTCGAGCCGGATGGGTACCACAGGTTACCGATCTGGATGCTCCCGGTGAAGTAACCGTTTCACTTGATCCTTTGGAACACCCGGGGCATAATGTTTTGCGTATCCCTTTTGTAAAATACGGAGATGTATTTTCTGGCTTTATTGTTGAGTGTAGAGCTAAAATTGGATTTGACGTAAACATCCCAGAAGAAGGTGTGATTGTTTCTTATGCATCAACCAACGGGATGAATGGAGATATTGGGCTGCAGGCAGTCATCGGTTTTCCGGAGTATGATGGAGATTTTACCGATGCTGCCCTCTCACCAGGTGAGGCATATGTTAATATTGCTCATAATGTCACAATTACATATATTTCAAGGGATACAGCCGGGCGCTGCACTGTAAAGGCGCAGCGGGGGCAAATCCATGCCCCTGATCCGATGATCAATCCATGGTCGGAGACTGATTCTGGTGTGGGGTATGTGAAGTATAGTTCACGGGATATCTGGATAGACAGTCAGTCAAATGGATGGGATGTTTATGCGTATGGTTCAGGGATGACAAGCGAAGGCGGGGAAATACATCCCACCGGATATGGGGATACTTTTTGGCCCAATCACGATAACAAAATTAAATACGTGATCCATAATACAGGATACGATGATGCCAGAGATGTATGGGTGGATATCTATGTTACCCAACCAATGATACTGTTTAATAGATGTTCGGATGAAACAAGCCTAAATTATGCTACATTACTTGGTTCTCAAAACATTGAATTGTTAAGAAAGGATGAATCGTATTTTGGAGAAATTCTCTGGACACCTATGAGTAGCTCGACTGCCCAGGTGGATGTTGTAATTAGAGATTACATGGGCGAAGTGACTCACGAAAACAATATAGCCAGTGAGACCTACACGGCGTCACAACATCTAACATACAATTTGACTGCTGAGAATCTCTCTAGTGGCGTGCTGGAATCATTTGGTTTTATTTCTGCAGTTAATATCATTGCTGATCTTGAATGTTCAAAAGACCTCAAATTCAAGTTTGATCGCAAGTTGATCAGCGGAATAGATAGATAATACTGGGTGGTAGATGAGCAATTGGGTCGCGGGCAACTTTCCCCCGGAGAGGAGCAGATTGTGCCATTTTCTGCATCAGTGCCAGTTGAGGCGAAACCCGGGGAATGTGAAGATGTATTAATGGAATTACAGGTAATGCGGGATGATTTCTTTGTACCTGTGGATGGATTTACATTTAGGACCTGTGTTGTGGCTCCCACTACTTTGACGTGTCTAGCACCACAAACAAATGTTGAAATCGGTGATGCTGTAAATATCAGTGGAAATTTATCTCCGGCAAAAGGTGGTGAGATTATCGCCATTGAATATACCAACCCGGGCGGTAGTAAACAGGTGATTAATAAAAAGGTAACAGGCAGTGGGTTGTATCGGGATAGTTTTATTGCTGATGAAGCCGGAAAATGGCAGATGCAGGCATACTGGCAGGGATCAGATACAAGCGCGGCTGCAGAATCGGGCGTATGCACATTTGATGTGATCAACTCCACACCCGGATTGAACTTGATATCCAATGCAAACTGCCGGAAAGGCCCCGGCACAGCTTATGAGATAGTAACCTCTGCCCCCAAGGGAATGTTGGTCCCGATCTCAGCCCGCAGTGAGGATGGAGAATGGCTGTATGGGAAGGTGTATGGCGCATATTGCTGGATTTCAGAAAATTTGGGTGAATTCAATGGGAATGTCACTGATTTGCCCGTGCGTAAGCCACCTTTACATACACCGCCCCCTACCTTTTTGCCATCATTAACCCCAGCCGTTAACTGTAGTGTATACACTACACAGACCAGGTGCAACCGATTCACTGACAGTTGCAAATGGGTTGTCCAACCAACTGGCAGCGGGATTTGTATAGCAAAATAGGTATTCTATATACGGATGAAGAATGAGATAAATAAAACTGTGCGTTTTGTTTGAAAATTTTTAAAATATCGAAAATGACACATGGAATATCTTTAATAAATCTCATTCATTGTTGAGATTTGTGAAAGATGGGGAGGATCTACACGAATTGGGGTGGGGATTGAGGTGTCGATCTAATTTCCTTTGGGGTGTGAGTGATGCCAGGATGATGGGTTTCGCGAGGTTTGGTTACACGTAGTGTGCTCTTTGAGAAATCTAACCTGCGGGCTGCGCGATTATAGAAAACCTATATATACTTAAATCATGAAGCAATTCTCACTACAAACAGAGTCCCCTGCTAATTTGGAGGTGAGGCGGCTGCTGGATGGGATGATTCGGCACGCGCTCAGCGCGGCAGACCCGCAGGAGGCAGTCTTGCGCTGTTTTAAGTACCGGGAGGGCAGGTTATTTCCATCCGACGCGACACCGGAGGCGGTTAAACGCGGGGTTACGCTGATCTCGATCGGCAAGGCGGCGCGGGCGATGGCAGCCGCGGCGTGTGAGCTATTGGGCGAGCAGATTCAACGCGTAATCGTGGTGGAAAAAAGTGTGGGTAACGACATCCACCTGCCCGGAGAGATCGAAGTGCTGCAGGGCGGGCATCCCATCCCCGATGAACGCAGCCTGCAGGCGGGCAGGCGAATCGCGGATCTGGTGCGAAGCTCCCCGCCGGAAAGCGACTTCCTGGTACTGATCTCGGGCGGCGGGTCCAGCCTGGTCACACTGCTGCCTGAGCGAGTCGAACTTGCCGATTATCAAGTTTTGAACCGGTTGATGCTGGGCAGCCATCTGCCCATCGAGCAGATTAATAGCGTGCGCAAGCATGTGGATCTGTTCAAGGGGGGCGGGTTGCTGCGTCTGATCGGGCGGCGGAAATCCGTTTCGCTGATCCTTTCGGATGTGGTTTCGGGCGGGTTGGCGAGCGTGGCATCCGGTCCGACCCTGGCGGATGAATCCACTTTCCAGGCGGCGGTGGATATTTGCAGGCAGCATGGGATCTGGGAGAAGCTGCCCGCGGGCATTTGCGCGCATCTAATGGCGGGGGCTGCCGGGGAACGGCAGGAAACGCTCAAACCGGGCGATCCGCTTACAGAATACGGCACGGCGGTGGAGATCGGCAGCCTGCAGCACAGCCTGACCGCCGCGGCGGGCGCTGCGGGGGAAATGGGCTGGGAGGCTGACATCCGCGCACCGGCGCTGAACGGCAGGGTGGAAGAAGCCGCGCGGCGAATCTGCCGTGATGTGGAAGAAATCAACGCAACTGCGCATAGGCGTATATTGATCTATGGCGGCGAGACGACCGTCAACCCGGGGGAGGCAGGCGGTGTGGGGGGAAGGAATTCCCATCTGGCGCTGCTGTTGAGCGGTGAGTTGGAAAGATACCCCGGTGTTCTGGTGTGCACCTTCGCCACCGATGGAGAGGACGGCAATTCCCCCGCCTGCGGCGCGGTGGTGACATCTGATACTCTTACGAAAGCCAGGCGGTCGGGTTTGTCAACAGATGAATACCTGCAAAGGTTTGATTCTTATACTTTCTTTCATCTGCTGGGTGATGCTATCGTTACGGGTGCCACAGGCACAAATGTCAATGACCTGACTTTTGCGATCCTTCCCTGAGTATTTCCCGAAAAAAGTACCCATTAATCCATATACACCCCACATTCAGGGGTACTTTTCCCGTCTAAGAATGGCTAAAATGGATGTATAAACCTTTTAAAATCATTGAACAAGAGATTATTGGAGTTCTTATGAAATTAGGCATGATTGGATTGGGAAAAATGGGCGGCAACATGGCGCGCCGCCTGCTAAAAGCCGGACATATAGTGGTGGGATATAACCGTTCCCCTGAAGTGACTCGCGGCATGGCAGCAGAAGATGGTCTAGAGCCGGCGTTCTCGATTGAGGAATTGATAGGAAAGCTGGAATCCCCCCGGTTGATCTGGACTATGCTGCCGGCAGGTACAACCACCGAAGAGATGCAAGAGCAGCTACTGCACCTGATGAGCAAGGGAGACATCCTCATTGACGGCGGGAACGCGAATTACAAAGATTCCATCCGGCGGGCGCAGATGATCGAAAACAAGGGTATTCACGCGGTGGATATCGGTGTTTCGGGAGGAATCTGGGGCTTGAGCGAGGGTTATTCGCTGATGGCGGGCGGGGATGCGGATGTGATCGCGTACCTGAATCCGATCTTGAAATCGCTGGCTCCATCCGAAACCACGGGCTGGGGGAGAGTCGGTCCGCACGGAGCTGGACACTTCGTGAAGATGGTCCACAACGGCATCGAATATGGGATGATGGAAGCTTTCGCTGAAGGGTTCGAGATCATGCATACCAAAAAAGAGCTGGAGATTGATATCCATCAGGTCTCGCAGATCTGGCAGGAGGGATCGGTGGTGCGTTCATGGCTGCTGGATCTGGCCGAGCGGGCGCTGCGAGAAGATCCGACCCTGAGCCAGATTCAGGGTTGGGTGGCTGATTCCGGTGAAGGCAGATGGACGGTGCAGGAAGCCATAGATCTGGATGTGCCCGCGCCCATCATCACCCTGTCGCTTTTCAAACGGTTTGAAAGCCGCCAAAAAGAAAGCTTTGCTGCCAAGATTCTGGCTGCTTTACGCAACCAGTTCGGCGGGCATGACATGCGAAAGGTTGAGTGATGAACAGCAACGGATCTACCCAGGGTTCGATTGGAATCGTGATATTTGGTGTTACTGGCGATCTGACCCGTAGAAAGCTGCTCCCGGCTTTGTATGAGCTGATCCACGCCGGCAAACTCGAGCAACCGGTACACATCATCGGTTTTGCCCGGCGAGATTGGACAAAAGATACTCTGACACAACTTATCCACGATTCGCTGGGTGAATTTGGCGGTATCAAGAACCCAAAACCGGATGCACTCCGGATTCTGCTGGAGAATATCCATTATATCCAGTCAGATTTCACTGAAGCACAGGGTTATGCACTTCTGGAAAAACACCTTGCTGAAAAACAGGTAGAAAATGTGTTGTTCTATCTGGCCACGCCACCGGAATCGTACAACACCATCATCCGCAACCTGGGGGAGAGTGGGCTGAGCGCAGACAAGGAACAAGGCTGGCGAAGAATTATCGTTGAAAAACCATACGGGCGAGACAGCCAATCTGCCGAAGAGCTTGAGACCACAATCCATGCTGCATTCCATGAACACCAGATCTACCGCATCGATCACTACCTGGGCAAGGAGACCGTGCAAAATATCCTGGTTTTCCGGTTTGCAAACGGCATCTTTGAACCGTTGTGGAACCACCGATATGTGGACCATGTGCAGATCACTGTAGCAGAAACCATGGGGGTCGGGACCAGGGCAGGTTATTATGAACACGCCGGTGTAATACGCGATGTGTTCCAGAACCATGTTCTACAGTTGCTGACTCTTACCGCTATGGAAGCGCCGGTCGCCTACAAACCCAATGCTGTGCGGGATGAAAAGGTAAAGGTGCTTGGAGCGCTGCGTCCGATACGGGATAGTGAGGTTATCTCCTCCACCTACCGGGCGCAATACACTTCCGGTTTGATGCAAGGGAAACGCGTTCCCGCTTACCGTGATGAAGATGGTGTTTCACCCACGTCGATCACCGAGACTTACATGGCTGCCAGATTGTATATTGACAGCTGGCGCTGGTCGGGGGTGCCATTCTACATCCGCGCTGGAAAGCGTATGCCGCAGCGGGTCACCGAGATCGCCGTGCAGTTCAAACAGGTTCCGCTGGCGATGTTCAATGGCAGAAATATGGCTTATGACGCACCGAACGTGCTGGTGCTTAATATCCAGCCGGAAGAGGGCATCACGTTATCTTTTGGCGCAAAAATCCCCGGGTTGATGAACCAGGTGCAGCCGGTAAACATGAATTTTAATTATGTTGAGACATTTGGGAAGGAACCGCCGGAGGCATACCAGCGATTATTACTGGATTGTATGAGCGGGGATGCGACCCTGTTTACCCGCCGGGATGAAGTAAAGGCGGCGTGGGCATTCACGACGGATATCATCCATGCGTGGGAAAACCAGAACATCCGTAATTTACCGGTTTACGAAGCGGGTACATGGGGTCCGGCCGGGGCAGATGATTTCATCCAGCGCGATGGCAGACGCTGGCGGAATCATGAAGAAGAGACTTCGGAGACTGTTGAAAAAGATTAATCAGAGTTTCTGTCCGCAGTTGGGACAGAAAACCTCATTGCGCCGGGCGACAAATCCGCATTTTGAACAGGTGATGGGCTGATGACTGCCTAACGGAGCTCCGCAGGCGAGGCAGGTGGGCTCTCCAATAGGATTGGCTGCACTGCAGTAGGCGCACTCCAGACGGCGCAGGCGCTCGCTCAATTCGAAGGATGCCCGATGTGCGGCAGCGGTTTTATCTATCACCCGCCAGGCGTCTTCGGTCAACTGGATGGATTCGATATCCTGTGCAATATCATCCAACCTTCCGAGGAGAGAAAATGGGTTGCGTAATGCAGAGAATACCGTGGTACCCAGGGAGGCCGCCACGCCAAACCAGGATTGCTGCCCCATCTGAATGGATACCCCATCTTCATTCGGACGAATGGAAATGGTGAGAGCAGTATCTCCGCCAGAGGTTTTAAGCTGGCGGGTTGCAATCTGGACAGTCAGATAGTTATCCTGACGGAAACATTGTGCCATCATATTGCCGCGGTTAAAGAATGCAACCAGATCCTGGGCAATATCATCGGGCGTAAGGTCACCATGGTAGACTCGTTGTATCATGCTTTAGATTATAATTCGATAATTCTGTAGAGATAAGAGTAAAATGATGCCTTTTCAACGAATTAAACTCATCCTGACATTCGGATTGCTGGTCATTAGTATTTTCCTGTTATCTGCCATTCCGGCTGTTGTAAACGGCTCGGCAGGAGCACAGGACATGGGACCCACGGTCACAGGCACTCCCATTGGACCGTATATCATTGTGAATGGCGCGCCCGGAGAACAGATCAACGTACGCGGTTGTGCGAATGCCACGACCTGCCCGAAGGTAGGGGTTCTTCTTGCTGCCCAAAAAGTACCTGCAAAGGGAAGAACCGAGGGTGGTGTTTGGATTCAGATTGAATATCCGGGTGTAGCAGGCGGTTTAGCCTGGGTACACTCATCGCTGGTATCCCTCTATGGTGGAACTTTACCGGTTGTAGAACCACCCGCAACACCGACACCTGCCCAGACATCCACCATCGACCCGACACTGGCAGCCCAGTTTATTATTACGATCCAACCAACCCGTCTGCCAACATTCACAGCACCACCGCCGCTTGAAATCCCTACATATACTGAAACCAGCGGAAACTTGGTTGCATCAAGGGTTCCGATGGGGATGATTATTACCGGTTTGGCTGCGCTGGGTGTTTTTGGAATATTGATCAGTGTGCTTCGAGGAAGATAATCACTCACCTCGCTGATTCTTTACAATTTTTTCCATAACCGCCAGGATCAGAATGATGATCATGACCGGGATCAAACCTGCACCGATGCATAATAATCCCATCAATGCTGCCGGTCCACCGTAGATTAACCAAATCAATCCTTCCCCAACAACAAGAAGGATGATTAATGCTCCCAAAATTAACCGGAAATTAGTCTGACTGGCATATTTCCGCAAATCCTGCATGATTTACCTCCAAAAACTCATGATGATTATATAATGAGAGATTGAATTTATTACGAGTATTTAGTTGTGTCATTTATAAGAGGTAGGCATGACAATAGAAAAATCAATGAAACCCAGCAAAAAGATCGCCTTGATTGCCCATGACGGGAAAAAGGAGGATCTGATTGCGTGGATCAAATACAACTTGGGAACTTTGGAAGATCACCACCTGTTTGCAACAAAATCCACTGGCAGAATGGTTGAGGAATTAACCGGTTTGAATGTGACCTGCTTTATGAGTGGACCCATTGGGGGTGACCAGCAAATCGGTGCCAGAATCGTGGAAGGTGGGGTGGATTTTCTCATTTTCTTCTGGGACCCGCTTTCTCCTCAACCACATGACCCGGATGTCAAAGCATTATTGCGGATCGCTGTGCTGCATAATATCCCGACAGCCTGTAATCGATCTACCGCTGATTTCCTTATCTCATCCCCTTTGATGAAGACGACCTATACCCGGCAGGTTCCGGACTATTCATAACGTGTACCTACTCAAAAATAACCCTGAAATTCCCGCACCTCTCCGTTCCAATTTCCTCCACCTGGTTGCTGATATTTTCTGGTGGGGAATACTGAATGGAACCTCTCTTTCATTCATTTCAGTCTATTTGACCCGAATTGGTGGATCAGCTTTTCAATTAGGATTGCTGGCAGCTGCCCCTGCGCTGGTGAATGTATTATTTGCTCTACCGGTGGGTACCTGGTTACATAAAAAAGATACTGGCAGGGTGGTGTTCCTGTATTCCATTTACCATCGCATCTTTTTTATTTTGCTGATTCCACTTCCCGTGTTTTTTATTGCAAATGTGCAATCATGGTTGATTATCATCATTACAGTCGTTATGACATTACCGGGAACAGTCTTGCAGATTGGTTTTAATGATCTTTTTGCCAATGCTGTTCCGATAGAATGGCGTGGATATGTTGCAGGTATCAGAAACGCAGCGCTAGCGATCACATCCATCCTGAGTTCTATATTCTGCGGATTGATTTTATCCAGGGTGGTTTTTCCACTGAATTATCAGATAGTATTCCTGGCAGGGTTTGTCGGTGCAGCATTCAGCACACTCCATCTGGGGTTGGTATGGCGAAATATGAGACAAAACGCACCGAAGGTGGAAAAACCTGAAACCGGTGCTGTATCCATCAGCCTGAACTGGCAGACGTTTTTCAAAGACTTACGTTTGCCGTCAGGAAAGAAACTGGTTGGTCTGTTATCCGGTTTATTCTTCTTCCATTTTGCCCAATACCTGGGCATTCCGGTTTTCCCACTTTATTTGGTGAATGATCTTAAATTGGATGATATCTGGATCAGCCTGGGGAATGGATTGTTCTTTGCGATGGTTTTCGTTATCTCAAGCCGATTGGGGACCATCCACAGGAAATACGGAAATAAATTGATTGTTGCCAGTGGTGGATTTTTGATGGGGGTGTACCCTGCATTTCTGGCTTTCTCCCACAGCATTCTCCCTTATATGATCGGAATTGGATTAGGTGGAATCGCGTGGGGTCTTGCTGGAGGGCTGTTGTACAACTACCTGCTGGAGAATATCCCTGAAAACAACCGGGCGCCTTACCTGGCTCTGTATAATCTACTTTTGTATTCTGCTGTACTCGCAGGGTCGTTACTTGGACCTGCGCTCATCGGTTGGACAGGCATTACGGTAACGTTGATTATCGTCTCGATCGCCAGAGCACTATCCGGTTACCTACTTTATCGCTGGGGATAGTTATTATGTTAGAATCATCCGCATGGGTGAAAAAGTAGTCTCCACCAATCGAAAAGCCGGTTTCGAATATTTCCTGCTCGAACGTTTAGAGGCAGGAATTTCATTGCAGGGAACAGAAATCAAATCTGTCAGAAACGGGCAAATGAGCCTTCAGGAAGCATATGTTCAGGTTGACGGTAAAAATGCTTTCCTGATCAATGCTCATATAGCCCCATATGATCCTGCGAGCCGCTACAATCATGATCCGCTACGTCCACGAAGGCTTCTACTGCATAAGAAAGAGATCCGTGAGCTCTGGAACCAGGTGCGGATTAAGGGTGTTACGATTGTTCCGGTGAAGGTGTATCTGAAGAATGGGCGGGCTAAATTAGAGATTGCACTAGCAAGAGGAAAAAAGAATTATGATAAACGCGATTCCATTGCCCAGAGGGATATGGAACGTGAAAGCCGGCGGGAAACCAAAGGTCGGGATTGGTAGCTGAAAGGGAATCAGATGCTGCATAACAATTACATTGCAACTATCATCACTTTTATTTTCGCCTTGTCATGGCTGCGATTGATGGATTTCTTTGCCCATAAAGGAATGATTGAAAGCAAACTGAGCAGAAAGATTATTCATATCGGCACCGGTCCGATTTTTGTTTTATGCTGGTTATTGTTTGATGGTCAATATTCCGCGCGATTCCTGGCGGCGTTGGTGCCGTTTGCCACCACCATCCAGTTTGCGTTGGTGGGATTGGGCATTATGAAGGATGAGGCTGCCGTAAAAGCCATGTCTCGCAGCGGTGTGAGGCAGGAGATACTGCGCGGTCCGCTTTTCTACGGTATTGTTTTCGTCTTACTTACGATAATTTTCTGGAAAGATAATATGATTGGCATCATCAGCCTGATGATCTTGTGCGGTGGAGATGGGTTGGCAGATGTGATCGGTAAAAGGATTCCCAGTGATCTACTCCCCTGGTCTAAAAATAAAACCCAGGCAGGAACCATAGCCATGTTTTTAGGTGGATTTCTTCTCAGTGCCATTATCCTGTGGATTTTTGCAATATTGGGCGTTTTTCAAATATCGTGGGGATCTTTATTCCCCCGGTTGATCCTCATCAGCCTCATCGCAACCATTGTGGAGGCTTTACCCATATCTGATTTTGATAACATCACTGTTCCTTTAGCAACCGTGATTGCAGGTTTACTCCTGTTATAAGGATGAATGCATGATTCAAATTGATGGCAGTTCATTAGGTTTAGGTGATGTAATCGCTGTTGCATACCGTAACGAAACAGTCGAATTAGGTGTAACAGCCAGAGAACGGGTCGTGCAGAGTTGGGAATGGGTAGAAAAAATGTCACAGCACGGCGAACCGGTGTATGGAATCAATACGGGGTTTGGAATATTTGCCGATCAACGCATCTCGCCTGATGACTGTGCCAAGTTAAGCCGAAATCTGATCCTCAGCCATTCAGTTGCAACGGGAGAGCCACTCTCGAAAGAAATCGTGAGAGCCGCTATGCTTGTGCGGGCGAATACACTGGCTAAAGGACACTCTGGTGTACGTCCGGTGGTCATCGAACGATTACTTGAGATGCTGAATAAGGATGTTGTGCCAGTTGTTCCAAGCCAGGGTTCCATGGGATCTTCCGGTGACCTGGGTCCTTTATCCCACCTTGCACTGGTGCTAACTACAGATGAACAAGACAAAGAAGCAGATTCCGGATATGCCTGGTATAAAGATCAGCGAATGTCTGGAAAGCAGGCGATGCAGCAAGCCGGATTGGAAAGGATCATTCTTGGTCCTAAAGAAGGTCTGGCATTAAATAATGGTGCGACCTTTTCTGCCGCTATTGCTGCAATTTGCATTACACAGGCAATTGAGCTGGTGAATAATGCCAATATTGCACTGTCCATGTCGCTTGAAGCGCTGGAAGGGTGTTCCAATGCATTTGATGCGCGCATCCATTCAGCCAGGGGTCAGGTAGGTCAGGAATATATTGCCGGTGAAATTCGTAGATTGACCGAAGGAAGTACTTTGATCGATGCAGCGGGCAGAGTGCAGGATGCTTATAGCCTGCGATGTGCTCCACAGGTACAAGGTGCAGCCTGGGAGACGATCCAGTTTGTTAAGAGCATCCTGGAGAAGGAAATTAATGCAGCCACTGATAATCCATTATTATTCTCTCCGGGTATTGCACTATCGGGGGGTAATTTTCATGGGGAGCCTGTTGGTCTGGTTATGGATTATCTGGGAATTGCAATTGCAGAAATTGGTGCAATTTCTGAACGAAGAGTATTTCGACTGACAGACGGGAATTTAAATGGCGGGTTGCCAAATATGCTGGTTGATAATGACAAATCGGCCGGATTACATTCCGGATTGATGATGCCACAGTATACAGCGGCTTCATTAGTTCTCGAGAATCAAACTCTTGCTACTCCTGATTCTGTTCATTCGCTGCCAACTTCTGGTGAACAGGAAGATCACAACGCAAATTCAATGACAGCGGCAAGACACACATTACAGATTATCAAGAATGTACGGAAAATCATTTCCATTGAGCTGTTTACTGCTGCCAGAGCTATGGATTTACGGCTCAGAAAATCCCCTCAGCGTAGGATGAGTGAGGCGGTAAAGTTTGCGTATGATACAATCCGCCAGGTTGTTCCTTACCACGCAGACGATATGTGCTGGGGAGCAGAGATTGATAAAGTTGAGAAAATCATCATCGAGAATAAGTTAGTACAAGGCAAATAAACACTTGACAGCGGAATTATGCTAAGGTAATTTAATCTACAAAATGGATAAACAACATCGCATAAATCGACGTGAATTTTTGGGAAGGTCATTCACCTTTGGCACTGCTGCCGCTCTTCTTCCCGGGATGGAGAAGTATTCAAGGCTATTAAGTACCGTCGATGGGCAGAAACTTGGAAGAATTTGTGCGGGGAGTGAAGGTGCGCGTTTTGAAATAAAGGCTAAACCTTCCATCAACAGTGCTAATGTCGGTTTGGTATATCGTGATGATGTTATCCCCTGGTATCATCTGGTTGCTGCATCCTCTCTCGATTTTAATGTTATCAATCAGCGATGGGTCGAAACAGATGGTGGATTCATCAATGCTGGTTATGTTCAACCTGTGAAGAATTTACCCAATACTCCACTGGATACCCTACCTACATATGGGGGAAAAACAGGTATGTGGATTGAAATTACCGTACCTGTAACTGATTTGATTATGGAAGGTGCGCCGGGTTCTTACTGGGCGCAACATACATTACGTCACCGGGCGTATTATGGACAAGTATTTTGGGCTGAAAAAACCGGACTGGATGAGAATAATCAAACCAGGTATCTGCTCACGCAGCGATATGGCGCAGCCACAGAATATTATTGGGCGCCAGCTTCGGCGTGCAAAGTTCTTACACCTGAAGATATCAGTCCTATACGTCCAGAAGTAGAAAACAAAAAAGTGGTTGTAAACCTTACCCGGCAGACTTTATCCTGTATGGAAGGCGACAGAGAAGTATTTTTTTGCAGAGTTTCAACCGGACCGCTGTTGTCAAAAGGGTGGCAGACCCCGCCCGGTTCGCATGCCATCTGGCGGAAGCTCGTATCCATACACATGAGCGCCGGGGGAGATACTGGAGAAGCATTTGATACGCCCGGGATTGGATGGACTACATTATTTACTACAACCGGTGCAGCCATTCATACCGCGTACTGGCACAATGAATTTGGTTTTGCCCGCTCACATGGATGTGTTAACTGCCTGCCTGAAGATGCAAAATTTGTCTGGCGATGGACAGCTCCATTTGTGGATTATGAACCCGGCGATCTTACCTGGAAGGACTGGACACGCGGATTTACACCCATCGTGGTCGTAGAATCTTGATTATATTATGAATCTCACCATCGGATTGGCATTTTTAGCCGGACTGGCATCATTTTTATCTCCGTGTGTGTTCTCTCTTGTGCCGGCATATGTAGGCTATCTCAGTGGTAGAACTTTTGAAGCTGCGAAAACAGATAAAACATCCACGCTTCATACATTTCTTCATGGACTTGCATTCGTTCTGGGATTTAGCGCAGTATTCATCGCTTTGGGAGTTGCCGTCTCTGCGATTGGCGGTTTTTTATATCTTGCCAAAGACTGGCTGGCAAGAATTGGCGGCATTGTTATTATTCTATTTGGTATCCACCTTGCAGGAATATACCGGTTCCAATTTCTTGAATATGATTTGCGCCCACACAATCAAGTGGATCGGAGTCTGGGTTTTCTATCCTCTTTTTTATTAGGGATATTCTTTTCAGCGGGCTGGTCTCCTTGTATCGGACCGGTATTGGCTGCGATATTGGCGTTAGCACTTAATGAGGGGAATATCTCGCAAGGTGTTACTTTGCTATCAGCTTATTCTGTTGGGATGGCTATCCCATTTCTGATAGCTGCCCTGGGAGTAAGCTGGGTGACAGCTTTTCTGAAAAAATATGCACGTTTACTGCATTGGATCGAAATTGGAACTGGTGTAATCTTAATTATTGTAGGTTTCATCCTCTTCTTTGGTATCTTTGAGCAACTCGCCCGATTAGGCTTGCCTATCAATACCGGGTTATAACTGAATAAAAGGCAGCAAAACATGATCAATGTTGTTATCTATACACAAAAACAGAATACCCAAATGGATGAGATTCTCGGATGGCTGAATGATCTGCAATCTGAATTTCCACATCAGGTAGTGCAGATTCCCATTGATGAAGATACAGAGGTATATCAGGGGTATATCGGTAAGACTCCTGTTGTAGAAATTGGTCCGTATCATTTGTTCACCCCTTTCACGCTGCCTGATTTAAAAATGACACTTGGTGCCGCCCGAGACAGGCAGAAAGCACTTACCACATCAGGTGATGAAAAATACCAAAAACGAATTGAACGTGGGACCTCAGTCAGTGGATCTGATAAGTTCTCGCTATGGATTACACAACATTACATGCTTTTCTTTAATCTGCTTTTGGCAATTTTTATAGGGTTACCCGTGCTTGCTCCAATCCTGTATCGATCTGGTGCAACACTTCCAGCAAATATCATCTATAAAATTTACAGTCCCCTTTGCCATCAATTTGGTTTCAGATCCTGGTTTTTATTCGGCGAACAGGCAGCGTATCCACGGGAGTTGGCTGGTTTACCTGGATTGTCTTTCGAAGAAGCAACCGGAGTAGACAGCCATGATGTATGGGCATCTAAGAATTATGTTGGTAATGCTGTTGTAGGCTACAAGGTCGCGCTTTGCGAACGAGATATGGCTATCTATGGTGGAATATTGCTTTTTGGGATTTTATTTTCACTTACCGGAAAGAGAATGAAGCCACTTCGTTGGTATTTCTGGATTGCCCTTGGGATAATACCTCTGGGCATTGACGGGATTTCTCAATTGCCCGGTTTGTTAGAAAATACGTTTAGCTGGCTGCCCGTCAGGGAGAGTACACCATTTTTAAGAACCATTACCGGATTACTATTCGGTATCACCACTGCATGGTATGGTTATCCACTCATTGAAGAAACAATGCGGGAAAGCAGGAAAATTCTAACCAAGAAAATTGCTGTCAATCAGGTTACTCCAGAATGATACGCAAGGAAAAAAACGGTCTACATTGGATCGAATTTGAAAAATTCACCGGGCTTCCGGTAAAACAGGGGATTTTTACCCGACACGGTGGTGTATCACAAGGTCATCTTACAAGTTTGAATATGGGGGGTACCGTTGGAGATGAACCAACAAACCCCAGAAAAAACCAAGACCGAATGCTAAATGCGTTGGATCTGCCAAGCGACCGGGTCTTTGATGTTTGGCAAGTTCACAGTTCAGATTATATAGTTGCAACTGAACCCAGACCGGCAACAAGCGAGCATGTAAAAGCAGATATTATCATCAGTAATCAGAGAAATATTTCACTGGTAATGCGGTTTGCTGATTGTGTTCCGATCCTGGTCTATGATCCCCTGAGGCATGCAGCCGGTATTGCTCATGCAGGTTGGATTGGGACAGCAAAGAATACATCTGGTTCACTGATTAGCGCGATGGTGAGAGAATTTAATGTAGATCCAAAGACACTAATTGCGGGTATTGGTCCATCCATATGTATGGAGCATTATCCAGTTGGTAAGGAAGTGTGGGAGGCATTCAAAGCCCAGTTTCCAGATCAGATGGATGAAATCTTTATCAAAATTAGGCATCAACTCCATCTGGATCTTTGGAGGGCGAATTATTTGCAGCTCTGGAATGCAGGGGTACGAGATATAGAAATCTCTCAAATCTGCACTGCCTGTCATACTGAAGACTGGTATTCTCACCGCAGGGAACAAGGTAAAACCGGAAGATTCGGAGCGGTTATCCAGTTGTTATAATTAGTCATATGAATACGATCAGCCTCACAGAAACCATTCAGAAGAATTACGAAAACGTTATTTCCAACCTCCATACGGCAGCCAAAAAAGCTAATCGGCAGATGGAAGATGTGAAATTGATTGCAGTCAGCAAACGGCAACCTGTAGAAAAAATTCAAGCATATATCCTAGCAGGCGGGAAAATTTTAGGGGAGAACTATCCAGAAGAAGGTGCTGAGAAGAAAGCCATACTTCAAGCCGAAAATATTGAATGGCATATGATTGGTCATATCCAATCGCGGAAAAGCCAAATTGCTGCTGATAACTACGATTGGATTCAAACCATTGATTCAGTAAAAATTGCTGAGAAACTAAATACGGCTCTCAGTAAAACAACCAAACCTTTACCTGTTCTTATTGAGATTAATATTGCGCATGAAGAATCAAAATCAGGTTTTATTTATGACAAATCTACTATCGATTCATTTTGGGAATCTATTGAAATAATCAATAACCTGGAAAAAATAAAAGTTAAAGGTATTATGGTGATGCCTCCACTGACGACACTACCGGAACAGGCAAGGGTATATTTTGCTCAGGCACGAGTGATACTGGAGACCATCAATCAGAATTATCCAGACCTCAGGCTGACAGAATTGTCGATGGGAACCAGCCAGGATTATTTTTTTGCGATTGCCGAAGGAGCAACAATGGTCAGGGTAGGCACCGCTATCTTTGGCAGCAGGTTATAAAAAGGAGATTTTATGGGATTCATTCTGGGAAGAGCTGTTCAAATTCTTGTTGAGGTTTATATTCTGGTGATTGTGGTAGATGTAATACTGAGTTATGTACTATCTCCATATCATAAAGTACGAATGTTTTTGGATGGACTCGTGAATCCCGTTTTAAATCCGATTCGTAGAATCCTTCCGCCATTGGGCATGCTGGATCTCAGTCCATTGGTACTACTAATCCTTGTCCAGGTGATCGGATCACTTCTGGTGAATATTCTATTTTCTATCCCTTGATCATTCATGAAGCTGCCTGAAAGAAATACACAGTTAGCGATAAGACTTCAACCAAATGCAAGCACTAATAAAGTCGTGGATATTCGCGAAGATGGTTCTGTAAAGATAAAAATAAATGCTCCGGCTATTGAGGGAAAAGCGAACAGGGAATTATGCAAGTTCTTACACGAAATATTTAATGTGCCCATCACCTCTATAGAGATAATCCGCGGGGAAGCAAGTAGGGAAAAAATTATCCGCATCAATGGATTAGATGCGGATAGTGTCAAAGTGATCCTTGAAAAACTTGTTACAACCTAACCTAATCCATATTTCTTCATCGATGGGAATGGTAAGCCCGTCAGCGATAATTTCCAGAGGGTATAAATCGCGTATTCACGTACTATTGATTCGGGTTGGAAAATTACATCATACATCCTGGCTATGATTCCTTCATCGGGATAATGACTCAAATATTCCAGAGCGGCAATTTTCTCTTCATCTGTACCATTGGTAAGTACCCTAAAGAATAGGGGGACAGCTGATGCAGTTGGAGAAATCCCTTCATCATTTCTGGCGGCATAAGATATCAGCCAGGGTGTATGGTGGGGTTCGGGTACCTGACGTGGAACATGCGGGTCAATTCCTGACAGGTTTTCGAGCATCTGGGCTGCTGTATTCCTGATTACCCATTGCCCATCTTCGGTTTGCAACTTCTGCAAGATCTCCTGGCTCCACGGCTCATGAATTAACCCAAGTCCATATACGGCTGCACGCCGGACAAGGATATCATCGTACATCGCACCATCTGTTAAGGTCTGTTTTCCTTCAGCAGGATTTAGACTTACAAGTTCAGCCACGATTCTACGCATATTTTCATCCGCCTGGACTAATATCCGAGCAGTCAGGTCTTGGGCTTGTGGCATTGACATAATGGATATAGCCATCGTAGCTGCATTCCTTACTTGATCATCTTCATCACCCAGCAATGAAGCGAGTTCGGTCAAGGCAGTTTCATCATTCAAGATTCCACAGGCAAGGGCAGATAGCCGCTTGACACTTGGAGATCCTGTTTTGCAGTATTGTTTAAACAATCCAATGATATTTTTCTCATTGGCGAAAACAAGTGATGCAGCTGCATTCGCGCGAATGGTAAATGATAAATTTTCATTATTCAATATTTGGGCAAGTCTGCGCATGATTTGCGGACGGAATATTGCCCCAGTCTTACATTCCCTCATCCAGTGAGCGACCGCGAAAAGTTTTCGGTAGAGCGGACCTCCCTCATCAAGAACATCCATTTTTACATATTGGGATACATCAATCAGGTGGGCTAAATACCGTAATGATAATTCCTTGGCTGACCAATCCGGCTGGTCGAATACCACCTGACATTGTCCATTCCGGATTAGTGCATTACTCGCCATGAAACCTAAAAAGGTAGGATGCGTAAAAATTACATTTCCCCGATTTGTAGGTTGAAGGATAATCCTTTTTGTTACAAGAGATAGAGCTTTTGTCGGATTGACGGATGAAGGCGAAATTTGCGTCGATTGCGGCACATCTGTATCAGATTGTGGATTCTGGATCAATTCGGGTACATAATGGGCTATTTCGTAGCGGTTGATTATTGGGTTTTCACTTATGATTGTTTGATACGCAAGAATTTCCAACGAAGCACGGGTTGAATTATTGGGAACCAACTGCTGGACGTAGCTCTGAAGAATATCAAACGATGTTTTACCTGTGTTAAGTCCAGCAAGAGCGCTAATGCCAAGGATGGTATATTCCAGAGCCGTTAGGGTTTCATCCTGTCGCTTAATCCAAGACAGAAGGGAATTAAAACGGATTTCCTTGTCTTCTTCTGATAAATTGGTTTCAAATTTTTTGAAATAAGCAGTGGCTAAAATTTGTGCAAATTTGGAAACCTGTAATCGATTCCAATGGTTAACAACCAATGGGTATGTACCAAGTTTATAGAAACCATCCATATAATCCAGTGGACCGGTAACCATTATTCGAGTTTCCGGAGATTGTTGAAGCAGTTCAGCTATAAACTGGTGGCATTCTTGAATCATATTGCGGGGGAATTCATCCAGTCCATCGAGACAGATAAGTAGCTTACCTTGAATAAAATGCTCACGAATCAGGTTTTCTAGTTTGCCGGCAGGAATATCTTCATGATATGCAACCGCAATGTCAATAATCTGGTCTATGGTGTGTTCCTTGGAAGAAAACTCAATTAGGTCTCTGGCATGCAGTAAAATTGGCAAAAAATCATTAAGATATTGGGTGTTCTTTGCCCTCCGCGCAACGAGACTGCAGAGATACGCCAGTGCAGCGGTTTTCCCTGCACCAGCCTGTCCAAGCAGTGCGATGTTAACTCCGCCCCGTAACACTTCACTTACCGGGATGGATTTTACAGAGTATGCAGCCAACAATTCTGGCCACTCAGGTGTGTATGGTAATTCCTGATGTACCAGGCTGGTTGAAACCGATGGTACATCAGGGGAGAGATGAATAGGTGGAGGAATTATTCCCGGTTGGATGACAACATCATCCAATGGAAATAAATTTGCAAGCAAGTGCATGGATTGGGCTCTCAGATATACCTGAGTAAGGTACTTATCGAGGATATTTTGGGATGCCTGTGAGGGTTTTTTCTTTTTCGGATCTTCTTTAGCGGCCATAAATTATCCTTCCGCATGTGGGACAAAAACAAAGCTCATTGGATATCCTGGCTTTTTGCCATTCAGCCTGAGTTATTTCTGCTCCACATTTTTCGCAGGTATTATCTTCTACTTGAGTAACGGGAATTCCCATTTTTGTTTTCCGTAACCTGTCGTAAATTGCCAGTAAATCCTTATCAATATTTGTTGTAAGCACCAATCTCTCCGATTGAAGACGTTCTTCAGATTGGTGGATATCTGCTAACTCTAGTGCAAAAACATCCTTTTCCTTCTCTTTCTCGATCAATATTTGCTCAAGATTATGGCCGGCTGAATGCTCAGCAGTCTGTTTTTCATCTACATGGACCATCGCATTGAATTCGTCTTCTTCCAGCGCTGCGATTTGCTTTTTTAGTATGGCCAGTTCTGCCTGTAAATCTTGCAGCTCCTTAGGGTTTTGGATTTTTCCACCATAGAGCGAAGACTCGGATTGCTGCATCTTTATCCGGGATGTCTTAATCTTATTTTCGATATCTGCCAGCTTTGCTTCAGCAGATTCACGCTCTTTTATTGCTGTATTTTGTTGCGCTTCGGCAGCTTCGATATTTGAATGGTCGTTTATTTGTGTGGATATCTCATTTTCTCTGCGGGAAAATGCATCCAATTGGAGATCGATTTGTTGCAGCAAGTAAAGCGTGGTTGATTTATTCATGGTTTTGATTATAGAAAAGGAAACATCTATTGGCAAGCAAAGCGGTCATCTTGTTTGCTGATGGTTGGTTTCTTGAGTATACTCTCAAGCATGGATAGAAGAACATTTCCGTGGGCTGTTTTTCTTGTTTTTCTCCTTGCTATCACTATACCCTACCTACTTGCTTGGGAATCTTCTGATGCAGATGCCTGTTTCAATGGGTTCTTAATGAATCCGAGTGATGGATACAGTTATCTTGCCAAAATTGAACAAGGAAGAAACGGTTCATGGTTGTTCCAATTACCGTTTACAAGTGATCCTAACACTGGAGCTCCTTTATTCTTATATTACCTGTTTCTGGGACATGTGGCTCGTTTATTCGATTTATCCGCTCTGGCAGTTATTCATATTGCCAGGGTTTTTAATGCAATCATACTTTTCATCGTTTTGTGGATTAGCACACTTCATTTTTCCAGAAAATTGCATCAATGGAAATTTGCTGCATTGATGCTTGGCGGAGGAATGGGCTGGCTCATTTTACCGTGGGTAAGTACTCCTTCTGATTTCTGGGTGGCTGAAGGGTATCCATTCCTTGCTTCGTTTACAAATCCACATTTTCCATTAGCAATAGCGTTGATTGCAGCAATGATGAGCTTATGGAAAAATTCTAACCTCAGGTTTAGGTTAGGGATTTTTCTTTTGGGAGGGTTGTTGTTATCAATTATCCAGCCATTTGGTATGGTTATTGTAGGGATGACATTGGGATTGGATTGGGTTTTCCATCTCATCCGGAATAAGGAAATATCAAGAACGAAAGCGGGAAATTTACTGGCATTTAGCGTGGGTGGAGTGCCATATTCTATTTATCTGCTGGTTATCATCTATCGCGATCCGGTATTAGCAGAATGGAACAGGCAAAATATTACTCCATCACCCGCATTTATTGATTTATTTCTTTCATTTTCTCCAGGTTTATTGGTCATTCTCTTTGGCACTATTTATGCCATTAAGAAGAAAATTGCTTTAGATTCTGTTCTGGTGTTCTGGGGCATCTTCACTATTGGATTAAGTTTTATGCCTTTCAATCTTCAACGCAGGTTTTTACTCTCTGGATATATTCCTGTGACTTTACTTGCTTTGAATTTATTGGATCTGTTTTCAGGTCGATTTTCTCGGTTAGTAAGTCTTGTAAGGAACGCATATCTGCCAGTGGTTGTATTGACTCCTTTACTAATCCTAATTATTTCATCCACAGGAATCTTAACGAAAAATTTGCTCATCTATATTGATTCATGTAAAGAATTTTCGGATGGAGCCTCCTGGATAAAACAAAATGCCCCGCGATCAAGTATAGTTTTATCAGATGCCCAGACTGGATTGTATCTACCTGCATTGGCAAATGTACGGGTGGTATATGGGCATCCATTCGAAACTCCAAATGCAGATGAAAGAAAAAATGAAGTAGATCAATGTTTTTTGAATGGAAATACGCAAGTCTGCAATCAAATTATACGAACCGAAAAAATTGACTTTGTATGGTTGAATCAAAGAAATTCGGATGAGATAAAAGAATATTTTGGAATGTATCGAAAAGTATTCAGCTCTGTTTCGGTAAATATCTATGCAATTGATTAAGAAGATTCCAGTCTGGTTGATATTATTAATCCCGCCCATGCTACTGATACTGCCTGGATTGGGCAATTTTCATTATGCCGTTGGTGCTGAATTCAATGATATTGAGATCAGCCACTATCCAAATCTGTTATTTGTTCAGCAAACCATACTGAAGTATGGCGAGATACCCCTGTGGAATCCATATATTCTAGGTGGTTACCCGTTTGATGCAGATCCACTCTCTGGATTGTGGTATCCAGCTAACTGGTTAATATTATTTTTTCCCGTCTTAACCGGTATCAATCTGTTGATACTGATCCATATATTTTCTGGCGGTGTGGGAATCTACCTTCTGATGAAACGGTTGGGGATCGGATCTGGACCCGCTATTGTCGTTGGACTATTTTTTACGGCTCTACCGAAGGTCTATGCTCATTACGGAGCAGGGCATTTATCACTGCTGACCGCTTTTTGTCTGACACCATGGTTGTGTTATGCCAGTTTTGGTAAAAGTAAATCTAACTGGATTGCGCAATCTCTGCTTATTGCTGCAATTACTTTTGCTGATATCCGCTGGCTCCCCTTTGGATTAATCTGCTGGTTTGCATGTTTAATTATTCGGCGAAACCAGAATGCAGAGGAGAAAATCAGGTCATTAACTCTTTCCGCCATTGGATGGCTGGTTTGTGGATTATTAATAAGCATTGGGTTTCTAGTTGCACTGACAGAATTTACCCAAACCTCGACGCGTTCCTTAATGTCAATTGCGGATGTTTCTGCACTTTCTTTTCCGCTAAATCGACTGTTGACGATTATTTTCCCATCCTTTGGGGTTACTCCTGAATGGATGGTCTATTTGGGCATGGGAATACCCCTACTGGCATTGATCGGGGCTATCAGCGGAAATCACAAGGTTGCCTTCATCTGGGGAATACTGGCGTTTGGGTGCATCCTCATTTCGTTAGGTAGCCAGGTACCTGGTTTTAATTACCTAGCAAATTTACCCGGATTTGATCTACTACGGGTTCCATCGCGCGCGTTGTTTGTTGCCATTTTTTCAATCCTGATTCTTGCAGGATATGGAATCGATTCATTAATAGCTACTGACAAGAAGCAAACCTGGATTCTCTGGCTCACCGGATTTTTACTCATTAGCAGTGGAAGAGTCACCTGGCTGGCATTTCAATCGAAATCCAGTGGCGTTCAGTTGTGGATTATTCCTATTATCGGGCTTTTCTCCTTATTTGTTTTCATTGCATTAAAACAAGCTGGGAAGATCTCCAGTAACTTTTTGATATTTTGTACTGCTTTATTTTTATTGATGGATCTTGGAATTATCAGCAGGTTTAGCTTCACTGAGGGTAACAAAAAAGAATCATTCCCGGTTGAAATCCTTTCAGGTATACCCAAATATCCAGCAGGGAGGGTTTATTCACCTGATTATGCCATTGGACAATCTATTGGTATGGAAAACGGAATTGCGTTTGCGCATGGTGTCCATCCCCTGCAAATTAGCAGGTACGTTGATTATCTATCCCTTGCGAGTGGGGTTCCGCTGATGGGTTATAGTGTTGTGCAACCACCCTTAAAAACCGGCGACCCAACGAAAGATAATGTTGATGCAATTCCGAATGTACAATACCTTGCAAGATTGAATGTCAGCCATGTAATTGCCCGAAATGCAATTCATGTTGAAAAATTAATAAATACTTACCATGATTCAAATTATTGGGTTTATGAAAATTCTGAATATCAAAGTTATCCAAAAATGTTAAATCCTGAAAATAATCTAAAACTACTTCGATTTACCCCAAATCTTCTGGAGTATAAAGTTACTGGACCGGGAGTACTTTCGACCTCTGATCTCAGTTATCCAGGATGGAGAGCAGAAATTGATGGGAAATTTCAGCAAATTGAAGTGTCAGAAGGTGTGTTTCGGGCTGTACAGATACCTGAAGGAGAACATCTCCTACGGTTTTATTATCATCCTACATATTCATTTTTTGGAATTTGCCTGGGTTTCATCGTTGTATTAATCCTTACTTCGGCAGTTATAAATAAAACAGATGATTAAGCAATGGGATAAATCCATTCTCCTGTGGATCGTGGTGTTGATCATAATCACCAGTGTTCCTATTTATCTGGGTTTTGCCAACCAGAACGGTGAATGGCGTTTTAGCGGCTTGGTCATGAGTATTGATGATGGGAATAGTTATATTGCAAAAATGATGCAGGGGTATCAGGGAGCCTGGTTGTACAAGGCTCCGTATTCCTTAGAAGAGCAAACTGGATTACTGGTTTTCCTACCATACTTGCTCTTAGGCAAATTAGCTTCACCACCAGCATTACATACAAAACTGGTAATACTTTTCAATTTATTTCGAATAACCGGGATCATTGTGATGGTTTTGGGTATCAACCGGTTCTTACAATTATTTCCTTTACAAAAAGGTTACCAACTGTTGGTTCTCATTTTATCCACTGCAGGGGGTGGTGCTGGCTGGATTCCTATCCTTTTTGGAAAAACCAGTATTTCCGGGTGGGTACCTTTGGAATTCATATCTCCTGAAGGATTTGGTTTTCTGAGTGCTTACACGATTCCGCATCTGGCATTTGCCCGTGGTTTGCTTTTCGGTGCCATTGCATTTTTTCTGGAAGGAATGTCATTCTGGCAAATCCATGGCAATAAAATAAATATTTCATGGATTATCTGCGGTTCAGGTTTGTTCCTGATTGGCATTTTTCAGCCATTATATTGCGCGATTGCTATTTTATGGATGGGGATAATTGTCTTCATAACATTACTAAAATGGGAAATTCGACAGATGTTGAAATGGAAGGATATTCTTCCATTTTTTTTAGTTTGTTTACCCTCAGTCTTATGGATTGGATATGTGTTGATTATGGGGAGGATTGATCCATACATGCAGGGATGGAATAAACAGAACATCGTCCTGTCACCGCCAATAGGCGTATATTTATTATCCTATGGAGTATTTTACCTTTTTTTGATTGTAAATTTCAGCAAAGTACGCGTAGCCATATCAACTACACAGGAAATATTCGTTATCATACTGCTGGTAATTATCCCTGTTCTGATACATATACCTTTCAATTTGCAAAGAAGATTATCAGAAGGATTATGGTTATCATTATTAATACTGATAGCGCTGTTGATTCAAAACACAAAAAAACCTATCGGGCAAATTATAAAAACTGCTCTAATCATTCTCACCATTCCATCCAGCATCATACTGATCATTATGGGAATTCAAACCGCAAAAAAACCATCTGCACCGGTATTTGTCAGAGCAGATTATATTAATGTTTATCAAAAAGCAGGTGAGATCAGTGGAACCGGAAATTTCCTGACATCTTTCCGTGTAGGAAATGAAATTACCGCCTGGGCACCTGTCAGAGTTTCGCTGGGGCAGGGTCCGGAGACAATATATTACAAAAAATTTGAAAATATGTATGATAGCTATATAAATGGAATGACCGACCTTACTACCAGGCTTACCTGGATGGATCTATACAACATCCGATATGCGATAATTGACCAGTCAGAAATCAACAATCTGAACGATGAAAAAACCTACGGCAAGGCAGTATATTCAAGTGGAAATTTGAAAATCATGGAGATTATCAGGTGATGGCCAGCATTATTACAAAATGGATACACCGTCACTCTGCATTTTTACTTCAAATTCCCGGACCCGCGGTCCTGATTGGAAAGATCCTTCTGAGGGGAGAAGTAATTTATTGGGGAACCGCCTACATGCAATTTTTGCCCTGGCGTTATGGTGCCTGGGAAATGATTATAAAAGGAATTTTCCCGCTCTGGAATCCACAAAACGGAATGGGGGCTCCGCTCCTGGCTAACTACCAGACTGCATTTTTTTACCCCCCCAATTTACTTATCTGGTTAGGTGCTATGCTGGATGGCTTAACTGGAATTGCATTTGTACAAACTTTATTGGTGATGCTTCACCTGATTCTCGGTGGGATTGGGATGGTTCTTCTGACAAGGTCGCTGGGAATGTCAAAGACCGCCCAAACTATATCCGGGATCGTTTTTGGAATGACCAGCTATGCGGTTGCACGAGCAAGTTTTTTAAGCATGAATGCTGCGATTGCATGGATTCCGTTTCAATTGTGGACAAGTTATAACTTTATTTGCGAAATTTCCCGGGATGATACCCGGGATGAAAAAAAATTATTAATATTCCATACGATATTTTTGATTTTGCAACTTTTATCAGGGCATGCACAAATCACATGGTATACACAGATTTTAATAACTTTATGGATTGGGCTGTGGTTGTTACAAAAAAAATCAAAAAAGTTTTTCCGCAGAGCTTTACCTCTGGGTTTTTCTATGATGTCTGCCGTGTTAATTTGCGCGGTTCAACTCATCCCAACGGCTGAATATTTGCTCCAATCACAACGCGCAGATGCTGTAACTTTTGATTATGCCGTAAATTATTCTTTTTGGGGTTGGCGTATTCTGACACTTTTTTCACCAAATCTCTTCGGAAATCCCGGAAGTGGTACTTATTGGGTCAGCGCAGATAATTATTGGGAAGATGCCATTTATTATGGTTTTTTACCCATTTTACTTACGCTAGTGGTCGTCATCATTAATCTAAAAGCTTCCCGTTTGATAAATTCTAACACTCGAAAAACTATTTATTTCTTTAGCGGAACCGCTGTCATCGGTTTCATCTTTGCCCTTGGAAAGAATACTGCCATTTTTCCTTTTTTCTATCATTACATTCCCACTTTTGATTTGTTTCAGGCACCAACCAGGTTCAATTTATATCTAGCAGTTAGCGGGGCAGTTCTTACCGGATATGGGTTTGATCATTGGAAAAAACCGGTAGGACGATGGTTATATTGGTCAAGATTAGGTGCCATGGCTGGTGCGGGTGCTGTTGTCACATCACTGGTGGCAAAAATAATTTTTGTAGGTAGGATTCAAGAAACTTATTTGTCGGGTGCAATTGAAACAAGCATCCTTTTCCTTGTAGCTGTGTTATTGAACCTGACATTTGCTGAAAATGGAACCAGAAAATGGCTTTGGCAAGCTGCAGTGATTCTGGCAGTGCTGGCAGATCTTCTTTATGCAGGCTGGTTTAGCAACCCCGGGATCAAGATAACCCAGGAAAACCTGGAAAAACAAGCTGGATGGTATCCTTTTGGTAACAGCAGGGTTTGGCTTCCAACGGCGGATGAATCCATTCTTAAGTTCAATAAATTCTTCAGATTTGATTCTTTTCATCTACCCCTAAAAGGAGATCATCTATTAGATGTATTTTTGCCAAACACCAACCTGTTTTTCGGTAAATATGCGATTAATAACTACGATCCATTTGTGCCTTCACGATTTTCAAGATTTCAATCAGATATTCTTGAAACATTGGAATTGAGTAAACCAGATCCATTGGCATTTTTGAATATAGGTATGGTTCAGAGAACCGATCTGGCTGGGGGAAAGCTATATCATTTTGCAATTGAAGGTGCACAAAGGTATCACTTTATTAATTGTGCGGATTTTTCAATAAACGAGGAAGAATCTCTATCTAAAACAAAAAACCTATTTATGAATGATGAATTCTTAGAAAAGGTCATCATTGATGGCGGGATGGAACCTACCTCCACAGATTGCAGGAATAGTGAAAGTAATTTTTCGTTTCAAGTAATGGAAGACCGGCCGAATTATCAAAAATTGATTACCAATACAGATATTTCAGGATGGCTTATGCAAATGGATACCTGGTATCCGGGATGGAAGGTAAAAATAGATGGAATCTCTTCGGAATTACTGCGAACAGATTACCTTTTCAGAGGTGTGAAAATACCCCCCGGAGAACATATGATCGAATTTATATATCAACCAGGATCATTCATTGCAGGATTAATCATTTCGATCCTTGGTTTGTTTGCATTTCTGATGTGGATAATTTGCAATTTTCACTGGAGAAAACATTATGAATGAACAATCGTTATCAATAGAAAGTTTTTACCAAGAGATTCAGAAAAATATTTCCCGGGTGATCATCGGTAAAGATCAAGCGATTCAACTTATCACAATAGGATTATTATCGCAGGGTCATATTTTGATTGAAGATGTGCCTGGAGTTGGAAAAACGATACTTGCACGAAGTCTTGCAAAAATTCTTGGGTGCAGCTTTAAACGAATTCAATTTACTCCAGATATGCTACCCTCTGATATTGTGGGGGTATCCATCTACAACCAAAAAGAACAGGTATTTGAATTTCGTCCCGGACCCGTAATGACTCAAATATTATTGGCAGACGAAATTAATAGGGCAACACCCAAAACACAGTCTGCATTATTAGAAGCCATGGAAGAAAAACAAATCACAGTGGATGGTGTCAGTCATTCCCTGCCCATTCCTTTCATGGTTCTTGCTACACAGAATCCAATTGAGTATGAAGGTACATTTCCACTGCCTGAAGCTCAATTAGACCGGTTCTTGATGAAGGTCCAACTTGGTTATCCGACCACAGGTGATGAGATACGGATCATGGAATCACAGAAGATCACGCATCCAATCAGCGAACTAGACAAAGTGATATCTCAACAAGAACTATCTGTAGCACAGGAATCAGTAAAAGAGGTTTTTGTATCAGATTCGATCATGAAATATATCGCTGATCTTATTCACATCACCCGGAATCATGAAGATATTTACCTGGGAGCAAGTCCCAGGGGCAGCCTTGGATTGTATCGATCATCCCAATCCAGAGCTGCAATCCATGGCAGAGATTTCGTGTTACCAGAAGATATTCGCTCCCTTTTTGTTCCGCTTCTGAGTCACAGGATTGTGATCAGTCCAAAGGGACGGATAGCTCATCTGACACCGGAACAGATCCTTCACGAGATTATTTCCAGCACACCTGTACCGGGGGATGTATCGTTCAAGAAGTAGATTATGAAAATTGGACGTTCTTTTTGGACTGTGATGGCTGTTGTTGCAATTACATCCGCAGCATCCATTTTCATCAACGAATTGATGGTTTTCCGCCTTATGGTTTTATGGGTGGGAATCTTTGTTTTAAGTTTTCTTTGGACATATTTTTCTCTTCATGGTTTGAGTTTAGTAAGATTATCCAGAGATGATCGTATTGAAGCAGGCGGTTATTTACGCGAGGTGTATGAGATATATAACAATTCATTTTTATATAAAGTCTGGCTGGAAATTGTAGACGTATCGATGATACCATTTTCTGCAAATTCAAGAGTTCTCACTCGAATCGGCAGATCTGAAAAACGAAGTTTTATCACCTATATCCAGGTATTTAAAAGAGGATTTTACAAACTGGGTCCAACCATTATCAGGTCCGGAGATTTATTAGGCATTTTTCAACGGGAGATCCAAATAGAAGCACAGCAAAATATTTTAGTCACCCCATTAATCCTTGATATCGATGATTTGGATGAACCATCCGGATTCTTACCTGGTGGTAAGCCGATTTCAAGGAAAACAAATGAAATTACCCCGTTTGCAGCAGGCATTGATGAATATCATCCGGGTGAACCACTTAATAAAATTCACTGGCTTTCTACCGCCCGGATGAACAAACTGATCATAAAAGAATTTGATTATGATCCGCAGGCAAATGTATTCATCATCGTCGATATGGCAGCTGATGTTCAATGGGATTCCATACAAGAATTAATTCCTAAAAAATACTGGATGATGGATTTTCGATCCCCCAGGGAAATCGTACCATCTTCCATGGATTACCTTTGTGCCATTGCTGCCTCTCTGACAAATTATTACATCCATCGAAACTATAATGTTGGCCTGATTTCCAGAGATCAGGACTGGCAATTACTGGCTGCAGAGAGAGGAGAAAGACAATTAATTAAAGTCCTGGAAACACTGGCGATTTCCGAAGGGAAGGGCGATATATCTTTGGCATCTGTCGTTAAATTTCAATTACATTCATTACCTCGAGGTTCTTACGTCTGGTTGGTTACTCCCAGATTGTCTCAAGAGGTGCTAACTACCGCAGAGTTGATCCGGATGAGGGGAATGCATATCCAAATAGCTGCATTGGATGAAAGATCATTTGGGAAAATAATTACTACCGATGAAACCGAACGGGAAAATATTGCAGATAGTAGTATTCGGTGGATTCCCTTTTCAAAAGATATCGAAGAAGTTGCATCAGCATTACAAAGTAAATAGTCCCTAAATCAATGGAAAAAATTGCCAGAATTCAATATGATATAGAAAAACAGACAATTAGTTAAAATAGAATTAAGTGTATGTTGACCTGTTTGCATATGGTATAATCCGGCGAGTATTGCCGCATAACATCAAGGATTTTCTGAGGAGCAACCTTTGGCATTTAATCCCCTCAATTGGTTTCTGGGGTTTTTCTCACTCGATATTGGCATCGACCTGGGTACAGCAAATACTCTGGTTAATGTTAGGGGTAAAGGCATTGTTGTTAATGAGCCATCCTGGGTAGCCATCGAAAAACGTACTCGTAAACCTCAAAGAGTTGGTTTACAGGCGAAAGAGATGGTAGGGCGAACACCACAAAATGTTTTAGCTATTCGCCCGATGCGAGATGGAGTCATATCAGAGTTCGAAATAACCCAGGCAATGCTTGAGTATTTCATTTATAAAGCGCATCAGCAAAGTATTGTGCCCTTACCCAAACCGCGTGTCGTGGTCGGTATTCCTTCCGGTGCCACCGAGGTCGAGAAACGCGCGGTTTATGATGCTGCCATGGCAGCCGGGGCAAGGGAAGTTTATCTGATTGAAGAACCATCTGCTGCAGCGCTCGGAGCCGGATTGCCAGTTCTTGATATTCGTGGCTCCATGATTGTGGATATTGGTGGTGGGACGACTGAAGTTGCTGTTATTTCGATGGGCGGGGTAGTTGTTTCCAGGTCACTGCGCGTTGCCGGTGATGAAATGGATCAGGATATCATTGCGTATTTACGAAACAAGTACAATCTGCTCATAGGAGAATTAATGGCTGAACAGGTTAAGATAGCTATTGGTTCAGCATATCCACTCCAAACTGAAAAAACTATGACGATTCGCGGCAGGAACCTGGTGACTGGACTACCGGAATCACTTGAAATATCTTCAGTTGAAATTCGCGAAGCGCTATCAAATTCCATCAGGGTGATTATTGATACCATCAAAGACGCTTTGGATGAAGTTCCACCAGAGATTGTCTCAGATTTACTAGAAACCGGTGTCTGCCTTGCTGGCGGAGGAGCTCTGGTTCAAGGCTTAGCAGAACGTTTGAGTGATGAACTCAGGTTACGGGTATGGATCGCGGAAGATCCCCTTACCTGTGTGGCACGTGGCGCAGGAATGGTTCTGGAAAACCTGGATGAATTCAGTCGTTTCCTGGTGCCTGTAGAACGAAGTTCCACACGACGGTAGCTAAAATAGTCGTTCAGTGAATTCAGTGTGATATGAAAAGTTTTTTCCCCCGATATGCTGGCACGGGAATCCTGATCTTAGTTATTTCAGGAGTATTATTGTTGTCATTAAGTGGTTACGTCAATCCCATTGTTAATCAATCTATGCAACCGCTGGTTAATATCCAAACCTGGATATCCACCCGATTTACAGCGATTATGGACTTTCTAACCGTTCCGCGAGATGTAGCCAGCCTTAGACAGCGAAACCTGGAACAGGAAGCAGAAATTTCTCGTTTGCAGACAGAAATTATCCAACTCCAACAGCAAATTAATGAAAGTAAGGTTTTATACGCTTTACTCGATTTTGCCCGTGAGAACCCTGAAAATCAGTATATTGCTTGTAGCGTGATTGGACGTGACCCGAGCCCATTCTTACATTACATCATCATCAATCATGGATCTGATGACGGGATCAAACGTGGTATGCCCGTGGTAACCCAGAATGGTCTGGTTGGAACAATTGATGCGGTTACCGCAGGCGCATCAAGGGTTTTATTAATCAATGACCCTGGATCCATAGTAAATGTAGTTCTGGAATCCAGCAACACAGAAGTAACGATGTCTGGCTCTGTTACCGGTGAAATCGGTATTACCTTTATCCCGCAAGACCTTAAAGTATTACCCGGCGAGGTCGTATTAACATCGGGTTTAGGGGGCAGGTATCCGGCAAATATCATGGTTGGACAATTAACCAGTATTCAGCAAGAGAATAATGCGCTGTTTCAAAATGCCACCGTGCAACCGGTTGTCGATTTTGCAAATTTAAGCGTTGTTCTTGTTATCACAAATTTCCGCCCCCTTGATATTTCACCTCTTATCCCAACAACAATCCCATAAACCGTGATAACAATACTCGGAATCCCGATTCTGGCAATTATTGTAATATTTCAATCCGCAGTTATCAGCAGATTGAATGTTTCCTATGGTACGGCTGATTTGGTATTATTGGTCTTACTTGCATGGGCTCTACAGGCTCCGGATAGAAAGGTTCTCTGGTGGGCTTTCACAGGTGGAATATTTGTCAGTATAATTTCGGCCACACCATTTATTGCAATCATTCCTGGTTATCTAATGGTAACGTATATGGCATCCAGTGTAAAATTCCGGTTATGGAATATTCCTTTGATTACCATGATTCTGGCTAGTTTTATAGCAACTATATTTACCCTTAGTTTGAATTTTCTATCTATTAATATCTTTAAAGCCAGCCTGCCATTTGCGGAAAGTTTTGTCAAAGTCGTTTTACCGAGTTGTGCATTAAACATGTTTTTTGGTATACCAATCTTCCTAATCATAAAAGACATTGTCGATTCAGTTTATCCGGTTGAAACTATATGAAACAAACAATTACTGAAAACAGAGTATTAGAAAAATGGCGAATTATTGCATTTTATGCGGTTATCGCTTTTGTACTGGTATTTTATACGATCAGGCTGTTTAATCTTCAGGTGATACAGGGGGATGAATACCTTCAGAAGGCTATCAACAACAGCACATCTCGTATCACAATTCCTTCAACACGCGGGATGATTTTTGATCGTAACGGGACTATTCTCGCGCGGAACATAGCTTCTTACAACGTGGTTATCACCCCTGCCTATCTGCCAGCAGATGAGGGGGAAGTGCAGGATGTATTCAGGCAATTAAGCGAATTGATAGATGTGCCAGTAAGTAATGGCGAAATCAATGATGAAATTGTCCGTATGTTCACACCTTGTGAAACGGATTTGGGTATTGAACAAATCGTTTTAATTGCAGATTCCAACTGGCCATATAACCCTGTGCAAATTAAATGTAACGTAAATGAAAAAACCGCCCTCATTGTTGAAGGACACAAGGCTGATTGGCCAGGTGTTGGTGTTGAATTAAACCCGATACGTGATTATCCCACCGGAGAACTTACATCCGAAGTCATCGGATTTTTAGGTCCGATTCCCGCGGCATTTGCGCAGGAATACAGAGATAAAGGTTTTCTTCCGGGTAGAGATAAGGTCGGTTATGCAGGTGTAGAAGCCTACATGCAGGATACCCTTGCGGGAAAGAATGGAGAACGAGTGGTTGAGGTGGATGTTGCAGGACAGGAAATGCGGAACATTGCAGAGCCGATTGAACCTGAACCCGGTTTGAGCTTGCGACTGACTATTGATACCCGTTTGCAAATGGTGGCAAAAACTGCATTAACCAGAATGATCAATTTCTGGAATACCCATTTGAACGAACTTCGATCTCAAAATGGCGTTGTGATCGCTATGAACCCTAAAACTGGCGAGATATTGGCTTTAGTCAATTATCCGACCTATGAAAATAACCGAATGGCTCGAGTGATTCCGGGAGATTATTACAACCAGATTATCAATCAGCCTTTCAGACCTTTATTTAACCATGCGATATCTGCTGAACACCCACCCGGGTCAGTTTATAAAATGGCAGCAGCGATTGGTGCACTTAATGAGGGTGTAGTCACACCCGAAAAACAGGTGGACTGTCTGGGAAAAATAACAATTCTTGAGAAATACTTCCCCAATGATCCGGGGAGCCCCAGGGAGTATGTTTGCTATAACAAAGCCGGTCATGGGATGGTTGATTTCATCACTGGAGTAGCACAATCTTGTGATGTATATTTTTACAAAATTGGTGGGGGTTACCAGGATCAGGTTCCTGAGGGATTGGGAATCTACCGGATGGCAGAATATGCCAGGGCTATCGGTTACGGTCAAAAACTGGGAATCGAATTGCCCGGTGAAGAAGATGGTCTGGTTCCAGATCCAGCCTGGAAAAGGCTGAATTTGGGCGAAAACTGGTCAACCGGTGATACTTATATTGCCACAATGGGTCAGGGATATGTGCTGACAACCCCGCTACAGGTTCTTGAATCATTCGCCACACTGGCAAATGATGGCAAAATGATGAAACCCACTATCATTCATGATTATCTGGATGATGAAGGAAATGTTGTCAAACCATTTGAACCGGTTATGATCCATGACATCACCAAAGATCCGGTCATTACTGTCTATGAAGGTAATATCCCAACTACCAAGAAGATTACCGTCCAACCTTGGGTAATTGAGAAAGCTAAAGAAGGGATGCGTGAAGTAGTTTTATCGGGTACCATGGCAAAAGAAATGGCAGATTGGCAGCCAAATCCGACCGCCGGAAAAACCGGAACCGCAGAATACTGTGATGATGTAGCCCGTGCAAAAGATTTATGTAAGCCTGGTAACTGGCCAACACATGCCTGGTACGCTGGTTATGCACCATATGATGACCCAGAGATAGTGGTTGTTGCTTTTGTATATAACGGTGGTGAAGGTGCAAGTGTAGCTGGACCTATCGTAAAAGAAGTTTTGAAGGCATGGTATGAGTTAAAAGCGATTGATAATACCGGGACACCTCAGTAGGTCAGGAGAAGCATGAGCCAGAAAATTCAGGTAAAAGGGATTGCCGATAAAGTTTATTTCCAAATAGGAAGTAATGAATGGCAAGAAGAACGATCCAAGTTAATGGAGTATGTACAGAATAATGCCACATTCTTGAACGGCGCAAAAATCATTTTGGGGCTGCGAGAGCATAAGTTAAATTCCAAGGAATTATTTGAGATAAAAGATAAGCTCTCTGATTATTCGATCTCACTTACGGATATCGAGACGGATGATGCATCTACACAGGAAACCGCCAGATTACTGGGAATCAACATCCTTAATTCTCAAAATGTATCTTTGAGCAGCCCTAAAACCACTTCTACTCAGACTTTTTTATCAGGAGCATTTATCCAAAAACCAATTCGCAGCGGACAAACACTGCATTACCCAGGTCATGTTACCATCATTGGAGATATCCATCCTGGTGCATGTGTATCAGCCGAAGGTAGTATTCTGGTTTGGGGGAAAGTAAAAGGAGAAGTTCATGCCGGTACAAATGGGGATACGAATGCATTTATCATAGCATTTGATTTCTCTCACGCCAGGCTCTCTATTGCAGGAATAACCATGAGTAATGAAAAGCAAAAAAAAGATAAACACCCGGAAATAGCCCTTATTAGTGCAAATTCAATTAAAATTGACAGTTGGAAAATTTAAAAAAAGGTGATTACATGGCAGCAAAAGTAGTAACGGTTACATCAGGTAAGGGAGGCGTAGGAAAGACAACCACATCTGCAAACATAGGGGTTGCACTGGCTGACCTTGGGTATAAAGTTGTCTGCATTGATGCAGATATCGGTCTTCGAAATTTAGATGTTGTTATGGGATTGGAAAACCGCATAGTCTACGATATTGTTGACGTTGTTGAAGGTCGATGCAGAGTAAAACAAGCAATGATCCACGATAAAAAATTTCCTGATCTTTACTTAATCCCAGCGGCTCAAACCAGAGATAAGAACGCATTATCTCCCAGTGATATGGTTCGACTTTGTGATGAACTCCGACCAGAAGTGGATTGGATTATTGTCGATTCACCTGCCGGAATAGAACGCGGTTTTAAAAATGCAATTGCTCCAGCAGATTTTATTTTGGTAGTGACAAACCCAGAAGTATCTGCTGTAAGAGATGCGGATCGAATTATCGGAATTATTGAAGCTGAACAAAAAGGACCATCGCATCTCATAATTAATCGCCTTAATACAAACCTGGTCAAACGCGGGGATATGCTCAGTGCAGATGATATTATTGAATTGCTGGCTATTGAACTGATTGGGATTGTACCTGAAGATGAAGCCGTGGTGATTGCTACAAACCGTGGACAGCCGGTAGCCCTGGATTCAAAAAATAAAGCAGGCATTGCCTTTATGAATATTGCCCGCCGACTGAATGGGGAATCAGTTCCTCTGCAAAATCTGGATGGGAAAGAATCACTTATCAATAAGATGATTGGGATGATGAAGGCTGGAGGAAAATAACATGTCTTCCTTTTTCAATAAAGTATTCCAACGGGATACCAGTGCAAACGCTGCAAAAGAGAGACTTCAGCTTGTTTTGGTGCACGATCGAACGAACCTTCCAGCTGGACAAATGGAAAACCTGAAAAATGAAATAATTCAGGTTATATCCCGTTACCTTGAGATCGATCAAAAAAATGCTGAAATTGAAATGGAACAGGTCGGACGGGAACAAAGACTGGTAATGAACATACCTCTATACCAGAAGCGTAGATAATCTGAAAGGTATTTTGTGATAAAACGTGAAATTTGGCGTCACTTCGATTTTTGGTTGTTTGGCGCTGTCATTATTCTCATCATCTTTGGTGTAGCTATGATCCAGTCGGCTATTGCGGGCAACCAGGAATTGGAAGGTTATGTTACCCGGCAGATAGTCTTTGCAGCAATTGGATTGGTAGTGATGATTGGTATCGCGATTGTGGATTATCACTATTGGGCATCGATTACACGGGTGATGTATGCTGGAACTTTCCTTTTATTGGTTGTAGTTTTTGTTACATCTCAGGCAACTTTTGGTGCAGCAAGATGGATTGAAACCGGTTTAGTAAATATACAACCATCAGAGCTGGCAAAAGTGGTACTTATTCTTGTATTGGCTGATTATTTTTCGCGTACGCAAAATTCTCCACGTGATATAAAGTGGATTATCAAAAGCATATTGATTGTTGGCGGATTTGCTATCTGGATTATTCTACAGCCTAACTTATCTACAACAATCGTTTTAGTAGTTATCTGGTTCATCATGATATGGATCGCGGGATTACCGCCAAAATATATCTTTTACTTGATACTTATTGGCTTTGTTGGCGGGCTTGTTGCATTTCCATTTCTTGAACCATATCAACAGCAACGGATTCTCACCTTCCTAATTCCCGATCCAAATGCTACATATGGTAATGCCTATAATGTTGAGCAGGCTTTGATCAGTATTGGGTCTGGCGGACTGCTTGGACAGGGATATGGGCATGGTACGCAGGTGCAGTTACGATTTTTGAAAGTACGACACACTGATTTTATTTTTTCAGCCATGGCAGAAGAATTCGGTTTTATAGGAACTGTGCTCGTCATTGCACTTCTAGTATTCGTAATCATCCGTTGTTTGCGGGCTGGAAATCTGGCACATGATACATTTGGGGCTTTAATCGCATATAGTTTTGGTATGTTGATGTTTTTTCAGGCAGCCGTTAATATGGGGGTAAATTTAAAAGTAATTCCGGTTACCGGGTTAACACTTCCATTCATCAGTTACGGCGGCAGCTCTCTCCTATCGCTTTTATTGGGTATTGGGTTGGTTGAGAGCGTAGTCTTACGTCAGAAACCTCTAGAATTCTAAGGAGCACTACAATATGACAACACAGCCATATAGAGTAAGATTTGCGCCATCACCAACCGGTCATTTGCATCTGGGCAGTGCACGCACAGCACTGTATGATTTCTTAATAGCCCGAAAAACAGGTGGTCAGTTCGTTTTAAGAATTGAAGATACGGATAAACGAAGATATGTTGAGGGCGCAGAAGAGGAATTTGTCAGTTGTTTGAAATGGCTGGGCATCGAGTGGGATGAAGGTCCGGATGTGGGAGGACCCTACGGACCATACCGCCAATCAGAGCGAAAAGAGATCTATCGTGAGTACGCGGAAAAGCTTATTGAAAGCGGTCATGCCTATTATTGTTTTTGCACCCCCGACCGTCTTGAAAAAGTAAGGCAGGAACAGCAAAAGCGTAAAGAAACCATGCGATACGATGGACTGTGCCGGAACATTCCACTGGAAGAAGCACGAGCGAGGGTAAAATCCGGTGAGAAGCATGTAATCCGGTTTAAGATGCCCAAAGAAGGCAGTACTACTGTAAAAGACCTTTTAAGAGGTGATATTACAATTGAGAACCAATATCTGGATGATTACATCCTGGTTAAATCGGATGGTTGGGCATTGTATCATCTGGCAGCTGCGGTGGATGATCACCTGATGAAGATTACCCACGTGATTCGCAGTTCTGAATGGCTCCCAACGTTCCCGCTGCACGGGCTGATCCACCGCGCGTTTGGCTGGGAAGAACCAATCTGGGTGCATCTCTCCGTTTTCCTGAAACCTAGCGGTAAAGGGAAAATGAGCAAGCGGGAAGCGGCAGATGTGATGAAAGATGGCTATTCGATTTTTATCAAAGATCTGGAAGAATTAGGTTATCTTCCTGAAGCAGTGGTTAACTGGATTGCACTAATGGGGTGGAGTTATGACGATCGTACGGAATACTTTACGTTAGCAGATTTGATCGAAAAGTTTTCTCTTGAACATTTGAATCCATCACCAGCTGCAATAAATTTTCAAAAATTTGATTACTTCAATGGATTACACATCCGTCAATTATCTGATGAAACGCTGGCGGAAAAAGTATTTCCCTACCTTGAAAAGGCAGGCATATCTGCAGATAAACCAACTCTCATAAAGATTTCACCCATTATTCGGGAAAGACTATCCACTCTGGATGATGCGGTAGATTTTTGCGACTTCTTTTTTAAAGATGTATCACCTTTAGAAGAAGATCTGCTTGGCAAAAACATGAATAAGGCTGAAACGCTGGATGTTCTTAATAAGTCTTACGAGATTATCAAAGGAATAAAACCATTGACTTTGAAATCAAGTGAACCGGCTTTGCGCGATTATGTAGAAAGCTCGGGATATTCTGCCGGACAGGTTTTTGGAATATTGCGCGTAGCTATAACGGGTAAAAAAGTAAGTCCTCCATTATTCGAAAGCATGGAAATCTTAGGTTCTGAAATTATTAATCAAAGACTATTGGCAGCAATTGATCTGTTAAAATAATAAACCTGAAATATATATATAAACAAGACCCCCCTTGATTGGTTTCTACTATCAAAGAGGTGTCTTTATAAATTTCGTGTGTTGTCTATATATTAGTTCGTCATTGCTGTTCCGGCGTCGTTGAACTGGCTAAAAGGGCATCGTTGAACCGGAAGATAAGAAATGGTACTTTCAATTTTCCAGAAGTAGTAACCATAGGATAGGTGATCTCAGCATCATACAACGAAGTAAATATCTCTTTGGTTACTTCGAGATATTTCTGAACAGTCGCTTTTTCAGCTATTAATAAATTTCCATCAAATTTATACGGTCCCACCATTGCAGTTATTGGTTCAAGTTTACGCAATCCATCGCGCGGATCATAATCCAGGGGGTCATGATTTGGCGGCATTAGGTGAAATGCTGTAATTTGAGGTAATGGAACGTGCATTTCACGGTACCCGATAGGTTTTTGTGGGGCGGATTGTTGAACTTGCAAAACTCGTGCATTATAAAGGGTTATATGATCCGGAGCTGCATTTGTCCGCAGCCAGGTGCTCACACGAATTAATTCTTTTGTTATTACCTCACCCCAGCAGAGTAGATAATTGGTATAAACCATAACCAGTGATGATTTTTCATCATCTGCTATTCGATTTCCATTTGTGTTTACCTGATCTTCCATGACCCCTCCTGCAATAATGATAGCATAAGTATGAATATTGCGCAGGCAATACTATACGTTATACCTGGTTTTGATCGCTGGTATCAGGTAATCATTGAATGCAATGGTCTGATCGTAATCCGGTTTCCAGTTCCAATCGTTCCTTGCTGCCTGATCATTTAACTCTGCCGGCCATGAATCTACAATCGCCTGCCTGTTTACATCTGGGCTAAAATCTATTTCGGCAGACGGGAACGCACCTTTTACGTATTCGTAAAAATCTTGTGCCGTAGGACTGAAGCTTGTGACATTATAGACAAGTTGTGATAAGTTTTCACGCTCCGCTGCTTCCAGTTGAATTAATGATTTCACCGCATCGGGCATAACCATAAAAGGTAATTTTGTATCGGGTCTGACAAAACATTTGTATGGTTTTCCCTGTGCTGCGTGATGTAGCATCTCCGGTCCATAATCACTGGTGCCCCCCGTGGGAATGGTTACAGCACTGATTAACCCGGGGAAACGTATGCATCTAAAATCAACGTAGATATATCTATCACGGTCGGCAGAGAGTTGTTTGTAATATTTCGAGTAGTATCTCCCCAGGTGCTCACAGTAAAGTTTATTCACACCATACATGGTTGTTGGAAAATCTGATTGATGTTCGACCACTTTCCCGGCGTTATTTTTCTCTAATAGGGTTGGGAATCCGTAGGCTGCAATAGAACTTGGATAGATGAACTTCACCGGTCTGCCCTGCCATTGTGATTGTTCTACTGCAAGGCGCAGTAAGTTTAATGTGCCCTCAACATTGATCTTATGGGCAGTTTCAGGGTTGAATTCAGCTTTCGTAGATAAAATTGACGCAAGGTGATAGATGGTCTTAATCTCATATTCTCCTACCAGCCTGCCGAGTAGCATTAAGTCAAGAATATCCCCCTGAATAAAGGTTCCGCAGCAATCTCGCATTAATTCATCTGGTGGCTGCACATCCAAACCCAGAATATCGGCGGATTTATTCTGGGAAAGATATTCCACAAGACCATGACCAATTTCTCCGTTTACGCCGGTGATTAAGATCACTTCTTTACGCATGCTGCTCTCCTCTGAGATAATAAAATACCGGGTTCTGGAAAGCAGAACCCGGTTGATGTGCTTATATAGCTACAATGGTAGTTTTTATTTCTATCACCAGATGTTGGTTGAGCAATTCGGTGAACATATTGTTCATTTTACCCGAATTTTGGCTGATTGAAAAAACTAAGCAGCTGCCTTTACCTTTGAAGACTTGTTTTCCCATACAACCAGTGTTGATGCAGCAATAAATATGGATGAATATGTACCTGAGAACAATCCAACCAGCAAAATTATTGCAAATTCCCGTAATGTTACTCCGCCAAACAGAGCGAGTGCAAGCAACATGAACTCGACGGTCATCAGTTGTGTATTGATTGAGCGCTGCAGAGTTTGCACGATGGAATGGTTGACCAGCGTCTCAAAGGGAAGCTTTCGGTAAATACTCGAGTTTTCTCTAATTCTGTCAAAGACGACAATTTTATCCTGGACAGAAAAACCAATGACTGTTAACAACGCTGTCAGGAACAGGGAATCAACCTGCCATCCAAAGAAATGTCCGCCTATGGTTGCCAAACTGATTACTACTGCAACATCATGGACCATGGCAATAATGGCACAGATGCCATAGCGGAATGCATGCGGAATCCCTCTGAATGCAAAGGCAATATAAATCACAACTGCCAGAGCCGCGACAGCGACTGCTCCCATAGCCCGGGTGGCAACTTCATTACCTACCGTCGGACCAACACTATCGGCACTGCGGATTTCGATTTGATCGTCAAAGCTGGTTTCCATTGTAGAAATCAAATCACGCCTGGCGGAGTCTTCAAGATATTCAGACCGGATGATTAATCTGTCATCGCCTGTAGATTGTACCTGGACGTCTTTATAACCAGCCTGCGTGTAAATTTCTATTACCTGTGCCGGAGCCGGCGCAGTACCTGATTTGAAAGCTAATTCAAGCAAACTTCCACCGGTGAAATCGATGGATAACGGTAAACCCTTAATTGCCAGGAGAATAAAACCGGGCAAAATTACGATCAGGGATATTGCAAAGAAGATGTTTCGTTTTCCAATAATATTCATGATTTCATCCTCTTATAAACCAAACCAGCGGGGCAGGTTTGTGGGTTTGAACCAATCCAAGAACAGGGCGAGTAGTGTGCGGGTTACAAAGTAAGCACACAGAAGTGATACGCCTACACCAAGGATCAGGGTTACAGCAAAACCTTTGACAATACTGGCACCAAATGATGAACCGAACCAGAACAAAATCACGCACGTAATCACGGTAGCGATGTTCGAGTCACGGATGGATGGCCAGGCACGGGTCCATGCTAATTGAGCAGCCTGTTTCAAAGTCCTGCCTGCTAAAATTTCTTCTTTTAATCGTTCAAACATCAGAATGTTTGAATCTAAGGCTGAGCCTGTGCTTAATAATAGTCCTGCGATACCCGGAAGGGTCAACGTTACAGGAATTAGCTTATATAAAGCAAAAGTTAATGTTGCAAATACGAGAAGAGAAATGATTGCAGTAAAACCAGGTAACCGGTAGTAGATAGCCATGAATAACATCACGATAATCAATCCGATAATTCCGGCAATCAGTGATTTGTTCAGGGAGTCTTCGCCCAATGTAGGCCCGATAATGCGGCTTTCAACAACTTTGAGTGGTACGGGCAGAGAACCGTAGCGGAGTTGAATGGCAAGGGCGTTGGCAGAATCAAGGGTGAAACCACCTTCAATCAGACCGGCGCCTTCAGTAATAGCAGAATTAATCACCGGGGTCGAAATTACCCGTTTATCTAATACGATCGCCAGGTATTTACCAACATTTGCTGTTGTAAAGTCTTTGAAAATTTTGGCGCCATCCGGTTTGAGGGTGAAATCTACCACATATTGGCCTACCTGGTTACGGCTAACGGCAACTGTTTTCAAATCTGTACCTGTCATAACGGTTTTGAAAACCTGATCACCCGTTCCGTCAGTTGTGGCTGGGTCAGTGGTCTCAGAAGATTGGCCAAAATCAGTTTTAATGATTGTCCCTTCCGGAACAGGATTGGATCCCATATCAACGAATTCCAATTGACCAGTTTGTTTCAGGACATCAAGAACTTCATCTACATTGGTCAATCCAGGAAATTCACCCACAATGCGGCGGTTGCCTGCGACCTGAAATACAACTTCACTGACACCGAGACCATTACTTCGGCTTTCGATGATCTGCTTGGCATCCTGAAGAGATTGTGGATCAACAGGTGTGTCTGCGGGTAGGTCAGCTTCGAGTAACACCTGAAGCCCTCCACGCAGATCCAAACCAAGTTGAGTTTCCAGTGATCGTTGGAAGCTGCCGATTTTTATACCCGGATTTCCGGGTAAATCAATCCATACAGCCAATGCGACCAGGAGGATCGTTGCAGCGAGAATTATATAATTGCGTCGATTCATGCGGTAAACCTCCAAATTCACACAAATGCCAGCAATGAGCTGGCGGATTCAAATATTATACCTTTTTTAAAGAAGGATGAGTAGGGTCAGTCTTCTCACCAAATTGGATGTAATCTAGTATTCTCGCAAGAACTTCTTGTGCAGAAATTGTATCTGTCTGAATCAATACATCGGCATGCGATCTGGCATGGGAAAGACGGTGTATTTGTTCGTTATATTCCTTTTCCGTCCAATGAAATTTCTTACGATTCATCGTTACATCATACGAAGCATGCAGATAAACCAGAATTTCGGGGTTGGTAATTTTCTTCCACATATCAGGAATAAATGAATGTTCCTGGGCAATCGCCTGACAGGATATTCCCAGCGCATTTAGCATGTTGGATAGAGTGGTTTTCCCCGCTCCGCACGGACCTACTAAACCAATCTTGTAAGCCGTGCCAGGTTTCATATTATTGAAATAGAGTTGGAACAGGTAATCGGACGAGCATTCGCCTGATTTCGTCTGAATTTTCTTCCATAATACGAAGAATCACAACACTAATATCATCTGCTGGACGGTTATCATCCAGCCGGAGCGCCTGGGCAAGCAAAGCATCTGCGATAGCATGCGCTGGAGGGTTTTGCTCTTCCAGCAATCCACCCAAAGCAGTTTGGATATCCATCTTTTCACCCTTCCGCTCACCGGCAGTGATCAATCCGTCTGTGAACATTACAGCAGTTAAGCCTACTGAAAATGGTATTTCTGTGATGATTGGTCGTAAATTGCGGGAGGTGCCAATAGCCTGACTCTGGCTGGATAAACAGTCGATATGATCTTCATAGCCAATATAAACCGGGCTGGGATTGTTCCGGGTAATAACCAGAGTTTTTGTCTGGAAGTCAATGGAAAAAATATTTAATGTTGCTGTGACCTTTCCATTCCGTTCGGTAAACAGGTAATCTGAAGCTGCTCTCGCTGCAGCGCCATCACGAATACCTTCAGCCAGTAATGCAATTACTTTTCTGACAACCATTCCCGATACTACTTTTGCGCCTCTTCCGGATGTTTGTCCGTCTGCAAGAACAACGGATAAACCACCATTGGGTCGCTCAACTACCTCGAGTGTATCTCCGCTTTCAATGGAGGCATATTTATTTGTCTTTGCAACTGCTATTTGGATTTCCATAAAAAACATTTTACAACAAATTTGAAGCATTTTTTTATTGAAATTACTTATTAAAATTGTCAACATAAAATGAGACTTTTTACTATAATTATGGGAGTAAAAATAAGGAGATTATTCTATGTCTTATCCAATACAAGTTACGGATGCTGAATTTGAAGAAACTGTTCTAAAAGCCTCTCTCCCTGTGATCGTAGATTTTTGGGCTCCCTGGTGCGGCCCTTGTAGAATGATTGCGCCCGTTCTAGAAAAGCTGGCGAAAGAATTGAATGAAAAATTACTGATTGCGAAAGTAAATACCGATGAAAACCCTGATTGGGCTACACGGTATGGCGTTCAAGGTATTCCTACCATGTTATTTATTTACCAGGGGAAAATTATCCATCGTCAGGTAGGTGCAGCACCCGAATCATCCATTCGAGATACCGTGACACAATTTCTAGATGTAGTTGCAGAAACCCATTAAAAGCAAAAAACCGCCCTCTTCCGGGCGGTTTTTGTATCTATATAATTTGTTTAGCCATTCATTCTTTCGATTTTAGCCCCCAAAGCGGCAAGTTTTTTATCAACCTGTTCATAACCGCGTTCGATTTGACCAATGTTGCGGATGGTTGATTTTCCATCCGCAGATAAAGCAGCCAATACCAATGCCATACCCGCCCGAATATCCGGGCTTTCCATTTTTTCAGGAAACAAACGTGTTGGTCCCTGAACGATACAACGGTGTGGATCGCAAAGAACAATTTGTGCGCCCATGGATACCAATTTATCAGTGAAGTACATCCTTGAAGGGTACATCCAGTCATGGAAAAGCACAGTTCCCTTTGATTGCGTACTGATTGTAATAGCGATACTCATTAAATCAGTTGGAAATGCTGGCCACGGCATGACATTGATGGTCGGAATCGCTCCGCCCAGGTCTGCTTCAACTACTAAAGGCTGATTCGAGGGTACTATGAGATCATTGCCATCCACTTCCCAGATTACCCCCAAACGCTGCATCACGAGACGGATCATATCCAGATACTCATGGCCGGCATTGTGGATCCGAATTGAACCGTGTGTAACGACCGCCGCTCCAATAAAACTGACCACTTCGAGGTAGTCTGGACCAATAGTGAACTCACCACCATGCAGGTTTGATACACCCTGAATATGGAGTGTGTTCGAACCGATATTTTCAATTTTTGCACCAAGGACATTCAAAAAATGACATAACTCCTGAATGTGCGGTTCTGATGCGGCGTTCTTGATAATTGATTCTCCCTCTGCCAGGACACAAGCCATAATTGCGTTTTCAGTACCTGTAACACTGGCTTCATCCAATAAAATAGAGGCGCCACGAAGCTTTTTGGCTTTGAAATGGAACATCCGGTCATAATGGACATCTGCGCCAAGAGCCTGCAGAGCGATCATATGGGTATCAACACGCCGGCGACCGATTACATCTCCGCCCGGCGGAGGAAGATGTAATTCACCCATCCGCGCAACCATAGGACCAGCAAGTAATATTGAAGCACGTATCTTTCTGCAAATATCCGGATCAAGATTGGCAGGACGGATATCATCGGCTGTTATCATCCAGGAATGTGATCCAACTTCTTCAAATTTAACGCCAAGACTTTCCAGCAAGGCGCGCATTGTCAAAACATCCCTAATAAGTGGCACGTTATGCAGGGTAACAGGTTCACTGGTGAGCAAGCATGCAGCCAGAAGAGGCAGAGTGGAGTTTTTATTTCCCGATGGAGTCATTTCTCCTTTCAGTGGATGTCCACCCTCGATGACAAATTGTTCCATGAATTCCTCCTGTATAATGGGGGTTGTATTTTAGGATAGGTCCATGATTGATTATGCTAATATTTTTACCAGTATGATCACCGGTTGGTTATTTGGCGCAGGTATTAACTACCTTGCCGATGTGCTTCCATTGTACCGGAAATTAGTACGATCTGCTTGTGATTATTGTTCCAAGCCGAATACAATTAATCATTATGTGCTTTTACATCCTTGTTCAGCATGCGGGGGTAAGGTAAAAAATAGATATTTCTGGATAAATATGGCTTGCCTGGTAGTTTTTTCTGTCATATCGTATTTATTTAATAACCAGCCATCTCTAGCTTTACAAAATCAGGTGATTTTTGCTTTTTTTGTACTTGTGACGGTCATTGATATCGAGCATCACCTGATTTTGCATGTTATTTCTCTTGCAGGGGCATTAATCCTCGGTGTAGTGGGGTTTTATCACCATGGTCTCGAAAAAACGCTCCTGGGCGGGTTGGTTGGTTTTATCGCTATGCTGGTTTTGTATCTTATAGGGATCTGGTTCGCAAAAATTCTGAGTACCAGGCGCGGTACACCTGTAGAGGAAGGTCTGGGCTTTGGTGATGTAACCCTGGCGACAATCTCGGGTTTTTTGCTAGGGTATCCAGGCATCACGCTAGGTTTGTTTTCTTCTATTCTATTAGGCGGATTATACAGTGCAGTGTTGTTGATCAGTACAGTAGCAAAAAAGGAGTATTCACCTTATCGCACAATTCCGTACGGGCCATTCATCGCTCTGGCTGTATTTGTTCTCTGGCTGGTCAGTTCAGCTTAATCCTCTCGCCTGCAGATATTTCAAGGTCTTATCGTTTTCTTTGAATGCACCTAAAAGTATATCCACCTGTTCTTGATATTCATAGATATTCTTCCAGCTTTTCCATGGATGAAGGTACTCCTCAGGTACATCCGGGCAGGTTTGTGGAATATTTAATCTGAAATATGGGTCAGAATTCATCGGTATATTATCTAATTCGCCGTTAATTGCTGCCTGAATGATCCTGCGAGTAATTGGTAAGGGGAATCTCTTCCCTTTACCATAACTACCTCCATACCAGCCTGTATTTACCAACCAGCATGTTGTCTGGTGGCGTGTAACTTTTTCCGCAAGCATCTCAGAGTATACAATCGGTGGTCTTGGTAAAAAGGGAGCTGCAAAACAGGCAGAAAAAGTAGGTTGCGGAGCCTGATTTAAACCCGTCTCAGTTCCACCTAACTTAGAAGTAAAACCTGCCAGGAAATAGTATTTCATTTGCTCAATGTTAAGTTTCGCGATGGGGGGAAGGACTCCATACGCATCTGCGGATAAGAAAAAGATATGGTTGGGGTGACTTGCTACCGGGTCGGGAAAGACATTAGACAGAGAAGATAGGGGGTAAGCTCCACGAGTATTCTCGGTTAATTGGTTATCGTCGTAGTTTACGATACCTGTTTTTGAGTCAATAACTACATTCTCTAAAATGGCATCAGGTTGTTCAACTGCATGCCAGATGATCGGCTCAAATTCCTTACTTAAACGGATGGTTTTAGCGTAACAGCCACCTTCAAAGTTAAAAATTCCAGAATCTGACCAACCATGCTCGTCATCACCGATCAATTGTCGATGTGGATCTGATGAGAGTGTGGTCTTGCCTGTTCCCGAAAGACCAAAGAATAGGCTTACATCGCCTTGCTCTCCAATAGTGGCAGAACAGTGCATCGGGAGGACTTTTTTGGATGGCAGGATGTAATTGAGGAGGGTAAAAACTGCTTTTTTTAATTCACCTGCATATCCAGTTCCGCCAATGATGATTTCTTTTTGATCTAAATTTAAAATGATGAATACTTGTGAAGCTGTCCCATCCGTTTCTGGATGTGCACTACAAGATGGAGCATGCAGAATCAGGTACTCTTCTGTGCCTGATGGGAAAGAATCCAAGAATAAGTGTTGTGCAAATAAGCTATGCCAGGATGTTTCAGTGACCAAGTTTAATTTTGTTCTGAATTCTGGCGCCCGACAAATCGATAGTTCCTGGAAATAGATACGTCTTTTTTCAAGATGCCGAGCTAATCTTCCACGTATCTGGGCATACTGCGAAGAAGACATGCATTTCGTGGTTTTACTCCACCAAATTGAGTTGCGATCATTATCTGCAACGATATATTTATCATAAGGTGCTCTTCCGGTATGTCTGCCTGTATTTACCACTAATGCGCCCGCAGCAGATAAAACCCCCTCTTTATATTCTAATGAATCCCGCATCAGACTATTCGATTCAGGTTGAATGATTAGATCTCCGGTTGGACGAATTCCCTTTTTATTCAGGTATTCCAGAACTGAGATTGCATCATTTTGACTGGTCAAGAGACCTCCTTTGATTAATTGCTATCAAATATATTTTTATTCCAATAGGATAACAATTCGAAAGCCGGTTTTCCCAGTACACTGCTTGAGTAATCATACTGGTTCAATCCCGGATAATTACCTTGGGATACAAAACCACCAATCCAATTACGTTCATTGATTGTTTCTAAAACCAGTTGATATGTATTCATTTGAATTTGTAAATCAACTGGATATTTTCCCAGCCATTCCATCCAGGTTTTTCCAGTAATTGAACAGGAAATTGTATTTTCTGCTACTTTTTCAAACACTTTTTGCGAAACAGAAGGTGCCTGAAACCCTATGATTGCTGGTTTGTTATAAATCCGGGTATTCTCAAAAATTGGTCCATCAATAGTATTGATCAGTGTATTTTTCAGGTCTTTATCAGCATAAATCGCCGGATTTAATATGTAGTAGATACCATCCACTTCATCAAGAAAGAGAGGAGGAGCTGAGAATTCAATGTCTGCAGGTAGGGCAAAGAATACTTTTCCTTTGAAATTCGATCTAACTTCTTTAATTAGATTTATCCAATCAGAATCAGCATTGCCGGAAGCGATACTCTGATAATTATTCCGGGGGTCTGGCGGAAGATAACGCGTGATCCATTCTCCCCCAAGGATAAAAATATCCACAGAATCCATCTCAGGAAGATTTGCGTAATCAATCATTGCATTTTGATAGTCTGTAAACCAATCAGAGTATGTAGATGGTTCGAGAATTGCCTCTTCCCTTGGCGGGGTCGGGAATACTGCAATCTGGGTATTGATTTGAGAATTGTGGTTGTTATTTTCCTTCTCAATCGTATACTGCCCAGTTATAAAGGAATATGGCAATTTCGAAGTTGGATTTGCACTGGACGGAATGAATGGTCGGATAACCAGCATATTACTACCGGAATTATGAAACACTTGGATTCCTTGTTCAATAGTATGACTTGAGGCAGAATGCAAAGAACAAGAGTTCCATTCCATTCCGCTTAGAAAATCATTGTCTGATCTGGGCATTATCTCCTGTCTGAACACCACCCGTAAAGTTGTTTTGTCTGGAGAGATAAACTGCCATAGACTGATCGTATGGTCAACATCCGAGGAATTTGATAAATCTAATGGATAAATTATCGGCTTCGTCTGATTATTATCTGATTCCATCGTCAGGTCACATAAATCATTTCTGCAAAACCGGTATTGAATGGGATCGGAGGCTAAAAACCCTGCAGTCAATCTAAACTGCCAGCGATAATCGCCTATATTTTTCATGGGGATGGGTTGCAACCATCCATTCTGGTTAAATTGAATGGATACGATATCATGATCAGGTGTATTGGCTGGTACGGAGACGGATATCGTTTTAGCGGAAAAATGGTTTGATGAAAACGACTCAATTTTGTCATGGAATATTGTATCTTCTGCAGGAATAATTAAATTCCGGGTGAATATTTCTCCAGCTTTCGTTTCGTGATTGATGAGACCATCCCCAAGAGAATACGCATAACGCAGATCCATGCCCTCATAGAACTTTCCGCTGAAGTACAAAGTATGTTCATCGTGTTTCAATAGGATAGGAAGACTACTTGCCCTGGTAATGCCCCTCCATTGATCTGAAAAATTTAGACCGCCATAGTTGGGATGATTGGAAACAAATCTAATCGTTTCCTTGGTTGAAATATTTTCAGGTAGAGACACAATCCAGGTAATTTGAACCTGTTTTGAAGGGGTTATTGCAAAAGTTGCACCGGTAGTCTTTCCAGCCTCAATCTCTGCTAAGCTATTCTGAGATGAAAATTTACCTTCCGGATGGAACAGGGTAATTGTATGGGTTCCTGCAGGAATATCTGAAATAGAAAAATAGCCATCCCAACGGGAGACTGACCATAAACCGGCTATGTTAACCCACATACCCTGCACTGGATTTCCGTTTGATGTTATATACCCTTCCAGCAAACCCGAATTTTCAACAGGTTTACAACCTTCCCACACTGATATCGAATCGAATATCTCAGCATGCGTTTTAACTGAATACGCCCTAAAGGTTAGCCAACCTCTGGAAAGAGATTTTTCGGGGAGTTGGTTATTGACAATGTAGCTATAGTATAAGTTGCTGCCGATTGGGAGGCGAAGGGTAGTTTGAAAAGCATTGTCAACCGCATTAACAAACAATGGGATGGTTTGGACAGGAATATCAAGGTTTTGTGTTGGATCGAAAACCGCCAAAGAAACCGATGTGACCTGACAACGTTTGGCGTCAGCAGTTACGTTGAATTTGATATCGGCGCCCAGTGAATTGACGGTGTCCAGGTTATTTTGTGATATACATCCGGATAATATGATTAATATGATGATTGAAAGGAAAAAAATAATGACAAGCTTAAACGGCAAACTGCGCATAGCCATATTTACTCAGATATCATGTCCTTCTTTTTATCAAAAAATTGCCTGATCTCATTCTGGTTATCAACCAGACTTCCCATTACGCCATTTACAAAACGGGATGTGGCATCTGATCCATATAATTTCCCCAATTCGATCGCCTCATTAATTACAACTTTGATAGGTGTGGAGGGGTCAAAAACCATTTCCCAGAGAGCTATTCTTAAAATATTCCGATCAATAATTGCCACCTGGTCCAGAGGCCATTCGGGTGCATGTTTGGCTATCATCAAATCCAGATCAGGAATTAGTTTCAGTACACCAAAAACAATTCTTCGAGCAAAATCAGCAAGGGAAGCATCAACATTTGATTCTTCCAGGCGGTTAGAAAGAATATCTCCGGGTTGATGGGAGGAGAGGTCCATCTCATAAAGAGTTTCCAATGCGATGCTGCGTGCTCTGGTGCGGGGCTTCATAAATTATTCAGCTAATGAAAATACAATATCTTCCACGTGTACGTTAATTCGACCCACATCCATGCCAACCATCTCGGTAATTGCTCTGGAAACATGGTCCTGTACAGTTCTACAAACATCTCTGACCTTTACATCGCCTTCTAACACCAGATATAAATCTGCGTAGACAGAATTATTTTCTACTTCAATTTTTACACCTTCACCCCGCTTGGTTTTAAAAATCGTGCTAACATCCGCTGGCTGATCACTCAATTTTTTGACACCAGGAACGCCTAATGCGGCCAGTTTGGCTATTGAAATAAGCACATCAGGTGCGATGGTTGTTTTTCCGGGGGTACGTGTTTGATCTGTCATCATCTCCTCCAAGGGTAATCCTGCAATACTTACATGATTATAACCCAATGAATGTCAATCAGTTTTCTCACTTGATAGACTACTTTCAATTATTTTTTTTGTAGTTTGCGCTATATCATTCCAATCTTTATCTAAAATTAAACAATGACCAGAATTTTGATAATAAGTGAGAGATTTTTTCTCTGAAGGCAGCTGGTTAAATACCTTTTCAACGGCTATATTATCAATAGTAATGTCTTTACCACCCAGAAAAAAATAAACAGGTTGATGGATTTGTTCATATTTTTCTTGCATAAATCTCTGTAAATGATAGAGTTGATATCCTGCTTTGATCGGGTGGTATTTATACCCTTTCCACAATAGACCATCATCCATGTTTTTCTTGGCGATAAACCTTTTAAAATAACGAAGATATTGTGCAGACCATAACCTTTTCACCTTTACCGCTGGTGAATAAGCAAATACTGCTATTGCTTCAGGATGCATACTTGCCAGGTATAAAGCAAGTAATCCGCCCATAGATTCACCTGCCAGAAAGATATTTATGCATTTTTGTTTCAACAACTGATATCCATTTTCGACGCAATCAACCCAATCTTCCCAGGTTCGTTCCTGTAGATCCAGCACCGAAGTTCCATGACCGGGCAATAATGGTGCATGAATGGTGTAACCAGCAGAATAGAGATAGTCAGCCAGTAGCCTTACTTCTGCGGTTGTCGCTGTAAATCCATGAATGAGTAAGATACCTGTGTCGTTTCCCTCAAATAAAAAAGCATCACCATCCAAGTAGTCATTATGAAGCGTGTCATCAATCATGATCCTCCTCCATCCTGGGAACAGTGGAAACACCATATGGCATGAAAGCAACCCGGGATCCGTTCTTTTGTGCACCCTGAATTTTTCGGCCGACCATATTCCTGGAAATTGGGTCTAATAATAGACTTTTAGGGAGTTCATCTGACATATTTGATACAACCGAGATTTTTATTCTTTTTAATTGTCTTGCAATGAGATACGCTTTATGGGGTCCAATTTCAAAGCCATTCCTATTAAATTTCTCTAACACTTCATCTGCAGTTATTATTCCTTGCATAAAATCAAAATACTGCTTACTGCCATGTCCTTCACGGCATTCTGCGAATAGGATTACCTCTCCACCATCTGCGGTTATCATGGCAGCATTTGAAACCGCCTTCTGCGCTTGATACAGATTGATATCCTTGGGATAACCACCGCAAGATACGATTACCAGCTGATATTTGTTTTTGACCGATACCTGGCTGATTTTTTGGGAATACTGAATCCCATGTGTCATAACGGAGTATGGATCCCCAAAAAATGCTGCACGGATTTGCTTTTCGGCATCCATAACCACATTCAGGCACAAGTCGATGCCAATTAATCTACCCATTTCTTCTACATCCACCCTGCAGGGGTTGGTATCAAAAGACGCGGTTGTTGCCAATGGTGAGGTTAACATGGCGTGGTTAAAGCGAATGGTCTTTCGAGCTGCCAATCCAATGACTGCGGTTTTTACACCGCCAGAGTATCCCATGAAATGGTGAGGCTCTATGCTTCCAAGTAAAATTTTAAAATCAGCATCCAGAAATGTTTTATTAATTTTTATTGGTGTGCCAGCTTGTGTAGTTCCAAGAAAAGTTAAATTTGGCTCATCATCGCAATTGTGGCTGATTATTTGCGTATTTCCGCGCAATTTTTGCGGTAGGAGTTGATCAAGTTCCTCAGGGGTCAGAGGTGTATGTGTGCCAGTTGCAGATATCCATATAACCTGAGGATTATTGGGATTAATCTTATTTATTAGATCGAGGACAGGCGGTACCATTTTGTCATATGGAACAGGACGGGTTTTATCATTAATGCCAATTGAAATAGTTTTAGCTTTTCTTAATTTATTAAGATCAATTTCTGTTAACGGGTTGGAAATGGCAGCGTTGATAATTTCTTGACCATCAACAAAATGTAAAGAATCATCCGGGGGGAAGATCGTATCCAGAGAGGAAGTATCTGGTATTGGCAGGAATATTATCTGAAACCCGTAGTGAATGGATAAAGAATGCATCAATAGATAACTCCTAAAAAATTGCGCGTAGCCATGAACTAATATAGGATATTTATTTCTGATTATAATAGGGATTGAATCCTATATGAAAGCGAGAGACTATATGGAAGAAAATCTGGACAAAACACAACCTGTTGTGCATCAGATCCGAACAAAATTCGAGTATGAACTCAAACCTGTTGTCAGGGGATATGCGAATCGGACTCTGTACATAAATCTCGATAATGAGACAATTCTGGAAAAACCGGTTACAGATCAGATGAAGCGGGTTTTTACAGGAGGCAGGGGATTTGGTCTTTGGTTGCTCTGGAATGCTGTAAAGGGGAGTACTAAGTGGGATTCTGATGAAAATGAATTAATAGTTACGGGTGGGCCAATCGGTGGCATCACCCAATATCCTGGTTCAGGAAAGGCAACGGTTGTCACTGTTTCTCCACTTACCCACTCAGTTATTGATAGCAATTCTGGTGGGTATTTTGGTCCTTATCTTAAGTTTGCCGGCTTTGATGCTATTGAGGTCCAGGGTAAAGCAAAAAATGAGATGGTAATTTTTATTGATGGTGACAATGGCGTCATTACACTGGAGGATTCTCCAGATGACCCGACAGATACACATCTACTAAATCGTTTACTTACAGAAATGTATGCTAAAGACGAAAAAGAGATGCGGGGAATCTCAGTAATATCTGCAGGGAGAGCAGCGAATCATGTGCCTATGACGGGTTTGAACATCAGTTTTTATGACCCGCGCAGGAAGGAAGTACGAATTAAGCAAGCTGCCCGTGGTGGTGCCGGCAGGGTAATGCGTGATAAAAGGATAAAAGCCATTGTAGTTAAATACACCAAACTAGGTGGAAACAGCAATGGAAATGCCAATATGGATCTGCTTCGGAAAGCGGGTCAAAGGATAAACAAGGAAATTGCCGATTTTGACGCAATCCAAAATAACATGGGACAGGTTGGAACGCCCTATCTTGTCGGTGTGATGAATGATTTTGATCTGTTACCAGTCCATAATTATAAATTCGGGGCTGATTCTAAAGCAAAGAACATTGTAGGTGGTATCTGGCAGAATCTATTTGATCATTCTGGACCAGATGGTTGCTGGTATGGATGCACATTGGCATGTACACACATGGTTCCGCACTTTCATCTGCAAACAGGTCCATACAAAGGTGATATTGTTGCCATCGATGGACCTGAATATGAAACTTTAGGTGGCTTAGGCTCAAATATCGGAGTATTTGACCCAGCGCAAATATTGGAAATGAATTTTTACTGTGACACATATGGGATTGATACCATATCCGTCGCAAATTCAATTGCATTCGCGATGGAATGTTACGAGCTAAAAATTCTGGATAAAAATAAAACTGGTGGGTTGGAATTAACCTGGGGAAACTATGACGCTGCCATCACGCTCATACATCAAATGGCTGAAGGGGAAGGTTTTGGAATGGTCGTCGGCCAGGGTGTACGGGCGATGAAAAAGATTTTCGCGGAGAGATATGGCACTGATCCAAAATTGTTACGTGATATCGGTATGGAATCTAAAGGGCTTGAATTCTCAGAGTATATGACTAAAGAATCCCTGGCGCAGCAAGGTGGTTATGCATTGGCTAACAAGGGAGCCCAACATGATGATGCCTGGTTGATTTTCATTGATATGGTTCATAAACAGATTCCTACATTTGAAGACAAAGCCGAAGCACTTCATTATTTCCCAGTATGGAGAACATGGTTCAGCCTGCATGGCTTATGCAAGCTCCCCTGGAATGATATTATTCCGGAATCCAACCGTACTGCAGCTGAACCGGCAAAGGTGCCTGAGCATGTAGAAAACTATACCTGGCTATATGAAGGTGTTACTGGAATAAAAGTAACCCCTGAGGATCTCATGTTGCAATCTGAAAGAGTTTACAATTTCCAGAGGGTATTCAATTTGAAACTGGGCTTTGGTAAACGCGATTCAGATTACCCGCCTTACAGGGCTATGGGTCCGGTGACCGATGAAGAATATCTATCGAGGGAAGAGCGCTATGATAAAGTGCTCAAAGAGCAGGCAGGAGTAGATCCAGCAGGCATGCCAGTACATGAAAAGGTTAAGTCACTGAGGAAGTATCGTGAAGATCAATATGAAAAACTGGTTGATGCTGTTTATAAGAGACGTGGATGGGATAAGAACGGAGTTCCCACACTGGAGACGCTAAAAAGATTGGAAATAGATTTTCCGGATGTGGTTGAGCTGGTAGAAGCGAACAGGTAAAAAAATAATCCCTCACATATTAGTGAGGGATTATTTTTTAATATATTTTATTCAATCCAGATAGAGAGATCATCCATCAAAGCAGTAAGATTGTCTGTTTCTTTTGCACTGATATACACACCAACCCCACCCTGCGTGTAATCTCCATCTCTGGCGGTACCAATCAAGGTATCGTTTACATAAATTGACATTTGCGATCCTGCCAATTCAATACCAAGCTTGTTGGTTTGATTAGAACCGGTCTTAATTGCATCACTTGATTTCCAGGCGATTAATGAATACATTTTCTCGCCATCCCATTTTCTTAAAGAGACCTTCCCATCGCAAGTAATACCAAACAAGTATCCGCTTGTAGCGGTGACCATATTCGGAACCCGATACATCAAACCGAAACTGTCTGTGCCAGCACATTCAGCCATTTTACCAGTTAGTTCGATATATCCGTTTCGCAGAGTTTGTTTTGTTAATCGCCATCCACTGGTTGGAGTAAGTCCGATCATTACCAGGTTACCACTGGATACCTTTAAATCAACCCACTGATCTTTCCCAAGGTACCACGCATCACCATTTTCAAAGGTGTCTGCATAATCAGGTTCACCCCGGTCTTGGGTTTCTTCAGGGACGGGAGTCTCTGTAATTTCTTCACCTTCACTATCAGATGGTGTAAAGGTGATCAGTTCTAATTCTGCTTCTGATGGAGTGATATCTAAATCGGGGAGTGGTTCTTCTGTTTCCGTCTCAATCTCAGGCGTTGGGGTTGCTGTAACCAAAACACCGGGAATCATCGCCGGGTTTAGCGTAGGTGTTGGTTCTAATGGTACTGGCGTATTGATAACTGGAGGTAATGGTGTTGGTGTCACCATGGATGTCAGGAGCATCACGATTTCTGTCTGCATCGCGTCATCCGTCACTGGTTTTTGTGAGGGGGCAATTCCGCAGGCAGAAAGAAACAGGAGAAAGATCAGGGAGGAAATGATTAATCTAGTAGGTTTCATAATATCCATCCATTCATCATATTCGTGTATATTAATGCAATAAATATGCCTATTTATTTTATATAATAATAAAAATCCCCCTCCACATCGGGAATGGCATATAGATTGCAAATATTCCTGTAGAATAGAAAACAGGTGATGACCATGATAATCAACGGAAAGAAAATTGAACCGTATGCAGATTTAACTTTAGCAGAGCTATCCAATGCTAAGATGAATATGGCTATGCTGACTGGAGCTAAATTGATAGGGGCGAATCTCAATAAAGCAGAATTAAGGTTCGCAAAACTTGGGAAAGCGATATTAAACACAGCAAATTTTGAGTATGCAGACCTGAGCGGATGCGATATTCAAAATGCTGATGTGCGAAGCGCACTGGGGGAGGGATCGGTTTTTATTGGTTCCACATTAAATGGTTCAAAAATGATACTGGCCGATCTCACCAACGGTACTCTGAGTAATGCATCTTTTTATATGAGTGATCTGCGTGGAATCAGTATGATGGGAGCAAATTTATTAAGTGCCAGTTTAACAGCTGCCAGGTTGGATTTTGCTGATATCAGCCAGACGAATCTGGATAAATGCGACTTCTCGCAAGCAAATCTAACAGGTGTTCAGATGATCCATTCTTCAGCACGATGGTCTCACTGGGATGATGCAACATTAAATCTGGGTGATCTTTCGTTTTCCAATCTATATGATGCCAAACTTAACCGTACATCCTGCTTCCAAACCAATTTCATGAGTTGCAACCTGACCATGGTAGATTTTACTGATGCCAACCTTACGAATACAAATTTTACTGCTGCATGTTTACAGAGAGCGGTATTGACAAATGCAAACCTCGAGGGTGCGAACCTCTCGAGGGCGAATTTGCTTGATGCAAAGATTACATTTGAACAATTATCTTACGCAGCACATTTGACCGGTACGATCATGCCTGATGGTACGGTACACCGTTAGAGAAGAGTAGCTACATCAGACATCAGGGTGTCAATTACCTGCCAGTCAATCTGCATTTTTTGTACTGGTTGAGAGTAAATCGCTGCCAGTAATGTATATCGATTAATTACTGAAATCAGAATAGTGGTCGTTTCTCCGCCTATGACAGTTCGGGAGAATGAATCCATACGCAGCAACCCGAGAGAGCGTTTCCCTAAATTTAGTACCGCTGCTCCGGTAGCTCCAAATACATCCTGATCTATCAAGTTTTTTGTTGCGCTGAATTTAACAAATCCATCTATTCCTACGACGCAGACCGCATCAATGGAATGACCAGAATTCAGGTATTTTTCAAGCAAGCCATTGATCAGATCTTCTTTTTGGTCAATCGGTGTTTCACCCAGATCTAGTTCTAATCCGCCACTCGCGGATAACTCATCTAATCGTTTGGCGCCTTCCAACAGCAGCCCCGACCAATTCCTTTTGATCGTGGTTTCCGGATTTTCAACATCCAGATCGATATTAAATTCACCTTCATCCCAGGCAAGGATGTTGTAAATAACTTCCTCGCCAATCGTTGACTCCATTACTGCATGAACTACATTTCCATCCCGGAAATATAATTGGGCTTCTTTTCCTTCTGATTTAATAGTTGCTAATGCGGTTTTTTTATCCTGGCAGTTTACCTGGATAATATCGGCAACGGACATGTCATGTAAACTTCCCTGCATACCCATGGCGCCCTCCTATAAAGCCCAAAGTGATTTGATCTGTCTGATTGCTTTTCCAGTAATCCGTCTGTAAGGTGTATTTCGGTTTGGAATAAGAACGGAAAGTATTAATTTTGCATCACCAGCCTCGAATGGCTTGATAATAAGCGATTTTCCATCAACATCGTGCAAGATGAATTCAGAAGTTTTCGAAAATTGGAATTGATCACTAATTTTATTGGATAATTTCTGGATAATGGAAATAACAGCTGCCTGATTTTCAGATTCAAGCGAATCAGAAAAAGAAGAAACAATAGGCAATCCCTGGTCATCGCTTAAGATAGAATGCACAAATGATCCTTCAGTGTTAATTTCCCGAATAAGCAAGTTTAGATCTTTTAATGTGAAAGAAGTAGAGGTGTCCATTGTTACATTCCCTATAAATTACATCGTTTCTTTTTGAATATTGGAAACAACACCAGAAATAATTGCTTTTAGAGTTTCAAATACCCCCTGACCGGAATTGGCAACCGACATAATATTCTTATAATTCTGACAGTTAAGAATATTCTGCATAAATGGTGCGGGTAATGCGTTAGGGAGATCTTGCTTATTAAACTGGACAACAATGGGTAAGTTATCCGAATCAAGTTCAAGCGAAATTAAATGTTTTTTCATGTTTTGCCATGAATCAACATTATCATTAATCCGGTTTGATCCTGAATCAGCAACAAAAACAACCCCATCTGCCCCCCTCAGTACCAAGCGGCGGCTTGCCTCATAAAAAGCCTGTCCAGGCACCGTGTAAAGCTGTATTTTGGGAGTCAAGCCATTAATTTTTCCCAATTCCAATTGAAGAAAATCAAAATATAAAGTTCTATCTTCGTAGGTTTTGAGTGATACTAGGTCGCTGCGCCGGTTAGGATCGATACGAGTGTGTATCTGTTCCAGATTGGTCGTTTTTCCGCTCAAAGCTGGTCCATAGTACACAATTTTCAGGTTAATCTGGCGAAGCTGCCAATTAATGAACATCTACATCATTCCTTCCAAATTTGATCCAATGCGTCATTGAATAGTTCAGGGAGATTACCATCGACTACATCAGGAGGAACATCCACACTATCATCGATTTTCACATCTGTATATGCGCCAATCTCGCGGGAACACTTTTGGATTAATGCTCTTGACCATCCAATGGGTGTTTCTTTTGAGAACAAAGCCAGGAGGATTAAATGTTTACCGGCTTCGGAGATAATAATATTTGTTTTATTCCCCTCACGTAAAATCATCTGGTATTCCTGAAACTCACCCGTGAGATGGGCTATTTCCTGACTGGCCGCCAGGTCGGCAGCAATGAGGGAGCAAAGAATCGCTTGATCAATAATTCCTTTGTCGCCACCACTTGTTACCACCTGACCAGATGTATCGACCACCAATGCATATTTTGCTGGAACCATATCTACAAGACGATTAACACACTTCTGAATCGTTTGCATCTGCTGAATCGATATGGATAATCCCCCCCTGAGTTGAATAGAATCATTACTTTCTGAATTGGTCATGCTTATCTCCCGGGATTATTGTTCTGGTCATATATTAAACAACTTATCCAATTCGTTTTCAATATCATCATTACTAATCTGTGAGATATTTTTTAGATTCTGGTCGTTGTTTGTTTGAGTTTTCAATAAATCCTTTATTGATAATGCCGTCTGGCGAGCATAATACCAGATGGAACCCATTTTACTGAAGCCAGTCTTTTTATCAATCAGAATTGCCAGTAGAAAATGAGAACCGATATTTAATCCATATAAATCAGTTTCCGTACCCTCGCGGTAGGATAGGTGAATAATGGGATCATCTCCAAGTTCTTTGCCGGCTTCTTGTAAAGTGGCTATACCTCCGCCCAAGAGCGAGGTGATTAATTCAGGTTCAAGATTTGAAACATCGCCAGCTGACACCAGCACTCTTCCGACTGAATCGCTGAGAAGAATGCACCTGGCTGCTATGGTATGTCGTAAAGATAAGATCCGTTCCTGGCAAAACTTGTATTGTTCAACAGAAAGGCTGGCGGGCTGAGCAATTTCTGTATTTATTTGACCGATCATGTGATGATAAACATCAGATAATTGTCTCTGGTCAAATGGTTTAGATATCAGTTGAAACTCTTTACGGATGGTTTCGGGTAAAGACTTAAGATTATTGGCATATCCAGAGATAATAATTTGTGTTTCTGGTGGGAATGAGCTGCGAAAATGGCTGAATCCTTCCTCACCAAGATCAACTATCTGCCCGGCATCGAAGAAAACACAATCAATCTTTTTTAGTTGCAGAATGTTCATTGCTGAAACAGGGTCCACAGCTGAATCAATACTTGTATTTGGATTAAATCCGAGGATGCTCTTGGTAAGGAGATTCATTACTGTTTCATCAGGTTCGATGATCAGAATACTTTTCCCGCTCATGAATTGTTTTCCCTGGTCATGGATTTTGTTTATTATACACCAAGCATGCAAACAGAATATTTAAGGTTATCTTTTAAATTTACGATTATTTTATGTAAATCGAATAATGACTTTTAAGGTTGGTTTGTATAATAAAAAGATACGTTATGCCTGAAAACAAAACTGTAGAAACAGATCTAAATGTAAGCGATTTAATTGAGCGGCTCAATTCTGATGAGCAAAAGATGGATTCTGCCTATTTGATGAATCTGATGACTGAAATTACCGGTCAGCCACCAAAAATGTGGGGACCCAGTATTATCGGATTCGGTAAAGTAAGGTACGAGTATGAAAGTGGACGCACAGGAGTGATGCCAGCCATCTCTTTTTCACCGCGCAAAGAGAATCTGGCTATCTACTTTTACGATGGATTAGATAAATATTCCCCTCAACTGGAAAAACTCGGTAAACACAAAAGAGGTAAAGGTTGTTTATATATCAGACATCTCGGTCAGGTCAACTTGGATATTTTACGAACAATGATAATTACATCGGTCACGGAAGCATTCGAATAATTTTGAAATACTGGAGGAACTATGACATATCAGGCAGAAATCAGTCGAACTAACCCAACATGTTTCCTTTTTCTTGTAGATCATTCCACATCCATGCGTGATCCAATTACTGGTATTGCTGATAATCCCAAGAAGAGTGAGTTTGTGGCGGAAGCAATTAACAAAGTATTACAGAGCTTGATTGTGTCTGCCTCAAAAGATTTGGAGATTAGAAGATATTATCAAATTGGTGTGTATGGATATGGCAGCGAAGTAAAAAATGTATTTCAGGGTGTTCTGGCATCAGAAGACCTGGTGTGGGTGGATGATCTGTATGCGAATCCATTGAGAATTGAAGACAGAATCCGAATATTTGAATCAGAAGATGAAACTACAGAAGAAGTTGTAACCAAATTTCCAATTTGGGTAGATCCCGAAGCCAGGGGTCAAACGCCCATGTGCGAAGCACTCAAAAAAGCGCATGAGATTCTTTCAGTTTGGGTCGAGGATCATCCCGAATCTTACCCTCCCACCGTAATTAATTTGACTGATGGTGAATCGAATGATGGAGATGCACGGGTTCCAGCTGAGGAATTAAAAAATCTGCGAACCGAGGATGGAAATGTAGTGTTACTCACAGTTCACGCATCCTCAAACCCATTTTCAGAAAAAATATTCTTTCCGGAATCTGAAAGTGAATTACCTGATCATTTCTCTAAAGTGATGTATAAGATGAGTTCCACGCTCACACCCAACATGATCCGGACCGCATCCGAATTGCTGGGTGTGGATATCAACGAGAATGCACGCGGGATGGTCTATAACGCGGATATTGCCGGCATTGTTCAGGCATTAGAAATAGGCACTCGACCGGCAAATATTCCATAAAATTTATGCGTTCCAGATTAACTGTCCGTTGGTTGTCAGCTACTCTTCCAAAATCCTCAAATAAAATCGAAGAAAATGAGGATGCGTTTTTCATAGGTAATGGAAACAATGGATATTTTCATGGGGAAAATTTTCAATGTTCCATGTCTGATGGAGCCACCCGCAGCAGTTTTTCAAAATATTTTGCCCATTCTTTGGTTACAGCAAGTTGCGACAGTAATCTCTCAGGTGGCATCCATCAGATAATGGCAAAAGCCAGAGCAGAATGGGCAGCTCATATTGATGCTTTAAACCTGGATTGGGCTGCCAGAGAGAAAACTGCAGAAGGAGCATATGCAACTTTGCTTTGGGTTCGTTTCTATCCACAGGGAGCAGCAAATATCCTCTGGAAAAATACCTGGCATGCTCATGTCATTGGTGACACCTGTCTATTCCAATTCCGGAAGGATATTCCGGTAAAGATATTACCTGTTAATAGATCTACTGACTTCAATAACCATCCACCATTGATATCGTCCCACAAAAAAACAATGCTCTGGCGTGAAGAATGGGAATATACCGGCTCATGGTTAGCCGGTGATGATTTCTTTTTAGCCACAGATGCCATGGCAAAATGGATTTTACAGACAATTGAATCCCGGAAGAATCCCATCCCCATACTAAAAGACCGGCTTTCAAGGAAAAGCGAGCCGACCTACTTTCAACAATGGATAAGCTCTTTGAGGCGACATAAAGAAATACGTGATGACGATACCACCATCATCTGGTTGAAGTTAATGGAGCCATGATGCAAAAGACCATGCAATATCCATCTTTTGATGCTTATCAGGCGGCATTACAACATCCAGACCGATGCTTTAATGTGCCTATCTTGAAGGGCGGTGAGATCGAAAAGGATTTATGGGGTTTTCCTAGGGTTAGATCGGGTGGTTTTGCATTAACATATCAGGTATCCACCAATCACACTTCATATGCAGTCCGCTGCTTTCATAAAGACAGCCCCAAAAGGGCATATCGCTATCAAAAAATTTCAGATTATCTGGAAAAGAGCAACCTGCCATTTTTTGTACCCGTTAATTATATTTTGAGAGGCGTGAAAGTGGGAACACAATCGTATCCTATCACCATCATGCCCTGGATTAATGGGGAAACTTTAGAAGCTTACATTTACAAAAACTTAAAAAATCCAGAAAAGCTTAAACTTCTACCTGAAAAGTTTACCGAATTAATGAAACTCCTTTCAGAAAAACGGATCGCGCATGGAGATTTATCTCAACAAAACATCATGGTGAAAGAAGATCAACTGTATCTGGTGGACTATGACGGATTATATCTACCAGTTTTGGAAAAATACCCAAGTGCAGAGATTGGGCATAGCAATTTTCAGCATCCTAATCGGAATTTTGAACATTATAACGAATCAATTGATAATTTTTCATCGATTGTTATTTTTCTGGCATTATCTGCACTGGCAATCACACCGGAGTTATGGACAAAATATGAAGCAGCTGGTGATGGATTGTTATTCCGTAAGAAGGATTTTCTGAATCCATATCATTCTGAACTCATTCAAGAACTGGAAACATATACATCACTTCGGAAATGGGTGGGATTGTTTAAGAAGATCTGTGTTTGCGAGTTTGATCTTATTCCTGCACTGGATAAATACATCTCAGCCGATGTTGATAAGCTTCCAAGAGAAGAGGAGTATATTCATGTCTCCCAGAATGTTCAACAGGAAATCGCAATAGATGCAACGCAGCGTTTGATCCTGCTTCAGAAATTGGGTAAGGTGGTTCAAGTTGTCGGGAAAGTTCAGGAAGTTTTTGAAGGTAAGACAAAGGATGGTCATCCGCATATATTTCTAAATGTAGGAAATTGGCGGACAAAATGCTTCACCGTAGTTTTATGGGGTGAAGCTTATGATGAACTCATCAAAAATGATATTTCAAGCAAAGCTCTATATGAGGGAAAATGGATTAGTGTGCGGGGAGTACTTACGAGCTACCGTCGCCGATTGCAAATAGCACTTGATAAACCAATTGGGGTGGAGGTTCTGGTTGACGAAGAAGAAGCAAAAATAAGATTGGGCAAGGATACTTTACCGGTATATCCAGATTTTCAGAATGAAAAATCAGTTCCGGAGGTGAGGGTGAGAAAAACGTCTCTGGATATGGAAGGCATATCAAAATATCAGGAACAAGTACAAACGCAAATTGATCTTTTATACAAAGATAAACAAAGTTGTTAATTGTTGTATAATGCGCGTAGCCATATTTTTATATACAAAATAACCATCTAGCAGGGCAGGGGTACATGAATTTATTTAATTTTTCGTGCTATCGCTGCGATATGAGCCGGTGTGCTACCGCAGCATCCGCCAAATATTTTTACACCTTCATTTAGAAATTTTTGCGAGAAATCAGCCATGATCTCTGGAGATACATCATACACACTGTGATCTGAATCAAGATGAGGTAATCCGGCGTTAGGTTTTGCCATCCAAACCGTATCAGGAGATGTGGATTTGATTTCTTGTATCGCTGAGAGTGTTTCCGACAGAGTTCTGCCACAGTTGGCTCCGATTGCGGTAACATCCAGTTGGGTTATTTCGATCGCTGCGGTGGATGGCTTCAAACCCATCATGGTTCTGCCATGGGAATCAAAGCTGAAAGTAACCAGAACAGGCAGGGATGTGACTGATTTTGCTGCAAAAACAGCGGTTTTTGCTTCATCTAAATCGCTCATGGTCTCAATCAATATTGCATCTACACCTGCATCCGATAATGCTCTAATTTGAATTTGAAATGCTGTAAACAAATCATCTTTGCTCAGATCACCCATGGGAGCGAGCAGCTTGCCAGATGGACCTACATCTCCAAAAACGAATGCATGAAATTTCTCTGCAGCCTTCCTGGCAATTTCGGCAGCGCGTTGATTGATGCGTATAGCGTCATTATCCAAACCGTTCATAGCGAGTTTTATTGGACTTCCACCAAATGTATTCGTCAAAATCACATCAGATCCTGCTTCCAGGTATGATTGATGAAGGGCATCTATTGCATCCGGATACTCTAAATTCCATTTTTCGGGAGGGGTTCCTGATGGAAGTCCTGCTTTTTGCAGCTCAGTGCCGGTTGCGCCATCTGCGATAAGGACTTTACGGTTCTTTAATGCATCCAGAAATGATTCCATGCTAATCGTCTCCTGCTTTATCGCTTTTTTGATTTTCGAAAACCGTCCAATAGCCTCGATCTAATTCATCATTCGATAAGTGCGCATAGCGTTGTGTGACGGCAATATTCCTGTGTCTTGCCAGTTCTTGTGCCATTTTTAGATTCCCGGTTCCCTGCAATACCCGTGTGACAAAGTAATGGCGGAAAGAATGAGGTGTAATTGAACCCACACTTTCTTTACCCAGTATTATAGCAACCCAGTGGTTAACGATATTTCTGCCTGTTGTGGTAGTAATCGTTTTTATTTTTTTGCCTGCACCTTTATCATGTCTGGCAAAAATCGGTAGAGAACCCAGGGGTCTCCCGGAAATGCCATCAATGGGTGCGCGTAGTTTGAGATAATCATCCATTGCGTGTTGTGAACGGCGGGAAAATCTGACAACCGCTTCACGATTACCTTTCCCTAACACCACTGCACGTCCTTCAACCCAATCAATATCTCCTCTACGAAGGTTGCACGCTTCATGTACACGCAATCCTGTTTCAGCCAGGGTCAGGATAAAAGCTCGATCACGATATTGTTGTAATTTATCAGAATTATCCATATCTGTTGGTAGATTAGATGGCAACTGTTCCATATAGTCCAGTATTTTTCCAATGGCATCTCTAGGAAATTGAGGTAACCGTGTACCGGGTTTGCGTGCTCTTTGTTTGATAAACAACCTTACTCTTGGCAAATTGATGGGAACTAAATTTTCTGCCGCGAGATATTCAAAATACCCTGTAACAGCTGTTAGATACAAGCGTTCGGTTGAGGCTGCATAATATCGCAATGACTGGATCATCCAATCCACAGTTTCTTCCCTCAGCTCTGTTATATCCGTTTTCTCTGGTTGAATATTTTTATCTTCCAGGAGATAGAGGAACGCCTGCATTGCATTATCATACGTTTTATAAGTATTTTCGCTGCGTGATGATTTCACGGATTGAAGGTATTTCGAAACTGATTCCTGAATGGTTGTGCTCATATTTTTATTATATCATAGTTAGCGATAATGATACTTATCGAAAGCATAAAGAATTATTTATATCTCAAATGCCTTCCCCATCTTATGCGGTGTGATGAATTGCTGCTCTGACGGATGTGTTTCTAAGTATCATATGAATAAACACAAATGGGAATTCGAAGAATGAGTCCCTACCCTGAAGTTACATCTCATATTGATGATGTTCTTTCTTCAATTGCTCCCAGGCACCGATCCAGGGTGCGCCTAAACGATGATTTTCAGAGACTTTTGTAGAGATCAATTTTTGCGCAATGAAAACAGACTGCATGGCTATTGCAGACCAATCATCACTAAATAAGGCATTTTCCATTTTATCTGCAGCTGTATTCACCCATACCCATTGCATGCGAAATCGATCAGCCTTTATCCAGTAATCTTTCTTTTCCCAGGCAGATACGGTTTTCTCAATATTCTTGGATATTGTACGTAACGCTAAAACAATATAGCCAGCTAAATCATAACTATGCGCATCCACCTGTTTTTGTTTCATTAATTCGCGTAAAGCGACAACTATACTCTTGACTAGGCGATTTCTTTCAGTTCCAGTCCCTTCAACTGAGATGATTCGTGACAATGTAGGACTCCTTTAATTGATGAAAATCTTATAATTGCTATGTATTATATTGTAAATGGTGCTTATTGACTTGCCTGTTCCTTACGCTTATAATACCCTGTCGCTGGGGAAATGCTGGAATTGGCAGACAGGCATGACTTAGGATCATGTGCCGAAAGGCGTGCGGGTTCGACCCCCGCTTTCCCCATTAATTCATAAAAACCATTACTTTTGAAGGAAGATCAAGTTGAAAATTGAAACCACACCCCGCGATGATCATCAAGTAAAGATCGTAGTTGAACTGGAACCGGAAATTCTCGAAAGAAAAATGCGAAAAGCCGCCAGGCATATATCTGAACATAACAAAATTCCTGGCTTTCGACCGGGTAAAGCGCCATTTGATATGGTAGTACGTTATGTTGGCGAAGAGAGAGTTCGTGAAGAAGCAATAGAAATGGTCACTGAGGAGATTTATCCTCAGGTATTAAAAGAGCAAAACATTGAACCCGGTGCAATGGGCTCCCTGGAGGATATTGTTAGCATGGACCCGCTGACCTTATCCTTTATCGTTCCTCTAGCCCCGATTGTAGAACTGAATGACTATACTTCAGTACGCCATCCTTACGAGTATAAGGGTGTGGATGATACAGAAGTAGAAAAAGTTATTGAACAGTATCGTTCCTATTCTGCAACACTGGAACCTGTTGAAGGTGCAGCAAAAGTTGGCGATGTTGTCTTTATCAAACTGGAAGGTAAGTCAGGCGATGAAGTAGTTATCCCTGAGAGACCTCTTCAAATAAAAATTGATTCCAAGAAAGAAATCAGCGAAAACGAATTTCCTTTTAAAGGCTTCAGCCAGAAATTGATTGGGGCGACGGCTGAAAAAGAAATGAAAGTCACCCATGAGTACCCAACAGATCTAGAGGATGAGAAGTTAAAAGGTAAATCTGTAGATTTTGCAGTTTCCGTTCAAAGCATTAAGAAGATGGTTCTTCCTGAGTTGGATGAAAATTTCATCAAAAATTTCGGTTCATTTGAGACTGTAGATGATTTCAAAAAAGTAATCCGAACCCAGTTGGAGCAGGACAAGCAGGCTGAGTATGATTATCAGTACTACAACCATGTGATTGAATTGATCAAAGAAAAAGCCACCATCAAGTATCCCCCACAGGTATTGGATGATGAGAAAGCTGAATTGTTGAAAACATTTGAACGCGATCTTGAATCACGTCATATGGATTTGAATGCTTACCTCAAAATGAATCAAAAGACACAGGAAGAATTTGAAGAAACCGAGCTCCTTCCGCAGGCGAGAACCCGCTTGGAACGCAGCTTGATAATGAATGAAATATCAAAAGCAGAAAAAATTGAACTCAGTGATAAAGAAATTGAAGAGAGCTATCACGATACATTGCATGACCTGGCTTCTACAACACAGGATTTTGATAAACTCGTAAAAAAGATGTCGAAAGAAAAACTGGTAAATGCAATCGCCATGGAAGCAGCATCTCGGGTCATGAATCGCAGAACTTACGAAGCGTTAAAACGGATTGCCACCGGTGGAACTGAAGAAAAAGTGGTTGAAGAATCTGAAGTTAGCGAAGCAAAACCAAAGACAAGAAAAGCGAAATCAAAAGCAGTGAAGGAAGAAGAGAGTAAGTAAAGGAGTGAATTCAATGAGCATTCCGTCAATCAAGAACGTAATACCGATGGTGATTGAATCATCGGGTAAAGGTGAGCGGGCGTATGATATTTTTTCGCTCTTGTTAAAAGAACGGATTATCTTTCTGGGAACCCCAATTGACGATCAGGTGGCGAACCTGGTTGTGGCGCAGCTCTTATTCCTGAATCGAGAGGATCCGGAACGTCCGATCCATATGTATATTAATTCTCCGGGTGGACATATTTATGCTGGATTGGCAATTTATGACACCATGCAGATGATCTCCAATCCGGTATCTACATTTGCAGTCGGTTTTTCAGCTTCTTTTGGTACTGTGTTACTGGCTGCCGGCACAAAGGGACAGCGGTATGCCCTTCCTCATGCGACAATTCACATGCATCAACCTCTGGGTGGTGCTCAGGGACAGGCATCTGATATTGAAATTCATGCAAGAGAAATTCTGCGATTACGCCAGAGGCTCAATGAAATCATGGCTGAACGTACCGGGCAGTCAATGGAGGTCATTCAGCGGGATACTGAGCGTGATTTCTTCCTGGATGCAAAACAGGCAATGGATTATGGACTGGTCGATCAGGTATTGGCAGTTAACGAAAAACCTGCAACCAAGTAAGCAATTCAATTGTTCAATCAAACCGAGGTGGATAACCTCGGTTTTCTATTGATGGATGGTTTTATCCATAATATTCTTTATCTTATGTATGGGTATAATTGGGACGAAATAAATTAAGGAGTAACAGTGATTGATTTTAAGAATGATGACATCCATGGCGTGATCCTGGATATGGATGGTGTCCTATGGCGGGATTCTGAAACGATTGGCAACCTGCAAAAAATATTTGAGCGTCTCAATGACTTAGGATTAAAAACGGTATTGGCTACCAACAATGCAACCCGTTCGGTAGATCAATATCTGGCTAAATTCAAAGGCTTTGGAGTGATCCTGGAAGACTGGCAGATAGTTACATCTGCCATGGCAGTGATCTCTTATATAAAAAACAAATATCCTATTGGAACGCCAGTGCATATCGTGGGAGCTCCCAGTTTGATCAATTCAATTGAGGTTGCCGGTTATCCACAATCCTTTGAAGATGTTAAGGTTGTTATTGCGGGTGTAGATCGAGAAATCTCATACCAAAAAATCAGCACAGCAGCGACATTAATCCGCAATGGAGCGGAATTTCTTGGAACCAACCCTGATAAGACCTTCCCCACGCCACACGGTCTAACACCTGGTGCTGGTGCGATTATCGCGGCTATCGCTACCGCTGCAGAGCAGGAACCACAATTTGTGGGAAAACCTGGCAAAGTATTGATGCAACTTTCATTGGAACGATTGTCACTCCCTGCGATTGAGACATTGGTTGTTGGAGACCGTCTTGATACTGATATCCTTGCTGCTCAAAATGCAGGCTGTAGATGTGCTCTTGTGCTTTCGGGCGTGACAACAGCTGATCAGGCAAAACTATGGAAACCCTCTCCTGATTTTATAGCCAAGGATCTTTCGGAACTGATAGGTGTATGAAAATTGGAATCATCCACTCCACTGCCTTTAATCTTTGATCTATCAATTGATGATCTCAATAAAATAATTGAGGACCTTAAATTTCCAGCATATCGGGTTACCCAGATCTGGCAGGGAATTTACCAAAAAAACCTGTCTTATCCACAGGAGTTCACCAATTTACCGATAACTATGCGCAATGTCCTGGCGGATTTCATAAGGTTCCAATCTTGCGTACCCGTTAAATCTATCAGATCAAAAGATAAAGAAACCACAAAAGTTCTCTTCTCCCTTCCAGATAATCGCAAAATTGAAACAGTCTGGATGCAGTACACTGAGCGGGACACGCTTTGCGTATCCACCCAATCAGGATGCGCAATGGGATGTACTTTTTGCGCAACTGGACAGATGGGATTTTTCAGAAATCTCTCTGCGGGTGAAATTGTGGAACAGGTTGTATATTTCAATCGAATCCTTGCAACAAAGCAAAAAAAGGTAAAAAATATTGTATTTATGGGTATGGGTGAACCCTTTCAGAATTATCCAAATTTATTAAAGGCAATTGATATTCTCAACGATCCAGATGGTCTGAATTTAGGCGCACGAAGGATGACCGTCTCAACTGTAGGGATCGTTCCACGAATTTTGGATTTCGCTCATTTGAAGAACCAGGTAAACCTGGCTGTAAGTTTACATACAGTGGATGATGATCTCCGCACAAGTATGATGCCTATCAATAAAAAATATCCTGTCGATGTTTTACTGGATGCCTGCCGCCAATATATTGAGATGACTCATCGAAGAATCACATTTGAATGGGCTTTGATTGAGGATGTAAATGATACACCTGAAGCGGCGTATGACTTAGCCAGAAAGTTACACGGCATGCTTTGTCATGTAAACGCCATACCGCTCAATCCCACATCAAAATATGAAGGGAAAGCAACCACCCGGAAGCGGGCGGAAAGATTTAAATCAATACTGGAAAAAGCCGGCATCCCCTGTACAATTCGGTTAAGACGTGGAATTGACATACAGGCGGGGTGCGGGCAGCTTGCATCCACCACAATGGATTAGGAGTAAAACATGCCAACATTGCTCGATCAATGGAAAAACGGCTTATTGAAAACCCGAAATGTGACATTCGGGAAGATTGCAAGCTTGTTTGGCACATCCGAAGTAAATGACGAAACCTGGGAAGATCTGGAAGCTCTTTTGATTCAGGCAGATTTAGGTACAGCTTCAACCCTTGAAATTGTTACTTCGATGAAGAAGACAGTAAATGAGCAAGGCATCATCCATGGTGATCAGTATCAACTGGCACTTAAAGCAGAATTGCAGAAACGATTACTCCCTCCCCCACCTATAGAATTTAGAACAAAGCCGACTGTTATACTGGTCGTTGGCGTAAACGGATCAGGAAAGACAACCACAATAGCCAAACTGGGTGCGAGGTATCAAAAAACCGGTTTACAGGTGATGTTTGGCGCAGCAGACACCTTCCGCGCAGCAGCAGTGGATCAGTTAAAAATCTGGGGAGAAAGACTTTCCATCCCGGTGATTGCGGGTCAAGAAAATGGAGATCCGGGGGCAGTGGCATTCGATGCAATACAGGCAGCAATAAACAAGAATATCGATTTATTATTCATCGATACTGCCGGAAGGCTGCATACAAAATATAATTTGATGGAAGAGTTGAAAAAAGTACATCGCGTTTCCGGGAAGGCTTTGCCTGGTGCTCCACATGGAGTTTGGATAGTGCTCGATGCCACAACCGGTCAAAACGCCTTTCAGCAGGCAAGGCAATTTAAAGAATCGACACACGTAGATGGAGTGATCTTATCAAAATTGGATTCATCATCTAAGGGCGGGATGGCATTTGCCATACAGAAAGAACTAAATTTACCAATTTTGTTTGCCGGTTTGGGAGAAAAGCTGGAAGATTTGGAACCTTTTGAACCTGAAAAATTTGTTGACGGAATTTTTGCCTAGAGGAGTTTCCTATGTTGGACTTAGAAAACAGAGCGGATGAACATTTGAAATCTATTGCCCAGATTATGGAGCATCTTTGACATCACCCAGAAGAACAACGAACTGAATGAGAAAAAGAAACAAGCTGAAGATCCAAATGTGTGGAATGACAATATCAAAGCAAAACAATTGATGAAGTCAATCGCCACTCTTGAAGAAGATGTAAATTTATGGAACAGACTATACCGTCAGGCAAGAGATATCTATGAACTCGCGCAGATGGGTGATGAGCATTTGCGAGAAGAACTCGAAAAAGAATTGACGGTTCTTGAAACAGAATTAGCCACCAGACAATTTGATGTTCTTTTAGGTGGTAAATACGACCGTGGTGATGCTCTGCTAACCATAAATTCTGGAGCTGGAGGAACCGATTCACAGGATTGGGCTGCAATATTAATGCGTATGTATTTACGCTGGATTGAACGGAAAGGTTATTCATCAGAGATCATCGATCAATCCGATGGTGAGGAAGCCGGAATCAAGAGTGTTACGATCTCTGTTGAAGGTCCATATGCATATGGTTATCTTCGCCAGGAAAAAGGTGTGCACAGACTGGTAAGGTTATCTCCTTTTGATGCAGCGCACCGCCGACACACCTCCTTTGCACAAGTGGAAGTACTCCCGGTGACGCATGATGAAGATGATGACATAGAATTAGTTGCAGATGATTTAAAGATCGATGTTTTTCGTTCATCCAGTGCTGGTGGTCAGAATGTACAGAAAAATGCAACCGCCATCCGCATAACCCATCTTCCCAGTGGAATCGTGGTTTCCTGCCAGAATGAACGATCTCAACTACAAAACAAGGAAAATGCCATTAAAGTACTTAAAGCCCGTTTACGCGAGATGCGGGAAGTAGAAATGGAAAAACAACTTGCCGATTTACGGGGGGAGTATCAGAAAACAGAATGGGGAAGCCAAATTCGATCATATGTCCTTCATCCATATCAACTGGTGAAAGATCACCGAACTGACTATGAAATGGGGAATACTCAAGCTGTTCTGGATGGGGATTTAGACGGATTTATTGAAGCAGCATTAAAACAGAAAGCGGGACAATAAAAAACAGGATTTGCCTGAGAATTGTGGCAAATCCTGTTTTTCTTTCGTGTTTATTTATCCAGAATTCCTTCCATTTCAAGCAATTTCATATCCAGCGATTTCTTGCCATTAACCACTTCTTCCAGAGGTGTTGCTTTTACCTTGTTTTCAACCCAGCCTGAAAGTACACCGAATTTACCCTGGCTAAGGAATTCAACCGCGCCAAAACCCAGGCGAGTAGCGAGAATTCGGTCATACGCGCTTGGAGTACCACCCCGCTGGGTGTGCCCGAGAATGGTTGCACGAACTTCGAAACCTAACCGTTCCTGATGTTCATTGAAGTAGGCAACAAGCCCTTCTGCATTGTATTTTGCGCCCTCAGCTACGACGATCAATGCATGTGCTTTTCCTTTTTCATATGCTTGAACTAGTTTTTGAGCAATTGTTTCAGGGTCGGTTTCAATTTCGGGTATTACGATTGCTTCTGCACCGCCGGCAATCCCGGTCATCAATGCTAAATATCCGCAATTTCTACCCATGACTTCGAGAAGAAAAGCGCGCTGATGTGATGATGCTGTTACCTTCAGCCTGTCCATTGCTTCCAAAGCAATATTTAGGGCAGTATCTACGCCGATTGTGATATCTGAGCCATACAGGTCATTGTCAATAGTGCTGGCAATCCCCACTACGGGGAAACCCAGTTTGTGCAATGCATGTGCACCTGTTTGAGATCCATTCCCGCCGATTACTACCAGGGCTTCGATATCATTCTGATTTAATACACGAATAGCTTCCTTTTGTCCGGCTTCCGTCTTGAATTCGAGACAACGTGCGCTACCAAGAACTGTTCCACCGTGTTGCATGATCCCGCCTACATCACGACGCCCCATTTGAATTATGTTTCCACGCAGCAAACCTTGATATCCTAGCTTTATTCCATATACATCCCAACCTTTATCAATGCCGCCACGTACAACTGCCCGTATGGCTGCATTCATTCCGGGAGCATCTCCACCACTTGTGAGTACAGCGATTTTCTTCATAATTCCTCCAGGAAAAATAAATCATCCAATGATTTCTAATTGATAGTTCAATTATAATCGTCTGGAAGCGATATGGTATGATGACTTCGGATGATTTCTACTGTGTAATAAAGGAGCAAAATCAGCGCCATGAGTAATTACAGAGTAACTGCACATCCAATTCTTCCCATTCCTGAACGAAACGATATTCATTTTTATTGGCAGGGACAAGAGCTGCAAGCGTGCGAAGGTGAGACTATCGCTGCAGCATTATACGCAAATGGGATTCATATCTTCGGGCATCATGTCAAAGATGGTGCTCCCCTGGGGATTTTCTGTGCAAACGGACAATGCTCACAGTGCATGGTCATGGCAAACCAGCGCCCTGTGAAAGCCTGCGTCGAGTTGATCAAAGATGGTATGGAGTGTTACCCGATGGATGGTTTACCGGTATTGCCGGAAATTGAAACCCCAGAGGTAAAAACCCAAGCGATAGATGAAATAAAAATACCTGTACTGATTCTGGGAGGTGGTCCTGCTGGGTTATCAGCTGCGATTGAACTCGGCAAACTTGGTATAGAAGCGATCCTCATAGATGATAAACAAAAACTTGGCGGGAAATTAGTATTGCAAACCCATCGATTTTTTGGTTCGATCAATGCTGTTTACGCGGGAACCCGTGGCATTGACATAGCAAATAAACTTCAGGATGAATTAGTCAATTACCCATCCATTGAACTCTGGATGCAAAGTACAGCACTGGCGGTATTCAGTGATAAAAAAGTAGGGATTCTACGAAATGGCACCGAGTATATATTGGTTACACCAGAAATATTATTGGTGGCTACTGGTGCTCGAGAAAAATCACTTACCTTCCGTGGGAATACTCTGCCAGGAGTTTTTGGAGCAGGCGCATTCCAGACCTTGCTTAATCGGGATCTGGTAAAACCTGCCGAAAGGTTATTCATTGTGGGTGGCGGAAATGTGGGTTTAATCGCCGGTTATCACGCCTTACAGGCAGGCATTCAGGTTGTTGGTCTGGTAGAAGCGTTATCTGAATGTGGAGGTTATAAAGTTCATAAAGATAAACTATCCAGAATGGGAGTCCCCATTTACACAAGTCATACCGTCCTGAGCGCAAATGGGAATGATGCAGTGGAATCCATAACCATTGCAAGGATCGATGAAAATTTCAAACCAATTCCAGGAACTGAGAAGTCATTTGCCTGCGATACGATTCTGGTGGCTGTTGGTTTGGATCCGGTCAATGAGTTTTATTCCAAGGCAAAAGATTTTGGTATGACTGCACTCGCAGCGGGGGATGCGGAAGAAATTGCTGAAGCTTCTGCAGCTATTTTTTCCGGAAAAATCAAAGGATTAGAGATCGCTTCCCTACTTGGACATTCTACCGACCCAATTCCAAAGAATTGGTACAAAATGGCAGAAGTTTTAAAATCCCGCCCCGGTAAGAGTGAGGAAGTAGAAGTACCAGAATTGAATGAAGGTGTGCTGCCAATCATCCACTGTACACAGGAGATACCCTGTGACCCCTGTTCCTCCATCTGCCCACAGGGATTAATTTTCATCGAAAAGAGTGATATCCGACAGGTTCCAAAATTTCTTGGCAATAACTACTGTTGCAGCGGATGCGAAAAATGTATCAGTATTTGCCCGGGTTTAGCAATAAGTTTGGTTGATTACCGCAAGAATCCTGATTTACCACTTGTCTCGATTCCATACGAATTTCATTACGGTCGAATAAATAAGGGCGATTTAGTCACAGTGATGGATACTTCAGGGAATGCACTTGGAGAAGTACAGGTTGCAGAAATCACCACACTTAAAAAGAATGATCGAACCATCATAGTACGGGTGTATGCTCCAGTAGAATATGCCCGCAAAATTGCCGGTATCCAGGTTCAAGAGATTACCACCATTCAGCCGATGGATCATTATGTCCAGCGGATCGAAGACGATACGATCGTATGCCGATGCGAAAGAGTCACAGCGGGAGAGATTCGTGACCTCATCCGAAAGGGAATGACTGATCTAAATGAAATTAAAACAGTCACCCGGGCAATGATGGGTGCATGCGGATCGAAAACGTGCAGTGGATTAATCCATCGCCTGTTTTTGGATGAAGGAATTGACCCATCGAAAGTACATGCGCAAACTAAACGCCCAATTTTTATGGAAGTACCCCTGGGAATTTTTGCAGGTTTACCCTCTGAGGAGGATAAATCATGAAATCACAAACATATGATGTCATCGTTATTGGTGCGGGGTCAATTGGCACCCCTACGGCGTATTATCTTTCAAAATCTGGATTAAAAGTATTAGTAGTTGATGGCGCTGCTTCTGTTGGACAGGGATCGAATAAAAAAGCAATCGGCGGGATTCGCGCAACCCATTCCGACCCGGCGAAAATTCGGTTATGTCAACGCTCGATTGAAATATTTTCTCATTGGAAACAGGACACTGGTGATGATATTGAGTGGTTTGCCGGTGGCTATTGTTTTGTGGCGTATCGGGATCGGGAAGAAAAGATATTAAAAGATCTTCTGTCTGTTCAAAAATCATACAATCTCAATATAAACTGGCTAGATAAAGACAGCCTTTTGGAAGTTGTACCTGATCTTCAGCCCAACGACCTGCTGGGAGGGACTTACTCTCCAGATGACGGCAACGCTTCTCCGTTATTGTCAGTCCATTCCTTTTATACTCAGTCCATAAAACTGGGGGCGGAATATCTTTTCAACGAAAAAGTTATTGATTTCATCCGTGAAGGCGATAGGGTTAAAGGTATTCGGACACGATCAGGTGATTACTACGGTGAAACAATCATTAATACAGCTGGAGCATGGGCAAGACCGGTTTCAAAACTTGCAGGGATAGATGTGCCCGTGACACCGGATTCTCATGAATCAGCAATCACAGAACCGGTTGCCCGCTTCCTGCAACCTATGGTTGTGGATATCCGACCTTCTCCAGGCTCAGCAAATTACTATTTCTATCAACATATAACCGGGCAAATCATATTTTGTATTACTCCCAACCCATCTATCTGGGGTGATAGTGATCAGGAAACGAGCGATTTCCTGCCAATGGTAGCCCGCCGCATGGTGGAAGTAATGCCCAGATTAAAAAATATTCGGGTGCGAAGGACTTGGCGGGGTTTGTATCCAATGACACCAGATGGTTTTCCTATTATTGGTTGGGCATCTGACGCACCTGGATACCTCCTGGCAGTTGGAATGTGCGGTCAGGGCTTTATGCTTGGACCAGCTGTTGGAGAATTGGTCGCCCGCATGGTAACTGACTCAACCACGGAACAGGATCAGGAAATTCTCAGTATCCTGTCACCGAATAGAAAATTCAACTCATTGGAACAGCTTCGCTGATAGGAGAACTATATGGATAAACCTATATATTTACCTGTTGAAACAGCAGAAAATTTTGTCTTGCAAGTGTTTAAGAAATCTGGCGTTCCACATGATGATGCGGTTATCTGTACAAAAATACTTCTTTCAGCGGATCTGAGGGGGATCGAATCACATGGGCTTAGCCGGCTAAAAATGTATTATGACCGAATAAAAGCCGGTATCCAGTCACCGGTCACAAAAATTGAGGTGCTACAAGATGGTCCCACGACAGCAGTTTGGGATGCCAATCATGGAATGGGTCAGGTAGTCGGGTGGAACGCTATGAGTGCAGCCATTGAAAAAGCCCGAGTTTATGGGATGGGTTCTATTGCAGTTCGTAATTCCACCCATTATGGCATTGCAGGTTTTTATCCGCTGATGGCTGTTGAAAACGGCATGATTGGGTGGAGTGTAACCAATACCCGCCCTTCAGTTGCGCCTACATTTTCTGCAGAACCGATGCTTGGAACCAATCCTATCGCATTTGGTGCTCCAACTGATGAAGAATGTCCATTTATTTTTGATGCAGCCACTTCAATTATCCAGCGTGGAAAAGTGGAGATCTACGCACGTAAGGACAAAGAATTGCCAGAAGGTTGGGTGATCAATGATTTCGGATCTCCGGCACATGATCCCCACCAAATATTGAAAGGTTTGATCAAGGATGAGTTTGCCCTGCTGCCACTCGGAGGTGTTGGAGAAGATTTTGGTGGACACAAAGGTTATGGATTATCCACGATGGTGGAAATACTATCTGCCAGTCTTCAGTCTGGTGCATTTCTCCATGCATTAACCGGCGGAGATACCACTGGAAAACCAGAACCATACCGTATTGGCCATTTCTTTATGGCAATTGATATTTCACAATTCCTGCCATTGGATGAATTTAGAAAGAATATAGGTAATCTATTAAGGGAATTACGGAATAGTAAAAAAGCTGAAGGGCAAAACAGAGTTTACTTTGCTGGTGAGAAGGAATTTGAAGCTGAAAAACTTGTCAGAAAAAACGGGATTCCTGTTTTACCCAGTCTTCAAAAGGAGCTCATTTTCCTGCAAAGTGAGTTAGAATTGAGCGAAATTATTTTTCCATTTTAGGTAACAAGATTGATGATTAAGGGTATTATTTTCGATTTTGATGGAACCATACTGGATTCCGAATCTTCAACATTTCAAGCCTGGGCTGATATATACAAAAGATATAATTGCACCCTTCCAATAGACCAATGGATGAAAATTATTGGAACAACTGAAAATTATTTTGACCCGGTTAGCTATTTAGAAGAGAAAACAAAATTAAAATTGGATCGTCAGGCTTTGCTCACAGAACAAGCCGAGAACGATCTGATGCTATTAAGAGAGACGAGTTTGATGCCGGGAGTGATGGAATATTTAGATTCCGCAAAGAAAATGGGTATAAAACTGGGCATTGCTTCGAGTTCATCAAGCGATTGGGTTGTTGGTCATCTCAAAGAACGAAATTTATTTTCTTATTTTGATACGGTGGTAACTGGAGAACAGGTTATAAAAACAAAACCCTTTCCTTATGTGTTTGAGAAAGCAGTAAAAGATATGCAATTATTTCCATACCAGGTACTGGCGATTGAAGATTCAGCTCTTGGCGTGACTGCAGCAAAAGCTGCCAGTATTTTTACTATCGCAGTACCGAATAAAATGACAGCAAATAGCCATTTTGGTCACGCAGATATGGTTCTTCCTTCGTTGGATTCAATGACTCTGGAAGAATTGTTGGAACAAATTAGCGCATGATTTGGTATTGTCCTCTGTGTAATAATGATTACACTATAACCAAAATAATAGTATCCAGAACACGGACTGGAGTCGTCAGTTGTGAAAATTGAAAATCTTCTTGAAAGCCTGCCAGAATCATATAACCTGGTCGACCGGGAAATGATTCAACGCGCTTATAAGATGGCTGAGGCTGCTCATGAAGGTCAAAAGCGTGTCAGTGGCGAACCCTATATTACCCACTGTCTTTCTGTTGCAGCAATATTAGTTGAAATGAAAGTCCCGCCTGAGGTAATTGTGGCGGGACTGCTGCATGATACTGTCGAAGATACCAGTATCAGTCTGGATCAGATCAGAGTTGAATTTGGTGATGAAATTGCGAAACTGGTTGATGGTGTTACAAAACTAACCAATCTCCCTAGGGTTTCAAGGGCGGATCAGCATGAAAACAATGGGGAGAATAATGATGATGCAGGTGGAAACGGTAAAACTGAAGAAGAATTACTTCAAGAACAAAGATCACGCAAGCGGGATCTGAAATCTGAGACCCTTAGAAAAACTTTTCTTGCCATGGGAGATGATATCCGGGTGGTTTTGATCAAGCTGGCTGACCGTACTCATAATATGCGGACTCTCGGGTACATGCCAGAATCAAAACGAAAACGAATTGCCCGGGAAACTATGGAGATTTTTGCTCCACTTGCTAACAGGCTCGGTATCTGGCAAATGAAATGGGAATTGGAAGACCTCGCATTCAGGTATGTCGATGCAGAAAAATACAAAGAGATCGCGGAACAACTGGCTGAAAAACGAGAAAGTCGCGAAAATCAAATTAAACAGACAATCACCCGGTTAACCCAAATTCTGAATCAGGCAGGAATTCAGGTAGAGATCAGCGGACGACCTAAACATATCTACTCCATCTATAAAAAAATGATGGAAAAAGGGAAATCATTTGAGCATGTTCGTGACTTACGTGCTGTCAGACTGATCGTGCCTGATATTCCCTCCTGTTATGCAGCGCTGGGGGTAATTCATACCAATTGGCGCCCGATCCCCCATGAATTTGATGATTATATTGCTGCACCTAAAGACAACTTCTATCAGTCTCTGCATACAGCGGTAATTTATGATGATGGAAAGCCGCTTGAAGTGCAGATACGTACACCTGAAATGCACCAGAATGCCGAATATGGTATCGCTGCACACTGGCGCTATAAGGAAGGTCGAAAACGTGATGATTCTTTTGAACAAAGAGTAAACTGGCTACGCCGATTAATGGACTGGCGAAAAGATGTAGATGATGCCCAGGAATTCGTCGAAGGAATGAAAACAGATGTCTTCCAGGACAGGGTATATGTATTTACACCCCGTGGAGATATTATCGACCTGCCGGCTGGATCCACTCCCCTCGATTTTGCTTATCATGTCCATACTGAAATTGGTCACCGTTGTCGCGGTGCAAAAATTAATGGCAAACTTGTCACACTTGAATACGTTTTAAAAACCGGTGATCAAGTAGAAATTCTCACCGCCAAACAAGGCGGACCCTCTCGGGATTGGTTAAACCCGAGTTTAGGCTTGGTTACTACCCAGCGTGGTCGCTCTAAAATTAAACAATGGTTTAAGAAACAGGATTACGACCAAAACGTTGCTCAGGGTAAGTTACAACTTGAAAAAGAATTTAAACGCCTTGGTCTGGGGGAAATGGATCTTGATAAGATTAGGCAGGAATTTGACCAGCCTGATTTAGATGATTTCTATCAGGCGATTGGTTGTGGTGATCTCTCTATTGGCAGGATCATCAGCCGGATTGCAGAAAGCGAAAAAGAAAAAATCGAAGAAGTTCTGGTTCCCAAACCAGCGACCCCTACTAAAATCACAGCAGACACTGTTACTGTATTAGGTCTAAAGGGTTTACTTACTACGATGGCAAAATGTTGTAAACCTGTTCCGGGTGATGAGATAATCGGATACATCACTCGTGGAAGAGGCGCAACGATCCACAGGCAGGACTGTCCGAATATTTTACGTGCACGAGATCGGGAACGAATTGTAAAAGTATCCTGGGGTGAACCTGTAAGAACCTATCCGGTTTCTGTACAGATCAAAGCCTATGATCGCCAGGGATTGATGGGAGATATTTCGAGTATTCTTACCAACGAGAATGTTAATCTGGTAGATATCAATTTGAAGATCAACCACAATCTTGCAGTGATTAATGTAGTGCTAGAGGTGGGAGATCTGGTTCAATTAAGTCGCATCCTTTCACGAATTGAGAATTTACAGAATGTTATGGAAGTTCACCGATTCAGGGGTGGATAATTGCTAAAAATATTTTCTGAAGGGGGTTTACCAATTTGCATTAGTGGGGTAAAATGCGTGCCGCAAGCAAGGAGTATGATGGGGATCTTTCGAAGACTTAATTTAAGCATACTGGTACTTTCAATATTGGGTGTCATAAATGCCGGGTATCTCTCATGGGGTAAACTTACTCAAAATGAAATACGCTGTCACCCAAGTCTAGGAGATTGTACTTCGGTAAATAACAGTATTTATTCAGAGATTTATGGAATACCGGTAGCGTATATTGGTCTGGCTGGTTATCTCATTATTCTGGCTGCAACCATATTGTCAATTAAATTCGATGATGGATCAACCATGCTCTCATTTGCTGTTTTTGGTATGACCCTTTTTGGAGTTCTATTCTCTGCCTATCTTACTTACATTGAACTTGCAGTGTTATATGCAGTATGTATCTATTGTGTTGTTTCAGCCTTGCTGATGATTGCAATTTTTGGTCTTTCACTTTATAAATCGATGAAATTATTAAGAAAACAAGCTTAATAACCAGGAGAGAAGAGCTATGCCTAGAATACGTTGTCACTATCTTGATTGCGCCCTACTGGATGACGGTTATTGCAGTGCTGCACAGGTAGAATTTGACCCAGATTCAGGATGTTTAACATATTCGCCCAACGCAGAAATGTCCACTGATGAGGATTGGGATGAAGAAGAAGAAGAATTGGAAGAATGGGATGAAATGGAGGGCGATGAAGACGAAGATGAAGACCTCTGGATGGATGACGACGACGAATATTGATTTAGATATTAAATAAAATTAGATTCCGGATTGCGTTGCATAAAGGCAATCCGGTTTGCTTTAAATCTTACAAATTTAATAATGCGTCCAAAAACTTGTTGACAAGGTAAAAATATCCTGTATATAATAAATTTCGTATGTGGTTCTTTGTTGAGCAAAAAAGGCAATTAGAAACCGATCTGAACATCAAAAAGATGTTTAGGTCGTGTTTTGTTTCAAATGCTCACTAACATCAACAAGACCATGGCAGCAGATTTTTTTATTTTCTAAGGAGTGAGGAATGAGCGAAAGAGTAAGTGGTGTTGTTAAGTGGTTTAATACCACCAAAGGCTATGGCTTTATTCAGCGTGATGGTGAACCAGATGTTTTTGTTCACTATTCATCCATCACTGGTGATGGATTCAAGAACCTGGAACAAGGCCAGGCAGTTGAATTTCAAGTCGAAAAAGGCCCGAAAGGATTGCAGGCCTCAAACGTAATCATTGTAAATTAAATTATTGGAAAATTCTGGCTCCCTGGACCCTGCAGCCAGGTTGCCCTAATAGAATAAAGGAGATTGTTGGCTTGCAACAATCTCCTTTATTTGTTTTAGAGGCTTAAGCCTGTCGAACGAGCGGAGCGAGAGAGACAATAAACCACCCGCTATGCGGGTGGTGGGCCAGAGGTTAAACCAACAAATCACCTAAATTGCTAGAATAGTGATTGTTCAAGCCACTAACAAAGCAAAGGAAAGGTGATTTGATGGCAAATAGCACAAATAGTTTAGCGCATACGAAGTGGATGTGCAAATATCATATCGTATTCACACCGAAGTACAGGCGAAAGATCATATACAACCAGTACAAAGAGAGTATCGGAAAAATACTAAGGGAGTTGTGTGGATATAAGGGGGTGGAAATCCTCGAAGGACATCTAATAGTGGATCATGTACATATGTTAGTCAGTATCCCGCCCAAGATGAGCGTGAGTAGCTTTATGGGATATCTAAAAGGGAAGAGTGCACTGATGATATTCGATAAACATGCGAACTTGAAATACAAGTTTGGGAATCGGCATTTCTGGGCAGAAGGGTACTATGTTAGTACGGTAGGGTTGAATGAGGCAACGATAAGGAAGTATATCGAGGAACAAGAGAAGCACGATATAGCGATGGACAAACTGAGTGTGAAGGAATATGAAGACCCCTTTAGGGGTAGCTAGTGGCATAGCCCTTTTGAGGGGCAAGCGAAGGTGACAACTGCACAGGGGCTTGAACGAAGTGAAAGCCAGCGCCTTGAGGCGCTGGCAGGTTTTAAAGGCTTATAGCCTCAGAGCAAACCACCCGTTTTACGGGTGGTTATGATTTTTATAAAAATATTCTAATTTCTGCTAACAGCCTGCGGATTAATCAGGGATAACCAGTGTCCAATGCCTAAGAATATAACCACTCCGATCAAGGCAAAACCCATATGGAGAGCGCCAATTTTCCAGAAATCCCATCCAATCCAGAGTGATAAAGCATGACCTGCCCAAAAACCCGAGCTACTCAAAAATAGATAAAGAATGAGACGCCATACTCCGCCGTCTTTCCAAAGATGAAATGCGGCGCCCAGCATGGTTGAGATGAGAAGTCCGAAAAGAATTGCTGGCAGTGTCATAATTCGTCTGATAAATTATACAATAATCCCCCCACCCAAACAAACATCATCATGATAGAACGCCGCAATCTGTCCATTGGCTATGTCCAAGACAGGTTTATTAAATTCTACGATTGCTTCATCATCGTTACGTTTAATCAATGCTGGCTGTGGTTTTGCGTTGTATCGGACCTGAATATCTGCATGAAATTCACTCAAATCACTTTTCATGAGCCAATTGATATCTTTTACACGGATTTTTATCTGACCGGTTTCTTGTTTATTTCCAACGATTAAACGGTTATGAGCAATATCTTTCTGGATGACATACAGCGGTTCTTTATAAGCTATACGCAATCCTTTGCGCTGGCCTAGCGTATACCCACCCATTCCCTGGTGATATCCAAGAAGATTACCTTTCGTATCAACGATTTCACCTGCTTTAAGACTCTCTGGAGCATATTTTCCAAGAAAAGTTCGATAGTCCATCTCACCTAAAAAGCAGAGATCCTGGCTGTCTGGTCTGTTGGATGAAGGCAAGTTTAGTTTTCTGCAATACTCCCTGACCTCATCCTTTATAAATCTACCAACCGGCAGAATGGTTCTGGATAAATTCTCAAGAGGCAGGCGGGATAATACATAAGATTGGTCTTTTTTCCGATCAATACCTCTGATCAGCCTGGGTGTATTATCCTCAGAAATAAGCTGAGCATAATGTCCGGTTGCAATCGATTCCGCCCCAAATTTTTCCGCCTGATCCAGCAAAATTTTCCACCGAATCTCGTTATTGCAAACAAGGCATGGATTGGGAGTAATTCCAATTTTGTAGCCATGAATAAAATATTCAACAACCTGCTCTCTAAAGGCATCTTTCGCATCAATTGCATAAAAAGGAATATCCAGTAACGCAGCAACACGGCGAGCCATCATCATCGCATCTGGAGAACAACAGCGGTTATTCTCCTCCTGGCTGGGTTCTGCCCACAATCGCAGCATTATTCCGATTACCTGATATCCCTGTTCTTTCAGGTAAGCAGCACAAAAAGAACTATCCACCCCCCCGCTCAGACCAACGATAACGGTTTGCATGGTCTATTCAGTTTTCCTTGTAGTTTCAATGATTTTGGCTAAAGTAAAAGCGAAATCTTTTATGATTTCACTGGTCGTGCTTCTGCCAAGCGTTACCCGCAGCGAAGATTTTGCAAAACCAGGTGAATAACCTAGTGCAAGCAATACTTCTGAAGGTTCAGGGTTACCGGTTTTACATGCAGATCCTGATGAACAGGCAAAACCCGCGTGATCTAACAACATAACCAACTGGTTCCCATCAACACCTGGAAAGATAAAACTGGCATGGTGCGGTAGCCTTGTTTCAGGATCACCTGTGCATATCGCAGATGGAATGAGTTCTCCTATCATTTCAACCAATTGTTTTCTTAAACTGCTTAACCTCCTGTTTTCGACTTCCCGTTGGTCAACAGAAAGCTTTAATGCTGCTGCCATTCCCACGATGAGCGGCACATTGGAAGTGCCAGCGCGTAAACCCTGTTCGTGTGAGCCGCCGGTTTGTATGCCCTGAATGGGTGTACCCTTTCGCACAAATAACGTTCCCACCCCCTTTGGACCATAAAATTTATGTGCACCAATAGACATCATATCTAATGGCAACTTTGACAAATTTATATCCACGTAACCAGCAGCCTGAACAGCATCGGAATGAATGATGATGCCCATTTCTTTGCATTTTTCAGCGATTTTCTTCATGGGATTAATAGTACCAATTTCATTATTGGCAAAAATGATGCTTGCTAAAATTGTGTGATTCTTTATTACAGAATCGATACCATCACCTGATACAGCCCCAAAATTATCTACTGGTACAAGGTTCATTTCAAAATGAAAATCTTTCACCAGGTTATTTACCGTCTTCAACACAGCAGGATGCTCAACCGGGGTAGTGATTAGATGGTTTTTCCCGGTTAAATGATTAACTGCCAGAGCAGCACCCCGAATTGCCAGGTTATTGCTTTCTGTACCTCCGGAAGTAAAAATGATTTCTTGTGGAGAACAATGCAGACAGGCTGCAATGATTTCTCGCGATTCTTCTACTCCAGCTTCGGCTTTTTGGCCTGGTTTATGTATGGATGAAGGGTTAGCGAAAATTTCTGTAAAGTATGGGAGCATCGCCTCCAGTACTTGTTGTGAAACGGGTGTTGAAGCAGAGTGGTCAAGGTAGATCATAAGTAAACCTGAATGCTGACGAATTTTTACAAATAATTATGTTCAATTATAACCATTGATATAATGGAGATATCCAAAGTATATAAGGGAGCCATTATGTCAGATATCAAATTCGGAACTGATGGATGGAGAGGTCAAATTGCTGATGATTATACATTTGCCAATGTTCGCCGATGTACACAAGGTTTTATTGAATATTTGAATTCAAAAGGAAAACAGGGCGGCTGGATAGTCGTTGGGTATGATAAACGATTCCATTCTGAAAACTTTGCAATGGCTGCTGCCTGTGTATTAGCCGGTAATGGGTATCGTGTTCACCTGACAGATACCGCGACACCAACACCAGTGATCGCCTTCTCGGTTGTAAACTTGAAAGCAGCTGGAGCGATTAATATCACTGCTTCACACAATCCGCCTACAGATAATGGTTTTAAGGTCCGTAACGAGTTTGGCGGTGCTATTGACCCGGATGGATTGGTATATATAGAAAATCACATCCCGGCGGATATTTCTGGTGTCAAAACTACAAATCCGGATGAAGCAATAAAAACAGGTAAGATCGTGCTATTTGATCCAAAACCTGCATATATCGAACATATCCAGCACCTGGTGGACATCAAGAAAATTAAAGATGCCAGCTTGAAGGTAATTGTTGATACGATGTGGGGAAATGGTATCGGATGGTATTCAGAGATTCTCAATGGTGGGAAAACTCAGGTTGTTGAAATTCATGCCTCCCGGAATCCAATTTTTCCTGAAATGAAGCGCCCTGAACCCATTCCCCCTAATATAGATGTGGGTTTACAAACCGTAATAGATCAAAAAGGAGATGTTCTTCTGATCACAGATGGTGATGCAGATAGAGTGGGTTTCGGCGATGAAAACGGAGTATTTATAAATCAATTACAGGCATACGGGTTGCTTGCATTTTATTTATTAGAAATCCGAAAACAACGCGGTCCTATCGTAAAAACGCTCTCTACTACCAGCATGCTTGAAAAATTAGGGAAAATTTATGGCGTGGATGTTGTTGAAACCGGGGTTGGTTTCAAATATGTTGCGCCAAAGATGCTTGAACTGGATGCGATGATTGGCGGCGAAGAATCAGGCGGATACGCATTCAAAGGAAATGTTCCAGAAAGGGATGGTATTCTGGCTGGATTGTTTTTCCTGGATTTCATGGTAACGACCGGGAAGACACCATCCATGCTATTGCAAGACTTATTCACAAAAGTGGGTGCCCATTACTATGATCGGATAGATACTACCTTTAAGGGAGATCGATCTGCTCGTGAAAAAGCAATTATTGAGGCGAAACCTGAAAAAATTGGCGGCATGAAAGTTACCGGATTAAACACCACCGATGGATTTAAATTCGGTCTCGAAGATGGCGGATGGCTTCTTATCCGTTTTAGCGGAACGGAACCAATTATTCGCGTATATTGTGAGACAACCCAAAAAGATAGAGTACAAGCGATTTTAAAGGATGGTTTAAAGGTCGCTGGTATCGAGTAAAAATATGCAGTACATTGATACACATTGTCATCTTGACCTGCACCACTTTGATCAGGATCGCGATGACGTAATTTCCAGGGCATTAGATGCCGGGGTTGATACCATCATCAACCCCGGTATTGATGTTTGGTCCAGTAGAAATATTCTGTCACTTTCAAAAAAGCATCCGCAAGTATTGCCTTCCATTGGAATTCATCCGAATGATATCGTTGATGATTATCCATCTCAATTTCTCGAGATTCGGGCAATGGTTCAAAATGAGAAAATCATTGCAATTGGCGAAATTGGTCTGGATGATTATCATAAAGATGTACCTATAAGTATCCAGACAAAAGTGTTCCAGATGCAGCTGAATCTGGCAGCAGAATATAATTTGCCAGTCATAATTCATTCGAGAGACACCCTGGGTGTGATTACCCCCATCCTTACCAGATGGGCCGTAGAACGAAGTAATGCCGGCCATCACCCTCCCTATGGAGTGATGCACTCATTTGAAGGAGATATCCACCAGGCGCAAGAATTTATTCTTGCAGGTTTTATGATCAGCATTGCGGGTCCTGTAACCTACAAAAATGCTGCAATCAAGCATAAGCTGGCAGAGTTGTTACCTTTAGACAGTTTGCTTATCGAAACAGATTCTCCCTACCTGACCCCCGTTCCATATCGCGGATCCAGAAATGAACCCGCTTATCTTCCCCAAATTGGACAGAGAGCAGCTATAATCAGGGTATGCGATGAAGCGGATATAGCTCAGGCTACCACCCGTAATGCATCCACTTTATTTCATCTCGGAGTAACTCATTGATTCAATCTTCATATTACGCTCCTGTGCAATCTGAATTATCCGAAGTGGATAATTTAATGCGAATGCAGGCGGATGAATACCATCCGGATTTACAAAAAGCTTTAGATATCATTCTTTCATCTGGTGGAAAAAGAATCAGGGCGGCGATTACCTTATTGACCGGAAAAATGCTCGGAGCAGACCGGTCCCTAACTATATTGCTTGCTGCCGCAATTGAACTATTGCATACCGCCACCCTCGTTCATGATGATTTGATCGATGGCGCTTTACTCCGCAGAGGCACACCTACCTTAAATTCGCAGTGGTCCCCCGGTGCTACCGTCCTTACTGGTGATTTTCTCTTTGCGCGGGCAGCAAAACTTGCCGCAGACACGAAAAATACAGAAGTCATACGAATATTTTCAGAAACTCTGGGAATTATCGTTAATGGAGAACTAGCACAGCTTTTTTCGCGCAGATTTTTAGCAGATCGTTCCATATATCAAGACCGTATCTATGCGAAAACCGCATCTTTATTTGAAACATGTGGTCGAACTGCCGCAATCCTAAGTGAAGCAGACCCAGAAAAAATCAACTGTATGGCAAATTTTGGAAAATCCATCGGAATTTCTTTTCAAATTATTGATGATATTCTGGATTTTAAGGGAGAGCAGGCTACTTTGGGTAAGCCCGTAGGCAGTGATCTACGCCAGGGATTAATCACCCTGCCTGCCTTATATTACCTTCAAGATCATCCTGAAGATCCAAATGTCGCAGCGTTGATGAGTGAAAAGTGCCTGGAAGATGAAAAACAAACCAAAGAGTTGATAGCATCAATTATTAACAGTGATAGCATCAATAAAGCCTTGAATGAGGCTGTGACTCATGTGGATGATGCAGTTGAATATCTTTCTCTGGTGTCAAAAGATATCTATCGGGATAGTTTGGAAGGTCTAGCCAGATATATCGTAAACAGAAATATTTAAGAATCTGTACATCAAAAAAATACAACTCCCTCAGCAATTAGTGCTTGTCCTGCGTGAGGGAGTTGATCGTTTAAATTAAGTAATTTCATAAGATGCTTTTAGAGAATAATTTCCTCTGGTACCTGAAAGATTTCGTTTGCTTTTCGCACTTCTTCGGGTACATTGAATTCAAGGTCGCTACCGATCATCTGCTTTGCGTACTTCTTGATGGTGCTATCCCAGTATTCTTTGGTTACATAATAAACCCGCGTTCCACCCAGTTCATGCTGTATCTCTGGCCAGGGATAACTGGGTTGAGCCATCTCCAAACCTGCCATACGCCAGCCGTTGTAGCTTTCAAAAGATGACCACCATTCTTGGGCACCGAGAATTTCCAGAGCGTAGTACGTTTTGGCGTAATACATTGCCCAACCAATACGACCACGTCTGGAAAATGTCATTGTATGGAGACTGACGGATACTTCATCATTCATCACCCGTCCATTGGCAAAACCGGCAAGTTGACCATCAATTGTTCCAATCAAGGTAAAGGGATCTTTTATCCGAGCGCGATACTGTCCAAGGATCTCTGCATATACGCGTGCGCCAACAATGTCATAAAAATCCTTGTCCACTTCCATAACTTTCTTCATATAGGCTAGTAGTGGTTTTACATCCGTATCTCTCATCTCACGGAGATACAGAATGCGACCATCTTTCAGTGTAATCATTGCTTCCGGCCAGGGTTTTAAATCCATTAATGGGGCTTGCAGTAAAGGTTCGATCTCCCGAACGTCTATTGTTAATCGTTTGTCGGATACCTGTTCAGGTGGATCAAGTCTCATAATATCTCTCCAAATCAGATCTGTATAAAAAAATAATGACGTCGCAGATGATTAATCTTCGACATCGCAATTCATTTTATGAACGACTTTCGAGGTTGTCAAGCAGCCTTTTATTAAGAACAATCTCAATATATCATAAAAACTTCACAATAAAGTATGACAAATTACAAAAATAAAGTGATATTAGTTCACCATATGTCAGATTGATTTTTATTTTTCCATTTGCTATACTGGTTTTTGACCTCAATTTGTCAATTATATCCATTCATTTCAATCTCAACACGAGATAACTATAGATTTCTCAAGGACTGATTATAGAAGTAATGTTTGGTAAAAAGAGCTACGGAACCAAGATTTCACATATGAAGTTTTCGCAAGGTTATTCAAGCCTGTCGATCTATTACGGTATCGGCAGGTTTTTTAACGCATAATACTCAACTGGATCCTGAGAATATCAGGATCACATTCTCCAGGAGGTTTGCATGGCTGTAATTAAGGCTGAAATTCGTACAGGTGTGTACTACGACTCTGCGTTCCTGATGCAGTTACAGCGATCGCTCTCAGAACTCCCCGGCGTAGAAGATGCCGGTGTGATTATGGGAACAGATTCGAATAAAGAACTGCTCGCGCACATCAACCTCGTATCTCCGGAAGTGGAAGCTGCAAAACCAGATGATCTGGTGGCAGTTGTCCGCGCTGATACAGAAAAAGCTGCTTTAGATGCCCTAGCCCAGGTTGAAGGTTTGCTCACAAAGAAGAAGACCTCCACAGAAGCACAGGCTTTACCAAAAAGTCTTGAAGCTGCCGCTGCGGCACTTCCAGATGCCAGTTGGACACTGATTTCTGTTGCAGGCCGGTATGCAGATCTTGTTGCACATGATGCTTTAGATCTGGGAAAGCATGTATTCCTATTCAGCGATAATGTAAGTGTAGAAGCAGAAATTGAGCTCAAGAAGAAATCTGCAGAAAAAGGCTTGCTTGTTATGGGTCCTGACTGCGGAACAGCAATTATCCGCGGTATGGGTCTTGGATTTGCTAATAAAGTCCGCCTTGGACCGATTGGTGTTGTGGCTGCCGCAGGTACTGGTTTACAGCAGGTTTCTGCCCGAATTGCCCAACTGGGTAGCGGTATGACCTATGGTATTGGCACTGGTGGTCGAGATCTTTCAGAAAAAGTAGGATCACAGACATTCAGTCAGGGCATAGATATTCTTGATCGGGATGACGAGACCAAGGTTATCTGCCTGGTTTCAAAACCACCGGCACCGATGGTTGCAGAAAAAGTTCTGAAACAGGCTAAAAAAGCGAAAAAACCGGTTGTTGTTTGCTTTATCGGCCGCACCCCCGAAAAACCCCAAGATGGCAACTTATACTTTGCGGGTAGCCTGGATGCTGCGGCAGAGATGTCAGTTGCTCTCGCGGAAGATCCCAGTGGTAAAAAACTGGCAGAATTCCTGGCAAAAGCCAAGAAAGCTGACGAGAAGGTAGATGTAAGTCAATTTGCAAAAGGACAAAAGTATCTGCGTGGTCTTTTCTCTGGTGGAACACTCGCTTATGAAGCACAGTACATCCTCGAAGATTACCTTCCCAAAGTATGGGCGAATGCTCCTCTACGTAAAGAGAATAAAATACCGAATTCATTGGTAAGTCAGGAAAACACCATCATAGATCTCGGTGAAGACGAATTCACCGTAGGTCGATTACATCCAATGATGGATAACGAAATGCGCATCCGCCGTCTGGATGAAGAATCAAAAGATCCTGCCGTTGCAGTAATTATCCTGGATGTGGTGATCGGTTATGGTTCTCATGCTGATCCGGCAGGTGAACTGGGACCCGCAGTTAAGAAAGCAATCGAAACAGCTAAGAAAGCCGGAAGGCATCTTATGGTAGCTGCTGTAGTAACTGGTACTGACGACGATCCGCAAGGTTTGCGGGATCAGATTGCCAAGATGCAAGCAGGTGGTGCGTGGGTATCAACATCCAATGAAGAGATGGTACGTTATGCCGGAGCCATTCTGAAAGCCCTCAGTCCTGATGATGTTCCGGCAGCAAAGCAGCCTAAGGAAGCAAAGGCTGCCGTGGCTGGCAACCCTGTTCCGGATTCTAAATTTACCCAATCTGACCTGAATATTCTGGGCAAAAAACTTGAAGCTATCAATGTTGGTCTCGATTCATTTGCTAAAGACCTTGTTGCTCAAGGTGTTCCAACCTTGCAAGTAGATTGGAAACCCCCTGCCGGTGGTAATGAAAAGTTGATGCGTATCCTTTCTAACATTAAGCGCCATCAGGCGAGCCTGAAGAAATAACAGGAGGAAATTATGGTATTAGATATCGAACGCGCAAATAAAGAAGCTGTTGAGCGGTTTATGGATTCTCGACCGGTGGTAACCGGTGTGGGTTTGGCAAAAGATTTGATCCCAGGTATGAAGTCAAACCTTTTCTTACATGCTGGTCCTCCTATTACATACGATCGAATGGCTGGTCCTGTTTTGGGCGCTATTTGGGGTTGTTTAATGTATGAAGGTATGGCAAATAATATTGATGAAGCAAAACAAATAGCTGCATCAGGAAAAATTGAATATGCCCCCTGTGTCGAACACCAGGCAGTTGGCCCAATGGCTGGATTAATTTCACCATCTTTTATGGTCTATGAAGTAGAAAATCAGGCATTTGATCACAATAAAGCGTACTCTGGCTTGAATGAGGGTCGTGGAAAAGTCCTTCGTATGGGTGCTTATAGCGAAGACGTACTCACAAAGATCCATTGGATGAATGAGAAGATGGGACCCGTCCTCGATAAAGCGATCAAAGAATTAGGTGGAATTGATATCCGCGCAATGCTCGGCAAAGCTTTACATATGGGCGACGATGGACACAACCGTCTGGATGCATGTTCAGTTTTATACACAAAAGAATTAGCTCCAGCAGTTGCAAAAGTATGTGAAGATCGTGAATTAGCCTACCAGATCATCAAATTCCTTGGCGATAATGCGTTGAGCATTCTGAATCCTGTTATGGCTGCTGCGAAAGTAATGACTGATGCTGGCTCAAATATCGAGGGCAGCACCGTTGTTACTACTATGTGCCGTAATGGTACCGATTTTGGTATACGGGTCAGTGGTACTGGCGGACAATGGTTCACAGCTCCCTCCCCTATTGTCAAAGCATTGTATTTCCCTGGCTTTACCGAAAAAGATGCCAACCCTGACATAGGAGACAGTGTTATGACAGAAACTGCCGGTTTTGGTGGTTTTGCCATGGCTGCTGCGCCTGCTTTGGTAACATTTATTGGTGGTAGTGCTAAAGATGCCATTACGACCACACATGATATGTACGAAATTACATATGCCGAGCATAAATTCTTAACAATCCCTTACCTTGATTTCCGCGGAACACCAACCGGTGTGGATATTCGAAAAGTGGTAGAAAAAGGCATAGCCCCACGGGTCAATACCGGTGTAGCTCACAAAGATCCAGGTGTGGGTCAGGTTGGTGCCGGTGTCGTCTCTGCTCCAATGAAATGCTTTGAAGATGCTCTGGTTGCTTACGCTGAAAAATACGGATTCAATTAGGCTATTCATCCTTTAATAAATCTGATAGGAGGATATTATGGATCGTGAAAGCTTTATCAAGATGTTGGCATCGGCAAAATTGTACGATCTGACACAGGGTTGCAGCATCTTTACACCCCCGTGGCCGATGGAAAAATCTCTGGAAATTCATTTCTTCAAACGTGTAACTGGTGCTTATGGCGGCGGAGCCGGCGCCAATGGACAAATTTTAAACTGGAGTAATTCTGTTGGTACCCACCTGGTTGGTGAACGTTCCTTCCATTCAGGCATGCGCTCCATCGCAGAGATTCCTTTAACAGATCTGACCGGTGAAGGTGTGGTGGCTGATATCTCCGATATGGTCGAAGATTACGGCCTGTACACACCTGAAATGATCCAGAAAAAGGTCACCGTGAAAAAAGGTGATATCCTCATCATTAATACCGGATATCATCGCTACTCCTGGGATCAACCCGATACCATCAACCCCAATGCTCAGGGTGGGGTAGAAAACAAGGAATTTGGTTTCCTCGTACGCCATCCCGGTCCATCTCCTGAATTCTTCCAGTGGGTTTTGGATATGGAATTGAAATGGGTCGGTGTTGATTGTGGCAGCTTCGAACACCCCATGAATACCCCCATCTCCCGCTGGCATGAAAGTGAATTTGCCAAGGCAGAGAAGAAACTCAAAGAAAAATATGGCAAGACCTGGGATGAGATGTTCCCCAAGGATGAGTATTATGAGATGACTCATATTACTCTTCCCAAAGCTCATAAATTGTTTGTGGAATCCATTGTGGGTGATGTCGATAAACTTAAGAATAAGCGTGCCTGGATTTCCTGCCAGCCTATTCCATTCATGGAAACAGAAGCAGCCTGGGCTCGTGTCTTTGCATGGACTGCTCCTGATGGAATGACTGATGATGCCTTCTTTACTGAAATGAAGAAGAGCAAGATGATCGATATGACGGTTCCTTTCAGTGTTCAGTCTCCCCAGTGGGCGAACTATGAACCATTGACCGTTAAATACACCAAACGTGGCGCTGGCGCATTCTTTGGAATGGGACGCAATGGTTCCATCTGCAATGCTTCCATTCACCTCGCAACCCACATGGATGGCGAGAAGCACTTCTACCCCGCAGGTCGCGCTATCGGTCAGGTTCCCCTGGAAGAATGGGTCGGACCTGGTGTTATTGCGGATATATCAGATAAAGTAAGCAACTCTTCAGTTTACACACCCGCGATGATCGAAAGTGTCGTGGAAGTACGTGAAGGCGATATTCTGGTCATAAAGACTGGCTGGTACAAATTTGGCTGGAAGAGCCCGGATTCCGATGAATTCCGTTATATGATCAAACACCCGGGTCCATCACCTGATTTTGCTGAGTGGGCAGCCAAGAAGAAGATCAAATGGATTGGTGTGGACTGCGTTGCTGCAGATCATCCAATGAATACCATCCAGAGAATCTGGCACCCCAAGACCTTCCAGGAAGCCAATGAAAAACTCAAGAGAGACTTTGGCAAAGACTGGGACGAAATGTACCCGCTGGATAAGTACTATCAGGATATGCACTACAATCTCTTCCCGAAACGCATTGTCCATGCTGAAAACCTGGGTGGAGAAATCGCTGATGCACCCAGTGGGCGCTACTACATTGGTTGCTACGTTCAGAAAGCCGTAGAAGTTGAATCTATGTGGGGTCGCTTCGTTGCCTTCAAAGAAGGTTAGAGTTAGAAATAATCACTCACAGGGTGGGTATCACACCCATCCTGTGAGCCTGGTTTGAATACGTGGTGAATAAGATTTTAGGAGGAATTTAATGAAACCAGCCTCTTTTGAATATTTCGCACCAACAACACTCGAAGAGGCGCTGGAACGAATCGGGGAAGTCGGTAATGATGGAGGTAAGATCCTGGCCGGTGGTCAGAGTCTGATTCCAGCCATGAATTTCCGGTTAGCCCAACCTACAGCGCTCGTTGATCTAAATCGTGTTGAGGAATTATCTTACATTAAAACTGATGCAAAGGGGGATTTGCTGATCGGTGCGATGACTCGCGATACTACCGTGGAGTTTAACGAGGATGTAAAGAAAATCGCCCCTATGGTGGATGAATGTCTTCCTTTCCTGGCACACGCACAGATCCGGAATAGAGGAACATTTGGTGGTGCAGTATGTCACGGTGATCCTGCTGGACAGGTTCCAGTAGTTGCTGTTGCTCAGAATTTTGACCTGTTAATTACATCCAAAGCTAATGGCGAACGTTGGGTTAAAACAGAAGATTTTTACCTCGCAATGTATACCAATGTAGTAGAGCCTGATGAAATTCTGACACTGGTAAAAATCTCACGTTTACCTGCAAGAACCGGCAGTAGTTACAAACAGACTGCACGACAGGCAGGTGCTTCAGCACTGGTAGGTGTTGCGACGGTTATTGAGTTAGATGACAAAGAGCAGTGTAAAAATGTCCGCCTGGCTTACATGGGTGTAAGCGAGATGCCGGTTCTTTCACAAAAAGCATCAGAGGTAATGATAGGTCAGAAGGTAACTGATGCCCTGATCTCTGAAGCTGTGGAAGTATGTGTATCTGAAGAGCTTGATCCAGGTCAGGATATGCATGCAACACCTGCTTTCCGGCGCCATCTCGCCCGCGAATTGGGTAAAGCAGCGTTAATTGAAGCCTTTGCGCGAGCGAAGAAATAGGAGGTAAGCATGAGCGACCTGGTTAGAGTAGCAATAAATATCAATGGAAAAGTATATAAAAAAGAAATCGAGCCTCGCTTGCTTCTGAGCGACTTTATTCGATATCATGCCGGCCTTACAGGAACCCATGTCGGTTGCGAGCATGGCGTGTGTGGTACATGCACAATATTGATGGATGGGCAACCTGTGAGATCATGTCTAACATTAGCTGTTCAAGCTGAGGGACACGAAATTCTAACTGTAGAGAGTCTTGGAACCCCGGAGAAAATGCATCCTCTTCAAGAGGCATTCCAGGAAAAGCATGCAATTCAATGTGGCTTTTGTACTCCTGGAATTTTGATGACACTGTCTGCATACCTTCGTGACCATAAGAATCCTACTGAAGAAGGACTTCGGGAAGCAATTGATGGCAACCTCTGCCGCTGTACCGGCTATGAGAATATCTTAGAAGCCGCAAAACTGGCTGCCCAAAAAATGGCAGCAGAGCGCGGATAGAGAGAGCGAGGTGTAACGTGGCACAAAAATTTCTTGGACAATCAATTAAAAGAATTGAAGATCCTCGCCTTCTCACCGGGCGCGGACAATACATAGCTGATGTCAATTTACCTAACAGCCTTCATGCAGCATTTCTACGCAGTGACTATACTCATGCAAAATTGAATAGCATTGATACCAGCGCTGCCAAGGAAATGGAAGGCGTAATTGCAGTATATACCTGGGAAGATTTGGGCGAGTGGTGGCATCCGGGTCCGGTGCTTGTACCGGCACCACATTCCGTTCCTGGAACAATTGCAAATTCACGCACCCAAATTCCTATTGTTAAAGACAAAATCCACCATCAGGGCGAAGTTGTCGCGATGGTCATAGCTGAAAATCGCTACATCGCTGAAGATGCACTTGCAGCAATCTACGTGGATTCTGATCCGTTACCTGCAGTAGAAAACATTGAAGAAGCACTCAAACCCGGTGCTCCATTGGTACACGAAGAACTCGGGACCAATCTGGCTACACATGTAAAACAGGAACGGGGCAGTTTTGAAGAGGCGAAAGCCAAAGCCGATTATTGCATCTCCCAGAGATTAATTATGGATCGGTGCATCGGTGGAGCGCTTGAAAACCGTGGTGTTATTGCCAGCTGGGATGAATATGCGGGTCAATTAACCATTTATTGCAACTCACAATCTCCATCTGGTTTACGCAATAGTATGGCCGCCTGGTTCAAGATTCCTGAGCAAAAAGTCAGGGTAATCGTACCATTCGTGGGTGGCGCTTTTGGTCCAAAAGTCATGACCAATGAACCTGAAGAAGTATTATGCTGTTTTGCATCGATTCAATTGAAACAGCCAGTTAAGTGGGTGGAAGATCGGGCAGAAAACTTCATTGGAACCACCTCTGAAAGAACGCAAATTCACGATTGTGAAATTGCGTTTAACAAAGATGGTAAAGTTTTGGGTTTCAAAGACGTATTCCTTTATGAAACGGGTGCATTTAATCCGTACACGGCCACCATCCCTCTGAACACCCAGACACACACCACTGGAACATATGACATCCCGAATTTCTACACTGAGTTCAAATCTGTATTTACAAATAAAATGATCGTTTCGCCAGTACGTGCAGCCGGTCGTTCCTATGGTGTATTTGTCATGGAACGTATGCTGGATTTGGCAGCACGTAAGCTGAATATGGATTTGACCAAGATCCGCGAAATAAATATGATCCCGACTGATGCCAAGTTCCCCCTCGAATCAGGCATCATTGCACAGGACTTTGCTCAATTTGTTCTCGACAGCGGTAATTACCCAGAAGTCTTGAAAAAAGCCAAACAGATGATCGATTATGATCGCTGGATCAAAGAAGAACAACCTAAACTACGCGCACAAGGCAAGAAAGTGGGCATAGGTCTGGTTATGTTCACCGAAAATACGGGTGTTGGCCCGTATGAAGGAGCCCGTGTAACCGTAGGTTCCAGCGGCAAAGTGTATGCCTCCTGTATCTATAGCACCCAGGGACAGGGTCACTACACGGTTTTTGCCCAGATCGTTGCAGATCAGGTTGGTTGTAATGTGGAAGATGTTGTCATTGAAACCGGTGATACTGACCGCTTCTACTGGGGTGCAGGCACTTTTGCCAGCCGTGGCGCTACTGTGGCAGGAAATGCATACCACCTGGCAGCAAAAGCAGTTCGGGCAAAAATACTTTCCACCGCCAGCAAATTATTCAATGCCCCAGAAGAAGAGCTTGAAATCAGCAACGGTGAAGTCCGTGTGGCTGATATTCCCGGTAAATCAATTAAACTGGGAGACCTAGCTGTCAAAGCGAACCCAATGCGTGGCACTATCAAACCGGGAACCGAACCTGGTTTAGAGGCAACCGCGTACTATGCTCCACCTTACGGTGCGACTTCGAGCGGCGCGTGTGCAGCTATCATTGAGGTGGACCCGGTAACGTTCAACCTGAAAATTCATAAATTTGTTTTTGTGGACGATTGCGGAACAGAAATCAACCCGATGATTGTTGAAGGGCAGTTACACGGTGGTATTCAAATGGGTATCGGCAATTCATATTTTGAGAAATTAGTATATGACGAAAGTGCCCAATTGATGAATGGATCTTTCATTGATTACCTGTTACCCAGAATTACGGATATGCCGCCGAAAATTGAAATCGGCCATCTACATACGCCTTCTCCACTGAATCCGCTAGGTATAAAAGGTGTTGGCGAATCAGGAACCATACCCATTCCACCACTCTATGCCCAGGCAATTGAAGATGCGCTGGAAATGCCCGGCTTGTTCATAGATGAGATGCCCATACATCCTAGCTGGTTGTATGAAAAAATCGAATCCATAAAGAAGTAAGAAGATACTAAAGGAGTACAGAAAATGGGTATAAAGATTGAAGGGGATTATGTATTCAATGGTCCGCAGAAAATTGCGTATGAAGTTGTCCATGATCCGAATATGCTGCTCCTGGCAATCCCGGGGGAAAGCTCCATGAAGGAGATCAGTCCTAACGAGTACGAAGGGACTATCAAATTGAAAATTGGCCCGGTAAACGGACAATTTGCAGGCCTCTATACCATCAAGGATGATGTTCCCACCGAGTCTTTTACCATGGTCGTTAAAGGTAAAGGCGCAGCTGGTTTTGCTGAGGGTGTGGGAAAGGTCCAGTTTATTCAGCAGGATGATGGAAAGACACTATTCAAATACACCGGAGAGCTTAACATTGGTGGTAAACTTGCCAGCGTCGGCCAGCGGCTTATTGATAGTGTTGCCAAAAGTATGCTGAAGAGCGGTTTGGAGAAACTGGACAAGGAGGTTGAGAAACGGAAATAAGATACCAGTGTTATTGCTTTTAAATGTTTGACATTTAATAATATATGCTTAAAATTAGATTAATTATCTGGAGGATAATGTGGCAGAAGTAATTGAAAAGAAAGAGTTGAGCGAAGAAGAGATTATCGGCGAACAACTCTCCAAAGAGTATATTGAAAAAGTGGATTTCAAAAAATCTGCAGAAGTAAAAATGTTCTTCTATGTGTTAGCTGTCGCAGCAGTATTACTTATTGTTGCGGTTATTGCATCACAATTCACAGCTAAGTAATGCAAATCAGAGGAGATTCATAATTTTATGGATCTCCTCTAGTTTTTGGAAGGAGGTGGTTGTCTCAACGAATTATCTCGGTAAGTGTTTTCTAGCCGACCTTCTACGCTGGAAAACGAAAAATGAACTTTTCAATCAAAAAAAATTATTTTTTTAGAAAGAGGAAGGAAGATTCTAATGGCCACTACCGCACCAAAAGTTATGGGTTATCTTCCAAATGATACCCCTCCATTTGGTCAGATGCTTTTGCTGGGTTTCCAGCATGTGCTGACCATGTTCCCCGCCACTGTTTTGTGCGCACTGCTGATGCACTTTGACGTATCGACCGTGTTGACCATCACTGGTCTCGGCACAATTGTCGCGCTGGTGGGTGCGAAATTCGCTATGGGGAAATACATTCCTCTGTACTACGGCTCCAGCTTCAGCTACATCACCGCGGTCGTTTCCGCGATCAATGTAATTGAACCCGGACTGACCTTCGGTCAGGCAGCCGCCCCTGCAACAATTGCAGTTGTCCAGGCTGGCTTCATTGCTACCGGCATTATCAACGTTATCGTTGGTTTAATCATCCGTGTATCCGGCGGTAAAGAAGCAGTGGATAAAGTCCTACCCCCCATCGTCACCGGTTCTGTTGCTTGTACCATTGGTATTGGTCTGGGCTACACTGCGCTGACTATGGCTTCCGGTACCTGCTGTGGTGTCGATCCCATTGCCGCTCCTGGCATGACCCTCACCTGGTGGGCTGCTGCATTGATCACTCTCTTGGCTGCTGTACTGTTCTCGGTATACCTGCAGGGTAAGGGCTTCATCGGAATGCTCCCCATCCTCCTGGCTGGTATTCTTGGTTATATCGTTGCAGCACTTCTGGGGCTGGTCACCACCCAATTCACAACCGCCTTCATTACTGCTCCTCGCATTACCCTACCAGTGTTCAATCATCCTTTGACGCTGACGGTTCTCGTTGGTGTGGGTATTATGGCGATTGCAACCATCCCAGAATCCACCGCTCACCTGTATCAGATTTCCCTGTATGTTGACCACCTGGCAGAAGAACAAGGCCGCGAGAAGTTCTATCTCTCCCGCTACATCGGCTTGAACCTGATGCTCGATGGTTTCAATGATCTGGTCAATGGTATCTTCGGTTCAACCGCTGGTACCAACTATGGTGAGAATAACTCCCTCATGGTGATCACACGCAACTACTCTGGTCCTGCATTGATCGCAGCCGGCGCCATCTCCATGGTGTTGGGTTTTATCGGCCCCCTCAAGGACGCCGTGAACTCCTTCCCGACCGCAGTTGCTGGTGGTCTCGCCATCTACCTGTATGGTGTCATTGGTATGCAGGGTATTGCGCTCATGATTGCTGAAAAAGTTAACCTGTACGACCCGCGCCAGCTGGCTATCGGCGCCATCATCCTGGTGGTAGGTATTGGCGGTAACATTGGCTATGCCAATGGCTTCCTGCCCATCCCGCTGCTGCAGGGGGTCTTCCCCTACGGTTGGCCTGCTATCGCAACCGGCGCAGTTGTTGGTATCGTACTTAACCTGATCTTCCGGGCATTCAAATCTCCGGTCGAACGGGCGAATGTATAACCAATAAGTTTTAGTGTAAGTGAATATAGGGCGCACGAATTTGTGCGCCCTATATTTTCGACAGATACTTATGAATGACAAAAAAAGAATCGTAGTAACAGGCGCATCAGGTAAGACGGGTAAAGCAATTATCAGCCAGTTATCCAATAACGGATATACGGTTACAGCATTTACACATAAAGAAATATACCGCTCTGAATTATCGGCTTGTGGGGCAAATAAAGTTGTCATCGGGGATCTAAGATCAAAAACTGATTTAGAAAACGCATTTTCAGAAAATCAGGCAATCTACCATATTTGCCCCAACATGACCCAGGATGAATTAGAAATTGGACGAAATGTAATACAAATATGCCAGAAAACCAAAACAAGCAGGTTTATCTATCATTCTGTATTACATCCTCACATTCAATCCATGCCACACCACTGGCAAAAACTGCTGGTAGAAGAAGAACTATTTAAATCATCTCTTGAATACACCATATTGCAGCCTGCTGCTTATATGCAAAATATCCTTGGTTATCAGAAATCCATCGAATCAGGCATATTCCCAGTGCCTTATGCCCCTGAAGCCCGAATTTCATTGGTAGATTTGCGGGATATTGCATCCGTAGCGTTGCTTGTGTTATCGAATGAAAAGTATATTAACGGTATCTATGAATTGGCAGGCACTACACCATTATCTCAATATGAAGTGGCTGAAGTGCTCACTCATGTTCTGGGAAGAAAAATAGGCGTAGAGGTATTAAGTAGGAACCGATGGGATGACAATGCGATTAAGAGCGGGATGGCAGATTATCCACGAAAAACGTTGTTGTCTATGTTTGAATATTATGAACAACATGGTCTGAAAGGCTCTCCAACCACATTATCCTATCTTCTTGGGCGAAATCCAATTACAATTGCACAATTCATTACGGACCATTTTCAACAATTATTTAACCGGGAGTTACAGTGAACCAAAAAAAATCTCAACACTATAATTACACTCATGAAACCATTCCAATCATGTGGCACCAGCAATATCAGGATTTTCTAAAATACCTGGATAAAGATGGTGTAAAATTCCTGCGGTTCTGGTGGAAACATCTGGTTGACAATTTAGGTGTTAAGATCCTTTCAGATCCGGAAGGCTTAGGATTTCAGATAAAAGAATATCCTGACAGAGATGGTAAGACTATCAATGTTGTATTACTTACACTTCCAAAACCAGTTATGGTTGGCGAAGTATATTATATGGCTCTTGTGAAAAATCCAAAACGGAACACGTTTTTTGATATGTTCCTAACTCGGTTGCCAACCACACGGGTTTTTGCATTGGAAGTAGAAAAAATGGATGAAAATGGTGAAATTCAAACAGGTATGTATGAATTAACCGTTAGGGCGAGAAATGTAAGAATTGGTCCGGGGTGTGATCCTGTCTTGGATACATTCCATAAATCAGTATTAAAGATTCTAAAGATTTCATAGTGAGGTTCTAACCATATGGAAACCGGGATGATTGTAGTTGTTGTAGCCATTGTTATCTTTTATCTTCGTATCATGCAGCTGCGGGGTCGTAAACGCAGACTTGAAAAAGAGAAGATTATGGCTCACATGCGAGAAGCTAACCGTAAAAAGGGGAAAGTTGATCCACTTCCTTCAAAAGACCCGAATACTCCCCCTTTCCAGGTCAGCAGTTGGTTCCTGGTCGTTTTAGGAACGGTTTTCATGCTTGTGGGTGTCGCAGCAAGATCGCAATTGAGTATGCATCCATTATTGGAAGAATACTGGTGGGCGCCCACTACACTTGGTATTCTTACTTTTGTCTTTTGCTTTAAAGTTGAGTAATAATTCAGATTTTTTTCTGGCGGGGAATTGATTTTCCCCGCCTATTTTTGTTTAAACCGGGTACGCATGAGTGCCAGATATATAGCCAACAGTACAACACCCATCACGCCACTATTGCTTAAAACGGCTTCAGCAATCATTGGGTCTCCGCCCAGATAGAGACCCAGTCCAACCATAGCCAGAACGCCACCAGGGATTAATGCCCACCAGTTGAATTTATCATTAATGACACGCGAAGTAATCGTAATCAGACCCCATCCCAGTGCGAACCAGACGAGCATAATACCGATTTGGGATAGAATACTGCTCAATACAATCCACTTCCAGGAGAAATAAATTCCCGGTGCGATGGTAACAGTTAAACATCCGCCAATGATTAATCCAAGAAGTTTTTGTCCAATACCCCAAAATAACAATCCTGCCCCTACAGTTGTGCCGAAGAAGAATACCAGGTCTAATATTTCCAGATTGCCTCTAAAAAACCACGCAGATGCACCCAGAAGAACAAAAGCAGGTAATACCGGCCACCACCACACATGTCCCTTCATTCTTCGGGAGAAAATCCATAATCCAAACCAACCTGCAGCAAAACACAAGAAAGAGAGAGCATTGCGTCCTTCCCGGGTGGCATAAGGTTCAAGCACAAACCAGAGTGTAATGCCAAGACTGATGGAGCTTACAAGTGTAAGAACTATTAATCCTGCCGTGTTTCTATTTGCCACGCAAACAAACAACCAGAACGTACTGATAATGGGGATACCTAAACATAAGATCCAATAATTACTTAAAACCAATGAAATAACTGCTAAGGTTGAAAAGATCAATATATGAATAACAACAATCCAGATGGGAAGAATTCTCACATCAGGCTTTTGATTATTGTGTTCGATTTTATTATCTGTCATATATTTCAATGCTTCTTGAAAGCAAAAAATTACTTTTCTAATATGCCATATTCTCTTGCCCGTAATACTGCCTGCATCCTATCGCGGGCGTTCAGCTTACCTAAAATATTTGACAAATGGTTCTTTACCGTACCTTCAGTAATCACCAGTTGTCCGGCAATCTCTTTGTTATTAAACCCTCTGGCTACCAAATGCAAAATTTCCATCTCTCTGGGTGATAATGATTCAATCAAATCTGGATGTGTAATTTCATCAGATCGATGGCTGACATTGGGTAGCCTGGATAACTCACTGACGACTTTTGCTGTAATGGAGGGCTGAAGAAAATATTCACCCCGGTGAGCAGATTTTACTGCCTCAAATAATTTCTCCGATGTGACATCCTTCATCAAATATCCGACCGCACCAGATTTTAATGCATTGATTACATCATCATTGTCATCAAATGTTGTCAGAATAATGACTTTAACCTCTGGGTACTTCTCATGGATTTGTTTGGTTGCTTCTACGCCATCCATGACAGGCATTCTCAAATCCATCAAGACTACATCAGGATTAGTTTGTTCAATTATATTTAAAGCCTCGACACCATCACCTGCTTCACCCACTACCTTAAATTCATCATGAACAGATAGTAGTGTAGTTAATGCTTCTCGAAATAGTACCTGATCATCCACGATGAGTAATTTCACTGTCTCGCCCATAAGGAACCTCAATTATGATATAGAATCCGCCACCCGGATGGTTTCCGGATCGAAATTCACCTTTTTGTAATAAAACTCTTTCCCTAATTCCGATAAGCCCGAACCCATTTTCATTCTCATTTGTCCCGAGACCATCATCGCGAATTTCTAACAGAAATTTATCTTTATTTGAATAATCTAATGTAATCCAAAGGTGGCTTGCCTGTGAGTGTTTGATACAATTTTGTATTCCCTCTTGAACCGTCCTGTAAATGGTATGTTCGAATTGAGTTGGTAAAACAGGTATAGTACCCAGAATAGAAAGTTCTGCCTGCACCTGGCTGTCTTCAAGTTGTTGAACTAACCCTTTTAATTTATTTTCAAGGGGGATGTTCTCATCTGGTTGATCTCTCAATACTGTGACAGAATTCCGGATCTCTTTCAATGCTTCCTTTGCCTGATTTGCAGCCCGATCGAGTGTATCTTTTGCCCGATCTGGTCTGCTATCCATTACAGCCAGGGCAGCCTGGATTTGCATGTGGATGACAGTAAGATAATGACCAACGCCATCATGAATTTCTCGAGCAATCCGGTTACGTTCCTGGGTTAAAGTAAATTCTTCAATTTGATTAGCGTAAGCTTGCAGACTTTGGTTGGCTTCTTCCAATTCGTGTAAAAGACGCAAATTATCCTGGTGCGCTTTGTCTTCTTCCAAACCAGTTTGGAGAAAGATGATAACAAAAATCTGCCCAATCAGGTACCAGGGCAGACTTGTTAGGACAAAAGACCATTGCAGTGCAAAATGGCGCATTACAATAATGTAACAAAATCCAATAATTGAATTGACAGCTATCATAGGTCTCGGAGGTAAGGCTAAAACAGCCTGACCAGCCAGAGGGAAAAGTAACAATGGTCCGATGTCTATTCCCTGGCTCAGGTAGAGTAATAATCCACCAAGACAAATTTGAATAAAAAAATAGATTAATCGAGTTGTAAGGTTATCTGATTTGCAAGCCAGTGAAAATCCATATATTCCAAAAAATACATAAAGTATCCCTGATACTACCGTGATCGCAATTTGTAGTGAAGTGACAGTCTTTAAGGATACAAAAACCGATAACAAAACACCCATCACAACCACAGCAAAGGCGAGAGTCGCACCTATAGTATTGGAAAATTGATAGGTGATATTTTTCATCAGGCTAATTATAGCATCCGGGTTAAACCGAAAGATACATGACTGGTCATATCTTAATTCACAATTTCTTATGTCTCTAACTCTACCCCACGATAGATGCAGTTAAGGTCAGAACGAGGTAAGAAAGGTATAGATGAATTAGTATTTGGAGGTTTCATGAATGCCTTACTGCTTTACCCTGAATTTCCTGCTACATTTTGGAGTTTTCAACACGCTTTAAAATTTATTGATAAGAAAGCTGCCAATCCGCCATTAGGTCTGGTGACAATCGCTGCAATGATCCCGGCTGACTGGAATATTCGTTTAGTGGACTTAAATGTCGAATCTGTTCGAGATGAACAGATTGTTTGGGCGGATCTGGTATTAATTTCAGCAATGACAATTCAACGAAAATCAGTTGAAGAGATCATTCAGCTTTGCCAGCGACTAGAAACACCGATCGCTGCAGGAGGTCCGTTATTTTCTTGCGAACCAGATGCTTTTCCGGAAATCGATTACCTCGTTCTAAATGAAGGAGAAATCACTTTCAAAGAATTTATAAATGATTTTTCAGGTGGACGGGCTAGAAAAGTATATGAGACAGTTTCTCATTCGGATATGGAATCATCTCCTATTCCGCGTTTCGATTTACTAAAAATGAATGCATATGACACAATGAGCGTTCAGTTTTCCAGAGGATGCCCATTTAATTGTGATTTCTGTAATGTAACTGCCTTATTCGGGCATCGTCCTCGAGTAAAAAACACAGATCAATTTATTGCTGAATTGGATGCGCTCTATAATGCGGGATGGCGGAGGAAAATTTTCATTGTAGATGACAACTTCATTGGTAACAAAAGGATACTAAAAGATGAGCTTCTGCCTGCGTTAATCAAGTGGAGAAAAAGAAAAACTGGCTGCCAATTTATCACAGAAGCATCTATTAACCTGGCTGATGATGATGAATTGATAGATTTAATGACACAGGCAGGATTCAATTCTGTTTTTGTTGGAATCGAGACACCAAATTTAGACAGCCTGGAAGAATGCCATAAAGCACAAAACACCCGCAGAAATTTATTGCAAAATGTCCATAAACTAGAAAATAAAGGAATGCAGGTTATGGCAGGTTTTATTGTTGGATTTGATAATGATCCTGAAACAATCTTCCAGCAACAATATGAGTTTATCCAGGAGAGCGGAATAGTCACAGCAATGGTTGGATTATTGCAGGCGCCAGCAGGCACGCAGCTCTATAATCGTCTGAAATCTGAAGGAAGAATTCTGGAAGGATTTTCAGGTGATAATGGAGATGGAGACACCAACATAATTCCGGTAATGGATCCATTGGTGTTAAGGGAAGGCTATGTAAACCTGGTCAGAAAGCTCTATGAGCCAGATTCTGTATACAAACGGATAAATATCTTATTGGAGCATTTTAACCCCCAAAGAGAACCCGTAACAATGACCTGGACTGAGCTGAAAGCGTTTTTCAGGACCATTGTTTGGATTGGTATAAAAAGTGAAGCGCGTAAACAGTATTGGCAGCTTTTCTGGAAGACCATTATTTCATACCCGGCAAAATTACCGCTTGCGATCACTATGACTGTTTTTGCTTACCATTTTCATATCATGAGTTTGGAGCATGTAAAATTACAACATCAAAATAAGAGTAATTCGATTTCTACCCATCCTTTGGTTGAGTATGAATACGAACCTGCAGTTGTAGAATAAAGTCACCCCAGAATACTCCTCAGAATTCCTGAGGAGTATTTGTTTAACGGTAAAATTAATAGCAGAAGAATATTTTTGGTTTGAGGGTGTATATGAAAAAAGTATTTGGTGGAGTAGAAGCTGGGGGAACAAAATTTGTTTGCATGGTGGGTACAGATCCACAAAACATTGATGATGAAATTCGTTTTCCCACAACGACTCCTGAAGAGACTTTGAAGAAAGTTATTGAGTTCTTCTTACCGTATCATAAAAATAATCAGCTTACCGCGATTGGCATAGGTTCGTTCGGACCGGTGGATTTACGAAAAACCTCTCCGCAATATGGATACATAACAACTACCCCAAAGCCAGGTTGGCAGAATACAAACATCTGCAGCGAGATTTCTAAAATAATCAATGTTCCGATTGTATTTGATACAGATGTTAATGCCGCGGCATTTGGAGAATTATTCTGGTCAGGATCAAAAGGCATTTTAGATCCATTTGTTTACATAACAGTCGGAACCGGAATTGGTGTCGGAGTCATTGCAAATCAAGCACCAATCCATGGTTTGGTCCACACTGAAGGCGGGCATATTCACATTCCTCAAGATAAAACTATAGATCCATTTATAGGAATTTGTCCGTATCACAACAATTGCCTTGAAGGATTAGCATCAGGACCTGCAATCAAAGCCCGATGGGGAATTTCTGCACAAGACCTGCCGGCGGATCATCCTGCGTGGAATCTTGAAGCTGATTACATAGCACTGGCAATCTGTAATATCATCATGATGTATTCACCGATGCGGATTGTTGTTGGTGGCGGAGTCGCGCAACATCCTGGTTTATTGGAGCAAATCCGTTCCAAAACAAAGAATTTGGTAAATAATTATGTTCAATCTGAAGCTATAACAAAAAATATATCAAACTATATTATTTCACCAATGCTTGGTAACCAGGCAGGAGTTCTGGGGGCAATAGCATTAGCTGTTGATAATTATGGGTCTGATTTCTAAACAAAGAGATTGACTAATTTATCTTGTAAGTTAGTATGGAAGTAAATAATCAATATATAAGAAAGGGGTAAAAATGGCATACACTCTTGATTCTACAATTGGAACGATATTGGATGATCTTGACGCTGTGAAAATTCTCGATAAATATATTCCAGGGATTACCAACAATCCACTCATTGGCATGGCCAGAGGTATGACAATAGGCACGGTAATCAATATGCCCCAGGCAAAACAGGCGGGGATTACAAAAGAGGCTGTGGAAAAAGTACTGGCAGAAATTAACGCAATAAAAAAGTAAATAAATTCCTGAATTAGTAACCGATTTCTTTCAGCAAATTATGCATGACATTTGCTGAGTTTTTGAATCCAGTTAATTCTTTATCTGATAATGTCAGATTAATGGTTTTGATGATTCCATCCCTCCCTAAAACGGATGGCATGCTGAGGTAAACATCATCAATATCTCGGTATCCCTGAATGTGAGTAGAAACTGAAAGAACTGTATGCTGATCTCGTAAAATTGCCTCACAAATTCGAAGTAATCCGTTCGCCACTGCATAAAATGTTGCACCCTTGCGCTGGATAATTTCATATGCAGCATTTCTGGTTTGTTCAAAAATATTCTTCCAGACTTTCTCTTTATAACTTACACAATTTGCTTTACAGTAATCTTCCACTCGCATGCCGGCGATATTTGCCAGAGACCAAACTGGAACTTCGCTATCTCCGTGTTCTCCAATGATATAAGCATGCACACTACGGGGATCTACTTGTGCATGTTCACTTAATAAATATCTAAACCTGGCTGTATCCAGAATCGTCCCGGAGCCAATGACATGCTTATCAGGCAACCCACTTTCTTTCCAGGATACATAACTGAGAATATCAACCGGATTGGTAGCAATGAGCAGGATGCCATTGGGATTATTAGCAACGATCTGCGGAATGATATTTTTAAAAATATTGGTGTTTTTATGGACAAGATCTAATCTCGTCTCTCCCGGCTTTTGACCAGCCCCCGCGGTTATGACGGTAATGGCGGCTCCTTTGCAATCTTCATACGATCCAGTATATATTTTTACCGGATAAGCAAAGGGGATAGCATGATTAAGATCCATCACTTCACCCTCTGCTTTTGTCTGGTTCGCATCAATGAGAACCATTTCAGAAGCAAGTCCACTTTGGAGTAAAGCATACGCGAAAGTAGCGCCTACATTTCCTACGCCTACAATAGCAATTTTTACTTTAGACTTATGTATTGTCATTTTTACCTCTATTTACCACCCGTTAACTGAATAAGTTCATCTTCATCTAAAATAGGGATTCCGAGACTTTTGGCTTTATACAATTTACTTCCGGCATTTTCTCCCAAAACAAGATAATTTGTATTTTTGCTCACACTATCTGAAACTTTACCGCCGTGCAACAAAATGAGGTTTTTTGCATCATCCCGGCTAAGCGTTGGCAAGGTTCCCGTTATGACAAAATTTTTTCCGTCAAGTATTAGTTCCTTTTCTGATTTTTCAAAAGTTTCTTCTTTTACATTAACATTGGCATGTTTTAGTTTTTGAATCAGTTTTTGATTCGATTCATGTTGAAACCAATCCCAAATTGATAGGGCTGTGTTCGGTCCAACGCCTTCAATATTTTGTAGATCTTCAATAGAGGCAGATGCAAGCAGGTCAATGCTGGGATAGTGTCTGGTCAGGTCTAATGCACTGACCTCTCCCACACCTTTAATACCTAATGCTGTAATCAACCTATTCAGTGGCTGATTTTTTGATGCTTCGATTGAATCAAGAAGATTTTGGATTTTTTTCTCGCCAAACCCTTCCAGACTTGATAATTTTTCTTTTGTAAGAGAATAGATATCACCTACGTCTTTCACAAATCCTGTTTCTGCAAGCTGTTCGACTATCTTAATTCCCATTCCGACAATATCCATCGCCTCGCGCGATACAAAATGTTCCAGGTTGCGCACGAGTTGTGCAGGGCAGGTTGCATTTACACAATACCACGCAATTTCTCCATCAAGATGTTCAGTTTCAGTACCACAGACCGGGCAAATGGCAGGTGGAATGTACACTGGTTCATTGCCAGTTCTTAAAGATGGAATGGGACCAATTACATATGGTATTACTTCACCTGCCCGCTTTACTAATACCTGATCGCCGATCCTGATATCTTTTTCGGAAATGTAATCAAAATTGTGCAATGTGGCTTGGCGAACGATCACTCCGCCAATTTCCACTGGTTCCAGAACAGCATAGGGAATGAGTACGCCAGTACGCCCAACATTGACCCGAATATCATTTAACCGGGTTGTTACTTCGCGCGCCGGGAATTTATATGCCATTGCCCCCCGAGGGTCTTTTCCGGCAAAACCAAGCGCTTGCGAGGTATTAAGGTCATTTAGTTTTATAACCACACCATCAATCTCAAATGGAATCTGATCGCGTGTTTCCCCCAACTTCTCGCATTTTTGAAAAGCTGTCTGGATATTGTCACAAAGTTCAGCCAGATTTGTTACTGGAAATCCCATCTTTCGAAGGTACTCAAGTAAATCCCACTGGGTTTGGGGGGGATTTACTCCCTCAAATTCAACAATTTGATAAATCAATACGGTAAGGGGACGTGAAGCGGTAAGGGATGGGTCAAGCTGTCTAAGAGATCCAGCAGCGGTATTTCGCGGATTTAAGTATGGTTTTTCACCATCCTGTATCAATTTGGCGTTTAGTTTATCAAAATCGGATGTATGGATAAATGCTTCACCCCTCACAACCAATCGTTTAGGGGGCATCATCTCCGGATTATTAACTGGAATTTTTAGAGGTAACGAACGGATTGTCCTTAAATTGGCAGTGATATCCTCGCCAATAATGCCATCACCTCGCGTAGCCCCCTTAAGAAACAATCCATCTTCATAATGCAATACAACCGTTAATCCATCAATTTTTGGTTCAACAACAAATTTACTTTTAGCAACCCTTGCATCGAGTTTCAGGATGCGGTTATACCAGGATGTGATGTCTTCTTCACTGAATGCATTGGCAAGACTTAATATAGGTGCAGGATGGGTTACTTTGTTAAATTTTGTTGTTACTACGGAAGAAATTCTTTGAGTCGGAGAATCAGGGGTTACCCATTCAGGATGTTGTGCTTCAATTGTTTTTAACTTTTTTAGCAATATATCAAATTCAGCATCGCTGATAACAGGTGAATCCATGACATGATAAAGATAATTATGGTGTTGAATCTGCTCTCTCAAATGCTGTAATTCCTTGAAAATATCGTTCTCTTCCATACTGAAACCTTTCATCATTGAAACGTTCATACGGTATAATTTATTAGAATTCTAATACCGAAATATCCTGCGTCAAACAAGGAGGCAGAAATGAAGTTTATCGGAAAGATTGTCTCACCCATTTTGATCTTTTTTGGAGTGATCTTCGTTTTAGGCGCTTTCAGTGAAAATGGATCAGCTGGATGGATCATCGTTGGCTTTGTCGTAGGTGCTCTCGGTTTAGGATTAGCATATTTTTCATATCACAAACCAGCTCCGGCAGCCAGTCAATCGCAGAATGTTACAGTTAATGTAGATCTACCGGGAAACGTAAAATTAGAGACTTTAAAGTGCCAATCGTGTGGTGGCGCTTTATCTCCTGAGCATATATCCATGGTTGCTGGTGCACCTGTAGTATCTTGTCCTTATTGCAAATCCACATATCAACTCACTGAAGAACCTAAGTGGTAATTCCATCGTATACATATTGATGGAGGAAGATACCAAATGAAGAAAATTACTGCCAGTATTGTCCTTTTGTTATTCTTATTATTGACTGTTATTCAACCTGTAGCTGCCCAAACTTATTTGTTTCAGGTGGATCAGGCAATTGTAGATGCGTATTATCAGGAGGATGGATCATTATCCCTCCTCTATCAGTATGTTTTCACGAATGATTCATCTGCGTCACCTATAGATTATGTAGATATAGGTCTGCCAAATGGCACTTTTAGTATCAGCTCTGTCAGTGCATCTGTGGATGGGAAAACCATTACTGATATCTCTAGGGCTGATCCACAGTATCTCACTGATGGTTCAGATGGCATCACGCTTGGATTAGGTGGAAATGCTATTCAGCCAGGCCGCACCGGTACAGTGATGATGCGTGTCGATGGCATAACCAATGTGTATTTCCACTACAACAAAGGTGATACTAAAGGTTACGCCAGTGTCCGGTTTTCACCGAATTATTTTGGCTCAGCATATGTACAGGGAACATCCTATGTTCGTGTCTCCCTTCATCTACCCCCCAATATACTTCCCGAAGAACCTCAATATGAACCTGCTGGCAGTGGCTGGCCAGGTTCTGCCGAACCGGAGACATATTTTGATGATGAAGGTCGGGTGACATATACATGGGAATCTGGCAATGCCAGCCTTTCTAAACGCTACGAATTTGCTGCAGCCTTCCCTTCCAACTATGTACCTGAAAGTTCTATTTCCACTGGAATTTCTTTTGATCCAACATGGCTGATTTGTTCTTGTGTTGCTTTATTATTTGTCGGCTTGACGGTTTTTGCCATTTACGCAGGTTACAAAGCAAATGCAAAGCGGAAGATGCAATATCTGCCTCCTAAGATTGCTATTGAAGGACATGGTATCAAGCGTGGATTAACTGCAGTTGAAGCGGCAATTCTCATGGAACAGCCCATGGATAAAATCCTGACCATGATCCTTTTTGGTGTAATCAAAAAGGAAGTAGCTATTGTAAAAACTAAAGAACCACTGGAGCTCGAAGTAGATCAGACAAAACTGGGTGTTCTTCAGCCATATGAAACCGAATTTGTTAACGCATTCAAACAGCCTGCCGGCAAAACTCGACAGAAAGAAATGCAGGGCGTGATGGTTTCATTGGTTAAAGAAGTGGCTGAAAAAATGAAAGGTTTCAGCCGAAAAGAAACAATCGCCTATTATGAAGAAATCAATAAACGGGCATGGGCGCAAGTCCAGGCAGCAGATACACCTGAAATTAAAAGCCAGAAGTACGATGAATACATGGAATGGACCATGCTTGATAAGAACTACACAGATAGAACACGAGATGTATTTGGTCCAAGCCCGGTAATTTTACCTCGATGGTGGGGCGGTTTCGATCCTGTTCATCGCACTACTCCAGCCGCAACCGTTCCAACAGGAAATATTATGAAGGGTGGTGGCTTACCATCACGAACAACGATTTCTCTCCCCAATCTGCCCGGCTCAGATTTTGCGGCTTCAATTGCAAATAATGTGCAATCATTCGCCGGGAACCTTGTGGGAGATATCACCACTTTTACTTCTGGAATAACGAATAAAACCAATCCACCACCGCCCCCCTCTACCTATCGAAGTTCAGGAGGAAGTGGAAGAAGTGGTGGCGGATGCGCTTGTGCTTGTGCATGCGCAGGATGTGCCTGTGCGTGTGCCGGTGGCGGACGATAAGTCATCTGGTGAACAGTGTCTGACGCCAAATTCACGCTCTTTGCAAAAAAACCAAAAAATCCGGTTGAAGTACCCAAACCGGGTATATATCATTACACCTATGCGCAACCTAACGAAAAGTCTCGCATTCATCTCCGGATCGAAGAAAACGGTTCAGGCGTGGTCATAATTAATGCTGACCGGGTTTTGCACGTGAACCCAACTGCGATGACAATAACCAAACTTCATCTTGAAAAATTATCAGAAATAGAAATTTGCAATCAACTCAGCAAGATATATAAGGTGGATAAGAGTAAAGTACATGAAGATGTACAGGAGGTCCTCCATAAAATTGATGAGTTAATAAGACCGGATGGCGCGTGCCCAATTCATGATTTATTGCTCGAAACCAATATTCCATTTTCCGCCAAACTTTCTGCGCCGTATCGTATGGACCTGGCTGTCACTTATCGCTGTAATAATGATTGCCTCCACTGTTATAACGCCCGAGAAAGATCCTTCCCTGAGATGGATAGCAAATCATGGCAGAACATCCTGGATAAAATATGGGATCTGGGCATTCCGCATGTAGTTTTTACAGGTGGCGAGCCCACCCTCCGGAATGATTTGCCAGAACTCATTGCATATGCAGAAATGAAAGGAATTATTACAGGTTTAAATACCAATGGCAGGCGGCTATCAGATCCAGTCTATACGAAATCTTTAATTGATGCTGGTCTAGATCATGTGCAAATAACACTTGAATCCCACGATCCGGTTATTCATGATCAAATGGTGAATTGCCACGGAGCATGGAATCAAACTGTGCGAGGCATACAAGAAGTATTAAAAAATAATATTTACATTATGACCAATACAACCATGTTGCGGACTAATTATCAAACGATGGAACAAACACTTACATTTCTTGCAGAGTTAGGTGTTCCAACAGTAGGTTTGAACTCATTAATATATTCAGGTAAGGGGAATGAGATTAATAGTGGATTACAAGAAAAAGAACTTCCACCGCTACTAACACTTGCGAAGAAAAAAACCGAAGAAAGTGGTCAGAAATTAATATGGTACACGCCTACAGAATATTGTCATTTTGATCCAGTCAATGAAGGGCTGGGAGTAAAAGGGTGCACAGCAGCGTATTACAACATGTGTATTGAACCGGATGGCAGTGTTATCCCATGCCAATCTTATTATTCATCTCTGGGAAATATCCTGGTGAATGAGTGGCGCGATATATGGAATCACCCATTGGCATTAGACCTGCGGGAACGTAGAATGGTTCCAGAGCGGTGTAAAGGATGTACACTCCTGGTTGAATGCGGGGGAGGATGCCCGCTGCATCAGATTTCAGATAAAGATATTTCCTGGCAAGATTCGTTTTCCATTCCTGTAACCAGCTAGTAAATGAGGGTCGGACATGAAAAAGATAGAGAAAATTTTTGAAAAGTTTTTCCCAAGCACATCTAAAGCAGTTTTACCATTACCACCGGGAATCTATCAGAATAATCCAGAAAACTCACCACATAAAATGCATCTTCGTCTAGAGGCAGATGGCAGCGGAATTTTAATTATAGATGCAAAGACAGCGTTGCATCTTAACAAAACAGCTGCGGAATTTGCTTATTATCTGGTTCACGATGCCTCGAAAGAAACAACCATTTCTCAGATAGAGAATCGCTACAGCGTCCAACGTGATCGGCTCGAAGAAGATTATCAACGGTTAATGGATACCATCCAGACTCTTTTTACTACAGAAGACCTCGACCCCGAAGGATTTTTCAACGTTGAACGATTGGATCCTTATAGCCAGAACTTAAGTGCGCCTTACAGGTTGGATATTGCCCTCACATACAGACAAAACGAAGAAGCAGAAAAAGATACCACACCTGCAGAACGAGTTAAAAGAGAGCTTCTGAGCGAGGAATGGAAAGCAATTCTGAAAAAAGCCTGGGATGCTGGAATACCGCATGTTGTATTTACCGGTGGAGAACCTACTTTACGCCCTGATCTACCGGAATTAATTGCGTTCTCTGAAAGTATTGGACAAATTACCGGATTACTAACCGATGGATTCAGGCTGACAGATCCCGGCTATTTACACCAATTGCTGCAAACAGGATTGGATCACATCATGATCACACTGGATCCTGGAGAAGAGCAAAGTTGGGAAGCGGTTTTGGATTCTATTAAGGAAGATATTCATGTTACTGTCCATCTTACGGTATCTAAAGCAGAGATAAATGAATATCTGCCTGTTATTGACAAGCTGGTTTCTATGGGTGTAAGGAATTTGTCATTGAGTTCCATTCATTCCGAATTACTGGATACTGTAAAATCTTGTGGAGAATATGCAGTAAATCAAGGCTTATCTTTGGTATGGGATCTTCCGGTACCATATTCACAATTTAATCCAATCTCTGCAGAATATCGCGGTGAGCAGCTGGTATCAGGTGCAGGCAATGCATGGCTATATCTAGAACCAGATGGAGATGTTCTGCCCACTCAGGGTGTCATAAAACCTTTAGGAAATCTATTGGTAGACTCATGGGAGAAAATCTGGAATAACCCGCTGAGAAAGTCTGCCTGAGAAGAATGATCTCCCTTCCTGATTGGGATCACCGTTTCAAACAACAAGCCGGATGGACTACTTCCATCCGGTCTTATCTATTCAAGATGGCTGGCGTAGCGCCAGATTATAAAATTCTGGATATCGGATGCGGCACAGGGGTTCTATTAACCGAAATAAAAGAAAGCTATGGTGTGCAACCTATTGGAATAGATATTAACTTTCCTTCTGTTCATTATGCTTCCAGTATCAGAAAACTAAGCACAGTCGTATGCGCTGATGCATACCATCTTCCAGTTGCCGATAATTCGATAGATATCGTTCTCTTCCATTTTGTACTTTTATGGCTTAAAGAACCTGTAAAAGTATTATCTGAAGTAAATAAATGCTTGAAACCAGATGGCTGGTTATTCTGTCTTGCAGAACCGGATCATGCATCGCGTGTAGATTATCCACCACCTTTAGACGAAATTGGAAAACTACAAACCACCTCACTTAAACAACAGGGTGCAGATATCATGGCCGGGAGAAAGCTTGGCGATTGGATTCACAAAGCAGGATTGAATGTCATTGAAACAGGGATATTTGGGTCTCAATGGTCACCATCTAACATACTGTCTGAAAGCCAAGCAGAATGGGAGTGGCTTTCGCATGATGGAATTAATCTGGACAAATCATTTGAATTCTCTGCAAGGAGTATTGATACACAAGCACGTTCCATTGGATCACGGATATTGAGTGTCCCTACCTATTATGCGTGTGCACGGAAAAAATAAACCTTAAAATATACTTACAGGGTTGCAGAAATATCAGAGTAAGACTATAATACCGTTCGTTGTTCGGGGCGTGGCGCAGCCCGGCTAGCGCGCTTGCATGGGGTGCAAGAGGTCCCGGGTTCAACTCCCGGCGCCCCGACTGACTGACTACCCAAACCCCAGGGTAGTCTTTTTTTATCCATCAAACAAAAACTTTTTGGAAATCTTGCAGTTATTTACATAAGAAAATAATCAATTACAGAACTTTGATTCAATGATTACCTAATCTCCTTCTGGTCTATTTGGATTCTATGGAATGACCAATGTCACCCGGTTTTATGTGTATTGTCATAGTTTCCAGTTCCATCTGCAATTTCATCTCCTTAATTTTGTTGCTATAATCATTCTATGATTCAACGGCTTTATGCCGAAGCATTCTCAATCCTTAAGGAGGAATTGAAAGATGTCAAAACGAATTGGTTTAATAATGGCTGTGGTAATGATGCTGGTTTTGGTGTTAACCGCCTGTGCACCAACCCCGGCCGCCCCCGCCGAGCCAGCCGCTCCAGCAGAACCTGCTGCTCCTGCTGAACCAGTAGCTCCCGCAGAACCAGCTGCCCCGGCAGAAGAACCTGTACCAGTCGAAGAACCGATGGAAATTACTGACACCGAACTGAACATGCTCTGCACGCCTCAGGAGCAGTGGTGCCAGGGTATGAAGCAAGAGTTTGAAGCCAAATACGGCATCACTGTAAACTATGTTCGTATGTCATCCGGTGAAGCTCTGGCGAGAATTCAAGCTGAAAAAGATGCACCGACCTTCGATATCTGGTGGGGTGGACCTATTGACAGTTTTGTAGCCGCAAAGGAAGAAGGATTACTCGAGCAGTATGATTCTCCTAATATGGTAAACCTGATCGATCCTGTCAAAATGAAAGATGCCGATAATTATTGGGCTGGCGTTTATGTTGGCTCTCTGGGTTTTGCAACCAACTCCGAATGGTTGGCAGCAAATCCGGGTGTAGAAGCACCTAAATCATGGGATGACCTACTCAAGCCAGAGTTCAAAGGCCAGATTATGGTCGCGCACCCATCTACATCGGGTACTTCCTACACCGCCATGGCAACTGTTCTTCAGTTACGCGGTGAAGAAGCTGGATGGGAATATCTAAAGAAATATGCTGCCCAGATGGCTCAATTTACCAAAAGTGGCGCTGCACCCGCGAAATTTGTGGGTCAGGGTGAAGCAGCTGTGGCGATTGTTTTCTCACATGACACCGTCAATGAAATCGAAAACAATAAACTGCCTCTGGTCCTTACCTTCCCCGAAGAAGGCACCGGATACGAAATCGGTGGCATGGCGATCATGAAGGGCGCCAAGAATCTACAGGCTGCCAAATTATGGTTCGATTGGGCTCTCACTCCCGAAGCTCAGGCTCTCGGTCCAGTGTACGCTGCATACCAAGCACCCACAGTGAAAGGTGTTGAACTCTCACATCCTGAACTACTTGAAGTCAACTTGATTGATTATGACTTCCTGTGGGCTGGGGCAAATAAAAAAGCTTTCGTTGAGAAATTCACCAACGAAATCGCAAATGCTGAGAACCTGAAACAATAGTTATAAATCAATAAACAGGGCGGCTCATCGCCGCCCTGTACCTTTTCCTTGGAGGATATTATTGATGTTAACGCCAGAGGCGAATTCCCCAGGACATTTATTTTCTGATCTAAAAAGACGGATAAGAGAATTTACCCTCATTTCCAGAGATCCGGTTCTTTTTCTCAGTTTATTAATCTCAGGAATTCTTATTTTCGTTTTTGTAATCCTCCCAATTTACAAGACAATTTCAGGTGGATTTTTTAACAAAGAGGGACTCTGGGACCTGAAATACTTTGCACGATATTTTGATGATTATTATGGTCCCGTTTTGAGAAGAGCTTTCATGGACACCATGATTATGGGTGTTCTAACAGCCTTTTTTGGTACTATGGTCGGGTTCATTTTTGCGTATGCTACAGTTCGCTGTAATATGCCCGGGAAAAAGATCGTTCATTGGCTGGCTCTTCTTCCTACTGTTTCGCCGCCTTTTGCACTCGCATTAAGCTTAATTCTATTGTTTGGACGAAATGGTGTAATTACAAAGAAATTGCTTGGTATTACTTTCGTTCAAGGGATGAATGATATCTACGGAATGGATGGTTTGGTGCTGGTACAGACAATCACCTTCTTCTCTGTAGCTTACCTAATAATCAGGGCAATGCTGGAACGATTAAACCCTGCAATGGAAGAAGCTGCAGCCAGTCTCGGCGCCAGCCGTTTACATATTTTTCGCACCATAACACTTCCCTTGCTGATACCCGGTCTGGCAGGCTCATACTTATTGTTATTTGTGGAATCTCTGGCTGATCTTGGGAATCCGTTATTCATAGCTGGAAACAAGATGGTCTTATCCGCCCAGATATTCCTTGCTGTAATAGGCGAATATGATTATCAGAAAGCATCAGCCTTATCGCTGGTTTTGATCATACCCACTTTGATCCTTTTTTTGGTGCAGAGGTATTATGTCAATAAAAGGTCATATATTTCAGTAACAGGCAAACCAGCTACCTCACAACTTACCGAAAAAGACCCTATCATTCGATGGGGATTTAATATTGTTACCTACCTTATCTGCATATTTGTTGTTTTACTGTATGCTACGATCATCTATGGATCATTCAGTTTCTCATGGGGTGTGGACTTTACCCCGACATTGCGTCACTGGACACATACTGTCACCCGTGGCGTGGAAGCAATTCTCGATACCACATTCCTATCTGCGCTGGCTACACCTTTTGCAGCACTGTTAGGAATGGTAATCGCCTGGCTGGTTGTCCGTAAAAACTTTAGCGGTAAAGAAGTACTCGATTTTAGCTCCAACCTGGGCGGAGCAGTTCCCGGTACCATTTTGGGTATTGGTTTCGTTATGGCTTTCAACAAACCTTCACTGAGTGTCGCTGTAGTAATTTATGCTTTACTGGCACTATTCTATGCGCAAGTAGTAGGGAAAAACGCCGCAGAGAGGATTGTAATACTGATTTTGGGCACGCTGGCTGGCGTTCTCCTCACCCGAACAGAAAATATCAATGTTTTCTATTATGCAGGCGGCTTTTACATTGGTATGGGCATTCTTCTATATTTTTTCAAAAAGAAAATTGGATTATCTACTCTGGCGGTTCTCATGGGTGTTTACATCATGAGCACGAATTGGGCAGTACAACTGGCAAAGCCCATTGCAGATTTTAGCAGAACAATTGGTAGAGGGTTTTGGAGTAACGCGATTGTTCAATTTTCGGATTACATAAAAACGATTTTACAACCTACGCCATCATTGTTAGCAATTTTGGTATTTGTAACAAGTTTAATCATCTTAATGGGTTTACAGCAGAGAATAGCCCGAATAATTCTTGGTATTGCAGGATTAATCGCGCCGTGCGCTCTTATGTTTACAGGAACTCCATTTGCACTGGTTGGCGGGGCTTATATCATCATGGCTGCTTATATTGTTCGTAGCCTACCAGCATCTGTACGCGCAGGGGTTGCATCACTACAGCAGATAGATCCATCGATTGAAGAAGCTTCCAACAGTTTAGGTGCCGATGCACAGTACACCTTCCGAAAAGTTACTTTACCACTCATCCTTCCTGCCCTTCTGGCAGGGTTAATTTTCAGTTTTACAAGGCACATGACAAGTCTATCGGCAATCATTTTCCTGGTGAATGCAAAATGGCGTATTGTCACAGCCAGTATCTTGAGTGAGTGGGAACAAGGTGGTGTTAGTATTGCTGCCGCTTACTCAACTGTAATCATTATTCTGGTATTGCTTGCAATTGTGATCCTTAACTTGATCACCAGGAAACTTCTGCGTGGCAGAGATGGTATTGATCTCAGCCAGGGCATGTAAACCATATAGAAGCGAGGATACAAACAATGTACCTGACTCTAAAAAATATCACGAAAAAATTCCCTCCCCGCGGTGGTGTAAGTGAGGTAATTGCTGTAAATAATATCGATCTTGAAATCAAACAGGGGGAACTGGTTACATTACTGGGTCCTTCTGGTTGCGGAAAAACGACTACTTTGCGGATGATCGCTGGATTTGAATTTCCGACCGAAGGTGAGATTATTCTGGATGGTATCCAGATCAATAATCTGCCTCCCCACAAGCGGGATATGTCAATGGTTTTTCAAAGTTATGCGATTTTCCCTCATTTAAATGTATTTGAAAATATTGCATATGGATTGAATGTTCAAAAAATATCCAAAGATAAAATCGAAGAACGGGTAAATAGGGTTTTGGATTTAGTTCACTTGGAAGGATACGGACATCGCGCGCCAAATCAGTTATCTGGCGGACAGCAACAACGTGTAGCCCTTGCGCGTGCGCTTGTGATGGAACCGAAAGTGCTTCTTATGGATGAACCTCTATCCAACCTGGATGCCAAATTGCGCGAGGAAATGCGCACAGAGATCCGCCGCATCCAGAAGACAATGAATATTACAAGTGTTTATGTTACCCATGACCAGATAGAAGCCATGACTCTTTCTGACAAAATTGTGATCATGAATGAAGGGATCATTGAACAGATAGGCACTCCCGTGGAAGTATATAGATATCCACAGAGTAAATTTGTTGCGAACTTTATTGGGCGTGCTAATTTTATTCCGGGTATGGTTGAAAATGTTATTGATGGAAAGTATAAAATAAAATCGCTTGGTAAAACACTCGATATCATTAATCAGCGAAGAGAATTAAAAAATAACCAAAAAGTTACTTTAATTGTGCGCCCCGAGATGATATCTGTCAGTACCAGACAAGGAACTTACGAAGGTATTGTTAAACGCTCTGTGTATCTGGGTGATGTGATTGAGTACGATGTAGAAGTACAGGATCATGTCATAACCGGAGTGGAAACAGATCCTGCCCGGCTGGATATCATTCCTGAAGGATCAAAAGTGTTCATTAGCTTTGCAGATGATTACATACAGGCTTTACCAGGGGATTAGCAGGATGCAGTCTGTGGATGTATTAATGGTCGGCAATTTTGCCAAAGACAAGCTTATTGTCGATGGTATAGAAGAAATTGCCTCTGGTGGTGGTGTTTACTATGGCAGCGTCGTCATAAAACGCTTAGGTCATTCTGTGGCTGTTGTTACCCGTCTACATCCAGACGATTTCCATCGATTGGATGAACTAAGAGCAGAAGGCGTAGCCATCTACCCTACTCCTGCACAAGGTACCTCTGGTATAGCAAATTATTATCAATCGGAGGATATGGAACGGCGTATCTGTAAGCCAATTGGATTCGGGGGAAAATATATTCTCGAAGAGATACCCATGATTCCAGCCAGAGTGATTATGCTTTCTCCGCTTTATGCGGGTGAAGTGGATCTACCACTTTTAAGGGCATTATCATCCCGTGCGCCAGTTGCGATGGACATTCAGGGGTTTATCCGCGTTCCTGTTGCGGATGGCTTGGAATTTAAACCCTGGAAGGAAATATCTGATGGGTTGAAGTCGGTCACTTATCTTAAAGTAGATCGAGCTGAAGCTGAATTTTTAACAGGTTGCAGCAACTTGAATGATTCAGCCTGGATTCTGTATGATATGGGTCCAAAAGAAATCGTGATGACAGAGTCATCAGGCGTTACTGTTTTTGCAGATGGTCAATTCTTCCAAGCACCATTTAATCCAAGATCCCTTTCTGGAAGAACAGGCCGGGGTGATACCTGTTTTTCTACGTACATCGCCAAGAGATTGGATACCACACCTGAGATCGCTTGCTGCTGGGCAGCAGAAATAACGTCACGTAAACAGGAGATTCCGGGTCCCTGGAGGGGCAACCCGAAGGAAGTAGAAAAAAACTTTGCTGATAAATAGCATAAAACAGGTGGTCTAAACCACCTGTTTTCTTATCCAGCTCGCTGATTAATCCATAGCTCTCAGCACTTTTACTAAATTCTCGGGATATTCTGTTTTATTAATCCAGGTTTGTTTAATTTTTTTATTTGCAATTTGTTTTTGAACAATTCCAAGATCAGAGATTAGATAAATGATTTGCTTTAAGCTCGAAGGGAAAGTCATTACCTGATTATTTTCTTTGGCTCCCGGCATATCCATATCGAAAATGAGTAAATCCGGTTCTGTAGTCTCTAATACATCCATTAACTCTTCGTATGAACTCACCATTCTCACAATAATCCAACCAGAATGCTCTTGAGCAAGCATGGATATGGCGTATCGGATTTTTGCATCATGTTCAGCAATTATGGCTAACATACTTCCTCATACTGCATACCTCGTTTACATAACATACTTAGAGATGAACAATAAAAACGTTTATTCCTAAATAAGATCATTTCCAGAAACGCCCTTGCTTTTTTTTATAATCAATAGACCCGGTACCGTTCCAAATACCGGGTCCATCTCCTTGGAGGGAGATAATGCCAATTGCTTAGCTAAATTCAGTATATTCTTTTGGTGAATATCATTCCCGATGCAAATGAATGATTTGTTCATTGGACATCTGACCAATATTCAGGAATCTATAAACCATGACCAGAACCACGCATACGTGGATCCAGAATATCTCGGAGGATATCTCCAACGAGGTTCCAGGCCAGGACAAAAAGAATGATCGCCAAACCTGGATAAAGAACAATATGCCAGTATGTAGCCAATGACGGTATCCAGTTTCGGGCGAAACTGATCATCTGACCCCAGTCAGCGTAGCCCCTTTGAGCACCCAGGCCCAAAAAACTGAGAGCAGCGAAGGTAAGGACATAAGATCCGATATCCATGGAAGCCATAACTATGACCGGAAAAACTGCATTTGGCATCAGGTGTCTGAATAATATCCGCATATCCCTGCATCCGGCAACGCGGGCTGCAGTAATATAATCATTTTCACGTTCAGAGAGAATATTCCCTCTAACTACCCTGGCAATGGTCATCCATCCGAACACAATAATTGCAAGCATCCCGGTAAGGATTTGAATTTGAATAGGATCCAGGTTCTCAGACGGGTTTGCCCCAAAAGTAAAAAATGCAAGAACCTTTGCAATAAATAGCAAAGGAGAGTTTTCACTGCGCCCATACATTGTTTGCAAAACCGCAGTTAATGTGATGGCTGCAAGCAGAAAGGGAAACGCCTGGAAAAACTCGGTGATCCGCATTAATAAATTGTCCACCCAACCCCCGTAAAATCCGGAGATTCCGCCAATAACGATTCCAATTAATGTGGCAAAAACTGTAATTACCAATCCTATCCGAAATGCAGTTCTCGTACCCCAGATAATCCCATAGTAAATGTCGTATTGTCCTTCTGTCGTACCCAAAAAGTGTTCAGAATTGGGTAGCCTTGGTTCATTACCAAATCCGTCCCTCGGAATCATATAAGGATCTCTGGATTTCTCTGGTATCGGTGCGAGTACAGGTGCCATTAACGCAACAATTGCATATAAGATCAGCAAAATCATCCCGAATAAAGATGTAGGGTTCTTTACTAATTTTAGGAATATTTTCATTATTTCAGCCCATTTTCAGTGTTATTGATATCTAATACGAGGATCAATGATTCCGTACAGAATATCTACAAGCAAATTACCAGCTACAAGGATTAAGCAGCTAAACAATGTGACCCCTAGCACGGAAACCACATCCAGAGATAAAGCCGATGTTGCCAAAAAAGAGCCCATCCCTGGAAAATTGAAGATTGTTTCTGTAATAACAACACCATTGAGTAAACCGATCACCATCAGGGCGCCCACTGTCACAACCGGGATTAAAGCATTGGGTAGTGCATGATTATTGACAATACTATCTTCCCGCAAACCCTTAGATCTTGCTGTGGTGATGTAGTCTTTCCTCAAAACATCCAGCATTGATGATCTGGTTAGGCGCATAAGATATGCCAGGTTCAAATATGCAAGCGTGATAACAGGAAGAATTAAATGCCGCATGGCATCCCAGAAAACATCTAAGCGAAGATTTAATAAAGCATCAAATGTATATAATTTTGTATATTGAACAAATGAAGGATTTTGGATGACCTGCATTGCCCAATCGGATAGGCGCCCCGGCGGAAACCAGCCCAGTTTTGCATAAAAAATGATCAAAACCAGTAAGCCAAATACAAAAGTAGGAATTGACCAGCCTATGATGCTAAACATCCTCAGGCTCTGATCTATCCAATTATTGTGATTGACAGCAGCTTTCACGCCAAACCAGACACCAATCGCAATCATGGGAATGGAAGCCCATAAAGCTAATTCTGCAGTTGCCGGTAAACGACGACCGATAACATCGATTACCCAGCCTTTTCCTGTATTTGACCATCCGAAACTACCACGTAGAATCCCGCCGTCAATTTTGCCGGTGGCTTTATTTTCTCTTCCGACCAGCCAGAACCAATATTGAACTGGAACAGGGTCATCTAACCCGTATTTTTCAATAATTGCATCCAACGCTCCCGGATTTTTCGGAATATCTTGAACATACAGGGAGGCGCGTTCGTATGGGGTTAATAAAGACAACATGCCAAAAATAAACATGGTTACGAATACAAGAACCAGTGGTATTACGAGTAATCGCCGGATAATATAAGCAGTCATAGCAATCCTGAATTGTTCATGGGATGCAATCAGGTATAAGACTGCATCCCATGAAACATGAAATTGATTTATGGAGCAGTTTTACTCAGTGAGTAGATCCAACCATATTCCGGATTTCCATAGGCAGGATTGAAATAAAACCCATTTATCCATGTCTGATAATGGTATCCTTCCTGGAATTGATACATCCAGATGTTTACGGCTTCCTCCGCAGCTTTCATTTGAATTTTTTCATAATGTTTGGCGCGGGCTTTAGGATCTGTAATTTTTACTCCTTCAAGAATCAGAGCATCATATTCTGCTGCTTTATCATCGGGAAGGTTTATGATTCTGCCATACGCACCTTGTGAGAAAAGGAATGGTCCTACCCAGTTATGAGGATCATGATAGTCTTCTGCCCATCCACCAACATAAATGGGGAGTTTTCCCTGTCTGCGGCTTTCAAGTAGGACTGCCCAGGGCATTCCGATGACACTGACATTGAATTTAGGATTCACCGATTCCAAACCAGCTTTCAGTATCTCAGAGGACAAACGGCGGGTATCATTTCCGGTATTGAAAGCCATCTGCATATAAAATCCTAAATTCCAGATGTCATCCTGATCTTCACCTGCAGGGATTCCATCCAGATCAACATCAGCCTTTTTGAATTCTTCTACGCATTTATCAAGATCATATGTGTAAGCAGGATCTTTCCCTTCAACATAGCCGATCATACCCTGTGGGATAGGACCTTGCGCTTGAACACCTTCCCCGGCTAATGCATCCTGAACCATGGCATCAAAGTCGAAGCAATAATTAAAGGCTTTACGGATATGTTCATCGGCGAAGAAGGTTGGGGTAATACCATTACCATCTACTCTTCCGCTACCAACATATGGATTTCCCCCTTCAACGTTGATGTTCCAGTTGAATTGAGCAGGTGTAATTGCAGGCATGGGAAGTTTACGGAATGTTTTAATGTATCCGTTTGGATTCTCTTCTTTGCAGGACGATTCATCTGTGCCACACAGAATTTTTACATTCGGGTTTAATTGGGGTCGGTATTGTGGAGGGGCATAGATGTAATCAGCATCACCAGCTTCAAACATGGCTAAACGGGTACCCCATTCGTCAATGTTCTTGATTAATACTCTTGGTATACTGGCGACACCACTCGGTCCACCTTCCCACATGGGTTCGGTTCTCCAGTATTCTGGAAATGCGGTTAAGACAGTTTCTTCACCGGGAGTCCAGTGATCGAGCATGTATGGACCGGTACCGTTGGCATCATTGAAAAGGGTGGTTGCTTCTGCCGCAGGGTCTGCAAATTGAACCCAATTTCCACAGTCTCCATCCCAGTCTCCAACTTCAACCATATATTCCTTATCCAGTATCCCGCCAAGAAACTGTTGCGACATAATCGCTAACATCCAGGGAACCGGTTGATTCAAATTGTATGTAACAGTACCGGCAGTATCATCGGCGACCACTTTTGTCTTGAGAGTTTCGCAAACTTGAACCAATTCATCGTCGGTTAGATCGTCAAAAGTCTCTTTTCCTATTAAAGCTGCAGCAAAATCTTTGCTGGATGCCATAGCCATTTCAGGACCAAAGAAGGCGTCATAGAGTATCCCTTGCCAACCATCGACTCTGCCCTGAAGCATCGCCCTCGTAGTTGTGTAAGCCACATCATGGGGTTCCAGCGTGCCGCCTTTATGGAATTTGACACCTTTGCGAAGATTGAAAACCCAAGTTTTTCCATCTTCGCTCATGGTCCAGTCAGTAGCCAATGCGGGGATATATTCATCCGTTCTTTCGCGATTAAAGAAAACCAGACCTTCATAAATATTTAAGGCAATGGTTGATGACGCGGTGTCATACATCCATGCTGGATCCATGGTTTGTTGTTCACCCGCGCCATTAATTATCGTGAATGTATCCGGATTCTTAAACTCAGGTGATACGCCACCAGATGGTGCTGCTGGCGCAGCAGGTGCTGCAGGAGCCGCAGGTTCACCAGGGGCAGGTTCAGAGGTGCTTTGTGCACCCGGGGCGCTGGCACTGGGGGCACAGGAGGTTAAAACCATCACCGCCACCAGAAAAGCTGAACAAACTATCCATACTTTTTTACGCATATTCTTCTCCTTTTTAAATTGATATAACCTGTTATGGAACTTTGTATGAAATTGAACTTTCATACAAAAAGGGCCAGCAATCAGCTGGATCTATTTACAGGTTAAATGAAACATTCCCTTGAAGCATCCTTCTTCAGGGGAATGTTCGTATTGGTCAGATGTCCTACTTATTTCCTACCTGACTAATTTATTCCTCAATGCCAGTGTGATTGCTTCCCCACGATTCGATACGCCCAGTTTCATCAAGATATTGCTGACATGAGCCCGTGCTGTGGATCTGCTGATGGTTAATCTCTCAGCTATTTCAGGATTATTTAATCCTTCTACGAGCAGTGATAATACTTCCCTCTCTCGATGGGTGAGGTCATCTCCCGGAGAAGGGAATTGATCTCTTATGAGCGCCTGTGTAATTTCTGGAGCCATGGTTGGTTTTCCGGCGACGCCTTTTCGAATTGCGCTAATTAATTCCTCGCCGGTCACATTCTTCAATAAATAACTGATTGCCCCCTCCAGAATTACCTGGTGCACGAGATCTTTCTCTTGATAACTTGTTAATGCGATAACCTGTGTCTCAGGGTTTCTTTTTCGAATGAGCCGGGTGGCTTCGATGCCATCCATTTTAGGCATCATAATATCCATAATGACAATATCAGGTTTAACGCGGTCGCAAAGTGCGATTGCTTCTTCACCATTAGAAGCTTCACCTACCAGATCAATATCATCTGTTATGCTCAAATAAGACGCCAATCCGCGTCGTACCATGTCATGATCATCCACAATGATTACTCTTATTTTATTATTCGTCATCACCGGTTGATCCCATACCCTTCCAGTTCACTGTGATTTTTGTACCAGATCCTAGCTCGCTTGAAATTTCAATATCAGCGTCTATTGAATCTGCTCTCTCTCGCATATTATATAACCCAAAATGATCCTGAGCTATTAATTTTTCCTCAAATCCGCAGCCGTCATCTTCAATAATCATTTTGATCTCTTCAGTTGTGTGAGTATTTATGCCTGACGCACCATTTTTCGAACACAAAATGCGGACATTTTCTGCTTTTGCGTGTTTAACAATATTAGTTAATGCCTCTTGAGCAATTCTATAGAGGGTAATATTTACATCACTGGGCAGATGTAAGTCTGATGGTACAGAAAGGTCTATCTTTAGACCTGTGCGACCTGACACGGCTTCTGCCAACTGTTTGATTAAGTCAGATAATTTCGCTTCTGCCATGGAAGCTGGTCGTAATTCCATAAGTAAAGATCGCATTTCTGCCAGAGCGCCACGAGTCAATTGACGCATTTCTTGAATCAATCTTTTGCCTTCGACCGGATTTTTCTCCCACACCCCCGGAAAAGCTTCAGCTAAAAGACTCGCAGAAAAAAGAGTCTGTGTAACCGCATCATGCAGATCTCGAGCAAGCCTGTTTCGTTCATTTAACATGGCTAATTCTGCGGTATTACTGCGCAGATGTGCATTGCCAATTGCCAGAGCAATCTGTTCAGCAAAAGATGTAATCAGCTCTTTCTCTTCAACATTCCATTGGCTTTCATTTCTTGTAAACAGAATCAGAATAGCCTCAATTTTGCCATCCAGATGCACAGGAATGCAGGTGATTGATTTAGCTATCGATGGATATCCGATCTCAAACGGTTGGAATATTTGGATGATATCTTCAGGAGATCTTGATGGGTTATCAACTTGGCGAATATTTTGATAAATAAAGTTTATTAAGGCATGATCAATTTCAGTATCCTTCGAGGACGAAATAATTAGTTTATTCTTGTTATCCTTACGATGATCACACTGCGCGATGACGACATTTTCTACTTTCATGATCTGGCAAATCTGGTCTGCAATGAAAGAAAGTGAATCCTCCAGGCTCATATCCGAATTAATCCTGATTAATATTTCACGTAAACCTTCAGCCACCTGTCTTCTCTGATCAATTTCCCTTGTTCTTAATTTAACTAATTGGGCTAACTCTTTTGTTCTCCTTTGTGTGGATTGGATACGGAGATAGATGATTCCTGCAATTACTGCGATTAAGGAAAATCCAAAAATACTGATAAAGTTTCGGTTTTCCCAGGCGGGCGGGATAATAATTACTGTGAGTGCTTTTTTCTCCGGATACCAACCTCCTTCTTCATTACTGCTTCTCAACCAAAGTTGATACTCTCCACCGGGCAAATTTGTATATCTACCTTGTCCAGATGAATCTGTGATGGTCCAGTTCTTCTCAAATGGAACTAATCTATACGCATATTGCTTGTTTTCGGAAATAAAGGCTTGCTGATCCTGAAATGAAAACTCGAAGTAATTTTTAGGCCATGTCAGTTGGATTGTGTTTATGACCTCTAAAGGCAGCTTAGGGATAATTTGCTGCCCTCCCTGGGTCAGTGAAACCAGATACACATCAGGCTGGTATTGGTTTGTGTAAATCTCATCCGGATGAAAATATGTGATACCAAATACACCCCCAAAATATATTTGTCCATCCTTGCTTGTAGCTCCTGCGCCCTGGTTGTATTCTTCACCTGCTAAACCTGCACCGGTGCTGTAATTAACAAAGCTGTTTTCATTGGGATTGAATTTTGAAATACCCCGGTTTGTGCTAAGCCACAGCATACTATCGGTATCTTCCTGAATTGAGTATACAAAATCATTCGGTAATCCATCTTTTTCCCGGTAAACGGTAAAACTGTTCGTACTTTCATCATATTTATTCAGCCCACTGGCTGTTCCAATCCATAATACTCCCCGATTGTCCCGATGCATGCTGAGCGAGCGGTAATCACCGATGCTGCCCCTTTGATTCACTGAAGGTAAATATATAGTAGCTGACCTGTTTTTATAATTAAATTTCACCAGCCCTCGGTTCGTTCCAATCCACAGAATATTATTTTTATCAGGATACAGAAGCCATACCAAATTACTCGGTAATACTGTGGAATATCCTGGTTGGTACTCAAAATGTTCAACAACTTCCGTAGCTGGATCCAACTTAAATAAACCAGACCCTCCTGTACCAATCCAAATAGTTCCAGTTTCGTCTTGTTTTATTGTTAATACTTGAATTTGCATGAGTGTAGGAGTAAATCTACTGTCAAATTCGTCAGATATTTCGGATTGCCTGAGCTGGATATGTTTAAATGTATTCTCTTCTTCGATATAGTTATTAAGACCGGCATCGGTACCGACCCATAATTTACCTGATTTATCAATTAGAAATGAACGAATGTGGTCATTATCAATTGTTTTCTCATTTCCGGGATCATGTTTAAATATTCGATTTTCCCCAGTTGAGAAATCAAACAAATTCAACCCTCCTCCATCTGTACCAATCCAGAGTTTGTTATCGTCTTCAGGTTGTATCGCCCATATCATAGAATTGCTGATACTGTTTTTTAACCAGGGTGAGAATTCCAGACTCTTAAATCTGTTTTTTAACGGGTTGATATAATTTATAAATCCGGAATACGTTCCCACCCAGATGATCCCCGATTTATCTTCAATGATGGACAATATTCGATTATCACTTAATGACGAGCTGTTCCTTGGGTCTGCAGTTATCGGTTGAATGATGGATAAATCTGCTGATATTCTATACATTCCGAAATCAAAGGTGCCGATCCAGAAATATCCGTCACCTCCGTGAAGTATTGATTGAATCGGTATTCTTGCCGTTACATTGTTTTCACTATTAATTGGAATCTCATGGATTCTCCCGGAGTTCGGTTCAGAATGGTATAAACCAGCTTCAGTGCCAATCAATAACCCTCCACTCCAGTAATACAACGATGGGATTGCACTTCTGGTTACAACGACGGGTACTGGATCGGATCTGTAATTGTTGAACACCTGATTTGAAATTTGCAGCTTATCCAGTCCATACGCTGTTCCCACCCACAGGGTATCCGTTTCACCCTTCGCTAAGGAGAGAACATCATTGGAGCTGATTGAGCCTGGCTTGTTGCTATTCTGCAAGAATTGGTGGATTTCACCACTGAGAAGATCCAGACGGTTTAGTCCGCCACCCAGTGTCCCGATCCATAGGTATCCATCGGTATCAAATAATAAAGTTTTGATGTAATCACTGGATAAGGTATTTTTATCTGCTGCTTGATGCCGATAGTGGGTAAAATTCCCGGTTTCACGGTTATATTTATTCAGACCTCCTCCACCGGTACCAACCCAGATTGCCCCGTTCGATGATTGAGTTATGGAAGAAATGTTATTTGAGCTAATACTATTCGGATCATCAGGATCATTCCGATAAACGATTACCTTTTTCCCGTCAAACTTGTTCAATCCATCTTCTGTACCAAACCAGATATACCCAAAATCGTCCTGATAAATACAGGTAATGACGCTCTGAGAGATGCCATCCTTGCTTGTCAAATGTGAAAATTTGATCGCCTCTACCGGATAATCAGCCGGTAAGTGGTTTGATCCATTGATGGTTTGTTCTTCCCCTGATTGATCTTGTGGGACAGATACAGAGACTATATTCCTTGACAGGGAACAACCTGAAATAATGAATAAAACAAATAACAAGATGGATGATTTGGCAATGATTTTCATGTAAGCCTGAAGAAATAGAATATAACCATTTAATGATATAAGACATCTGTCTATCTTGCCATTAGTCAGATGTCCAGTTTAAAAAAGCTATTTTCTCCAGAATTATCCTGTATAAATAATAAATAGAATTCACCAAATCTTGTTTCATAGTTCTAGCATAAAGGGGAATTGTTTACGATGAATCCGAAAATCATGCTGGTTGCTGTTGTACTCAGTATTCAAATGCTGGCATGTGGTCTTGAAAGTCAGATTCGCCCTACCATTTCAACGGAAAATACACCAAAAGTAACCACAGAAGCCGAAATATACGCAGCAGATCTATCAACTGAAACACCTGTAATCCCAGATTTAACTGAAGAACCATTAAACCCAAAGGTAATTCATTTATGGGCTGACGAAGTAACCTCTGATATTGAATTTGCGGATACAGAGTTCATGGTAGGTGGTCCTTCAGATTCATTTTGTGGAAATGATCCGTATCCGTGGTTTTCACAACTAGAAAATCAAACTGCTGAATACAACCTGGTTTTTCAATACGCTTATCCGGTCATACCGCTTGAAATAAATATATTATTAACCCATCCATCGTCAGGTAGTTTTTCTATTTCTGTGGGAAATAAATTGGATGAACTGAGTGAACAGGTTTATTCTGGCGAGATTCCATTCAATGGGGATTGCCCATCCATATTTACCCTTCCAATCGCAACGGCATACCCTATTGACCAAATTACTTTAAGTTTCGCGGATACAGAGAATCCCGTACAGATCAGTTCAATCGAATTGGTCGGAAAACTACCTTATGCCGAGGAAATCAAACCCGCATGGCGTATCGCGATACCAGCCGATGACCTTACAGATTCTGATAGCCAGTTTCCGGGTGGAATGGCAATAGACGGGGATCGCAATATTTACCTGGCAAACGGGCAAAACGGGTTAATGAAATTTGATCTGGATGGTGAATTTATAACGACCTTCTTACGCAGTGAAACGCATAATTTTTCAGATGTTTTTATCGATCCATTCAACAATATCCTGGTAACTGACATTCTTACCAAAGAGTTCATTGCATTAAGTAAAAATGGTACCCTGAATACTTCTGGCGGAATGGATTTTTCTATCTATAGCCCCAGGGCAGTAGCTGTCAGTCCATTCAATGGGAATGTTTACCTGCTCGATGTGGGGGATGTTGTAAATAGAATTCAGGTTTACACCAGTGATACAGGTGAATACCTGCATGAAATTGAACTGGAACAGGCGGAATACCCCAGCTACAAGGGTCTGGCTTTTGATTCAGATGGATTTTTATACACCCTGGATAGCCGTAAAGGCAGCATTGTGAAGATCGACGTGGATGAAAAGATGATTATTGCAGAAATAGCACAAAAGTATCTGCATAATGTGGGAACTATGGATTTAGCGATCGACGGGGTGGGAAACTATTACATTCTCCTAGCCAACAGCCCTGAAAACAGCGCTGTTTATGTACTGGATAAAACTGGTGAGCTGTTGAAACGGTTTGGAAATCTTTCTTACGATGGTAGCCCGACAGAACCCGGTATATTTACTTTCCCTGTCAGTATTGCCGTATCCAGTAATAGTAGTTTGTTAACAATCTGTGAAAACGGATATCTAACTGCCTACCAATTTGACGAGTAATGGTGTTGACAGATTATTATCTAACTGGAAGCAACAATCCGGTTGCGTCCAAGCTTTTTTGCTTTGTACATTTCCATGTCTGCTGTATGGAGTACGTCTTCAAACCGTTCAAAGGTATCTGAATAACTTGTTGCCCCGATGCTTACAGTGACATTAAAAACGTGATCATCTACTTTCAGCGGAAAAATCTCGACTTCCTGTTTGAGCCGTTCTGCCAGTTCGATTGCACCAGAAAGGGCAGTGTTCGGAAGGATGATTGTAAATTCTTCTCCCCCGAGGCGACCCACAATATCAGATCCGCGTATGGTGTTCTGACAAATATCAGCCAGTGATTTTAAGACTTGATCACCGAATCCGTGCCCATAATCGTCATTTACCTTTTTAAAATGGTCAATATCAATCATTAATATCGAAAATTGTGTTTTATTTCTTTGGGCATCCTGGAAAATCCTTAACCCCTCTTCCATGATTTACCGGCGATTTTACAAACCCATGAGAGGATCCGTCATTGCCTGCTGGTGATATTCCAGTTCCCGTTCATGGGCAATATCATAATGTTTTGCGAATATCAACACAAGATCATCCAGATTTGTCTGAGATGAATCATCATCCACAATCTCGTATTCTGCTTCAGTCATACCACTGTTAATGTCAAATTCTTTTTTATGTAACACTATTCTTTTGTTTTGCTTTCCGGCTACATAATACAGACACAAATTCAACGGACAGGAGAGAAATGGATTGAGCGCGATGTCATTAAGTTCTTTATATGCCGGCAAGCCAAATAAATTCTTCCAGATATAGTTGTTCCCATTTTCCGATGGCTTTACTTCCAGGCTTTCTGCAAATCCATTTTCTACAAACATTTTGGTTAAGTTGGTTAAATCATCCAGGTTACCCTGCTCAGAAAAACTGAACCCGTGGCTGTTAAGATATTCCAGGATCTCTTTTCCGATATCCCTCATCACTTCGCCTTCGGCAAATAGATCGTATTTCGCTAACACTTTCCCGAAAGCGACTAGTACTGCTTCATATAAAATTGTTTGAAACTTATCCATTCAATACCTCTAATCCAGATCATTGCTTGCAATCATTCAGCGTCATGATCACAAATTGATTAAGATTTTCATCTTTTGCATATTTTCAAATAGCCAAACCTATACTTATGAATCATGAAGATCATTTGATCCTTCTTTCGTGGAAATCATCTGAATAAACTTATCCACCACATCTGGATCAAATAATTTTGCAGAATTTTCCTGAATATAGTTGATTATTTCCGATTCCGGCCACCCCTTGCGGTAAGGGCGGTCTGAACCCAGGGCATCCCATACATCAATCACAGCGAAAATTCTGGCTGCCAGAGGGATATCTATCCCACTGAGACCGTGTGGATAGCCGCTTCCATCCCAGCGCTCGTGATGATATACGGGTATATCCATTGCAGGTGCCAGGTAAGGGATATCTGCCAGCAATTGCCGCGCATAGACCGGATGCTGGCGCATGACCACCCATTCATCTGCAGAAAGCGGTCCCGGTTTGAGCAGGATGCTGTCTGGAATGCCCATCTTCCCAATATCGTGAAGCAAGGCTCCCCGGCGGATATGGATAATTTCTTCTTCAGGAATGCCAAATCTGCGCGCCATTTTGACCATCAGGTTCACAACCCTCAAGCTGTGACCTGCTGTTTCCTGCTCACGTAATTCAAGCGCATGAGACCACCCCTGCAGGGTGGCGTTATAAGCAGTCTTAATCTCTTCACTAGTTTCCAGTAATGCTTTTTCAGCTTCTTTCCGTTCTGTAATATCCTGTACGATAGCGACGGACCCGTTCAAATTGCCCGAATCATCATAGAGTGGAATCCCTGAATTGGATATGATTTTATGGGTGCCATCAAAGGCTTCAATTTCGATTTCTTCGTCTAATACAGTTTCGCCATTGATGGCAGCACGTGCCGACCCCCATTCAAGGGATTCAACCCGTTTTCCATCAGATAAACGCCAGCCTTTATATTCAGAAAGATTACTTGCATCGACATACTTTACACCCTGCCAGATCTTCTTACCGGCTGGATTCAGGTAATTGATGATTCCTTCTTTATTTGTCACAAATAATCCGACCGGAACGGTTTCGATTACAGTGCGGATAAATTTATCTTGCGTGTGAAGTGAATCCTCCGCTTCCTTGCGTTTGGAAATATCTTCAAACATGCCAATACAATATTGCGGATTACCTTCCTGGTCGCGTACCAAGACAGATGTGAGATGCCCCCAGACAAAATGACCATCTTTGTGCCGATTCCGTTTATCCATGGAATAGTAACTACGTTTTCCAGAAATCAGTTCCTGTTGAAAAGCTAAATCCACTTCTTTGTCTTCGGGATGCGAAATATCTTCTATGGATAATTTGCAATATTCTTCAAGTGTGTACCCCAGCGTGCGCAATGTAGCCGGGTTTCCAGTCAGGAAACGTCCATTCAGATCATTTGTTGAAATTCCGATCTCAGAGGCTTCAAATATGGTTCTGAATTTTTCTTCACTGGCAGCCAGAGCAATTTCTGAAGCTTTTCGGTCAGTGATATCCAGTGCGGTAAATGTAACACCCTTACTCAGATCGGTAAGATCAATAGGAGTAGATGCAAGCAAGACATTAATTAACGTTCCATCTTTCTTCTTCCAGATGGTTTCAACCTGCCCGGTATCATGTTCGGCTATCTGCCGGTATTTTTCTTTTCCAACATATTCAAATTCTTCCTGCGAAGGGTAAAGCATCCGAGCAGATTGCCCAATGAGTTCATCTTTGTCGTAACCAACCATCTCACAAATTTTTGGGTTTACATACACTAATACTCGATCTTTCACTACACCGATGCCTGTAGGGGCAACTCTGAAGATGCTTTGCATCTTTTCTTCCGATTCGCGCAAAGAAAGTAACGCCTGCTCTTTAAGTACTTCTGCTTCACTTCTGGAAGAAATATCGTTGATGATGGAAAATAGTACTTCTTCCCCCTGATTTTCGATGATGGAAGTATTTACTTCAACTGTTCTTATCTCTCCAGTACTGATTTTTTGTGGAATAACATAATTGGATACGGTACCATTGGAGATTTTTACTAAAAGATCTTGAATTTCTTCTTCATTGAGTATATCCAGATCTCGAATGTTTAATTTCTGCAGTTCCTCGATACTGTAACCATAGAATTTGCTGGCGGATAAGTTCGCGTCAATAATGTTGCCGGTGACGGGAGAAATCAGAAGCATGACCGCCTGATGTTTTTCAAACATCTTCCTGAATTTCTGTTCGCTCTGCCTGAGAGAAAGCTCGGATTGTTTTCGAGAGGTAATATCACGGGCAGTTAATACAATTCCATTTATGAGCGGGTTATCAAGCATGTTTTGAGCTTCAACTTCAATGTATACCCACTTTCCATCTTTTCGCCTTCCGCGAACTTCTAAAGCTTGATAATCTAACTGGTTTTCTATCATCTGCGACAATAGATGCCGTGTAGGCTGAATATCATCTGGATGTAAAATGTCAAAAACATTCTGGTTATTTATTTCATCTTCGCTGAAACCATAAACCCTGAAAAAGCTTTTTGCATTCGCTATATACTTTCGGTTACCTTTGTCATCCAGCACAGAGATCATATCTGTAGAATTTTCCAGAATGGAGCGGAAACGTTCTTCACTTTTGATCAAATCATGTTCCGCTATTTTTCTTCTCAATGCCATGCTAACGATATAAGAAACTGTCTTTAATATTTCGTTTGTTGGCGGTTGGACTTCCCTACCGTAGAAAACCGCCATTGTGCCAAATAATTCCTTTTCCAATTGGAATGTGAGCGCCTGTATGTTTTCAATATCCAGGTTTTTACTGATGATCTCGCCTAATTTTTGCGGTATGGCATTGAAAGATAATTCCGCCAGACTTGCAGGGTGTCCGGTAAATTCCTCCAGAATTCGCTGTTTCTCAGCTTCAGATAATTTAATCTGCATATTTTTGATGGGAGTTTGCAGGAGTGTCTGGACTTTTTGCAGGATATTGCTGGATGTAGAAACGGATTCAATAACCAGTGAACTACTTGCCTGATCAAACCGGCTAATTATGCAAGCTTTTGCCCCTGTAATTTCGCGGAATTTATCTGCGACCTTTGTGTAAATATCTTCCAGCGACGACACTTCTGCCAGTTCTGTTGCCAGATTTGTGAGCTCTTTTAGATTTTCAAAGGTTTTTTGCGCTTCTTGTTCCGCTTTTCTCTGATCTGTGATATCTCTTGCAATAAAACCAACCCTGCTGCCTTCTTCTGTTAGCACGCGGAAGATTGAGTACCGGATAAATTTTTGTGCACCATCCGGCAAAGCGATCACTTCATCCAGTTCCTGGTTATAGGGTTGGGTGGATTCCCCCGCCCGAATCTTATTAAGTATTCTCTTAAATGATTCAATCTTCTCGCGGGTTCGTTCAGATAGGGGTAAGAGGTCTTTATATGCCCCCAGTACTTCTCTACCCAAAAATTCCTCTTTTGGTCGGTTTATTAATTTCTCAAAAGCGCGGTTTGATTCAATGACGTTATTCTTCTCATCAATCAGAATAAAAGGCTCAGATGCCTGCTCGATGACCGTTCTGAATTTGGCTTCAGAAAAACGCAGTTCGTTTTCCACCTTCATCCGATCGGATATTTCAGCTTGGAGCTGATCCACAGTCTGCCGTAACTCATCTGTGCGTGATTCAACAGCAGATTCGAGCAGTGAAATGGAGCGGTTTGCATTGATAATCGGGTCTGTGAGATCTGTTACTCTGCGAATCAGAATAAGTTTTCCTGATAAACCGCCTTTTTGCTCTTGTATATTGGAGATGGTAATATCAAAAAATGAGGATTCATCTGTAGATGGATCATGGTTTTGTTTTAGATAATTTGCGTTTTCCTGATCGATGTCGATATGCGCCATCCATTCAGGAAATATTTCGTTAAGCATCTGTCCTGCCGGTTTGATCAGTCCGATGCCTGTCATTTCTCTGGCTGCCTGATTAATATCCAACAATCGACCCTTGCGATCCACAATGATGACACCATCCTGCATTGTTTCAAGGATCAGGTCCCGGGCAATTGGCACAATCTCTATGATCTTATTTGAATATAAATAGTAGGCGAAAAATAAATTGGTGATCCCAATCGCAATCGGAGAAAAATCTGGCATTCTACCAGCCCCGATCTGTAAAACTCCCATGAAAGATCCGATAAGCAAGACCAGAACCGAAGGGATAAATGTGAGATAAACCAATAAGGTCTTCCTGCTCTGCTTGTTGTAGTGCTTCAATAAAACATAAGAAAAATACAGAGATGCAAGATAGGCAAAATGAAGCCCGATCCATAAAGGTAAACTTAAATTACTGAATTGCCCGGTAATATTCTCGTGTTTCAGCAGATCAAAGTATTTCAGAGGAATATTGTATTGAGGAAAAACCAGCAGTGTTACAACAATAACCGCCGGGATGATAGTAAGGATTGTCCTGACCAGATTACGTTGATTCAAATTATCACGGGTGAGAATATTTACATATTCATACAATAAGGCAGGGAATGTGAAAATCAGAATCCAACGAACAGTGGACCAAAACAGGCGTTCTTCTACTGATTCCGCCAGCACACCGAACAACCCGCCCATAATCCAGATGATTTCGACCAGCAGAACAAACAATAATGGACGTGTACCTGTGATGGATTGCCGGCGCACAATGAAATACGCCAGCAATAATGTGATCAATATTGAAATTAGTATGGAAGTAAAGAATAACGTCAGATCCTGATGATCCATTATTGCACCTGTATTTACTGCGAAATATTATTCTTGAAACTATATTGTACAGATATACCCTTGTTATTGAATAAAGGGAGAATAAATAACCTGTAAATGACTCTACAATTGTGATTTTCAACAGAGAATATTATCGGTTTTATCCCAATATTTGATTTTTCGAAATGAAAACAATCAACATTCAATAAACCCCATCGTATCCAGCCGGGTACGGTTGAATGATACAATGATGCAGAGAATTATGGCCAAACCCACTACTGCAACTCCTTACCCAAAGAATAATTTACCGCGCATGTTCCATGTAATGGCAAAACCTACCGGCGCAGAATGTAACCTTGACTGCAAGTATTGCTACTTTCTCTCGAAAGAGGCGCTTTACCCGGGCAGCCGGTTTCGTATGTCAGATGCGGTGCAGGAAAGCTATATCCGTCAGCTGATGGAATCGTACCAGGGCATGGATGCGTATATCGCCTGGCAGGGTGGAGAACCCCCCCTGATAGGATTCGAATTCTTTGAGCGTTCGATTGAATTGGCAAACCGATATAAAAACCCGGGTCAGAATATTTTTTACACCATCCAGACGAATGGCACGCTGTTGAATGCTGAATGGGCTCGGTTCTTCAAAAAGAACAACTTTTTAGTGGGTTTAAGCATGGACGGTCCGCAGCCTATTCATGATGCATACCGCCTCAACAAAGGCGGCACGGGCACTTTTCAGAAAGTTCTGTCAGCCTGGCAGCTGCTGCGCGCCGAGAATGTGGATGTGAACATCCTCTGCACTGTTCACGCGGCGAACCAGAACCACCCACTCGAGGTTTACCGCTTCTTCCGGGATGAACTGCATGCCGAATTTATCCAGTTCGTCCCCATTGTAGAAAGAGCGACCGCACAGAATCTGGCGCGCGCCAACAGAGGCTGGCGTGATTCCCCCACGGACCCGCGCCCGCTCTATACCCAGCATGGCGACAAAGTGACCGACCGCAGCGTGGACCCGCTCTTATATGGCAAATTTCTCGCTGTAATCTTTGACGAATGGATAACACGGGATGTCGGCTCGGTATTCGTGAGCTCATTCGACGCCGCCCTCGCCAACTGGATGGGTTCACCCAGCCTGTGCATCTTTCAAAAAACTTGCGGTAACGCGCTGGTTCTGGAACACACCGGCGATTTGTACGCCTGTGATCATTATGTGGAACCCGATTATCACCTGGGAAATATCCAGCACACCCACATGCTCGATCTGGTCGGCTCCCCCAAACAGCAACGCTTTGGCGAGGATAAATTCATCAGCTTGCCGGAATATTGCCGGAACTGCAAGGTATTATTCGCCTGTTATGGGGAGTGCCCTCGTAACCGGTTTATCAAAACCCCCACAGGCGAAGGTGGATTGAACTACCTATGCGCAGGATACAAATATTTCTTTAGCCATATCGACCAGTCCATGCAGATCATGGCGAACCTCCTTCGCAACGGGCAGTCTGCCACCGCAGTCATGAACATCCTGGCGAGGATGGCTAAATAGACATTGAAAGAAGATTCACACAAATAGTTATTTACAAAAAAGACCCCGATCTCTCGAGGTCTGAGTGGTGGCTGATACCCTCCCTCCGCTCGGGCACACGTGGGGGTCGGAACCTATAAAATCCCCGTTCTTTGGGGACAACAACTTGATCCTCTACGAGGATGCATCCACAGTTCGGCGGAAGCCTGTCTTATGCTTCCAGGAGGTGCAATATGTCCATATAGTGCATGTTTTGACTGTAATTTCTTCCTATCTGTGCAATGATTCCAATGTTTCCAGCGCGTTTGGCTTCAGTTGCACACGAATTGCACACAACCGGAAAGGCGATTCCATTACGTTTTCTCAAAAATAATTTGGATTTACTATAATCCTAAGAATCAAATATATGACAAACTATATTAGTGTAGGTAAATATTATGGATAAATTAGTCTGCTAAAGGCCATTCATCTATTGGAGTGTTTATACACCACTCGAGATTTTTCAAGTACAAATTAACAAAATCATCTTTTGAAAGTTCTGTTACTTCGCTTAATAAGCGATAATTGAATGAAATGTTTTGTGGCCAATCGGTTTCATTAAATATTTTATGGAATCGGGTTTCATCGTTATAAATGAAAGAATTGATCGTTACACTAGCATTTTTCGGACAACCGATGATTATTTTGTTTTTAGTGTAATCAGGTTTTGTTTTGTAATCAATTAATAACCCATAATTTGGATACCATAAGAGTATATGAAATCCCCAATTGCCACCATTTGAATAATCACTTGCTAGAGTACCTATGTAGACATCCACTGGTTCACCAAGATTAGTTAATACTGATTTTAGATCATAGAATGATGTATAGTCTCCGAAAGAATCTTTATTAATAATTTCTTCGTACCCTCCCATACTTAGAGGTTTATGTGCTTCAATTTTGTATTCAATCATCATCACTTTCTCATCTATAGTATCAGTAAGGTAAGATAACTTAGAATATATTTGATAATCTTCTTTTTGTGAAATTATTGAAATTGTTCCAAAATTTTTACTAAATACAAGATTATCTGCCAATTGTTTATATTGTAACAATACATTTTGTGCATTACTTTCATTTGAGATACCAGGTGATAAACCCCAAACACAAGGAAGATCGCAATTTCCATTCGTGGACATAAAATCATACAAACTTTGGTTGCCATTAGTGTTTTGTTTTGTTGGGGTGCCCAAAATATCTGTCGTCGGTGTTATTTTAGATAATTCATTTGTAGGACTAACGGATATCTGTGTTTGGGTACCAATAGGAAAATTGATTATGTTTGAACAACCACTCAGAACAAAAACAAAAAAAACAAGGATATTAAGTATCTGTTTCATTCATCCTCCAACATCTATGGCATCCATGCTTGAGCAGCCAATACTTGCTCATAGTTAATTGGATTTGTATTCCATGCGTTATATGTCCAAGCTATGAACATATCAGCATATATCTCGTTTTGAGCATTACTACCAGGGTGTTGTTGCCAATTTAATCTTCCAGCAGGATTATTAGGACGTAAGACATCTCTGGTAAAAGTCATCCCAGTACTTCTCCTTGAGGAATTTCCAGATTCATCATATTTCCATAAGTTGTTATCATAAACATGTCCTAATTCGTGAATTACATTTTTAGTCATTCTGTCTAAATCATAATAACGTTGCCCTGTAAGTGACCAGAAACGGACCTGGTATTTACTGTCAGTACAACCTCCACTCTCAACATTCTTTTCAATACCACAAATACCTGCATTGTCTTCCCATATTAATTTTATTGGAACAAATGACTTTTTGAATTCCTTTTCACTTCCCAATGTATTACCACCTTCATCATTGAAACGGGAACCAATTTTTTCGATTGCATTAATAACCGCTAGCTTTGGATACAGCTCCCACTTACCAAAAAATCTGATCCGATATTTCTTCGCTGTATCTTCTATAGATGTTGAATATTGCGAGCATTCTAATGAATTCTCACCATCGCAGTATTTTTGCCCGGATGGGTCTGTATATTCTATTGGATTATTTAGTACATAGCTGTATCTATTCCAAGCCTGCGAGTTGCCTGCCCCGGGCACGATCGCATCGGGTTGGATGAATCTGCCCAGCCAGGATCACTTATCTTAACCGCAGATTATGCACCTGTTCGTTTTAGAACCACTCGTGTACACGATCAGACCGTGGCAGATGATTATTTCGCCTCCATGAACGCCGTGGAGCAGCGGTTGGAATTGATCGATAAACAGGACGAGCCAGTTCGCATTTTCTCCGATGAACGGGCTGAGTTGCTGGCGTTGGCAGATCAGTTGGCTGCGACTGATCTGGTCGTTGCCCTGAGGCTCGATCTGGTCAGCCAGTTACGTTCTCTTTTTTGCTCAAACATCTTTGAGAATCCTCCCTGATACCCTATTCTGTTGGTAATGTGCTGTCCCTAATATGGTGTACTCTTTACATAATTAGTCTAATCAATCTCATAAGAAGCAAGTATAAAATCTTTTGGTAGTTTCATTCTTGCATCCAAAACTTCAATTCCAACTAATTGACCTTCACTATTAAAATCTAAATTTATCTGTCCTCCAACTTCGATTGGATCACAAGGATAAGTAATTAATGGTTCCCGTGAATTTATTGAAGTTAATGATATATAAACTGCATCAGCAGAACGATCATATGTGATTTTCATGGGATCACCTTTTTTAAGTTTTCGATATATTGTGGTTTTACATTTGTAATAATGGTTGTTATTATGTTATCTTCTTCAGCAACTCCAATAAATAGCCGGTTAATTGAGTCATAAAAACCAATTTTCCATTGGCTGTTGTGAAAATACCTGAAAGAACTCATTTGTAAAGTATTTTGAAGTTGCTCTATGCTTACATGCCTTTCAGCCATTCTCTGAATAACGTGATTTGAGATGTTTATTTCGTTCCCACAGTCGCCATCCAGACAAAAGTATTGTCCTATTGCAAGAACTGCTGAAGGTGCTTGTTTGAATCCTACAAATGAAATTGCAATCCATGCGGCCGGGTCTTCGTACCATTTTGCATTCTGAACACCTGGCGTCCCAGCCATCTCTGTTTTTTCATAGTATTCTTGGGTTACACCACCTTTGCTTATTATGTCTTTGTATTGTTGCGTTAGGTCTTTCCAGCCTCTGGGGCTTTCAAACAACGCTTCTTGAATTATCTGGTAATTATCTTCATCTGTTGCGTATTCTTGACATCCTTCATAGTTACATCCATTGGTGGGCATGTTCCCAGATGGGTCGACATATTTGATTGGATTATTTCTCGTATAAGTGTATCTGTTCCAATCCTGCGGGTTGGTTATATTCGGTATAATGGTGTCAGGCTGGGTCCACCGGTTAAGATAAGGTGAGTAATTTCTAGCCCTGTAATCCATCAAGCCCGTGTCGGGCACATCCCTTTGCCCCGTGTATGTTTTATCTGTCTGGGTGATGCTGCCTACATCCGCGCGCGGCTCGCCAAAGGTCTGCTCCGCCACCTGATCTAAGACATGGAAGTGGCGGAGTGCTCCACTTCGTTCCGCATATCTGGTTTCAGCAAGTACATTACCTGTACTGTCGGTAATGGCTACCGTACTTCCGAGGTGGTCGCTGATCAGGTACTTCATCACCCCATTATCGCTCATTCCGAATGTCTGCCCAGCCAAAGCGTAGTATTTCCGCACTGTTTCGGTGACCCCGTCGCTGATGACCTCGTATCCCCCGCCCATGAAGAAGGCGGTATGTGTGGCGGTCAGACCATCCGTCACCAATTGCCCCACCAGGGTGCCATCCCCGTCATAGCTGAACAGCCAGGCGGTGGCGCCGTTGGTGAGACTCGCCAATCTGTTCTCCGCATTGTAGGTATGTGTCCAGCTCACCCCATTCTCCATCCGCGCGGTCATATTTCCGTTGGCGTCATAATCGTAGGTGGATGTACCTTCCTCCGTGGTGACCTGCTGCACGGCAAACGGTTGGCTGCGCTGGTTGCTGTATACCCGCTCCGCCCAGCCCGCTTCCTGCACCGCTTCAGGGTCTTCCACGCCACGCTCCGGCAGCATACCGATCAATTAAGAATAAGGTAACAAATTCCTTACCAAGAGTTTGCTGTATTAATAATGAAACCGATATTCAGAGAGTTAGTCTTGTTTGATATGAGTATAAACCAATCACCATAAATCAATAATGATTACTATTAATAAAGCAATCATAAGCATACAAGAAATTCGAATTGCCCATAATGTAAAATTTGGATGTTTTTCCAAATGAGCGATCACATTATTATCAAATTCGGAAGATGTATGCTTTATTCGACAAAGTAAATTGTAATATATGCCCAGAAACTTTTTGGGATAAAAAATTGATAAGATTTCAATACATAAAAAAACTAGTAAAAATAAGAAAAATAATATCATTTTTTACTCCTGATACTAAACATATCATAGTTTATACCAATGCTGGGATACCCAGCTACTATTCCTTCCTCAACAATGTTCACATCCTCAGAAGTTAGATAGATATTTTTTTGTATTATGAATCCAGTCGAAACTGATAGACTGCCACTTGTAAGCCTTTCAATTAATTCGGATTCCGTTGGGATAATGTGATTTTCTCGTGAAACCAATAAATGAATTTGTTGCACTAATTGATGGGATTGGAATAATGTTTTTCAATGGGATATATGATGGAGCGAGACTAGGGCCCCAATAAGTATTACCATACCTATCTATTGTGTAATTAATTTGAAGCATAAAAAACTCAATGCTAATTGTCCCATAGTCTGGTTGGATATATGGGTTTCTACTTATGATATCTTGTGTTTTTAAATATTGATCGTACCCATTAGGTCCTGATGCATAATGCGGCCATGAAATTTCAGGAATACCAAAATCTGGAAAATTTCCAAACTCATTTGATCCATTAATAGATGAAAATCTCTTCCTGATATCCTTAAGGTTTTTTTCAATCTCCCATTCTTTTGTTGTTCGGCTTAAGTATCCTTTCCATTCTTTACCATATTCATGTTTCAATTCATTACAAAATTGATCCCCAATACCGCAATCAACATCATGCCCAGTAGGATCAATAAACGTCAATGGTGAATTTAGTACATACGTATACCTATTCCAAGCCTGCGAGTTGCCTGCCCCGGGCACGATCGTATCGGGTTGAATGAACCTGCCCAGCCAGGTTGAGTAATGCCTTGCCCTGTAATCCATCAGGCCCGTGTCGGACACATCACGCTGCCCCGTGTATGTTTTATCTGTGCCCGACAGACTGCCCACATCCGAGCGTGGTTCGCCAAAGGGCATGTACCTCGTCTCGCTCAATAAGGCGCCCGTATTGTCGGTAATGGCTACGGATGACCCCAAATGGTCGCTGATCAGGTACTTCATCACCCCATTATCGCTCATTCCGAAGGTGGAGCCAGCCAGGGCGTAGTACTTGCGCACCGTTTCGGAGACCCCGTCGCTGATAACTTCGTATCCCCCGCCCATGAAGAAGGCAGTATGTGTGGCGGTTGTATTGTCTGTCACCAATTGAC
>CAZYOF010000007.1:0-182382 GCA_964648485.1 uncultured Leptolinea sp.
GTTTTTTCACGGGTTCGAATCCTCACACCCTGCGGGCGTGCTGCGCGACCCTCCCCGCCACGAAGATCAGACCTGCTGCAAGACAGGTTTTTTCACGGGTTGGAATCCTCACACCCTGCGGGTGTGCTGCGCGACCCTCCCCGCCACGAAGATCAGACCTGCTGCAAGGCAGGTTTTTCATCTTATTTGCAATTTTTTATCGTAATAGGTTTTATACTACCTGGAAAATATCCATAACAATTTTGTATAATAAATATCAATGGTCATGTATAGACAATATTGTAGAGAGGGAGAGATATGAGAGAATCGAGCGAAATAAACAAAATTGAATTAATTGAAATGCCCAACCAGCCTATCGCATGGCATGCTACTGAAACAGATATTGTGTATCAAAAGCTCGCAACCACCTCCAGTGGGTTATCTCCACAACAGGTGGAAGAGCGATTGGTAGAATTTGGTAGAAACACACTTCCCGAAAGAAAACCGCCCACCTTATGGGAAGTCATTCTGCATCAATTTAAAAGCCCACTCATTTACATACTGATAGTGGCAGGTGTAATTGCCATTCTGACCGGGGATATCAAAGATGCTGTGTTTATCCTGTTCGTTATTCTATTGAACGCAACCATCGGTACCCTGCAGGAGTGGAAAGCTGAACAAAGCGCACATGCCCTTCAGAAGCTGTTGAAAGTACAGGGACGTGTCCGCCGGGAAGGGCAACAATACCAGATCGATGCAGAAGAATTGGTGCCGGGAGATGTCGTTCTTCTGGAATCGGGGGATAAAGTTCCCGCGGATCTACGCCTTGTTCAGGTGAATAATCTCACCATAGATGAATCTTTCCTTACCGGTGAGTCACTGGCTTCAGGGAAAAATCTTGAACTTCAGAAACGGGAAGTCCCAGTGAATGACCGCCATAACATGGCATACGCCGGATCCACTGTGGTGTCGGGGCGTGGTGTTGGGCTGGTCGTTGCCACCGGTAAGTACACAGAAGTAGGGAAAATTGCCCGTACAGTAGCCGAAGAAGCTGGAGCCAAACCACCCCTGGTGCAAAGGATGGAGAAATTCTCTCAGCAGATCAGCATTATTGTGCTGGCGTTTGCGGCACTACTGGGGCTATTCGCTTTCGGTAGAGGTATGTCTATTAATGACGTCTTCCTGCTGGTGATTGCCATGGCAGTATCCGCCATACCAGAAGGTTTACCGGTTGCCATGACTGTTGCACTTTCTCTTTCCACCAGTAAAATGGCAAAACGAAATGTTATCGTCCGCAAACTGACCGCAGTTGAAAGTTTGGGCAGCTGCACGGTGATCGCCAGCGACAAAACCGGCACCCTCACTGTGAACCAGCAGACTGTCCGCGCAGTGGTCTTTCCTGACGGCAGCCGGGTGAATTTCAGCGGGCAGGGTTATAACGATGAAGGTGAGGCTTTCCTTCCAGATGGAGAAAAACCCTCATCCGCATTGAAATCCAGGCTGGATCTACTGGGTAGTAATTCAGTTCTTTGTAATGAAGCTGTCCTTGATAAAAAATCAAACGGCTGGGTACATACCGGTGACGCGATGGATGTTGCCTTGTTATCGATGGGTTATAAACTTGGGTTATATCCTGGGCAAGTCCGCCAACAGAATACAACCATATCGGAAATTCCATTTGAGTCAGAAAAACGCTACTCTGCCACTCTGGTAAAAACCAGTGGTGGAGGTGTCCTCATAGCCAAAGGAGCTGTCGAGACAATCACCTCATTTTGCAGCTACATGCAATCAGGCTCAGGGCAGGTATCCATTAACGAAAAGAAGGTACACCAACAAGCTCTTGAATTGGCAGAAGAAGGATACCGCGTACTGGCACTTGCTTCCCTTGATTTACCTGAGGAAAAGTTCCCCGCGACGCTGGAAGAAAAACATTTAAAGAGAATGACACTTCAGGCATTAATTGGATTCATTGACCCACTGCGACCTGAAGTGCGGCAAGCGGTACAGACGGCACACGCTGCCGGAATCAAGGTAATCATGATCACCGGAGACCATCCCGCCACCGCTTTGGCCATTTCGCGTGAACTGGGGATTGCTGAATCGATGGATCAGGTTGTAACAGGTCAGCAATTGATGGAAATTGGCGATTCGCATGTTCCAGAGTTTTTTGAACGAATCAAACATGCCAGTGTGTTTGCCAGGGTATCACCCAATCAAAAGTTATGCATCGTGGATGCGCTCACATCACAAGGACAGTATGTTGCAGTGACAGGTGATGGGGTCAATGATGCACCTGCCCTCCGCAAGGCAAATATTGGTGTGGCAATGGGCTCTGGCACCGATGTAGCCAAAGATACTGCATCTCTCATTGTCACCGATGACAATTTTGCTTCGATTGTAGCTGGGATTGAAGAGGGGCGTCATGCCTACGCTAATGTTCGGAAAGTCACCCTCTTCCTGATATCCACTGGACTGGCACAATTGATCCTGATCGGGTTATCCATCGCCGCCGGGCTCCCCATACCACTACTTGCGATTCAGATCTTGTGGATTAACCTTGTGACCAATGGAATTCAGGATGTTGCGCTTGCATTTGAAGCCGGAGAAAAGGGCGTAATGAAATCTGCACCACGACCACCATCCGAAGGAATCTTTAATCGGAAAATGATCGAGCAGGTAGTCATTACCGGGATCGCCATGGCGTTGATTGGTTTCGGCACCTGGGTATGGTTGATGAATTCAGGCTGGGAAGAGACAGAAGCGCGTAGCGCTTTACTGACACTGGTAGTCTTGATGCAGTTTTACCATGTGCTTAACTGCCGATCGGAGATTAACTCTGCATTCAGGGTTCCGTTCAAAAACAACCCCGTACTCATAATTGGCATGCTGATTGCTTTTGCGGTCCATCTGCTGGCAACCGAGATTCCCTTCCTCCAATCTTTGCTATACACATATTCATTATCCATAGATAAATGGTTGATCTTTGCCGCGCTTGGCACAATCATTCTACTTGTTCAGGAAATCTATAAGCGGGTATCTAAACAGAGAATGATTGCATAGAAGAAATCGCTCAAGGGTCTTTTCAAAAAATCCGGCTGAATGGAGAATCAGCCGGATTTTTTTAGAATATAATCAGGTTGTTGGGTTATAAGTAAAATTTGGGGATATTTTATTTAGGAATAGAAAATAGTTCTGTTATCTTCCGCGACAAGAGAGGGTAAATGAGTGAAAATATTCTGGTTACTTACGCCACCCGGACAGGTTTCACAGTCGGCGTAGCTGAAAAGATTGCCTCCACGCTAAAGGAAAAGGGATATCAGGTGACGATTGGACCTGTTCAAGATATTGAGGATACATCCCCTTACAAGTCAGTGATCATAGGTAGTGCGATACAGGGTTCTACATGGTTGCCTGAAGGCATCCAGTTTCTGAAAAATCATCAAGCGGATCTGACGCATAAACCGGTGGCAATGTTTCAAGTTTGTATGACCCTGGCTATGCGGGATGGCGAAAATTATCGGGGCTATGTTAAAAACTTTATGAATGATGCCCGGGCAATCATTAAACCGGTGATGGAAGCATCCTTTGCCGGGGGACTGGATATTTCACGGGTACCCTCCCTGGCAGACCGGATCAAATTCAAATTGAGCGTGATCATGGGTGTCTGGAAGGAAGGCGACCACCGCAATTGGAAAGCCATTGAAGAGTGGGTTAACGAGATTGCAGCTGTATTATAAAAAAATGACGGGAATGGTATCCCGTCATTCAGACAATCTTTTTTGGACGACCTACATTGGAAGAACGACCTTGCCGGTCAGCAGCAGGCACAGGCTCCCCAGCACACAGGTGAGAATAAATACCAACAAGGCAATGATAAACCGCTGAACGGGGGTTAACCCGAGCAGCTTTTTGCCAACGGGTTCATCGGAGATCGATTCCTCCGAGGTGAAGACTGGCTGATCCATCGAGAAGAATGGCGATGCATCTTGAGATTCTCTATTATCATCTGGCGGTTGATTGAACAATCTGCACCTCCCACAAGGTATTCCTAATCAATATACCACAAGTTAACTTGCGCGCAACCGTAAATGGACATCTCCTGCCTGGATACAATGCCGGGTTGCTCCATCCTGAATGAGTAATTCTCCTTCTGGAGAGATACCCTTCAAGATTCCACCTACTACCTCACCCTGTGTTCCGCTGATTTCCACTTGGCGATTCTTAAATGCCAGGTGCTCCATCCAGTATTGCATAAAGATATCCTTACCGAGATAACCTCGCCAATGAACCAGCTTTTCCAGATAGGCAGTCAAAACCTCCCACCGGTTCACATCAAAACCAAGCTCTGATTCCAGGCAGGTGGCAGGGAATGTGAGCATCTCAACCGGTGGTATGGAGCCTTTAGTGATATTAACTCCTGTACCGATCACCATTCCGCGTAAATCTGATCCCACCCAATGGGTTTCAGCCAGGATCCCGCTCACTTTCTTTTCACCCAGCAGCACATCATTTGGCCATTTTATCTGGGGAGATAAACCAAATAAACCTTCCAGCGCATCTGCCAGCGCAATTCCTGCCAGTGGCGCAAATAACGGAATTTGCCTGATTTCATTTTGGGTAGGATACACAACAACACTTACCGCCAGCGCCGCGCCCGGATTGGTAACCCATTCACGCTGGAGCCTGCCACGTCCTTTGGTCTGCTCATCTGCAAAAATCGCGGCGTATTCCGGAGCGCCCTCCTCCAGCCAGCTCAAGGCATCATCATTGGTAGATCCGGTGGACTCAAGGTAGCGGAGATCAATTCCCCTTTTGGATAAATGGTCGCGAATGGCAGTTACGGTCTCAGAATTATGCATACTGAAGTTCAGGATTGATTTTCCAACAGCAGGTTATCCATTACCAGGCGGAGATTACAATACCCATCAATCCTGCGGATGGCAGTATCACAGGCTGTGATCCAGCCTTCAGCCTGACGGGGTGTCATCCGGTTGGAGATGCTATCCACCAGATCGATGAAATCGACATTGCGGATCTCAGCATTGGGGTTGGCAGCGCGGAGAAGTACATCACGGATAAAGCTCTGCCAGGTCTGAATGGCTGATTTTGCTTTCGCGCGATGTTGTGCCATATCTCTTCCACGCGGATATTCTTCTTCAACAAAGCGAAGTTTTTCCACTATGCTCTGGTTCATCACGCGAATTAAGTCTTGAATATCCTGCCGCCGACGTTCCTGGAATGCATCATCTTCAAGATAGCGGAATGCAAAGCCGGGACGCCCCCCAGACAACCGATCTGCTTCCAACGCCCTGCCGGGAGGTAAACCAACCATTTTAATCAGGTGATTTTCAATGATACCCGGAGCCAGCGGGCGCAGCCGGATAAGCTCACACCGCGAGACAATCGTTGGCAGCAAGTTTTCTGGAATATCTGCGGTGATGATTATCTTTGCGCGCTCAGGGGATTCTTCCAGCGTTTTCAGAAGCGCGTTTTGCGCCTGTACGGTGGCGCGATGGAAGTTCAACAGCAAACCGATTTTGAAGGGGCTTTCATACGGTGAGAGAGAAAGGAAGGCTGTCAACTCCCGAATTAAATCTATAGGTATCTCACTTTTCCCCTCAGGTACTTCTACAACCTTCAGGTCGGAATGCTGCATTGCTTCCACCTGCCGGCAAACCCTGCAATCGGGTCTCAGGCAGGGTTCTCCGCTGGATTTTGCTTGAGGGCAATTCACCGCCTGTATGAAACGAATTGTCAGGGTACGTTTCCCAACACCCTCTGCTCCGGTAAACAGATAGGCGTGCCGCGAGCTACCGTTGCGAAGATGTTCACGCAGCATTTCGACTGCCCAGTTGTGTCCGAGCAAGCCCCAGTTTTGATTTTGATTTTCAGTCTGTGGTTCTGAGGGAATTTCAAATAATGCATCCATGATACAGATATTTTAATCCATTCCGCGTGATGGTGTAATCCACATGGTGTTCAGGCATATAATAAGACTGTGAAAGAGCTTCAGGTTGAATTAGACGAGTTAACCGTTGAAGGCACCCTGTTTGATTTGCAGGGTGATGGAAGTGTGAGATGTATTGCCTGTGCACACCGCTGTTTATTACGTCCAGGAAGGCGAGGAATCTGCGGAGTCCGCTTCAACCAGCAGGGAGTTTTACGCGTACCGTGGGGATATACCGCCGGAATGGCGGTTGACCCGATCGAGAAAAAACCTTTTGCCCACTTTATGCCCGGTTCGCGAGTGCTCACATTTGGCATGTTGGGGTGCAATTTCCACTGCGATTTCTGCCAGAACTGGCATACCAGCCAGGTATTGCGCGATCCGGTAGTAGAGAAACAACAGAGCATGGTGGAGCGGGTTTCTGCAGATACAATTGTGAAAACCGCTGCATATTACAATGCTCCCATCATTTCCAGTTCATACAATGAACCAATCATCACCGCTGAATGGTCCAAGGAAATCTTCCAACAGGCAAAAATGAGAGGGATGTCAACAGCCATGGTTTCCAATGGATATGCCACCCCGGAAGTTCTGGATTATCTGCGCCCGGTGATGGATGGCTACAAAATTGACCTAAAATCAATGCACGACACTAACTACCGAGCCATGGGCGGCGTATTATCGCATGTCATCGATTCGATTTCTTATGCCTGGCAGATTGGTTTATGGGTCGAAGTGGTTACCCTGGTGATTCCGGATTACAACAACAGCCCGGAAGAATTGTGGGATATCGCCCGGACAATCCGAAGTGTTTCCGCTGATATACCATGGCATGTTACGGGTTTTCACCCTGATTACAAAATGTACGCGAATCGCTCCACCCAACCGAGAGAGCTGCAACTGGCAGCAGATATTGGTCAGGAAGCAGGTCTGCATTATGTTTATGCGGGCAACCTGCCCGGCAAGGTGGGAAATCTTGAAAACACTTATTGCCCAAACTGCCAGGCTTTATTGATAGAACGCAAAGGGTACACCATCAGCGGATATCACATCACCCGCAAAGGCACCTGCCCACGGTGCAAAAAGGAAATTGCCGGAGTATGGGCATATCCGGCAACGCTGGCGCCTGAACACTGAAAACCTAAATATCGGATTATCCGGAAAATTCAAAAATAAATTGATCGATCAATACAGCGGGATCAGCGTAAACTGATTTTTCCCCCTGCCCTTTGCTTTGCTCATCGATTTCCATTAATCGCCTGTAAGCCTGAAGCAGGCGCTCGAGACTGAACAAATTTACCTGTCCGATGATTTTCCGTGCCTGAAATTCTAGGATACGCAGGTCTCTAATCAGGTCTGCGGCGGACCCACCTTTGGTAAGAATTTCTTTTGCCTGAAGCATGGTGCGAATATGGGTCACGATCATCGGGAAGATTTCCGTTCGCACATCCAGGGTTTCGAGAAGCTGATGAAAAATCAGCGAAGCTTTACGGGCATCTTTACTCCCGATGGCATCTGTAAGATCCCAGATCTTCGCAGAAACAACCGAAGTTGAAAGCTTCATTACATCGTCGATGGTGATTTCTCTGCCACTGGAATACAAGATCAATTTTTCAAGTTCTTTTTCAGCCAGCAGGGTATCTCTGCCCACTGCCTGTGCCAGCTCTATGGCAGCAGGTGGGGCAATTTTGCCGCCCATACCCTGAGCCTTGTTAGTGATCCAGCCCGGCATCTCCCTTTCCTGCGGTAAAGAGACTTCAATTACTTTTGCGATTTCCTGATGACTTGCCAGCCATTTCATTAAAAAATGACGTTCACCCAATCCCTCCCAACGCAAACCTCCGGCCTTCCACTTCTGGTGATCTTCAATCACCAGTACCAGCAAAGTTGATTCTGGGATTTCTGACAGGAGGGCGAGAAATTTTTCACGAGCATCTCCCTTTTTGCCACCCCCATCCTCTTCTGCTGCCCCACGCTTACTTTCCAGTTTAGCCAGAGGATTGGTTAATATCACCAAACGCCGGGGTACAAAAAACGGAACCGCCATTACCGTATTTGCCAGTTCATCATGGCTGCAGGTCTTTCCATCCAGGCGAGAGATATTCATCTCTGCCATTTCAGAAGATCCGAGCGAATGAATAATTCCAGTAATTTGGGTATGGATCGCAGTTTCGTCGTCTCCGCGAAGGATTATGATTCTGGCTTCCGGTTTGGTCATAATAGGAATTTTTCCCTATCTAAGAAGTACGACTGTCCCCGCGATCATATCGTGGAGCGCCTGTTTTTTTGAGGTAAAAGCCGCCATCAGGTAGCCAATACCAAAAATCAAGGATGAGACCGCCTTGCCGAGAAACCTCCCGGTGGCTGTACCAAAACCAATCGGATCGCCATCCAGATCTGCAACGCGCATACCGAAGATCCGCTTGCCGGGGGTCGCCTGTAGACCTGATCCTTCAAAACCTGCAAAGTAAAGCCAGCTCGCCAGAAAATTGACTAATAATAGAACAAAAAAGATATCCCCGAATGAAGAAATAATCTCTGGTGGAATGACAGGATTATTGGGATCAATATTTGCGTTATTCATTAACTCCACCAGATTACCCCCCATCAATGCCATGACCACCTGTGAAATGATTCCAACGATGACGGAATATATTACAGAATCTACAAGGTAAGCACCGAATCTGCGGAAAAAGCCCGCGTATTCAATTTCTTGGGGTGGTTCCTGCATTGTTGTACCCGAATTTTGCGCAAAAAAAGGTGAATCAAAATCAGTCATGCTTTTCCTCCTTAACCGATTGAGTTTTTACCCGATAGGCTTGAATATCCCCCCGGCTGACATCTTCGATACGGAGGATTGAATACTGATCCAGTGATGGAGCCGTGGTGACTTGCACCTGAACTGAATGAGCGACAGGCTGTGACAGGATTAATGCCAGAGTGCTGAACACCATCATTAAAGGCAGCCTGTCGAGTTTTTCAGTCCATTTTTTTCCCACGCCCAGCATACCAACCCAGGCAGCCAGAGCTGCAGCTGAACCCATCACTACGTAATTTGTTCCACAATTTGGGTGAAATGCCAGGGATCTCTCGCCAGATGTTAGCCGCTGAACAGCTTCTTCCACCGCCGGTCGGATGCTATCTGATGGAAGCATTCCGATCAGCCAGAATCCGGAGGCATTTGAATACCCGGATATGCTTTTCGTGGGGAATTGTCTGCTGAGAATATTAATGGTGGCGTGTTCAACCGCATGATTGCGACGGACAGCCAGTATTTTATTCTGGTTTAAAACAGGTGAAATAAAATTCATAATTACTCCCGGGTTTTATTGCGTGAAGGGGACTTGCTTTCATGGGAGAACGCATCAGACAACAGCGCATACCCCAGCGCCTCCCGTACAGAGCGGGCTTCCAACACCTGGATGCCATCCGGGTAAGGTTCTGATACCTTCATCCGGCGGGGGACCACGGCTGTCTTGAAACCCAACTTGGCTGCCTCGCGCAAACGGGTACTCATCTGACTCGCCTGGCGCAACTCTCCAGAGAGACCAATTTCACCGATCAGAACGGTATCTGCCTTCACAGGGATATCGCGGTAAGAAGAGGCTATGGCAGCCGCCATCGCCAGGTCGGACGAGGGTTCATCGATTTGCAGCCCTCCAATCACATTGGCAAACACGTCCTGCTCCATCAGGTTCATCCCCGCCCGGCGGGTGAGCACAGCTACCACCAAAAGGAGACGATTAAAATCGATTCCATTGGGGGTGCGGCGCGGATTGCCGTAATTGGTATGATTGGTCAATGCCTGCACTTCCACCAGAAGCGGACGGGTACCTTCCATGGTCACTACAATCGCCGATCCGGGGGTGTTGACCATCCTTTCTACCAGGAAGGCTTCTGATGGATTGGTCACCTCCACCATGCCGTGCTCTGCCATTTCAAATACACCCACTTCTGATGTTGCGCCGAACCTGTTTTTAACACAACGGAGCAAGCGATAACTCTGGAAACGATCACCTTCCAGATACAAGACAGTATCCACAATATGCTCGAGCACACGCGGACCGGCAATCAGTCCTTCCTTGGTGACGTGTCCGATCACAAACACGGTTATGCCGCTGGTTTTTGCCAGTTCACGCAAACGTGATGCACATTCCCGTACCTGTGAGATGGAACCGGCGGATGAGCGCATATCCGGCAGGAACATAGTCTGGATGGAATCCACGATCAGGATAGCAGGTTTCACCTGGCTGACATGCTCAAAAATTGCCTGAAGACTCGTCTCCGTGACCAGGTAGAGGTCTTTCAGCGTTTCCATTTTTGTCGTTTTTTCATCGAGCAAACGGACCGCGCGCATATGGATCTGTTTTTCAGATTCCTCGCCTGACACATACAGGATGCGGGTAGACTGCGACATGGTAACCGCCATCTGTAGCAGCAGGGTCGATTTACCAATGCCGGGATCACCCCCCACCAGCACAATGGAACCGGGGACAATACCGCCGCCTAACACCCGCGCGAACTCTCCGATAGGTAGCTGCCAGCGGGTTTCGGTTTCCTGATCGATTTCAATCAGCCGGCGGGGTTTCGATTGCGATGATAATCCGCCGGGGAGCCGTGCCGGTGCAGCCGTTTCAGATTGTAGAATTTCTTCGATCTGTGAATTCCACGCGCCGCACTGTGGACAACGTCCGACCGGTTGGGCGGTCACCCTTCCACATTCCTGACAGACATAGCGATGTTGTTGTTTGGGCATGCAGTAATTATACAGGGAGAAAGGTGGAAGGGGGATGCCGTCCTTAAATTAAAAAGCAGCCTGAAGTTTCCAGGCTGCCATCCAAAAATGATCTGGTTTATTCGCCCATGAATGAATTAATAAAATCGAGCACATTCTGGCGATCGACCCGGAAGACACCACCCGTGCCGGCGCAATTACCGTTCCTGCCAAAGGATGTAATTCCGCCGATGACATTGCTGGTGCCAATAAAGTTCGGTCCGCCGGAATCACCAAAGCAGGTTCCACCGGTATTGGCATTATTCGAAAGCAGCATGGAGAAATCTCCCACTGAACCGGGAACATTGATCTGGATCAGCTTGGGGTGCGCCACCATGCGGATTTTTAGCGCAACGTCCTTCCATGCAGCGGCATCGGGGAAGCTCTGCTGCATCCCATACCCCACCGCGGTGAAGGTGATATCCTGCAAACCGCGTTTGGTCTTCAATTTATCCAGTTCGTTTACCTTGGGTAACTGCCCATAAACGCTCTTGAACACCGGTGTATCCAGTACGACCATGCCCGCATCATGCAAATAGAACTGCTCAGGATTATACAAGGGATGGGTATAGGTAGTGCCATCCACGCTGGTAGGACCATCATACGGATAACCCAATGCAGCCTGCTGGCTCTGGATATCGGATTCAAACCATACTGTCGCCCGTACAGCAGGGGCTTCGGTGCAGTGCCCGGCAGTGAGGAATAACGTGGGTGAAATCAGAGTGCCGCTGCAGCGCCAGAGGGGATTCCCATTTGCGTCATCTGCGACCATCAACCCGACATAAGGATGTCCCTCTCCATCAGGGTAGCCATCGGTGATGGCGCCTGCGAAGCTGAATGTGCTGGCAATGACCAGCATGGCAATTACAAATGCAAATACAGTCTTTTTCATAAGTTTCTCCCTCCAAGGAAAAATTTATCACAATACGATTAAACCAACCTCCGCCTCCTTCCTTATGCAGTTAAGAAAAAACCGCCGAAAAACATCTTCGGCAGTCTGGCGGTCTGGGAACACAGATCCATGACTTTGCGCCCCTGCCTCACAGCAGGTTTGCCCTTTCGGTTGTTCTTTTCTAAGCTGGTATTCTGAGTCGATAATACACACATCATCGCAAAAATTCAAGGGAAAACCTGTCACATTAATAAGAAGATGGATGATGACCGGGGTCTTCATCCATCAATTTATTACGCCAGACACTTTCTCAGGCAGCAGCCTGTTCCAGCTCTGTTTCGGGCTGATCGTGGTTGCCCTTCTTGAGGACAATCTCCTCCCCCTCCGCCAGATCCACCATGATGGTGTCGCCATCTTCAAATTCGCCAGCCAGGAGTGCATCTGAGAGGGGATCTTCCACATACTGCTGGATCACCCGGCGCAACGGACGGGCACCCATATCGGGGTCGTAGCCCATTTCGCCCATTTTTGTCAGGGCAGAAGGAGTGGCATGGAGTACGATCTCATGTTCCTGCAGACGGACAGCCACCTTATCCAGTTCAAGTTTAACTATCTGCTGGATATTCTCGCGATTGAGCGCACGGAAGACGATTACTGCATCCAACCGATTGATAAATTCGGGACGGAAGACTCGTTTGAGCGAATCCATCAGTTTTTTACGCATTTCATCGTATTCTTCCCGTTCTTCCACTGTTTCATCACGCTGGATGGTGAAACCAAAGGCGCCCTGACGCTTAATCATATCCGCGCCGATGTTGGAAGTCATCACGATGATGGCGTTACGAAAATCGACCTTATGCCCGCGCGCATCTGAGAGCTGTCCCTCTTCCATGATCTGTAGCAGCATATTGTGTGCCTCAGGATGCGCTTTTTCAATTTCATCAAAAACGACAATGGAATACGGGCGCCTGCGCAACGCTTCGGTAAGCTGACCGGCTTCTTCATATCCCACATACCCGGGAGGAGCGCCTACCAACCTGCTGACGGAGTGGCGTTCCATAAATTCCGACATATCCAGCTGGATGAGGGCTTCTTCGCTGCCAAAGAGGAAGCGTGCCAGCGCCTTGGTAAGTTCCGTCTTGCCAACGCCGGTCGGACCGAGAAATATGAAAGATCCAATTGGTCTGCGCGGGTCTTTCAACCCGGCGCGAGCCCGCCGGACCGCCTTGGATATGGCAGCAATGGCTTCTTCCTGCCCGATGATGTGTGTGCGCAGGTCCTCTTCCATCTGTAGCAGGCGTGCTGATTCCTCCTGGGCGATCTGCATCACCGGTACACCCGTCCACATGGATACCACTTCTGCAATATCCTCTTCTGATACGATCGGTGATGACTCCGGATCCCAGGTGGTTTTAAGTTTTTCCACCTGCTGCACAAGACCATCTTCGCGTTCAGCGAGTTCAATCAATTCGTCATTCTGCCCATTCTCTTCCGCAAGTGTCCGCTGTTTGCGGATTTCCTTGATCTGACTGATCAGTTCTTTAAAAACCTGCGCGGACGCGCTCTTATACATGCGCACCCGGGAGGACGATTCATCCACCAGGTCGATGGCTTTATCGGGCAGGAATCTTTCGGTGACATAACGGGATGAGAGCCGCGCCGCAGCTTCGAGGGCATCATCGCTGATACGCAACTTATGATGCTCTTCATACTTACTGCGGATTCCACGCAGGATCTGGATGGTCTCATCCACCGTGGGTTCGTTAACCACAATCGGCTGGAAACGCCGTTCGAGCGCGGCATCGCTTTCGATATGCTTGCGGTATTCCTCCAGCGTGGTGGCGCCGATGACCTGCAGTTCCCCGCGTGAGAGGGCGGGTTTGAGGATATTGGCGGCATCCACTGAAGAGCCGGCGGAACCGGCACCCACCAGCATATGGACCTCATCGATAAAGAGGATCGCACCGCTGGCTTTGAGCTCATCAATGACGCGTTTCAGACGTTCTTCAAACTGACCACGATACATGGTGCCCGCCACCAGCGAACCCACATCCAACTGCAGTACGCGCTTATCGAGCAGCAGAGCAGGTACATCGCCAGTGATGATGCGCTGGGCGAGACCCTCCACGATCGCGGTCTTGCCGACACCCGGTTCGCCAATCAGAGCGGGATTGTTCTTGTTGCGCCGGGCGAGGATCTGGATGACACGCTCAATTTCCATCTGGCGACCAATGACCGGATCCAGCTTTCCATCTTCTGCCTTGGAAGTCAGATCCACAGCCAGTTGATCGACCAGCGGTGTTTTTGATTTGGATGATTTTTCTTCTTCCTTCTTCGATGTCGGACTTTTTGCCGGCTGGGCAGGTCCTACAGCGGCGGAACTGCTTTCTTGCAGTACCCGGCGGGTTTGACGGCGGATTTGTTCGGGGGTGACCCCCAACCGCTTCAACATTTCCATCGCCAGTCCGTTATTGGCATTCACCAACCCCAACAGGAGATGTTCCGTGCCGATATAATGATGCCCCATGCGGCGGGCTTCTTCGATTGCCGCTTCGAGGACCATCTGAGTGTCATCACCCAGCTCGATCTGACCGGTATAAGTGGGGGGAGTATCTGAAATTTTGCCGAGTACATCCCGTACCCGCTCTTCTTCCAACCCAAGGTCACGTAATACCCGGCTGGCAACCCCACCATCTTCCAGCAATAAACCCAGCAGTAAATGCTCGGTTCCAATTTTGTCATGAGAAGCTTTTTCAGCTTCTTGATGCGCCAGGCTTAAGACACGTCTTGCCCGCGCCGTAAACCTTTCCATACCAGCCATATTTACCTCCAATACCCGAGCCACAAGTGTGGTCGGGCGAACGCTTCGCCAATAATGATTTCGATACAGCAGGAGAGCATATTCCAGCCCCCCTGCTGATGCTTATCTCAACACCATTCTACCTTAAATCAGATCGCTCTGTTCGGAATCAATGTTACTGTATAACAAAATATTCTATTTTGAAATTCATGGAGACTATCGATTATATAAATCAGCGTTCATATTAGATTCCTGAACAATTGTATTCTTTTTTCCTTGAAATATTATGTTATCTGGTGGTGGATATGAAGATAAAAGATGATTTCAAGTTAATACAGAGAAAGAATTTGCTGTACCTGCAGAATGGTTCCGGTGAACAAGAGAACCATCGCCCCTGGTTGGCGGATGTTATCTCCCCTCTCTATGATGTAATCATGCAAAAATCGGTTTTTCCTAAAAATTTCGGTGGAGATATTACGTTACACAACCAAATAATGCAAAAGCAATTAGGCGACGTGCATGATGTACAGGTTCTTGAATTAGGGACAGGCAGCGGAACTGCTACGGCATACCTATCCAATGATAATCGCTATACTGGTTTGGATATCAGCCCCGGCTTGTTAAAAATTGCCCAGAAGAAATTCACCCATGCCGGTTTTGCAGATGTAGAGCTTTTTGTTACCAGCGCAGAAGAATTGCCATTTGAGAATGAACAGGTAGATGTTTGCCTGTGTATCTTATCTCTAAATTTCTTTAATAACCTCCCGAGGGTCTTTCAAGAAATCTCCCGAGTATTAGTTGCGGGGGGCAGATTTATTTGCGTTGTACCAATACCAGAAAGGAATATTTTGGGTAGTCAAATCCAGGGCACCCTACTTTCAGAAGATCAGCATCAGGCACTGGCTGAACAGAGCCACATGGTTTATCAACCCATTAATCAAACAAATGGGTGCCTGCTGTATTATCAGACAATCAAGTGAAGTGGAATCATTTTACTTATTGGTAGCCATTACTTCAAACTAGTTACAGCGCTTTTCAGTAAGTCTTCCATTACCACGATTTCACGCTGTACCCAGCGGGGAGGAATCTTTGATGGTGAAGATGCCACTTCCCGATTTGCCGCCAGGGCATACTCCAGATCCATCCACACCGGGTGGATGCATAATTCTTTTTCGTATCTATCGAGGTGCTGCGCATGGAAAGGCATTTCCGGGTTGATCCGGCAGAAATAATAGTATGAGACCATGCGAAAGAGGTCATACTTCTCTTCCTGCGGCAGGTCATACTCAATGGTTTTGCCGAAATCACCGCTGATTTCGGTCAAGTCCACACCACATTCTTCACGCAACTCGCGCAGCAGGGCGGTATGCAGGCGCTCACCCGGCTTCACCCCGCCGCCGGGGAACTTGTAATCGCCATCCACCGGGGAATGAATCAAGAGGAATTTACGATCGTTGCGGATGATCCCGCGGACCGCTTCGCGGTGGAAGACTTTGCCATCGAGCGGCAGGTTGGGTTTACAGAATATCTCACGGATCAGTCGCATCGATGCGCTCCAGTGACAGCATTAATTTGCCTAGATCGGAAAACCTCACTTAAACCAGTTTTTTCGTCCAGCTGGCGGCGCGGTCCAGTTCTCCAGCAGATAAAGGACCTTCGGTATCTTCCACCCAGAAACCTTCGGCATCTGCCACCAACACGGCTCCTTTTCCCTGCAGCGCTTTGCCAATTTTTTCGGCGGCGTAACCAAAGATGCCAATCATAAAACGGACAAAACCGGGGATTTTCTGCAACCCAGCCGGTGAAAGGCGGGTATCGAAAGCGGCTGTTTTCCTCCCCTGCAAGCTGCCTGCAGGGAGAGCTTTTAGAAATGCTTTCGTGGCGGGTGAGACATTGAACCCGCGGGTGGGAGAGCCCACCACCAGCAGGTCTGCCGATTGCCAGTCATCCGGCTTTATGTCCTCCACCCTGACCACCTGAACCTCGCCGGATTCGCCCAGCACCGTACCAATCGCGCGGGCAATCTGCTCGGTATTGCCAAAGAATGATTCAAAAACAACCAATGATTTCATCTTACTCTCCCTATTTTTTCTGAAACTGCGATCAATTGTTGATCACACCCGCAGAAGATACCCCATCACCAGGCGGGTGGTCGCCAGAAGGGCATCAAGGTGAGTGCGTTCATAGTTGTGCGATGCATCCACGCCCGGTCCGATGAGCGCCACGGCAGCTTCTCCACCCGCCGCCCAGAAGGCGGATCCGTCTGACCCATAATGCGGGTAAATATCTGTCACGCAGGGTATGTTCTCTTCTTCTGCAATCCTGCGTAACCGGCTGGAGAGACCTTTGTGGTACGGGCCGGTGCTGTCGAGCGTACAGATGGTGGTATGGAATTCATCTGAATTCTGCCCCTCGCCCACGGCTGCCATATCGACCGAGATCACTTCCACCACATCCGCGGGGATGCCACTGGCGGCGCCGTGCCCGACCTCTTCAAAATTACTGATCAGAAAGTGGGTGGTTTGTACCGGCTGTAAACCGGCTGCGGTCATTGAGCGGATGGCGCTGACCAGGCAGGCAACCCCCGCCTTATCATCCAGATGCCGTGAGCGAATGAAACCGTTGATCCACTCGGCACGCGGGTCGAAAGCCACGAAATCACCCACCCTTATCCCCAGCACACGGGTTTCATCAGCGGTTTTCACCACGGCATCGAGACGCACTTCCATATTCTCTTCTTCGCGTTTGGTCTCGCCCACCTTTACGCCGTATACATGGTTTGAGGCTTTATTGATCAGGATCGTACCACGTATCAGATCCCCTGTTTCGGTGAAGATGGTGCAATTTTCACCTTCCACGGTGTTCCAGAATAACCCGCCGATGCGGGTCAGGCGGAGCCTGCCGGATGGCAGGATCTCTTTTACCATCGCGCCGAGTGTATCCACATGGGCTGAGAGTGCGCGGGGTGCTGTGTTTTGCCTGCCCTGCAAGGTGATGAGAAGCGCACCTTTGGTATTCACCTGCATGGTAATGCCGGGTAAACCCTCCAGCGCGGTGCGGGTGTATTCAATTGCCCGATCTGAAAATCCGGTCGGGCTGGGAGTATTCAACAATCCCAGCAGGAATTGTTGCATTTCTTCAAGGTTAATTTCTGGCAGGCTCATTTTTTCCTACTTTGGGGTGGTATATTCTGGAATGCCTTCGTACGCGGCAATTTTCTTACGCCAGTCATCGGGAATGGGGATGGAAACCGATTTGTAATAATCATAACAAACCATGGGGGTCAACCCGGTCGCCATCACCTGCCCGGTATCTGAATCTTCAATCTGGTAGTCGAAATCCATACTCTTATTGCCCATACGGGTCACTCGGGCTCCCACGCGGATGGATTGCTCCAGCTTGATGGGCGCCAGGTAATCGAGCTCCACGCGGGCAACGATCAGACCCAGCTTGAAGAAATCGAATCCATCCCATAACTTCAGCTCGATCAGGTATTGCATGCGGGCGGTTTCCAGAAAGGAAAGAAAGCGGCTGTTGTTCACATGCCACTGCGGGTCCAGATCCATATAGCGGACGAGGACAGGGGTATAAAATTTGTATTTATTCATGAAATTATTATAGCCGCAGAGTTATCTGCGGATGGGTTCAATTTATCATTGGTATCAATTATTCTCTGGCTGTTTCTATCCTGCCTGTGTCTCCTGAAGAAATTCGCGAATCTGCCTGCCGATTTCTGTGCGAACACGATCGGCACGTTCATCATGCTCCAGGCGGATATTATCGACATAGTATGAAAGTTGCAGATGGGCATCTGAACCATCGAAATTTTTAAAAACAACGGCTGGATTTTTCCAGAATGCGGGCAGGTTTTTAAATTCCTCCTGAATCCAAACGAGCATGTCACGGGCAATATCATCCAGGCGCATTTCAGAGCGATCATCCGGGTGATATATTGCCTTCTTTACCCGCTCCCAGATATTGCGTAATTCCAGATTTTTCTCCTCCCATGATTTGCGCAGTTTCCAAATATCACGATCATCCAACCAGGGATCGGCTTCTTCCACCCACGATTGGGATGAATCCAGCACTCGCTGCATCTGGTCATCCATCGGGGCGATGTACTGGCAGAAGATTTCCTGTTTTTCCGTTTCTGTCAAACCTTTAGCCTCACGAGCACGGATGCCACGAATCAGATTACGGCAGCCCTCCTGCAGGTCAGCCAGATTTGCATTCAGAATCGCTTCTTTTTCCAGGCGGAGAAGGTTCTTTTCATTCCTTTCTGCTTCTGTAATCAGTCGCTGAACCGCGGGATCATTGACATCAAGACGGGTTGCCCGTTCGCGTGTTTTGCGGATCTGCTCCTGCAATAAAGGGATTTTGGAACTGACATCCAGCACCAATGTGGCAGGATGGGCGGCGGCAATTCTACGTAATCCTTCCTCAACCTGCATCCAGTCTTTCACCCCATCGATGGAGATATCCATCACATGCTTTTGATCAACCGTAGGCTTGGTGATATTGGTGAGAGTTGTATTCACAAATGTTTTATTCGGCACATAGATGGTGGCATGCTCGGCAATGGAATATAACTGGGTGGACCGAATACCAATGCGCTGTACTTCACCTATCCGACCATCTTCCAGAGTGATGAGGTCACCCGTACGGAAGGGTGCTTCGATGAGCAGGCTTAGCCCGCTGAAAATATTGCTGAGAGTGTCCTGCAGAGCCAATCCCAACACCAGACCAATTACCCCCGCACCTACCAGCACCGAGGTTACATTCAAACCCCACATGGGTAGAATGATAAGGGAAGCTACCAGTACCAGCAGCATCGGACCAAACAGGTTAATGACCGGGATGAGGACATCATCCACCCGGCTGGAGGTTTTGCGTGCCCATTTACTACCGTAATATACAAAAATATCCCGAATGGATCTACCCAGGATATGGGCAACCACCAGAGTCACCAGTGAATAGGTCACCCTGGTGATAAAACTATCTGCGACTTCGGTGAGAGGCAGGAAAGCCAGCGAGCGAACCGTCCCCAGCAACAGAATGAGCAGGATGATGGGTCCACGCAGGATGCCGAAGACAATATCTTCCAGATCACCGGGCAACTGGCGGGTGATAAAACGAATAATCCGCATTAAAATAAAATTCACCAAGATGGCAATGAGAATCCAGACTGCCAGGTTGATGATAAATTCAGAAATTGGATTAAGCAGGAAAACCAGAACTTCTGGCAGTTGGATTTGGAACCACAATAAATGGAACATGGGCGATTCTCCGCTGGGGATTATTCAGACACATTTTGTCTTATTTATCATAGGGAGAATCGGCATGGATTCCAAATAAACCAGTTATGAAACGTTGCACAACAATAAGGGTAAACTAGACTGGTAAGCAGGAGGAATCATGAGCAGAAAGACCATCCAGAGTGAAGCGGCACCTAAAGCGATCGGTCCTTACTCACAGGCAGTCAGGGCGGGTGAGCTGGTGTATCTTTCGGGGCAGACACCCATTGACCCGGTAACCGGGAATCTGGTGGCAGGGGGAATTGGTGAGCAGACCCGTAGAGCATTTCAGAACCTGAAAGCTGTACTGGAAGCCGGTGGATTAAGGATGGAGGATGTGATTAAAGTGAATGTGTACCTGACGGATATGGCTGACTTTGCAGAAATGAACACTGCCTACCAGGAGCAATTTTCTGCGCCTTACCCGGCGCGTACAACCATGGCGGTAGCAGGTCTGCCGCTAGGCGCGAAGGTGGAAATTGAAATGGTGGCTTTCCGGCAGGGGTAGCGAGCCCTTAACCGATCACAACGCAGCGCATTGAAATCGATCCACCCCAAATTTTAGGAACAAAATATTGAACCTGCTCTCCTGGTTCAGACGCGCCTAAAACATACAGCAGGGGCAGGTAATGTTCTGCAGAATTAATCGCCAGATTAGCAGCCGTGCCCAGCTTCTGAAAATTCACCAGGGATTGGTGGTCGCCTCGGTCAATTTTTTCTTTTACGAATGCGTCAAATTCCACCGCCCAATCGAAGGCGGTATCTTCCCGAACCATACGGCGCAGGTTGTGGATAATGTTCCCGCTTCCCAAGATCAACACTCCCTCATCGCGAAGGGCAGCCAGTTCCCTGCCGATTCCGTAATGCAAATTCCCGTCCCGACTGTATTGCAAACTTAATTGCAACACGGGGATATCCGCTTGTGGAACCATACGGCAAAGTACCGACCATGAACCATGATCGAGACCCCAGCCATGATCCATGATTACTGGTGTTATCTGGATGAGCTTCTGAATCCGCTCAACCAGCTCGGAGGAACCGGGTGCCGGATATTTCACCTCATACAACTCCAGGGGGAAGCCATAGAAATCGTAAATCTGGCGGGGTGCCTTCGCTGCTGTTACCGCTGTGGTTTCACTTTCCCAATGGGCTGATATACACAAAATGGCATTGGGACGCGGTAGATCGCGTCCCAATTGTACCCAGGCTTGACTATATTCGTTGTCTTCGATGGCATTCATCGGACTGCCGTGTCCGATAAAAAGAACCGGCATTCTTGACATGATATCTCCGAGATTACGCTATCATCTGGTCGGGAACAGCTTCTTGCGCCGGGTCAGCGTCCAGATAACTGCAATGAGTACCAGGAAGGCCGCAACCAGACCGGCAACGAAAAGATTCTGGTCACCCTGCCAGCGGACCGAGATGCCGATAAATGCCCAGATCAGCACCAGATGATAAGCCACCACAGAGCGGGTAGCTGCCATGATCCACGAGACGATGACGCCCGCCGCCAGCATCAGGTAAGTCCATATCAGTGGTGCGATCCCCCAACCGTTCCAGCCTGCATCGATTAAGACTGCGGCCGCATTGGCGATAGTCGCCACGGTGATCCAGCCCAAATAGATGGCGAAGGGGATACCAAAGACCCAGGTCATCCACGGTCCGTAGGTTGTCCGCCCGATGTTTCCCTTCTGGAAAATGACAATCAGGGTTGCTAACAGGAGCAGCATCACCAGCATCGTGAGGGGATAAAAACCATAATGCCAGAAATAGATCCACGCGCCGTTGAAAATACTGCTCAACGCAACCCACCATCCAGTGTGCTGCATGATATCGTTGTAGCGTTGTTTGGGCAGACTGTGGTATATGGTGTATGCCAGCAATCCGATATAAATGACGCCCCAGATGGAGAATACATAACCGGCGGGAACAAAGAGCGCGTTAAAGCTATCAGATATTTCGCCGGTCGGTCTGCCATTCAATGGAATGGCATTTGCGGCACCATTCATGATGAGCGTAAAAATGGTTGTTACAATCACTGCAAACTGTCTAAGGATATTATTTTTCATACTACCTCCCCTTGTTTATTTTTATACCTTCATATTATCGTTCGCGACATTGTTTGTAAAATATTTGTATCAGGTTTGGGGTGCCCATGGGCACCTTCAGACCAACTCAATTTCCACACCCGATTCAATGTAAGGGGCAACATCGATGGATTCTATCCGGTTGGTAATCAGCAAATCCAGGGAATTAAGACCAGCAACCTGAAATGCCGCAGCTGTGCCCAGCTTATCCGAAGTAACCAGCGCGATCACCCGATCTGCCCTCTCGATTAACAACCTTTTGAGGGAAGCTTCTTCCAATTCGGGCACGGTGATGCCTGCTTGCGGATGGATGCTACACACACCGAGTAACAAGACATCCAGGCGCAGGGAGCGGATAAAACTTTCTGCCGCCGCCCCGACCACCACCTGATGCTCTTTATCCAACCTGCCGCCCACACAGATCACCTCGGCATCATGAATCGTACTAAGCGTAGAGGCAATCGCCGGACTATTCGTGATTAATGTGCCTGTAAATTCAGGCGGGATTAAGCGGGCTGCGAACAGATTAGTCGTTCCCCCATCAAAAAAAAGCACATGCCCGGCAGGCAGGTGCTTGATGGAGGCGGAGGCAATCTGGCTTTTCAAATCGGGGTTTTGCTCCATGCGCTGCCGGTAACCTGCCGACGCAGGTGAATGCGGCAATCCGCCACCATGCACCCGCTGTAACGTACCCCTTTGCGCCAGTTCATCCAGATCACGACGAATAGTATCTTCAGACACGCCCAATACGCGGCTCAATTCTGTGGCAACCACCTTACCGTTTTCATTGAGTATCCGGAGGATACTTTGCTGCCGCTCTTGTTTTAACATTATGACCTCATCCATATTGGTTTTTTATTCTTGACAGTCACGTCATATGCTGATATATTCGTGTTATTGCATTATATTGCGTTATTTTGCGTTTGTCAATTTCCCAATGGAGCCAGCATGTCATCTGTCAAGCAAAAGCAAACCTTCATCACAGCCTGTTTCATCTTCGTTTTCCTGGGCATTCTCACCGCCGGTATGGGACCCATTCTGCCTGAATTTTCAGCCAATACCGGGGCGAACCTGGCGGTGGTCGGGGGCGTATACACCGCCCTTTTTCTGGGTGCGCTTGTTGCCCAAATCATCTCAGGACCTCTGACTGATAAGCTGGGTCAACGGGTTGTTTTGACGTTTTCGCTCCTGATCATTGCTGCCGGAACTGCGGGAATGATTCTTTCACGCTCAATCTGGGGATTATTCTTCATTACTTTTCTTACCGGACTTGGGCACGGCGCAGTGGATTTAAGCACCAATGTAATGGTCTCGCGTACATTTACCGAAAAGAATGCATCCACCATGAATCTGCTGCACTTCTTTTTTGGACTGGGCGCGTTCATCGGACCTGCGCTCGTCAGCCTGATGCTGCGTTTCTTTAATCAGGGAATTCTCACCCTGTGGCTGGCTGTCGGAATGATGGTGATCCTGTCGCTCGCGGTAACCCGTCTGGAAAATCCACCCCGGGTGCAATCTTCGGATGGCGGAAATGGAAGTGTGTACAAATCTCTCATCCTCTGGCTTTTAAGCGTGGTCATTCTGCTCTATGTCGGGCTGGAAAATGGATTGGGGGGATGGGTAACCACCTTCATGAACCAGACAACCTCATTGAATCTGGAAAAAGCAGCTCTGGTTTCTTCCGGTTTCTGGGGAGCATTGACCATCGGTCGGTTGCTCGGTGCGGTGCTGGGCAGTAAAATATCACAAAAGTCGCTCCTCATTATCAGTCTGGCTGCCGCCGCGATGATGGGTTTTGTGTTTGCCCTTACGGTTGGGGGGGTGCTTCCATCCATAGCCAGCGTTTTATTGATCGGATTCTTTACCGGATCTGTTTACCCAACGGTGATGTCGCTGGTGACTACCGCATTCCCCGAATCTCCCGGCAAAGCAGCCAGTGTGATTGCAGCCATGGGCAGCATCGGCGGGATGCTGATTCCACTCGCCCAGGGTTACCTGCAGGAACAGGTCAGCCCGGATGCCAGTGCCTGGTTTGTAACGATTGGATTAGTGATCACTTTCATTGCCATGTTAATCACAGGGACCAGACTGAAACAGAAAGCATAGGTCAAAAAAAATGAAGCATATTCCCCCGCCGGAAAATTCCGGCGGTTTTCTTATCTTGACATATTAGAATATATGTTCTATACTGTAATAACACACAGGAGGGTTAAGATGGAATTTAAATTCGAAATCTTTGAAACCGCAGATCAACCTGTCATGTGTATCCGCACACATGCCAGAGTGGAAGATTTGCAGCGGGTGATCGGGCAATCTTACGGTGCCATTAGCGAATTCATAGCCGCCAACGGGCTGGAAATGTCCGGCGCCCCATATGTAGCATATTTTAGTATGGACATGCAAAATCTGGATCTCGAACTTGGCTTTCCGGTCACGAAATCTAATGACGGGAATGGCATTGTCGTACCCGGGGTCATCCCTGCCGGGCGCAAAGCCACGACTCTGTTCACCGGTCCGTACTCACAAATGGCACCGGCATATGATGCCCTGAACGCTTTCATCAAGGAAAACAACTGGGAACCTACCGGTGCAGCTTATGAGTATTATCTGACCGGACCTGAAACACCGGAAGCGGAGCACAAGACACAGATTGTATTCCCGTTGAAATAAACAACCAGATAATCTGCGCGGTTAGTCTGCCGGTGAATGCTCTGCCTGAAAATCGGCGAATTGGGGGATATTTTTCATACGGGCATGCAGTAATATGTAACCAACTACAGCAACCGCGCAGATGATTCCACCTGCGTACCAGACCCAATTAGGATTGTAATTATCCAGAATCAAGCCTGCGGCAGCCGGTCCGATCGTGGAAGGGATGGACCATGAAACCGATGAGACCGCCATATATCTACCGCGCATTTCTTCAGGTGCAAAATGTGCTACCAGTGCCTGGCTGACCGGTACAACAATCATCTCACCAATGGTGATGATGAGAATGGACAACACAAACAGCCAGAATGCCGAGATAAACCCGATCATTCCAAACCCGACCAAATAAAAAGTACATCCCACCGCCATGGTGAGCATGGGCGGGAATTTTTTTGTCTGTCCAGTCACCCAGAACTGAGTGAACACAACCAGAATGGCGCTGGCACTCAACAGGTAACCATATTGGGTGGTGGGTATCTGGTGAACATCCCGCAGGTAAACCGAAAGGGTACTGTACATTTGCTGGTAAACCAACAGCATGAGAATCGATACGAAAATGAATCCCATGAACAGCTTGTCTTTAAATGGCACTTTATAACCTGCCATCGTCTGTAATATCGATTCTTCAGTTTTACCCGCTTTCGCTTCCGGCTTTGTTTCAGGGATGAACCGCATCACGATCACAGCGGTGGTCAGACTAAAGACCGCATCCAGGATGAAAAGCAGCAGATATGACCTGGCAGCGATGAATCCTCCAATCGTGGGACCGATAATCCACGAGAGGTTGGCAACCACGCGAATGATGCCGTATCCTTCGTTGCGCTGTTCTTCGGGGAGCATGTCTGCCACCATGGCATTATGGGCAGGACCCGAAACACTCCCTAGAATCCCGATCACCGCAATTAATGGATACAGGACCAGGTATTCATTCACAAAGCCCAGTGCCAGTGCGCTTGTGGCACTAAAAACAAGACCGAACAATATGATGCGCTTGCGCCCGAACTTATCCGTCAAGGCGCCGCCGACTGTATTCCCAAACAAACCAAAAAGCGACATCATCCCCAGGAGAACGCCTGCCTGAGTCATGCCTACGTTGAATTTTTGCGTAATATACAGGGCAAAAAACGGATAGAGCAGGGTACCGCCGATCATATCAATGAAAACAGTACCCACCAGTACCCAGAATTTTCCGGGGAAACGGTGATAGACGGATTGAATTTTGTTAATCATTTTGTTCTCTGCATTCTTAAACGTTCACACACAGCGTAAACCCGCGCAACGGGAGATTATACACCCGTAGTTCGGTTTCAAACGGCTTATTTTTGATAAAAACATGACCAGAAATATGCCTCTACTCATTGTTTATTTCCGGAACCAGCATTTATGATTATTGTTTGAGTAGTTATATATTTTTTTCCCGGGGAGTATTTATGCAAATTGTTACTGATCGAGGCTGCGATATCAGCCAGGAACAACTGGAAGGACTGGATATCCATTTCGCTCCTATGCGTCTGACGCTGGATGGTAAAACTTATTCCAGCGGCGAAGATCTGTCATCCGCTGAATTTTATGATTTACTGGAAACCACTGATGGATTACCGGTGACTTCTCAGGCTGCCGCCGGTGATTTTGCGGTGTTGTATCGCAAACTTGCCGAAAAGGACCCCGATATTCTTTCCATCCATATTTCATCCGGTTTGAGTGGAACCCTGCAATCTGCCATCGCCGGCGCCCAGATGGTTCCTGAAGCCAGAGTTACACACTGGGACACGATGACCCTTTCCTGCCCACAGGCGTGGCAAGTGGAATTGGCTGCACATGCCGTAAAGAAAGGCTGGAGCAAAGAAGCCATTCTCGCCATGCTTGAAAGAATTCGTTCCATCACCGAAGGCATTTTTACCGTGGAAGATTTGAAATACCTCATCCATGGAGGCAGGATCAGCCATATAACCGGTCTGCTCGCCTCACTGCTTCATATCCGCCCGGTCATCGCGGTTGGTAAGGAAGATGGCAAGTATTACACACTCGCAAAGGAACGGACCACCAAAAAGGCACTGCAAAAGATTGCAGAAAGCCTGCTTAAGTTTTATCCCGAAGGCACCCATATGCGGGTTCAACTTCTACACGGCAAGAATCAACCGGCTGTAGATATTCTCAAGGCGGAAGTTGAAAAACTCTATACCTGCAAATGGCTCCCCACCACCAATGTTGGTCCGATTCTGGGTGCGCATACAGGGGGAAGCCTGGTAGGTTTATCGGCGGCCTCTGAAGATTACATCCAACAAGCAATTTCCATTTAGCCCGGTATAATTAATTTCAGGATAAAAAATACGGAGTGAGAAAACCCTCACTCCGTATTTCCTTATTGGTGTACGTGCTGTTATGGATTGAAAAATTTTACCTTCCACGACCCATCTGCATTTTGCTGAGCCTGGTTAATGTTGCTGATCACTTCATAGAAAGTATTGCCCGGCTTATAGGGGAAGGGGGTGCCATCTTCATAGAAGAAGCGGAAGGGACCCAGGGGAATCGAGGTCCAGAATACTTTATAGGCTTTGCCATCTCTGAAGAATATGGCGGGCATTTTCTTGACGTAAAGCATTTCCATTTCAATAATCGTCGGGCTTTCATAGGTATGCGGAGCATACAACAACACAACATTATTGAAAGCAAGCTGTTCACCGGTTAGCTTATCGGTCGCGGGATAATATGTACCTTTTCCATCTGATTTATCCTGCTCACGGAGGTAGGCACCTTGGGTGGTGTCATATGTCCATCGGACCCGGTTGAGGTAGCTCCAAATTATTTCAAGGTTTTCTCCAGCCACGCCCCCCGCCGGAACAGCAGCGCTGAAGTTGAGGTCTTCAAACGCAGGTGCACCCCGCTTTTCGCCACGTTCTTCAGCCAACTCCTGAATATCCGTAAAATCTACCTTCTGGCGGAACACGGTGGCATTTAACTGCTTGGCGACCTTTGGATCCGCGCCTGCCATCACAATCATGCCATCATACATCGTTCGTAATCCTTCGTAAGGCACGCGACCGGAACGGATGGATGCCAGGTTTTCGTTCGCCTGATCCGGTGTACCATCCCCGTAGTTGCCATAGAAAACCGCCAGGAAGCGGGTCATCCCTTCACCAATGGTCATTTCAAAAACATGGGGCGCGAAGGAGAGCCCACCCTGCGGGCGGACAGAGATCGGAAAGTTAGAAATTGAAACCATTACCGGGGAGTAATTCAGTAAATCGGGGTCATCCACCGGAAGGCCGGTAAGCGGATTTACCGGCGGGGCAACCTTTGTCTTTTGGGAATCTGGTGGCAAAGGTGTGGGCGTAGCAACCACACCCGATGCGGGATGTTCTGCTCCTCCCGGCAAACCTGTATCAACACCGGCATTCACCTGCCTGGTCACTCCGAACACGGACCACAAGAGGGTCGCAACAATTATTATATACATAAATTTTTTCATCATATAAACCACCTTAATAACAATAATCCTGCTAAAGGAGATTATAGCAATTAGGAGCGTAAAGAGTCTGGATTTTATAAAGATGTAAGGATGTTGTAATGTTTATTTACTTTTATTTACGCAAGCATACCAAACCGGCTTAAGAACTCGGTAATCGAGTCGTTGTACGCTTCTGGATTAACCGTATAAGCCTCTGCGTGTTTCGCGCCCGGCGTAACACAGAGATGGCGGATGCCATGTTGTTTGGCGTTAAACAACTGCTGCGCCATTTCAAGAGGAATATATAAATCTTCTGCCCCGTGAATAATACAAACGGGTGCATGAATGTATGGCATATCTCTTATGGGAGAAACAGCATCAAAAGACATTCCGCTGATGATTGTGCAAAAGAAATCTGCCAGGGGAAGGAATAACCAGCCAGGTAAATGGTAATCATATTTTAACCTGTATGCAAGCAATGCACGCAGGTCTGAAAAACCACAGTTCGCCACGATAAAACCCGCCCGATCATCAATAGCAGCATACTGCAGCGCCACCGCGGCTCCGAGTGATTCACCGTGAACTCCGACTACACCGCCTAAGCCCATCCGTTGGTATACCCAATCCACTACTGTTTTCAGGTCGTATTTTTCGTAATAACCGAATGCGCAATTTTTACCACCGCTTTCTCCGTGCATGCGGAGATCCATCAGCAGGATATTAAAACCATGCCTTTGAAATGCCTCCATATACTTGATAGAAGTGGTTAAGGCAGCGGTAATCCCATGCAGAATAACCACGGTTTTATGCGAACCTGTGGTGGGCATGAAGTAGCCCGAAAGCATGTACCCATACGGTGATTGTATTTGAACAGCTTCTTTAGGCTGGTTTTCCCACTTCAGTTTATCAACCAGACCAGCTTCAATTTCCTTATGTAACCAGAATTCACGTGATTCCACTCGTGGATATAGAACTTTGCTGGCAAAATAATATCCCGCCAGCAAGATCATGATCACGATAATTCCCAGAATCCAAAACAACATATTCTTTGCCTGTGACACCCTCCTGTTTTATAACAACCTATTTTGATTCGATTTAGAGAAACAAATTCATTCTACTTTTTCAGGGAACATGCTGACAAAATCTGGTCTCCCTTTCAAGATTGCCAGATCTGGATCTTCCTGTGCCCAACCAACCAGTTCCGGATTTAATTTCAGAGATTCGCCCACCAGCCTGACAGCATTATCCGCATCTCCCGCCAGTGCATACGCACAGGCAATATTATAGATATTCATCGCGCGCCATTTGGATGATTCATCCAATGACTGCAAATCTTCGAGAATACGCTCCTGCATGGATATGGATTTGTCCAGTTCTCCTTTTTTCCCATACAGCATGCTGAGATGGCTGAGAATATGGACAATGGTTTGTCCGATAATCGTCCGCCAGAGTGGGCGGTTGGATATTGCCTGAATAATTTCAGTGGAATTTAGATCATCCTCACTCATTGCTTTAAGGTGTTTGGTAAATCCCTGGCAGGCATCATCCACCATGCTCATCACATCATCCCAGGATTTATTCTTATGCAGGTTGTAGATTCTTAAATTTTCTTTATCCAAATCTGTAACCTGAACATCTGACTTGGCCTTCCTGGATAATTGATCATTAAAATGGATTTGCCAGTGGGCAAGATGAGCAAGATGATCCTTCGCAGACCAATTATCGGGAGTACTTTCGGATTGCCTGTCTTCTGGTGGAATGGATGCGATATATTCCTGTAATTCATTCCAGGAATAATTTATCAGACGGATAATGGTTTTTTTTCGGTCCATGTGTCCCTCCGGTTTATTTTCTTAATTATCCCGAAAAGAGCATCTAATTTCAAGTGTAAACAGCATCGAGCAAAAAGCCGCCTATAATAGGCGGCTTAAAGCTTGTTATTCCGATCTTATCTGCCGTACTTCTTGAAGTGCGAGGCAAATAGTTCTTCAGGGTCTGGAATAACCGGCGGGATGGGGTAAGCCACCCAGGTCACATTCAGGAAGTGTTTCCAGGTGATATTATCTGTGGTAATGTTTCCGCCCCAGGTTCCGCAACCCAGAGTCATGGTAAATGCCATCCCATTGACCCAGTCACCACTATTACCGTAGCTTTGCGGCTGGCGAACCATCATGCGGCTCACTTTGGCTTTCATGGCAAGTTCCATGATGTGCTCTTCATTATTTGAGTGGATACCACAGGAGTGACCGTATCCGCTGAAGGCGGTGATATCGATCACCATCTGGACTGCCTTGCTGAAATCAGTGTACTTCCACAGGGTAACCACGGGGGATAGTTTCTCGGCAGAGAACATATCTTCCGGACCGATATGCTCGCCCAGAACCATCAGGAAGGTTGTGCCTTCAGGGATGCTGATGCCCGCTTCGGCAGCAATCACTTTTACACTCTTAGCAATAATCTTGGCGCTCAAATGGCTTCCATCTGGCCACATGGCTGCTTTAAGTTTTGCGCGATCCTCTCCGGTAACCAGATAGCCACCATGGGACTTCAACCCTTCGAGCATTTTTTCGAAGATGGATTCGTGGATAATGACGTTGTTTTCAGCCGAGCAGGATGTAGCATTATCAAATGTTTTACCAAGGAAGATCTTATTCGACGCATCAGCGATATCTGCAGTCTCATCCACAATTACAGTAGCATTTCCAGCGCCCACACCATAGGCTGGTTTTCCGCTGGAATAAGCTACCTTAACCACGCCGGCGCCACCAGTTGCCAGAACCAGATCAGCCATGCCCATTAATTCCTGAGATAGTTCCATGGTGGGTTCTTTGATGTACTGAATCAGGTCTTCAGGAGCTCCTACTTTTCGCAAACCTTCACGCATATGCTCGCAAATTGCCGCACAGGTTTTTTTGGCTCTCGGATGCGGGCAGAAGATGACCGCATTGCGGGTTTTCAAAATGGGCAATCCATTGCAGGTCATCGTGGAAGACGCATTCGTCATGGGGGTAATGGCGCCAATTACTCCAACCGGTTTGGCAATTTTCACCAACCCCTTGGCTTCATCGCGTTCGATAACACCCACGGTTTTAACTTCCCGTAAATCGCGTAAAACGCCAAGCGTCTTTTTCTGATGCTTGAGCACTTTATTTTCATAAACGCCCAGACCGGTTTCATCCACTGCCAGGCGGGCAACTTCTTCGGCGGTCTCTTTTTTATATCCTTCCCATCCTACTGCCAGAACCATTTCATCTACTTTGTCCTGGTCCCAGAATTCAATTACTTTCTGAGCCGCCCTGGCGCGTTCCATCATTTCCTGCAAATTATCAGCCATCTGTTTCCTCCAATAGTCATTTAATTCGAAATTATTTTACTGCTGCTTTCAGCGAATCTTCAAAAATACTCAGAGATTCATTAATTTGTTCATTCGTTACAATCAGTGGGGGGATCCATCGTATAGAATTATCCCACGGTCCGGAAGTGAGCAACAGCAATTTACGATCATAACACTCATGTACCACGGCTTTTGCTGTGGTTTTATCGGGTTTACCCTGTGCGTCACGAAATTCAGTTCCAACCATTAAACCATATCCACGGTTTTGAACAATCTGTGGATATTTCTCCTGTAGATGGCAAAGTCCAGACATTAATTGTACGCCGCGTTCTCTGGCGTTTTCTACCATTTTTTCTTCTCTCATGGCGCGGATAGTCGCTACTCCGCTTGCCGCAGCCACCGCGTTCCCGCCATAGGTACCCCCATGAGAACCTGGAATCCACTTATTCATCAGTTCCAGCCTGCTGAAGACGCCAGAGATGGGCATACCTGAAGCCATGCCTTTTGCAGCTGTAATGATATCAGGTTCTACCGTTGCATGCTCAAAGCCGAACCACTTGCCGGTGCGACCGAAACCTGATTGTACTTCATCCAGGATAAGCAGAATTCCGTGCCTGGTGCAAATTTCACGTAATCCTTTTAAGAATGATACGGGTGCAGGCACATAGCCGCCTTCTCCCAGCACAGGCTCAATTATCATGGCGGCTGTTTCCTGTGGAGCCGTCTGCGTAAGCAGCATGAGTTCCAATTCTTCCAGGCAGTACTGGCTTGCCTTTTCCTCGTCCATGCCCATCCGCAATGCATACGGGAATGGAGCCACATAGACCCCAGCCATCAATGGCTGATAGCCTGCTTTGTAGATAGTCTTGGAGGTAGTCATCGTCATGGTTGCCACGGTCCTGCCATGGAAACTTCCCTGAAATACGATGATATTCGTACGCCCGGTGGCATGCCGGGCCAGTTTAACCGCGCCTTCCACCGCTTCAGCGCCTGAGTTGCTGAAGAAGAAACCATCGATACTTTTCGGTACAACTGTTTGCAGTTCCTGGACTAATTCCAGCATTGGTTTATGGGTGACCAGATTAGCCTGACCATGTAAGAGAAGCCCGGCCTGTTTTTGGATGGCTTCCACCACCTTTGGATGGCAATGCCCGGTGTTGGTTACGCCGATTCCACAGGTGAAATCCATATACTTCCGCCCGTCTGTTGCGTACAGATAGGCGCCTTCACCGTGATCCACGATAATATCGGAATAGTGGGTCCAAACGGGAGAAAGATGTTGAAATGCTTCCTGATATTTATCCATATTTCCTCGGTTGATAGGATGTAATTACATAAGATGAGCCCGCCTGTAAGACGGACTCATTCTTCATCATTTATTTAAGGCTGACCCATTCCAAACCAAGTTCTGCCAGCCTGGATTCTGTTGGTAATCCATCTTTTGTCCAGTGCATCATTTCATAATACTGGTCAATTGCCGATTCCAATTCATCGCGATTAACAGCCACACCTGCTGTGGGTCCTGTTCCCTTGAGTGGTTCAAAGAATTTTTCGGGCAGTTTGTCATCCTTGCGGTCAAAACCTTCGCGCGTATTGAATGCCCGAAGCATATTAATGCGGCGCTCCCCCAATTGCATTAATTCTTCCAGTGAGACATCCCAGCCGGTGACTGCCTGTACCAGCTCCACGGTTTCTTTAGGTCCGTAGAGCGTCCAGGCGGGACCCCAGACAAACTGACATAATTCCAGTGTATCCAGCATGCTGTAGAAAATCTGGGTTAATGTGCCAAAACGCGCTTTTTCGGGTCCAAAATCGCCCGGAGGGGGTGCATTATTCAATCCCATTAATGCCAGCCGTTCAAGATACAAATCTGAAGTGCCTTCTTCATACATCCAGTCATGTTCACTCGATTGGTGATCTGCACCGAAACTATTGACCGCGTAAATCAATGCCAGAGATTTCTTGCATTGGGGCATATGCGCGGGGGCATCTTCATTTTTTACGGTGATCAGACACTTTTCTGCATCTGGTCCCCAGGCTTTTGCAGCACGGGCAGAACCCTGAGAGAGTAATTCCCCCAATGGGGTTGAGCGTTTAACAATCTGGTCGAGTACTTCCAACATGGCTTTCTTATTACCAAACCGTAATTCAATACCCCCGGTGTCTTTCAAGCCGATGATACCTTTTTCAAAGCACTCCATTGCTAATGCGATCACCGCGCCACAGGCGATTGAATCCACCCCATGTTCGTTGCAGACCTGATTGGCGTAAGCAACATATTCCATGTCGCCGATTCCGCAGTAAGATCCAAATGTTCCAAGTGTTTCGTACTCAGGTCCACCGTAATATGGATCTATAATCAGACCTTCCTTCTCCGCTTCCACCACCCGTTTGCAGCGGACGACACAGGCATAACAGGTTTCTCTTTTCTTGAGGATCGTGTCAGCCATGGTTTCGCCACTGAGATCTTGTGCAAGTTCAAATTGCGCTTCGGTGTAATTGCGCGTGGGGAATGTGCCCAGCGCGTTCTGCGGCATGACGACAGATGCTGTTCCCAGCGTGCCCAACCCATCGACATCCGGGTTGTTGGGCATTTCTTTGACACCCCACTTTGCTAATGCCGAAAGTTGTTCCTGCTGGGCAATATTAACTTTCTGAGAACCTCTCACCACGATGGCTTTGAGGTTTTTGCTAGCCATCACCGCGCCCATGCCAGTTCGACCGTTGTTACGGTTTGCCATGTTCACAATGCTGGCGAATAACACACCTTTTTCGGCTGCTGGTCCTATTTGTGCTACCTGAGCTTTGGGGTCTTTCACTTCTTCCTTAAGAAGCATATCCACTTCTTTCGTGGTTTTGCCCCACAGGTGGGAGGCATCTCTCAATTCTACTTTTCCGTCATTCACATACAGATAAACTGGTGATGACGCCTTTCCGCGGAAAACGATTCCATCAAACCCGGCAAACTTGAGTTCGGCAGGAAAGAAACCCCCTGCCTGTGAATCACCAATCGCTCCACTTACCGGCGATTTTGCGTTTGCGTTAATTCGACTCTGTCCGGATATTGCTGCTCCCGTTGTGACAGAGCACATCATCGTCAACATATTGTCAGGAGAGAGTGCATCTACCTTTGGCGGTACTTCCTTGAGAATGTAGTACATTCCCATGGCGCTCCCCCCCATATACTTTCTGTAAAAACTCTCAGGGGGTTCTTCAATACTTATTGATTTGTCGCTCAAATTTACATGAATTATCTTACCGGCATAACCAAATGGCATGACATCCTCCTGAAAATAGGGATAGATTACCCTCCCTAAGGAGGGAGGGATGGATGAAATCCTTCTTTGATATTATGGATGATTATTTGCCTTACGACAAGCAAACCAGGGATAATTCATCCATCCCTTTATGATTTCTTACATTTCTTTCATTGCCCAGGGGAATCCGTATTCTTCCATGAGGTTCATAAACGGATCGGGGTCAAAGAATTCTGGTCCGTGAACGCCTTTTGCTTTCCATGTGCCTTTATCGAGCAGTTCCATCCCTATGACAGCGTTGAAGGCTGTCTGGGCAACCACTGCCTGGCAGTCAAATTTCTTCATGCAATCAGCGTTGTCTGCGACCTGGTACAGATATACCTGGCGCGGCTTTCCATCTTTCTTGCCTTTCACCCAGGTTCCAGCACAGGTTTTGCCTTCCATCAGATGCCCCAAATGTGCAGGATCGGGCAGGCAGGCGGCTACCACATCGCGCGGGGCTACTTCTACATCTTTTACCTTGATTTTTTCTTTGTTGTCGAGTCCCAGCATATGGAGTGTTTTCAAAACACCAATGAATTCATCTCCCAACCCATATTTGAATGTAACCCGGTTGCATTTAATGTATCGGGGAACCAGCAGAACTTCTTCGTGCTCCACATTCACACATTCCACGACACCGATGCCATCGGGAAACTCGAAGGTTTCAGGCTCAGAGAATGGTGCTGTTGTGAACCAGTCTTTCCCCTTTTCCCAAATAACAGGAGGGTTCAGACATTCTTCGATGGTGGTCCAGATGGAGAAATTGGGGGCGAAGTCGTATCCGCGGACGATCAGGTTGGCTCCATCGCGAATTCCGATTTCATCGATCTCATCAAAAAGATGATCCTGGGCATAGCGAGCGAACACATCCGCCATACCCGGTTCTACGCCAAGACCCAGAAGAGCGAGGAGACCTTTTTCTTCCCATTTTTTAGCACGTTCAAACTGGTAATCACCCAATTTGATACCCGGTTTGTTGAATGGGTCTGATGGATGCGGCTCTGAGAGCGTCATCGCCATATCCATATAATTGCAGCCAGCGTTGAAAGCCGCATCAAAGATAGGCACATTGAAGCTGGGATCGCAGGCATTCATGATCAAATCGACTTTGTATTTCTTTGCCAGGTCTTCAATCATTGATTGCTTGCTGGCGTCCACAAATTCCACGGGGAATTTGGTTTTATCGGGGAGTTTTGCCTGTACTTCTTCAGCGCGGGCTTTGTTGTAATCTGAAAGAACCATCAATTCCAACCAGGGTCGTTTCGATGCAATGACGGCAATAGATTCGCCAACACCACCAACACCTACGAGTAATACTTTCATAAAATCTCCTTGTGAATCAGTTTTTTGGTTGATTAGCTTTCAACGTGATCCAATACATATGGATCAACATCCGGAATACCCTTCTTCACAAACTTACGAATGGGGAAGTAGAGGATTGCACCAACCAGCATGGCAAGCAAACCCCAACCGATGGATGATTCCCATCCGTAATCTGACACCTGGCTGACGATTGCCAATACAATCACCGAGAGAGGTGCCACCACGATATAAACCAACCCCAGCACTCCACCTGGTACGCGATTCCTCGGAATATCCGGCTTTTTGTAGCGCAGTACTACCAGCGCAAGTATTTCTGCCATCAAAACCAGCATGTTCAGGAACACGTCAATCACCACCAGATTTTGGAAGGCTGAGGTGGAAAAGATGAGGTAAAACACTCCACAGATGAGAATGGATACCCAGGGTGTACCATATTTGGGATGGACTTTATTTAACCACATGGGCATCATGCCATCTTCAGCCATCGCGAAGGGTACGCGTGTACCACCCAGACCGTTGCCGATAAACAGACCAATCATTGAGAGAATTGCAGAAATGCCAACGATTCCTCCCAGGAAGAAGGAAAGCGGACTGTCTTTGCCTGCGATATTATCGCCGATCACATGTGCGATGGTGGGGAATTCCCAACCAGCATCGGTTGTAGGATCCACTCCCCATTCTTCCATCTGCTCATTTGTGATATCGTATTCGTTCAAGAGCACACCAATGCCTTCGCCCGTTTCACTCTCTTCAATACCCCAGGCGAGGTAGCGGCCATCTGCACCGGCTCCACCCAGTAATCCAGCCAGTGTGGGAATAGAGTAAGATAGGATAGCTGCAATCAATACCAGCACCATTGCCCGTGGATAGGTTTTCTTGGGTTCCTTGATTTCATCACCAGCAGCCGTAGGCAATTCCCAACCCATGAAGTTCCACATGGCAACATAAATACCCACACTCATACCCGCGAGGATGTTACCTGGAGTGACATCTGCGCCACCGGGCAGGAAGGGAATCTCGGGAGTAACACCAGATGAAAGCCAGGCGTAAAAGCCAAAACCAGACATGATGATGAGCGGAATGATCATTGCGATACCCAGCCAGTTGGTGGTTAAACCAGAAAGGCGGGCACCACGCATGTTAAGGAATGAAACCGAAATAATCAGTACTGCTGCCACAAGCCATGAGAGAAAACCAGATGAGAACTCAATTCCAAATATAGTTGCCCCCGTACCCAGTGCAGGAATAAAGTAACTGAGGTACCAGGCTGTCCAGACCGGGTAGATGGATACATCCACCCAGGATACCACCCAGTTCATCCACCCAGACATAAATCCGGCGAATGGACCAAATGCCTGTTTGACCCAATGGTAATAACCACCCTCCACCGGCATCATGGATTGCATCTCACGCACCATGAGCATATTGGGGATACTGAATACGAGTGGAGTGACGACCATCAAAAGCAGGGCAAGCCCGGGTCCCGATAGACCCACCATAGGCTCAGCCCCGAAGGCACCTCCACAGACTGTAAAGTAGATCAACCCGAAAAGGGGTAAAAGGGTAAGCTCTCTTTTTAGCTTACTTTTCTCTGACTTTACAGCCTTCTCTTTACTGATATCTATATCCATTTCTTCCTCCTTAGGTTAGATAGGCTGTCTTTTCAACACCAGCGGAATTGCCGGTAGTGATGAACAAAAAAGAATGGAGCGATACCAATATTAAACAAAAGTTGTAAAACAACCCCTTAAGAGGAATGTTTTATACAAATGGAAGGTATTTGCCAGCGATGGTCATCTTTAATGATTATGGGGACAAATGAGGTATGCGTTTTACGCACCCCGGAAATTTTACTGATCACATCCGTTACAAATGTATAAAGCTCTTCATTTGAACGCGCAAAAATTTGAACACTGATATCGCGCTCGCCGGTTGCGCAGGCAACATATGAGACTGTCTCAAATTCTGCAATTTTTCGGGCAACTTCCAACACCAGACCAGGTTCGACCTCAATAAAAACATCCGCAAAAACACTAAAACCCAAATTGCGGGCATTGACATTTCCGCGGATATCAATGATTCCATTTTTTACCAGCCGATTGATACGGTAGCGAACCGCCCGTTCAGTGATATCCCCAATCTGACGGGCAATTTCTACACACGACATCCGTCCATCCTGGATTAATAGATCAGATATTTTTTTGTCCGTTTCGTCGATTTTCGACATATTATCCTGTTTTACTTCCGAATATAACAAGTATTATAGATATTTATGAATAATTTACAATAGGTTTTGAATATGAATTTATCAAAAAAGACCCCTGCCGGGGTCTTTTTTAGTACATAGTCAAGCCATGTTTATGGTTTTGGATTTGACATCAGGAAGGCGAAGATTGCCTCGGTCGCCGAGATGGAAGGTTTCTTGGATTCTTTCGCGGTGGCACTCTGGAACCATACATGGTTTCCTGTGTTTATGGAAATACTCACCAGGCTGGTGCCACCATTACAGCCTTCCCAGGTATGGCGGATGATATGCTCGTTGCGGGTAATGCGCACTTTTGGACTACCTTCACAGCCCAGGGTATTAACCCAGTATGCTTCTGACTGATCAAAGGTTTGGTAACCGGCTGCATTTTTCTTGGCATCTTTCGGCAGGGCAAATGGAATGACATCATCACGCATGCCATGAATCATGATTACAGAGACAGGTGCAATAACCGGCTGGATCATGTTTACATCTGCACCCTTTTCTGCCCGGTAACCAACAGACGCTCCCACCACTCCGACTGCCGCCACCTCGTTGGCTGTAACGGATGCTACCTGATACGCCAGAATTCCTCCCTGACCAAAACCGACCAGGTATATTTGCTTCGGATTAATATTGTGGACTTCCTGCAATTTGGTGATCAATGTTTGCAGGAACAGAATGTCATTGGCTTCGCTACCCTGGTTTACTCCATTGTTCCATTCTAGTTTTTCGCCATATGCATCAGGAAATACCAGTATATTGCCACCTGCATCGGTATATTTTTGAAGTTCGGCTTCTTTATTAAATTTCTTTCCGCTCATCCCATTATCGGGGATAGCGATGAATAATGCGACTGGTTCCTCTCCCGTGTACGAAGCTGGAATATGAATGGTATAGCTGCGTGTTCTGGCGGCTTCGACGGTTTCCCCATTCACTTCAATCGTCATGACATAATCACCCGGAGGAGTAGGGGTGGTTTTGGGTTTAAACAGGCTGGCGCCAAACCAGCTTTTCTTTTCTTTGCTGGTGGCTTTATCCAGGCTGGAGTTTTCGGATGGAACCGCCCGGGTGCAGCTGGAAAGAGCCAGCGCAGCAAGTATCAATCCAATGAAAAATTTCTTAAGTTTATCTAACATGGCTACACTCCCTGATAGGGTTAAATAAAGAGAACTTACATCCTTAGGTATGCAAGTTCTCTGCCAGTGCTTGGGTTAACTTTATCCAGCTTTATCTCATTTTTTGGAACAACTCTTCTGGAGAACCACTGAATGAAAACATCTGCCACTCTTCTATATGGAGTGTGCTTTCTCCCGGTTTGAGGGTTTTCAGTTCGCCCAGTGTTTCCAACTCAATAAATACGCCGTTGGTGTACACTTCCAGATTACAGCCAAAATCGGGGTACTGTGCTGCGGTATTAAACCCCGCCTTTTTATATAAACATACTCCCTGATGCAGGTAAGCTAGCCACCCGGAAGGCATGCGGGCGCCAATCTTGAGCGGGCTCTCGCCATTTTCAGCTTTGATATAAGCTACATCATCCTGAATATATAAACGCGGATCGTTGATTCTGGTATAAGGCCAGAGCATTAACGCGCGATCGGGAGTTAATCCGGCGGAGCCATTAAAATCTTTTCTCAAGGGAGAGATTGCTGTTCCACCGGGAGTGAGCATGGTAATGCCCCACGGTGCGCAGGAAAACGGTTTTTGTGAATCGTTCCTGAGAAAATGGGAAATTTTAATACTGGATTCGTTCTGATCCATTTGAATGGTCATCTGTTTGTAAAGGTGGAGGGGCGGTTCCCCATCCCGCCCCAGCACAATCCTCCCCCCCGCCTGTGATATGCTGACTCCATGATTATCTGGGTGATAACAGGTATCCCATGTTTCGGGAGCCACCCAAAAACGATGCCCGCCAAAGACTCTATATGGTCCAAGGGGTGAATCCAGCGCGAGCTCTGGCAACTCAGCCAGAAGATTCACGCCGCTGGCTTTATGAACCAGGCGAACAATCCGTGGACCCGCATCTTCGAGGTACTCTAGCAGGTAGTGATCATTTTCAATTATTGATGATTTCAAATCAAAATAACTCATTCCAACTCCCTGGTGGAGAAATTTTTCTTCTAAATAGCCCCGTTAAGAATTACTTTTACCTCATGGGTTGATCCGTTTCCTTCTACAGGAATAAGATTACCTGCAATTATTTTTCCATTCACGAAAACCGCATTCACCCCATGATTGATATGGTCTGGATTCTCAACCTTGATTTCAAACCAGTCTCCCCTGAAGTATCGTTTTACCTTGTAAGAATCCCACGCGGATGGAATACACGGATCTACCCGTAAGCCATTGTACTCCGGTTTTATCCCCAAAATGTATTGAGTAGCCGCCTGGTACATCCACGAAGCCGTTCCTGAAAGCCATGAGTTCCTGCCCATACCAAATTTCGGATGTTCATCTCCCAGTATATTTTGTGCATACACATAGGGTTCCACTTCATACACATCCAGCATATCATTCTTGCCAGCCGGGTTAATCTGGGAATAATACTGGAATGCCCTGTCTCCCCTTCCTCTCAATGTTTCAGCTATGATTACCCACGGGTTGACATGCAAGAAGATACCACCATTTTCTTTTGCGCCGGGCGGATAGGTGGTGATGCCTCCTACTTCAGGATCAAATTGATTGAAACCCGGTGCACTGAGTTTTATCCCATGTTCCGTGTTCAATATTTCATGCAAGGAATCCAGCGCTGTTTGAGCCTGTTCAGGATCCGCAAACCCGGCCAGAACCGGCCATGCCTGGCTGTAGGCAAATATCTGACCGGCGGAATTTATTTTTGAGCCAAGCGGTTTTCCCGCAGCATCAAAATAACTCCGAAACCAATCACCATCCCAAGCGTGTTTATTAAAGTTATTTTTAATTTCATAGTACCAGTCTTGATAGAGTTTTGCCCGTTGATCTATTTTAAGAAAACGCATTAGGTCGATCATTTCGAGCAAAGCGCGTCCATATAAACAGGCTGCCAGGAAAGACTCAGCCCCCCGTGGAAGGTTAACGGTGTCATTCCAGTCTGCAAATCCAAGTAATGGAATTCCATGGTGACCCATATCGGTATGCGTAAATGCTACTGCGCGATGGAGATGATCGAGCACCGGGCCCGAATGCAAATCTTCCTTCTTTTTTTTCGACTGGTAATAAGGCAGGATCGTTTCCAGAAAAGCAATATCTCTGGTCTCTTTCAGGTACTGACAGACAGCCATCACACCCCACAGATGGTCATCACAGTAATAATGCGGGCGGTCAGGGGATTCCATAGAATCGCCCTCACTGGCTTCTCCTGACAGTGGATAAAACTGGTGGTAAGCAGACCCATCTGGTCGTTGCACGCTTAAAAGCGATTCCAATAATTTTTTTGCTTCTTCCGGGATGGCATGCATGACGGCCATCACATCCTGCGAGCTATCACGATAACCCATTCCACGTGATCCATAGCCTAATTGATAGAGAGAAAGATAGCGTGACCAGGTTTTGGTGGTCTGGCATTGGCGTGGATTGTGAATATTGAGCATTGAGTTGAATGCCGCATCGGGGGTCTCGACCTGGAATTTTTCCATGTAAGTCTGCCAGTAAGTGCGGATTTGCTCAAAACTCTTCTCAAAATATTCTTCTTCAAGACAACCTTTGATTTTATCCAGGTTGTCTGAGATGGATTCAACCTGCCCTAATTGCAGAATGACTATCCTGGTTTCGCCCGGTGCAATACCCTTGATAGGTATCAACAATGCTGCAACATTATCCCCATTCAATGCTTCGCTATTCGAAAGGGATGGGAAATTCAAACTCAGAGGGAACGCCCACGAGCCGTATTCATGATTGCCCAGGAATTTTGCCCTTTCTGTCTCGAAAGAATCCACCGGCAGGCTGGCGGTGAAGTAGTTTTCCTGCTGACAATTCATCATGAAAGCCGCCTGCTTGAGGACCAATATTCCATCGGGTAAGTGGTATGCCTTACTTTGCATGGTTTGTGGAACCCAATCGGCATTTGTAAGCTGTTTGAGCGCATCGAAGTGTGAGTATTCCACCACTGGAATTAGATCCAGATCAAGGGCTTCATTCCCCGTATTCGTGATTTTAATCTTGCGTAATTCACAGGGAAAATCTGGAGGGACGATAATGGTGGTATCCGTGCGGATATCAGATATTTTCGTTACAAGGCGGGTGTATCCCAACCCTATATGACACGCATATTCATCCAGAGGTTTTAATCCCGGCACCAGCCAGGGCGAATGGACCTCGTAGTTCCCATCTTTATATGTTCTCAGGTAGATGGTTTCGCCTTTAAAACTGGAGGAGGGTAATTGCGAAACATAAAAAGTGATACGGTTTAAACCCGGATCCCCCTTGCATAATAATGCACCTCCGGTATGATCTACAAAACCGCCGAAACGCATATCACCGATATAGTTAATCCATTTACGCGGTGTATATGGATCAGTGATGATGTATTCCCGGTTGGAATCATCAAAATATCCAAATGTGTGGTTGGCTTTCATAACTGCCTTACCCGGGTTTTATTTTCTGCCTGTCAGTCTATTCGATTTCAACAATCACGTTCACACTTTTCTTATTTGGCGCCGGGACAGGAATCAAATTCCCTTCCAGATTTTCGCCATCGACAAAAATTCGGCAGGTGGTTCCTTTTCCTTTACGCTGGAACATAATTTCGTATCGTACACCGCGGAATGCGCGGACTATCTTATATTCCTTCCATGATGATGGAATACATGGTTCAATGAGCAAACCGTCATAATCGGGTCGAACCCCCAATATGTATTGGGTGACGGCGACGATATTCCAGGCGGCTGTTCCGGTAAGCCAGCTATTTTTGGCTTCTCCATGAGACGGGGCGTCTTTCCCTGCAATCATCTGGGCATATACATAAGGCTCACAACGATGAATTTCTGACAGGTTTTCCCGGAAGGATGGATTTATACGGAGGTAGTAATCCAACGCGCGGTCTGCATTGCCCAGCCTGGTTTCTGCAATCATGATCCACGGGTTGGTGTGGCAGAATACACTGGCATTCTCTTTATATCCTGGCGGGTAAGAGGTGATTTCTCCCAACTCCAGCCGGTAATGAGTGTAACCTGGCTGATGCAACACCAGTCCATGTTTTGAGATCAGGCGGTCGGCAACGCTATCGAGCGCTTTCTTCGCCCGTCCATCTTTCAGACCCAAACCAGCCATGACACAAATTCCCTGCGGTTCAATGAATATCTGCCCTTCGTCACATTCCTTTGAGCCAACCGGTTTCCCATCATCGCGATAAGCTCTGCGGAACCACTCGCCATCCCACCCGGCTTCCCAGATGACCTTTTCGAACTTATCCGCTTCGTGTAAGTATTTCTCAGAAGCTTCGCCATGATGTTTGGCGATGGCATCCATTTCTCTGGCAGCCAGAATAAATAAACCGGCAATCAGTACCGATTCTGCTGTTTTACCTTCTTTGTTCACCGTAGTCTGGAATGATTGACCGGGTTCGCTAGAAAAACAATTCAGGTTCAGGCAGTCATTCCAATCGGCTCTGCCGATCAAGGGTAGTCCGTGCGGACCGGTACGCTCGAGGGTGTATTGCAGACTGCGCTCCAAATGTTCTAAGAGGGGAGCGGCGTTCTCGGGGTTGCTGTCAAAAGGCACAATTTCATCCAGGATGCTCCAGTCAGCTGTTTCTTTCAAAAACGCCGCCACTGCCAGTACCAGCCAGAGGGGATCGTCATTAAAATTAGAGCCGATATCATTGTTGCCGCGCTTTGTTAGCGGCTGGTACTGATGATAAGCCCCACCATTCTCCATTTGTGTTGATGCCAGATCCAAGATTCGCTGGCGGGCTTTCTCAGGAATCATATGAACAAAACCCAGTAGATCCTGGGCAGAATCGCGGAAACCCATCCCCCTGCCAATACCGGTGTCGAATCCGCTGGCAGATCTGGAAAGATTGAATGTCGCCATACATTGATATGCATTCCAGATATTTACTATTCGATTCAGATGCTTCTCGGGCGTACTCACCTGGCAGGTATTCAATAATTGATCCCAATACTTTTGCAGTTTAAAAAATGCCTCATCCACCACTGCAGGATTGGAATACTGTTCTATCTTTACTTTTGCACCATCTTTTCGGATGGTCTGACTGCCTTCAGGTGAAAATTTATGCTCTCTGGGGTTTTCCTGATATCCAAGAATGAAGATGATCTTTTGTTTGGCACCTGCAGCCAGACGAATCTTTACCTGGTGAACACCCACAGGCGCCCAACCTACTGCAAGGCTGTTACTGCATGAACCTTTCTCCAACGCAAGAGGATGATCCCACCCGCGGTATGGACCCAGAAAGCTTTCCCGCTGTGTATCATATCCAATCACTGGAGCGGAGCAGGAGAAGAATGCATAATGATCGCGCCGCTCACGGTACTCCGATTTATGGTAAACCACTCCAGTTTCCACTTCTACTTCTCCAACCGAGTAATTCCGCTGGAAATTCGTGGCGTCATCATGTGCATCCCACAGACAAAACTCAACCGAGGCAAATAAATCCAATTCAACAGCTTCTGATCTTTCGTTTGCTATTTCACATTCCCAGATTTCGAGGTTTTCACCGAGGGGAACAAAATATCTCGTTTGAGAGATGATGTCAGCATATTTTCCGCTGATGATGGTGTATCCCATTCCATGCCGGCAGGAGTAATCATCCAGCTGCTTCTTGACAGGCTGCCATGAGGGAGACCAGTATTCCCCGCTTTTATGATCCCGCAGGTAGATATAACGTCCTCCGATATCCAGGGGGGCATTGTTATACCGGTAGCGGGTAAGACGGCGGAGCCGCGCATCTTTATAAAATGAATATCCGCCTGCTGTGTTGGAAATTAATCCAAAGTATTCTTCACATCCCAGGTAATTCATCCATGGCAGGGGGGTATCAGGACGCGTAATGATATATTCACGGCGTTCGTCGTCGAAATTCCCAAATTGCATACTTACTCCTCAGAAACCAATATAAATAGCTTACTATATATGATACTTGATTGGATCAGATATTACAGACCATTCCGTCTGTTTTTTACAGCAGGCGACAAAATGTCCTTCTTCCACCTGGCGCAATTCCGGGAAACAGGTTTTGCACTCCGCATCCCGCTCGTCCATGTTACAGCGCTCATAATAAACGCAACCCGGCCAATCTAACCCCTGCTGATTTGTCACTTCAAGAATTCCTTCCACTTCCCGCCATTTTTTATCCAGGCGGGGAACCGAAGCCATCAACATTTTTGTATAGGGGTGGATCGGATTTGTAAAAATCTTGCCGGTATCGCCCATTTCTACCACTGCGCCTTTATACAGGATAATCGCCCGTTCGCTGATATAGTAACCCAAAGAGAGGTCGTGGGTGATGAATAAAACAGATAAACCACGCGCTTTCAGATCCACCAGCAGATTCAAAACATCCATACGTGTAGAAGCGTCGAGCATGCTGATGATCTCATCTGCAATCAAGAAGTGAATATCCAATAAAAGTGCGCGTGCAATCAGAAAGCGTTGGAGCTGACCACCACTTAACTGATGCGGAAATTTATTTAATACATGATCTGGATTTAAACCGACCTGTTCGAGTGTCTGGTTCACCTGTTTTTTCCATTTAAAGGAATTCAGATCGGGATAGAACTCATCTTTGATAATACTGAACACCCTGTCTGCCTTGTAAATAGGATTATATGAACTGAAGGGATCTTGAAATACTCCCTGCACCCGACGGTAATACTGCTTGAGACCATCTCCTTTGATGGTCGAAATTTCTTTCCCGTTAAAAAAGATGTTGCCGGAACTGATTCCTATCAGTTTGAGAATCATCTTTCCGATGGTACTTTTTCCGCTTCCGCTTTCTCCAATCAGGGAGACTACTTCTCCCGGCACCAGATTAAAGCTGACATTGCGAACCGCGCGGAGTTCTTCACCGCCGAATGTCCCTACTTTGTAGATCTTAGAGATATTCTCAAGTCTTAACATCTTTTAGAACTCCTTCCAGCAGGCAACCCAGTGGTCTTTATCCACTTCGATAAATGGCGGCACTTCAAGGCATTTTTCAAAAGCCAACGGACAACGGTCCCGGAATCTGCACCCTTCGGGAGGATTGAGTAATAAAGGCGGATTTCCGGGGATGCCTTTAAGCCTCTTTTCGGTGTGCTTCACTCCCACTTCTGGTAGCGAAGAAATCAGTAACCTGGTATATGGATGCCGTGGATTTTTTGTGATCACGGGAGTGGATGCTTTTTCAGCCAGTTGCCCGGCATACATTATCAGAATGGTATCGGAAATCTGGTAGAGAATGGATACATCGTGGGTAATGAAAATCAGGCTTTTTACGATTTCCTGATTGCGGAATTCAACCAGCATCTCTGAAACCGCCTTCTGGCTGGCTACATCCAACGCTGAGGTTATTTCATCTGCAATCAAAAGAGATGGATTTAATAATGTAGATAGCACCATTACTAATCGCTGTTTCATACCCCCTGATAACTCAATCGGATACATATTTAATACTTCATGGGGTAGTTTTACCAGGTCTAAACGGCGAGTGATCTCGGGCAGGTGTTCTGAAAATTTTTCCTTTTTTGCTTTAAGTAAATCTTCTGCAATTTTCCCAATCTTGCGGATTGGGTTCAGTGCATTCATGGCATATTGCGGGATGATGGACACCTTGCGGAACCGGTAATGGTCCATCTGTGAATTAGAACTGATGGGAAGATTTTTTCCATCTAATAATACTTTTCCTGAAATTTGCTTCATGGGTGGCAGAAGAGAAATCAGGCAGTGACCCAGGGTTGTTTTACCGCAACCCGATTCACCCGCCAGACCCATGATTTCGCCATCCGCGATGGTGAAGGTAGCATTTTCCATCGCCTGCACTTCACCTTTTGTTGTCTGGTAATAAACGGTCAGATTCTCAACCTGTAGCATATTACATCTCCCTCAGCTTGGGATTGAACACTTCATCCAGGCCTAAATTCATGCTGTAAAGCGCACCAACGATGGCGGTGATCGCCAATCCCGGGGGTATAAACCACCACCACATGCCAAATTGAAGCGCACCCCACAAAACCGAGTACTGCATAATTAGACCGAGCGAAATTGCATTGGTCGGACCCAGACCGATAAAATCCAGGGTCGCCGCCGCAAGAATGGCGCCACCAAATTGAAGAATGAACGTCATCACCAGGTAAGACATCATATTGGGAGCGATTTCCTGGAAGATGATTTTGAATGAACTCATCCCGCTGGTCCGGGCAAGATCAACAAACTCTCTAGTACGCAAAGAGAAAGTCTGGGCCCGAATCGCTCGTGCCACCCACGGCCAGGATGTGAGACCGATGAAAATGCATTCCGTCCACAGACTGCGTACCTCCAGGTAAGCTGCTATGATCAGCAGGACTGCCATGGTTGGAATCACCAGAACGATATTTGTCAAAATATTGATTACTTCATCCAGAAATCCGCCCTTATAACCTGCTGTAAAGCCCAATACCATCCCCAGAATGGTACCAATACTGCCTGCAAAGAGACCTACAAAAAATGTAGCCCGAAGTCCCAGCACAAACTGGGTGAACACATCCTGCCCAAAGAAGGTTGTACCCAACCAGAAATCGGCTGAGGGTTTTGCTGCCCCCATCGGATTGGCATAATCGAAAGGACCATATTTGGTCATTGAAGGACCGATCAGCGCAAGAAAGATAAAAAACAGGATAATGACCAGTCCAATTTGAACCTTCTTGTTTCGGAAGGCAAAATAGAGGAGCTCGTTTTTCTTTTTTAGATTTTTCATGCTCCCTCTCCTGCCATACCCCGACGTGTTCTTGGATCTACGAGTATGTAGATAATATCAATAGCAAAGTTTGCCAGTAAAACACCAATGATGATGAACAGGAAACAGCCTTGAATCAGGAAGTAATCCTGGTTCTGAATTGCCGCCAGTAGAAGGTAGCCAATGCCCGGATAAGAAAACACCACTTCTGTAACCAGAGCCCCCGCCACAATCACACCCAACTGCAAAGCCAAACCGGTAAGTTGCGGCAGAATCGCGTTATTAAATGCATATCTGCGGATGAGCGTTTTCGGAGCGCCCAGCGCTTTCAAATAGCGCGAATAATCCGATTCCAGTTCGTATATGATCATGTTGCGCATCCCAATAGCCCAACCGCCAAACATGACCATGAAAAGCGAGAAAAACGGCAGGAACCAGTGGTGCAGTACGCTGCCAAAAAAATTCAGAGAAAATGATGGACGCATGGAGAAACTATAAGCCCCGGCAATGGGGAAGATACCCAGAACAATACCAAAGAACCATGCAAGCAGAATTCCCAACCACATATAAGGGGTAGCTGAAAGAATGTATCCGATTGGAGACACGGTGTTATCCAACCATTTTGACCGGGCAGCTGCTGCGCCAAAATTATTACCGGCAATCCAACTTAAAATGATGGCAGGTAAAAGCAGGAAAATATCCCATGGAACTGCATCCATGAGGACTTTCGTTACGGGTTTGGGGAAGAGGTAAACACTGACACCCAGATTACCCTGAAGCAGGTTCCCCCAGAAATTCAGATACTGCTGCCAGACGGGCAGATCAAATCCGAACAGGTGTGAATAATAATCGTACATCACGCTGTACGCGGTAGAGTTGACGGATGCTCTCGCCAGCATATTGGTGACCGGATCACCGGGCATAAAGCGGGGTATCATCCAGTCAATCGTTACCGCGAGAAAAAACGTCAGAAGATAAATTAAGATCTTACGTCCGAAGTATTTCCGCATTACGTCCTCTCAAGCCGAAACCGATAGTGACCGCCCCTCCTCCACATAACCAGCGAAGAGGGGCGGTGTGAGAAATGTTAGTTAATTATTGTCCTGCAGGTTTCAGGTTAATGAGGGTCTGCAATCCACCCAACTGCCAATACCCAGACCAGGTTGTGGGCAGGGTAGGATTGGCAGATGTTTCATCCGGCCAGTTTGTCCAGGTGCTGGTGCTGTACTGTGACCAGAGCCCGTTGTACCAGAGCGGGATCATGGGCATATCGGTCAGCATCTTGGTTTGGATAGCTGAGCAGGCTGCCTTCATGCCTTCTTCATCAGAAGTCTTGACTTTAGCGAGGGCGTCAACCATGTCAAAAATTTCCTGATTGTCGTAACGACCAAAGTTACCACTCTGCATCTGCTCGCGGACAGGATGGTTGAAGAGCAGGTTATAGAGAGTCCAGGGGGTGTTGCTCATGTTCGCCCAGTTGTTCAGGGTCATATCGAAGGTGCCACCCTGCATCTCGGTGTTCCAGGCGCCGTAATCGGGTGTTTCTGCAACGATATTGATACCGGCTGCCTGAGCACTCTTGGCAATAATATCAATGGCTGCCATCCAGTCGGTCCAACCGGAGGGGCATGTTACGCGCAGTTTGATGGCAGAACCATCGGGTGCTTCGACCATTCCGTCACCATTAACATCTTTGTAGCCAGCGGCGGCAAGCAATTCTTTCGCCTTGGCGGTGTCATAGGTAAAGCCAAGTTCATCGACAACTTTCTTGTCAACAAAGCGGTCCAGAACGGGTAGTAAACCGGTGGGGTTGGCTGCTTTCACCAGACCCGCGTAAGCTACATTGATGATGGAGGGGGTATCGATCGCGAAGGCAAGAGCACGGCGGAAGGCTGCATCATCCAATGGTTTCTTGGTGGTATTCAGGAAGAGAACAGCGGTGTTGGCAGAGAGCATATATGGTGCTCCGGCAAAGTATGTCTTCACATAACCCTGATCGGCAAGTGTGGCGACACCGGGCAGGAAGTTATTGCTAAGATCAATTTCACCCTTAAGAACCATACCGAGTGCAACATTGTTGCTGGAGGTGCGGATATCGACGATGTATTTCGGTGCAGGCATGCCAAAGACAGAAGCACCCCACCATTTTTCGTTGCGAACCCAGATATTGCGGTCTTCGGCGTTGGCAAGGTACATATAAGCACCAGAACCAACGGGGTTTTCATTCACACCAACGGTGATATCTTCTTCAGATTTTGATTCCCACAGGTGCTTTGGAACAATGGGTATATTGTAGAGATGATTGTCAAATTCCTGATAAAGCACATCACCTTTGAACTTGAACTGTACGTGAGTGGCATCGACAGCGTTTACTTCAGCGAGGTAATTCCACACCGGAGAGAACCACATAGCGGCATATTTCTGACCCAGTTCGAAGGTGAATTTAACATCATCAGCTGTCAAAGGTGTGCCATCACTCCAGGTCACGCCATCGCGTAATACGACGTCAAAAGTCATATCATCGGTCCAGGTTCCGCTTTCAGCCAGCCAGGGGGTTAATTTACCGGTCTGGGGATCGAAGTTGTAGAGGAATTCATAAACGAAACCGATCGTACCGGTGGTGTTGGCGAGGCTTCCGGGCTGGAATGGGTTCCAGGTGGAGGCTGGTCCCCAGGCTGCGCCGCTGACATAGATGGTCTCAGCGCGGGGGAACTCAGTAGGTATAGCCTCTTCAGCTGGTTCTGCAGGGGCAGCTGGTTCAGCCGGAGCTGCGGGTTCTGCAGGTGCGGCGGGAGCAGCCGGTTCAGCGGGAGCAGCCGGTTCAGCAGGAGCCGGTGCTACAGGAGCGCATGCAGCAAGCAGGATGCTGACAGCTAACAAAACAGACAAAAGCATACTCTTATGTTTCATCTTACTTCTCCTTATAGTTTTTTGAATATCGAAGAAACCGGACACAACAGCATCAAAAAGTTCTTTCTAATACACACCTCCTCCCCTCACCGGGTGTTTAATATATTTTGGGAGCGCTCCCAGTCGATGCGAAAATAAAAGAAGGCTTAAGAATGCCTTCATTTTTTGAGAGAAGCGCCACAGGTAGATCGAATTATTAATTCAGTTCCCATGATCAGTCGCCTGGCGGGTTTTTCCCCGTTCTGCACCAGATCTATCAACATCTCAACAGCCTTCATTCCAAATTGAATCACCGGTTGCCTGATCGTTGTTAACTGATAACTCTGAATGGAATCCATGGGTAAATCATCAAAACCAATAAATGCGATATCTTCCGGAACACGCAACCCGGCATCGCGTACCGCCCGGATCGCTCCAACCGCCATGACATCAGAAAAAGCAAATACCGCGCGGGGTTTCTGCGCGAGCAAGCGCTGCATGGCGTGATACCCACCCTGTTCGGTGTAATCCCCTTCGCTGATCAATCCTTCTTCTATGGGCAAATTGGCTTCAACCAGCGCTTTGATATATCCATCGCGGCGGTCCTGGGTGACAATGTTATTGAAAGGACCCGATATTGCCCCAATTCGTTGATAACCCAGGCCGATCAAGTGATTAACTGCCATTACTGCAGCAGCCACGTTATCCACATCTATATAGCTGACACCTTCTGCATGGAAAGGTCTGCCCGCGATTACCAATGGAATATTGGACGCCACAAGCCGGTCAAATAACGGATCTCCCAGCTGCCCTGATTGCAGGATGATGCCATCCAACAAACCTCTTCTGGAAACGCGGGGAAAGGTTTTTTCTTCATCTTCTTTATTTCCAATTAAGAAAAACGCCAGGGTGTAATTGTTTTGGTTACACGCCTGGGCGATTCCTTCAGTAAGGTAATTGAAGAAAGGATCCCGGAAGAAATAATTCACGGTTCGCGGGATCACAAGACCGATGGTCCACGAACGTTGTGAAACGAGCATGCGGGCAGCAGCGTTGGGATGATAACCGGTTGCCTGAATCACTTTTTGAACGCGCCTGCGCACGTTCTCTTTTACATTAGGCTGTCCATTCACCACCCTTGAAACCGTGGATCTAGAGACCCCTGCCTGTTTTGCGATGTCTTCAAGCGTTAAACCCATCCCGATCCTCGCAGAACACCTTTCGCAGACAAATCTGCAATTGAGAGCGTTCTCAATTGCAACTATCATTATAAAGATAGTTGAAAAAGTTGTCAACTGGTTTTATCTGATTTCTCACATTATTTGGAAAATATATGGTAAATATTGCACAATTTAGAACATATAATGCAAATATTTGTATCTTTTTTGAAGTACGGTTGTGCTACAATAGATTTATGTTTTAGGAGCGCTCACATAATCATCCCGCACCTCGCGTGTTCTTGCAGCGGATCAGTCATCATCAGCTTATTTTTTCAGGAGAAAGCAATATGCCTAATCAGTCCATTCCAAATATTCCCTGGCAAGACCGGCCAGCCGGATGCACTGATGTTGTCTGGAGATACGCCGGAAACCCCATTATCCCCAGAGACCTCCTTCCATCGTCCAACAGTATCTTTAACAGCGCGGTAATTCCGTTCAAAAACCAATTTGCAGGCGTGTTCCGCTGCGATAATAAAAAACGCGAAATGAATCTACACCGTGGATTCAGCGAGAACGGCATCGCCTGGAAATTGGAAAACGATCCGATCGAATGGATCTGCAACAACCCTGATTTAAGCCGCTATGAATATCGCTATGATCCCCGCGTAGTGTGGATCGAAGACCGGTATTACATCACCTGGTGCAACGGCTATCACGGACCAACCATTGGTGTCGGTTACACTTTTGATTTTGTAAAATTTCACTTTATCGAAAATGCATATCTGCCTTTTAATCGTAACGGTGTGCTCTTTCCGCGCAAAATTAACGGCAAATATTTCATGCTCAACCGCCCCAGCGACAATGGACACACCCCCTTTGGCGACATCTACCTTTCTGCCAGCCCGGATATGATTCACTGGGGTGAACATCGTTTTGTTATGGGGGTAAAACACGGCTGGCAGAGCACCAAAATTGGCGCCGGACCCATCCCGATTGAAACCCCGGAGGGGTGGCTGCTTTTCTATCATGGTGTTCTCACATCATGTAACGGTTTTGTGTATTCTTTCGGTGCTGCACTGTTAGACCTGGAAAAACCCTGGAAGGTGATCTACCGTGGTTGTCCATATTTACTTCATCCAAAAACTATTTATGAGAACGTTGGGGATGTGCCCAATGTGGCTTTTCCCTGCGCCGCTTTATATGATGAACCAACCGGAAGAATCGCGATCTATTATGGTGGAGCAGATACTGTTACGGCACTCGCATTTGCCAAAATGGATGAGGTAATGGATTTCTTACGAAACAACTCAGAATTGTAACCCACCCGGCAATCTACACATTTTCTTCATGAGAACTTCATAAATCTCTGATATCTTAGGCATGAGAATTGGAGGTTATGATGAGTCGAACATGGAAATGGATTATTGGAATTGGCCTTACCTTGAGTGTGTTGGCTCTGGCGGTAGTGCCTTTTATTTTTAGAATCGGTATGCGCGCCATGCCATTGGTAAAACAGGGTGTGCGCATGGGCAGGCAATTCCCCGACCGGATGCATGATTTTGGTATGATGGGCGGCATACCCGGAATGATAGGTATAACAAATGTTCTTTTACCCATTCTGGTTATTGCCCTTATGCTGTTCATCGGTTATCTTATCGGTAGCGCGAAAAAGCCTACTACTCCGGCAGTAGTATCTCCCGCTCCGGCTGTATCACCAGATGGATTGAAACCATGTGCCCATTGTGGTCAAAATCTTGAGCCATCCTGGACTCACTGTCCATTCTGCGGCACACAAATCAACGGTTAAAAACCGGAGGGCTGAAAACAATCCCCGCTCATCTGAGCGGGGATTTTCTATTTGACAACATAGATGAAAAAAACCATCCCTTTGCTATAATGTTCGTATCATGACCCCTTCTTCTTCTGACCGCCTTGTTTCCACCATCCTTACATTACAACAATACCCGACGCTTTCAGGTCGCATCCGGCATAAAATGCGCAAACGCCTTTATTTAAGAGGCTTCATCACGCAGGATGTATTTGAAAATGAGGTTCGTCAGCAGGCTCTTGAATCACAAAAGCGGGAGGGAATCAAAGATCCCCTTACAGAAGAAGCAACTGAAACCTGGCAGGAGAGGGTTTGCAGTCTGCGCGATCATCTCACTGATTCTTATTACAGCCTGCACTTTACCTATAAAGATCTGGATGACATCATTCATGAAGTGCTGCAAGAGAAAGGTGTTGAACCTGCTGAGGCTTTGCTTTCGATCAACCCAGAACTAGCTCCATTGGAACTGACTCTGCAGCAGGCAAAAACCATCGAACAGATGCCCGTGGATGAGCGTGAGAAGCTCGAAGCCAGATTGAGCGAGTTGAAGGTGGTATTGATCCGTAATCTCATCAGCGATCAGTTGCGGTATATCAATATCGCCAAAGGTTGGTTTACTGCTGAAGACCTTGCAAACGTAAGGCGTCACAAGATAGGCACCGGTCGTATCGGCGGGAAAGCGGCAGGTATGTTGCTGGCTTACCGTATCATCCAGCGGGTGGAAGATGATCCGCTGCGAATGCATGTACGTACCCCGGAAACATATTTCCTGGGATCCGATATTTTTTACGATTTTATGGAGCGCAACAACCTGGTACACTGGAATGACCAGAAATACAAAAAAGAAACGGAGATGCGCGCCGAGTACCCATTGATTCTGGCAGACTTTGAGCGGGGATCATTTGCCCCAGAGGTGATGGATCGCCTGACGGTCATGTTGCAAAAGCTCGAAGGTCAACCCCTCATCGTCCGTTCGTCCAGCCTGCTCGAAGATAATTTTGGCACATCCTTTGCAGGCAAGTATGATAGCTGGTTCTGCGGGAATCAATTGTCTCCTGAAGAAAACCTGCAAGATCTGGTAAAAGCCATCGCCCGGGTATATGCCTCCACATTGAATCCCAATGCGCTACTTTACCGCCGCAGCAAAGGCTTGCAGGATTACGATGAGCGGATGGCAATTCTTATTCAGGCGGTGGAGGGGCAGCTAACAGGAAATTACTTTTTCCCAGCGGCAGCCGGGGTCGCATTCAGCCGCAACCTGTACCGCTGGGCTCCTCAAATCCGCCGGGAAGATGGTTTCATCCGCCTGGTTTGGGGTCTGGGCACCCGCGCAGTTGACCGGGTGGGGAATGACTATCCACGCCTGGTTGCGCTCAGCCACCCATTGCTTCGCCCGAATTCGTCGCCGCAGGTAATTCGCAAATATTCTCAGCAGTATATTGATGTCATTGATATCAGCGAAAACACCTATAAAACAGTTCATCGGGGCGATGTTCTGCAAACTGATTATGAAGATTTACGCTTTGTAGCCCAGCAGGATCAGGAGGACTATTTTAGTTCTCTGAGGAGTAACATTCTCGAGGGTGATCCGTCATCGCTCTGTATTACCATGGAAGAATTCCTGAAACGCACCCCATTTGCAGAACGGATGCGCAAAATCTTACATACACTGGAAAAACAGTATCAGGCTCCTGTGGATCTGGAATTTACTGCAAGGGTCACCTCCCGCGAAGCTATCAAACCAGAGGTGGAGATTACCATTCTCCAATGCCGACCGCAAAGTCAGCTCGGTCTGGCAGCACGCACATCCATACCAGTTAATCTGGATCCTGCTGATATCGTTTTCTCAACCAATTTCATGGTTCCAGACGGGCTGATACCAGATATTCAGTACATTCTTTTTGTACCGCCAGAAACTTACTACGCCCTTGAAACTCCCGCGTTGCGCAGCGAACTGGGTCGGACCATCAGCAAGATGAACGATCTCCTTTCGAGAGAGACTTTCATCTGTGTCGGTCCGGGTAGATGGGGTACTTCAAATCCGGATTTGGGTGTGCACATTGACTATGGAGATATCTATAATTCCCGCGCTCTGGTTGAGTTAACCGGAGAAGGGTTCGGGCATGCGCCAGAACCATCCCTGGGAACACACTTTTTCCAGGACTTGCTTGAATCGCAGATTTATCCACTGGCGATCAACCTGGATGATGACCGATCTATTTTAAATCGTCCCTTCTTCTACGATACCCCCAATCACCTTCTGTCCTTCCTACCCGAAGAAGGGCGCGTAGAGAACTGCCTGCGGGTAATTAAAGTATCAGAATTCCGCAAAGAAGCCCGATTAATTCTGGCAATGGATGATGAAAAGGGTAAAGCAGCGGCGTATTTTACAACGGATTCACAATCCGTTTAAGCGTACCTGTAGTGGGTAGCTTCCCTTCTGGTAATTGAATAATGACGGCCGTGCCTTCGTTTTCACCGGCACTTTCTGCCCAGATTTTTCCCCCGTGCAAATTCACAATTCCGCGGGCAACACTCAATCCGAGACCTAACCCGCCATAAGTTCGGGTGAGATGTTGTTCCACCTGGTAAAACTCTTTAAAGATATTTTCCAGTTCCGAGGGTGGAATACCAATACCGGTATCGCTCACAGTGATTTCGATTACGCCGGTTTTTTGTTCCGCCTGAACTGTGATCCGCCCTCCATCAGGAGTAAAACGGATCGCGTTATCAAACACGGCTGAGAATACCTGCGGTAGTTTCTCAATATCCGCATTCAACAGAATCGGATGTAGGGGTACAAGCCACTCAAATTGATGCCCGTGAAGTTTGATTGCCTGTAACTTGGTTTGCAGTGCCTTATCCATCACATTTTGGATGGTGGTTTGCTGGAACTCGGTGCTCATCTCTCCACGCCTGATTAATTCCAGGTTGGTCATGGTATCAATGATGTCTTTCATATGATGAGCGGCTTCGACCACTTTGGCAGCAGCTTCCGTTACATGATCGTCGGTTGATTGCTTAAGAATACTGCCATAGCCCAATATATGCTGCAGGGGTGTCCGTAATTCATGCGATGCCAGCGCCAGAAAACGGGTTTTCATTTCGTCTGCGCGCTGGATTTCAGCATATGCGTTTTGCAAAGCCTGCATCTGGCGGGCGTTGTAAATGGCTACGGCTGCCTGACTGGCAATAATTGACAGGATATCGGCATCATCCCTGTCGAAGTGTCCTTTGGTTTTATTCAAGGCTTCGAGCACACCGGTTACCCGGTCGCGGATGCGCATGGGCACACCCAGCAGGTTGCGTGTGATAAAATGGGTTTCTTCAGATACAAGATCATAATGGCGCGGATCTTCCTGTACATCCGCCACCAGAATGGGTGTGTTTTCACGAAATACCGCTCCGGCTATGGAACGATCTTTGGGTACTGGGATTTCAGCTAATTTTTTGGGGTCTGCGCCGGTAGCCGCAGCAAAATGAAGTTTCTGACTGGCTTCATCGTATAAGAGAATTGAAGCAGCTTCGCATTGAAGCAGCTCCGTTGCAGATTGAATAATCGACTGCAGCAGCTGCTCCGGATCCATGGTGCTATTCAGACGCAGACTGATCTCGACCAGACGGATGAGTTTGCTCAATTGCTGCCGCATCTCTTTTGCACCGGTAGGCAGAGTTGCGGTGGTGGTCATGAAAACAGTGTAACGCAATCAGATTAAAAAGTCTATTAAGTTGTATTCACTGTGTTCAATCATTGGATATTAAATTCATTTTGTAAGGTGATTGTAAGGTTTTTAGCCCTAATATTGTAACCTGTCGCATCTGCGTGGTATGTCTGGCTCAGCGAAAATTGGAAGGAAGCGGCACGGTAAGGTATAATTTACAGGTTGTTTTCTCATCAAGGATAAGAATATGGATCAAAGCACTATCCAATCTGTAGATATTGACGAACAAATGCGCACTGCGTATCTCGATTACGCCATGAGCGTAATCGTATCGCGGGCACTTCCAGACGCACGGGATGGCTTAAAACCCGTTCACCGGCGTATCCTCTTTGCGATGGATGAACTATCCATGCGCTCCAATGGTCCCTACAAGAAATCCGCCCGTATTGTGGGCGAAGTTCTCGGAAAGTACCATCCGCACGGCGATTCATCGGTGTACGATGCCATGGCGCGTATGGTGCAGGATTTTTCAATGCGCTATCCGCTGGTAGACGGACAGGGTAACTTTGGTTCCGTTGATGGCGATGCCCCGGCAGCAATGCGTTATACCGAAGCGCGGATGGGCAAAATCGCAGAAGAAATGATGGCGGATATCGATAAAAACACGGTTGATTTTATCGATAACTTCGATGGCTCTCTTAAAGAACCGACTGTATTGCCCGCCCGGCTACCCAACCTGCTGCTGAATGGATCTTCGGGTATTGCCGTGGGTATGGCAACAAATATTCCTCCCCACAATCTGAACGAGGTAATCCAGGCGATCATTTATGTGATCGATAATTACGACAACATCGAAGATATAACCATAGACCAATTGATGGAGTTCCTGCCCGGACCGGATTTCCCCACCGGCGGTATCATTGTCGGTAGAGAAACTATTAAGCAGGCGTACACTACGGGACGCGGAAAGCTGACCATCCGCGGGGTCGCCCACATTGAAGAATTTAAAGCTGGCAGGAATGCCATCATCATTACTGAAATTCCATACCAGGTCAATAAATCCAGTTTGATTGAGCGGATTGCTGAATTAGCCCGTGAAGAAAAAATTGATGCCATTACCGACCTGCGTGATGAATCTGACCGGCGCGGGATGAGTATCGTTATCGAATTAAAACGAGGTGCGCAGGCAAAGAAAGTCCTGAACCAGCTATACAAATATACTGCTCTACAAACGACCTACGGGGTGCATCTGCTGGCGCTGGTGGATAATGAACCGCGTGTGCTTTCCTTACGACGTGCGCTGCAGGTATTCATAAACCATCGCGAAGTGGTTATCAAGCGCCGCTCTGAATACGAACTTGAAAAAGCGCGTGCCCGGCTGCATATCCTGGATGGCTATCTCATTGCGCTGGCAAACCTGGATGCAGTGATTAAGACTATCCGCGAATCAAAAGATGCTGAATCTGCGCGCACCAACCTGATGGAGCGATTTAACCTCAGTGAAATCCAGGCGCAGGCGATTCTTGACCTGCAGTTACGCAGACTGGCAGCCCTGGAACGCCTTAAGATCGAAGAAGAACACCGGCAAACCGTGGAACTGATCAATTACCTTGAAGACCTGCTTGCAAATCCTAAAAAGATCCTGCATGTAATCAAGGAAGATCTTCAGGAACTGGCGGAAAAATACGGTGATAAACGCAGAACGGTGATTACCGCCGAAGCAAATGGAGAATTTAAAGAGGAAGACCTGGTGGCAGATGAAGCCACGCTCATCTCCATAACGGGCAAAGGATACATCAAACGTGTATCCACCGCCACCTACCGGACTCAAGCACGTGGTGGCAGAGGTGTGATCGGTCAGAATGTACGCGATGAAGATGAAGTAACCATGCTGCTGCCTGCCCGAACCTTAAACACGGTGCTATTCTTCTCAAACCGTGGCAAAGTTTATTCTGAAAAAGTGTATCAGATACCGGATGCCGGAAGAACTGATCGTGGTATCTCCATTATGAATATCCTTGCCTTGAACGGAGATGAACGCGTCACCGCCGCGGTTGTGGTGAGTGATTTTAATGATGCCGCTTTCTGTACCCTCGCGACCATTCGCGGCAGGGTGAAACGGATAGCGCTCAGCGAATTTGCATCTGTCAGACCTTCTGGTTTGATTGCCATTAACCTCGATGAAAAAGACCAGCTCTGCTGGGCAGGGTTGACGCGCGGCAACGATGAAATTATCTTTGTGACCGCAAAGGGATTGGCGCTTCGTTACCCTGAAAGCCAGATGCGCCCCATGGGTCGCGCTGCCGGAGGTGTCACCGGTATTCGTCTGCGCCCGGGTGACCAGGTGGCTGGCATGGAGGTGGTGGAAAAAGATGCCGACCTTTTGGTGGTTACCGAAGGTGGTTTCGGTAAACGCACACCCCTTTCGGAATACTCTCCCAAGAGCCGGGGCAGCCAGGGTATGGCAACCATCAATCAGAAGAGCCTGCCCGAAATTGGACAGATTGCCGCAGCCCGCGTGGTAAAAGATTCGGATGACCTTACCTTGATCTCTTCCAATGGTGTCATCCTGCGCCTGAAAGTAAATAAACTCAGCCGGTCTGGACGGGCTACCCGTGGATCACATATCATGAAACTGGAAAAAGGTGACCATGTGGCTTCTCTCGCCCGGATCCCTCTGGTCATTGGTGAAAACGGGTCCGGCGACAACGACAAACCCGCTGAATAAATAGTTCTCTTATGACATTAAAGACCCTGCCAGCGCAGGGTCTTTTTTTTGTATGGGGTCAGGATTCTTCATCAGGATGAAATAACGAGTAAATCAGGTTGGCACCACCCACTTTTGCAAAGAAGTAGATTCCCAATCCAATCGGTATTAGACCCACCAGGACGAATATACCGGGAAATAACCAGAGACGGGAAAAACTCTTAATTCGTGCATTTTGCGGATGCATTGGGTCATAAATTATGGTAGCACTGTCGCCTACCTTGAAACCAGCCGGGTAGGTAGATATATCATCGGTAAAACGGATAACCTCACCATAACGGGTTGTGAATTTGACATCGGGTGAGTAAGTTACGCCATCTGAATCTGAATAAACATTCATATACACTACAGTGCCTTCAGTCTCTTCAGAGACGAGGAGAAGCCTGGATAAGTTAATAATTTCCACTCCACCGATAATGAGAAATATAGAGCCAATCAGGAATGGAATAATAAACGCCAATCCTTCACTCAGGACAAAGTCCTTTAATTTGACCCAAAAATTTTTATCTGTCATAGGTATCATTATATAAACAATCTCCCATGACAATCAATGGTATATATGAAATGAGAAGATTCGGTAAACTGAGCAGCTATCCGGCGCTATTGCATCCAGCGAATGGGTATGATATAAAAGGCTCATGGTTAAAAACACCATGATGATGCGCAGCCAACATAAGTGGTTTACTGCCAGGTAAACCGCTCGTGGGGGCTACGCCCACACTGAAAAACCGAAACGCTGGCGAAAGCCAGCGTTTGTAATGAATAAAGGAAAGGAGAAGAAGAATGAAAAAGCAAATCCTGGTTTCTGCTGCCTGGCCATATGCGAACGCCGAAATCCACGTGGGCAATCTGACAGGATCTTATCTGCCGGCAGATATCTTTGCGCGCTTCCATCGTTTACAGGGGAATGATGTATTGATGGTGTCTGGCTCCGACTCCCATGGCACCCCCATCACCATTCGGGCAGACCAGGAAGGTACAACTGCGTACGCAGTTTACCAGCGGTTTCATCAAGGCTTCATCGATTTATTTCAAAAACTGGGTCTGCACTATAACATCTTCACCAGCACGCATACAGACAATCATTTTGATGTAGCCCAGAAGATGTTTCTTGCACTGAAAGATAACGGTTTTATGTATACAGACCGGCAGATGCAGTGGTTCTCCACAGCACAAAACCGATTTCTGCCTGACCGTTACGTAGAGGGTACCTGCTACATCTGTGGGGATACCAATGCGCGCTCAGACCAGTGCGATAAGTGTGGCAGTATGCTGGAGCCTGAGAAATTGATCGATCCCCGCTCAAAAGTGGACGGATCTACACCTGAATTGCGCGAAACCGAGCATTACTACCTGGACCTGGGCAAATTACAACCCGATGTTCTAACATTCCTCAAAAAACGACAGGATTACTGGCGCCCCAATGTGCTGCGCCAGTCGCTCGGGCAGATCGAAGCTGACGCACTGCGTGGACGCGCCATTACCCGTGATTTAGACTGGGGGATACCGGTTCCGCTCGATCATTGGGATGGCAAATGCCTGTATGTCTGGTTTGAGGCTGTGATTGGGTATCTCTCTGCCAGCGTTGAATGGACAAAGTTAGTAAACAATGGAAAAACCTGGATGGACTGGTGGTTTAACCCGTATTCTGAAACCTATTATTTCATTGGAAAAGATAATATTCCCTTCCACGCAGTGATCTGGCCGGCTGAGCTGGCGGGTGCAGGCAGCCGATTTGCAGAGCTAATGGGTGTGGATCCCAAACCGCTTACGCTACCGCATGATGTTCCTGCTAATGAATTTATGAATCTGGAAGGACAAAAAATTTCGGGCAGCCGGAATTGGGCTGTCTGGGCGCTCGATTTTCTGAGCCGCTACGATCCGGATCCGCTGCGCTATTATCTAACCGTCAATATGCCAGAATCCAAGGATACCGACTGGGATTGGGAAGATTTTTATCACCGGAACAACGATGAGCTGGTCGCCACCTGGGGCAACCTGGTGAACCGGGTACTGTCATTCACCTACAAACACTGGGAAGGCGTGCTTCCGGACCCCGGAGAATTACGCCCGGGTGATCTGGAACTTCTGGATCAGGTTGAGAAGGGTCTGGATACAGTGGCTGGAATGATGAATGCAGTCAAGCTGCGCGCGGCACTTGCTGAAGCCATGCGTCTTGCGTCTGAGGTAAACCGCTACCTTGATACATCAGCACCATGGTTTGAGATCAAAAGCGATAAAACAATGGCAGCCAAATCTGTATACACCGCCATCCGAGCCATAGATACCATCAAGACGATTCTGGCGCCCTTCCTGCCATTCACCTGTGAAAAGCTGCATACCTTCCTGGGGTATGAAACACCCTTATTTGGCAGCCAGAAGGTTGAAACCATAAAGGATAAGCTTGGCGAACATCAAACCTTGCTCTATGTGCCCGGTGATGCTGCAGGAGAATGGAAAGCAAGCGATCTTAAGCCCGGCAGAAAACTGGTACAACCTGCACCGCTATTTATTAAATTGGATGCCAGTATCATTGAAGAAGAACGCGCCCGTCTCGGGCAGAAATAATCATCAGCAGCCCTCCTGAAATGGAGGGCTTTTCTTTGATATCAATTTATCTGGCTTGTTCACCTGTTACTTCGAAAATAAATTTATAGAACAGTCCGGCCAGTTCATCCGGTTTTTCGAGAGGGACTAAATGCCCTGCTCCGCGTATCTCAAAATACCGGGCATTGCCAATCCGTCCTGCCATGACCCGGGCTGCCCGGGGAGGGAAAAACCGGTCTTTCTCGCCCGAACAAACCCATACGGGTGTCTGAATCTGGTGCAGGCTTTTGTTTAAATTTGCTTTATGGCAAGCGGTCAGATCTCCATACAGAACCCCGGTGCGAGTTTGTGATACCGCTTTCCGGGTGGCGTCTACCCAGCGTGCTCCCTCAGTTCCCCCAGCCAGACGTTCTACCAGCCAATCCATAGATCTGGGATATAGTAGTGGATTTAGCAAACCATTTATTACCTCTCCGGGGATGGGGCACTCTGCAGACGCAGAAACAACCATCGTGCCAAGGACCTGGTCTGGAAAATCTATCGTCGTTTGCAGGGCAATCATTCCTCCCAGCGAATGACCCGCCAGGATGCACTGATACACATTTGCCTGCAGTAAGAATTTAGAAACGCTTCGCGCATAATCGCGGATGCTTTGCTTTCCCTCTCCGGAAGATTTTCCATGCCCGGGCAGGTCAAGCGCGATCACATTCACGCCCGGAAGTCGGCGAAGATGCAGGTGCCAGCCCATCTGGCTGCCTCCTGCGCCATGGATCAGGACCAGGGGAGGCGAGCCGGCTTTTCCGAGGTCGGAAGTGGTGTAATAGATATCACCTGCGGTCGGCATGCTGTTACCTCCCGCCCGCCAGTCCCAGCCGTCTGCGGATGGATGAGATCAGATAACTTATTTCTTCAACCCTCAGTAAGCTGATCAGAACAAAATACACCAATGCGCCGCCTGCAATTCCAGCCAGAGAGGTGATCCAGTTGGGTAATCCACCGCTGATGAGCAACCAGCCCCACAGGGCGAGTGCCATCACCGCACCCGCCAGCAGGCTGCGCCAGGTGAGTGAGAGGATTCGACGGGCGTTGATGCGCTGCATCTTTCTGCGGATCAGGATTAATAAACCTACGGTTTCCAGCGCGGTTGCCAGTGAATTGGCGAGTGCCAACCCGCCGTGCGGCATCCAGCCAATGGTTTCGAACAGGCGCATAAAAATCAAACTGAAAATAATATTGAGCGTCATCGCCGTGGCGCCAACCAGCACCGGGGTTCGGGTATCCTGCAGGGCATAAAATGCGCGGCTCAGCACCTCCACCATCGCGTGACCCACCAACCCGGCGGCATACCAGAGCAGCGCCCAGGCGACCAACTCTGTAGATTGGGTTGTAAACTCTCCGCGCTGGTAGAGCAGGGCAACAATCGGCTTGCGCAAAAGCATTAATCCGATGGAAGCGGGCACGGAAAGCAAAATCAATCCGCGCAGGCTGGCTGCCAGGGAATTACGTAACTCTTCCATTTTGTCGAGCGCTGCCTGCTCCGAAAAGGTGGGCATGGCGGCGATGGCAATGGATTGGGCGATCGCTGCCTGCGGCATCAGCATCAACTGAAAAGCGTAAGTGATACCATTCAGGGAGCCTTCATGAAAAGATGCCAGAATTGTATTCACCCAGAAATTTAATTGTACGATTGCCGCTCCGAACAGCCGTGGCAGCATCAGCCTGCCAACCTGTAAAACCAGGCTGTCTCTGGGAATAAAGATGGTGTCGTATTTTCCATTCAATTGCAGTAACGAAGGAATTTGTAACCCGAGGTGCAGCAAAGCCCCCAGGACTGCGCCCCACGCAAGACCAAATATACCGAGACTCGGGGATAATAGCCAAACACCCAGAATCATGCCGGTTGAGTACATTGCCGGGGTCAGTGCGGGGATCAGGAACTTCTGATGTGCGTTCAGAATTCCCATCACCAGACCGCTCAACCCGAAGATGACGACCGAAGGGAGCAAGACTCTCAAAATTTGTACGGTGAGCTGCTGTTTTTCGGCATCGAAACCGGGTGCGAGTAAATTCTCTACCAGCCAGGGTGCAATAACTGCGGTGATCGCACAAACAATGATCATAATGATCACAATCAGATTGGCAATTCCGCTCGCCAATCGCCATGCAGTAGATTTTTGATCCTTTACAAGCAGCCCGGTGAATGTAGGCACAAAAGCCGAAGCCAGCGCTCCACCAGCCATCAGATTGAAAAGGACTTCGCCTACCCGGTTGGCAGCGTTGAATGCTTCCAGGTCGGGGCTGGTGCCGAAGCCATTCGCAACCACCATCTGGCGCAGCAACCCGACCAGGTTACTGATGATAATGGCAAACATAACGGTCCCCGCTGCGCGCGCGATCTGTCTACCGGCACTCGGATTTTCATTGACACCCATGAAAAAGATTATAATCCAGCAGAGCGAAACCAAGCACTGTGCTGCGGGTTATCTATCCTGGTAAAAACTATATTCCACCTCTGGAGGGGAAATGTCTCTCAAAGCTATTATTGCCATTGTTATGATTTTGCACGGATTAATTCATGCCAGCCTTTCGTGGGTACCGGTTGCCCAACCCGGTGCCATGCGTACCCCATTCTTTCCCGCTTGGTGGCGGAAGGATGTGGATGCTCTCTGGCCTATATCCAAATTTAAGCTGCCTGAGAATAGCATCCGGACGATTGGCTGGCTGCTATGGCTGATAGCAACAGCCGCCTTCGCTCTCGCCGGATTGGGGCTGGTCAGCATTCCCGGATTGGCATCCATCTGGATGGGGATGGCGATGACCGGATCTGTCGCATCCATCCTGCTGCTTGGACTCTTCTGGCACCCCTGGCTGCCGGTGGGTATCATCCTCGACCTGGTGGTATTGGCTGGAATATTCTTCAAAATTCCCAATGCCTTATTCGAGTAATCAGTTACATGTAGCACCCCGGAGCAAATCCGCTTTGCGGAAAAGATCAGCGAAGTGGTCTCCTGCGGTTTGCTAGATAAAATTCCTGGATAAAAATGGTGGAGTGGAAAGCTCCACCATTTGTTATTATTCTTCTGCAGATGGGGTAATCTCCCACCGCATAAACCGCCGGATGATGATGTTTTCACGGATTTGACTGATCGTCCGGTTCAAATAATCTGACACCGTGATGGTTTCGTCACGGATATACGGTTGGCGTAAAAGGACATTTGTATTCCGATATTTTTCAACCACGCCACTGGTAATCACTAAGATGATCCGTTCCAGTTTGCCTTCAGCGTGTGCCTTTTCCGCCGCTTCGGTCTTCAATTTTGCAATTACTTCCGCCGGGATATCCTCATCCCGTACATACAGAGGGCTGGTTGAGGTGATCTGCAGCGCGATTTCATGCGTAAATTTACGGAACATCTCAGACCTACTTGCGAATTCAGTTTCAGTATTGATCTCAACCATCACACCGATCCTGCCATTGCCGTGTGAATAGAGTTCAATTACCCCTTCCGCCGCCTCTCGATCTGCCTGTTTTGCGGCTTTCAGTAAAGCACTTTCGCTCAAAATGCGCAGCGCCCTCTCATAATTTTGCTCCCCCTGTTCGAGCGCTTTACGGCAATCCATCACCCCGGCGCCGGTCTCATTTCTCAGTTTTACTATTACATCCACGTTATTCATTCTTCACCTACATGTTCTAAATAATCAAGATAATTACCTTCTTGAATATCCTGCTTTGTTTTTTCAGTCCAATCCAGTTCTGTCTTACAGGCTTGGATCATATTTTCATTTAGGCGGAGCCAGAGATATTTCTCGCGTGTATCCCGCTGCGGGTGGACTTCTTTCCTGGTTGCCTGAGCCTTGAGCATCATCAGGCGGTTGGATAGCTCTTCCGCGTACCTTTCCAGCAAACTGACAACCTCGCCATCAGACAGGGAGCCCGACCAGGCAAGCTGGATCAGGAAACCCTTACGCACCTCCGGCAATTCGGGATCAGCCAGTATGCATTTTTTCAATTCAGCATGCCCGGCATCACTGATGGTGTAGATCTTCTTTGCCGGCTTGCCTTCCTGCGACTGGACTTCATGGGTGACCAGGCCATCATTTTGCAGCTCGATGAGACTTTTATAAATCTGGTTATTATTGCCTGACCAGTAGTAAATCTCGGAATCGCAGATCAACCCTTTCAGGTCATAGCCCGAGAGGGGTTTCCAGCTCAATATTGCCAGGATAGTTGCACGTAAGTCCATATCAATACCTCATCTGTAGTTAACAATAACATATGTTATTAATAACATAACAATATCAGGAGTGTCAAGAGTGGTGGTGTTTTACAAAAGCCTACAGCCAAAACCTTTGTCGGGAGAGTCGCCTGAGGTTACAATAGAGCTACATGAGCGAAACGCAAATTATTACCCTGCCCTCCGCCGAACCACAGACCAACCTGCCGATTGACCGGGTGATTCTGGGTGACTGCATCGAAGAAATGAACAAGCTGCCAGCCGAATCGGTGGATGTAGTTTTCGCCGACCCGCCTTATAATCTGCAGCTTGCCCAGGAACTCTGGCGACCCAACCTCACCCGTGTGGATGCGGTAGATGATGACTGGGACCAATTTGAAAGCTTCGAAGCCTATGACCGTTTCACCACTGCCTGGCTGACAGCCTGCAAGCGGCTATTGAAAAAAAGCGGAACGCTCTGGGTAATCGGTTCGTACCATAACATTTACCGGGTTGGAACAATTTTGCAAAACCTGGGGTATTGGATTCTTAACGACATTGTCTGGACTAAAACCAACCCCATGCCGAACTTCCGCGGGGTGCGCTTCACCAACGCGCACGAAACCCTTTTGTGGGCGCAGCGGGAGAAAGGCGCCCCCTACACCTTCAATCATCACGCCATGAAAGCCCTCAATGAAGACCTGCAAATGCGCAGCGACTGGTCCCTTGCCATCTGCTCTGGCGGTGAGCGCCTGAAACAGGATGGCAAGAAATTACATCCCACCCAGAAACCCGAGGCGCTGCTCTACCGGGTGCTGCTTGCCAGTTCTCACACCGGAGATATTGTGCTCGACCCATTTTTCGGTACCGGCACCACCGGCGCGGTCGCCAAACGGCTGCACCGCCATTTCATCGGCATCGAACGGGATCCGGTTTACGCAGAAGCCGCCCGGGTCCGTATCGATCATGTTCACCAGGTGGAGTTTAATCCACCGATTTTTGTCACCCCCAACCCGCGCCGTGAAGCACGCATCCCCTTTGGCAGTCTGCTTGAAAATGGATTGCTCGAAGCGGGAGACACGCTTTATTTTGGCGGGGACAGATTGCATACAGCTGTGGTACTGGCGGATGGATCTCTCAATTACGATGGAGAGATTGGTTCCATCCACCAGATCGCCCGCAAGATTCGCCAGGCGCCCGCCAATGGCTGGGAACTCTGGTATTATCTCGACAAGCAAGATAACGAACGAAAACCCATCAATCAATTGCGGTCGATTCTTCGATCAGCTTCTCAAGAGGACAGGTAAAAATGGTAAAAAATACATACCCACAAACGCGCTGGAGTCTGGCAGATATTTTCCCTTCGGCTGAAGGTAAAGAGATCGATGCAGCTTACCAGAATTTAGAAGAGTTGGTGAAAAAGCTGGAGACATTTCGAGATAGTCTTTCACCAGATATTTCCTCCAGCAAATTCATGGAAATTATCAAACTCGAAGAAGAAATCAGCCGCCTCGAAAACCGCCTGGCGGGCTACGCCGGGTTATGGTTTGCCGAAGACACACAAAATCAAACAGCCATGACCATGGTGGCAAAAATTGACCAGCTTCTGGCAGACTATGGCAACCGCGAGTTGTTCTTCAGCTTGTGGTGGAAGAGTCTGGATGATGTTAATGCCAAACGGTTGATGGACGCATCAGGCGATTACCGGTACTGGCTGGAAGAAATCCGTCACTTCAAACCACACACACTGACCGAAGCTGAAGAAAAAATCGTCAATATCAAAAATGTCACCGGGTACAACGCGCTCATCACCCTGTATGACTCCATCACCAACCGCTACAGTTTTATGATCGAGGTGGATGGGCAGAAAAAAGAAATGACCCGGGGTGAGTTGATGGTGTATGTGCGCAAGCATGATTCCGAACTGCGTAAAGCCGCCTACCAGGAACTCTATCGCGTGTACGGGAATGACGGACCCATCCTCGGGCAGATGTACCAAACGGTGGTGCGCGACTGGCGTAACGAACAGGTGCAACTGCGTAAATTCGCACAGCCGATTGCCGCCCGAAATCTGGGAAATGATATTCCTGACGCAGTAGTTGATACCCTGCTGGATGTATCCCGCGAGAACGCCGCCGTATTCCAGCGGTATTTCAAACTCAAAGCCCGCTGGCTCAAAATGGACCGCCTGCGCCGGTATGACATTTACGCTCCGGTGGAGCAATCTGACAAGCAATATTCATTCGATCAGGCAGCCGATCTGGTGTTTGAATCTTTCCGTGAATTCGACCCGCAGCTTGAAAAACTGGCAACCCGGGTCTTTGCCGAAAAGCATCTGGATGGTGAGATTCGCAAAGGTAAGCGTTCGGGTGCGTTCTGTTCCACCATCGGACCGGATCTGACCCCCTGGGTGCTGCTCAACTACCAGGGCAGAGCGGATGATGTTGCCACCATGGCGCATGAACTCGGTCACGCCATCCACTCGATGCTTGCGGAACACCACACCCTCTTCACCCAGCATGCCTGCCTGCCGCTGGCGGAAACCGCCTCCACTTTTGGTGAAATGATGCTGGTGGATAAGCTCCTCAAAGAAGAAAAGGATGACAGTGTTCGGCGCGATTTGCTCTTCAGGCAGGTGGATGATTCATATGCCACCATCATGCGCCAGGCATATTTTGCCCTGTTCGAGAAGCAGGCGCATGAGATGATCGCCAACAATGCCTCGGTGGATGAACTTTCTGCCGCATATATGGATAACTTGAAGGATCAGTTTGGAGACGCGGTGAAAATTCCCGAAGAATTCAAATGGGAATGGGTATCCATCCCGCATATTTACCATACCCCCTTCTATGTGTACGCCTACTCTTTCGGTCAGCTCCTGGTACTTTCTCTGTACCAGCAGTTCAAAGCAGAAGGTGAAAGCTTCAAGCCGCGCTACATTAAATTGCTGTCTGCCGGCGGCTCAGAAGCACCCGCCAGAGTTCTGGCAGATGCCGGTATTGACTTCCATCAACGCTCCTTCTGGCAGGGTGGCTTCGATGTCATTGCCGGTCTGGTAAACCAGCTCGAACAGCTGCCCATCCGTTAACACGCCTCTTTTCATCATCAAATTACGGAGTCAGAATATGTATTTAGCGATAGAAGGTGTCATCGGGGTGGGTAAGACTTCGCTGGCACGCCTGCTACAGCCTTTTTACCAGGCGAATATTCTGCTGGAGGTGTTTGAAGAGAATCCATTTCTCTCCGATTTTTACGCAGACCGTGCCCGTTATGCATTCCAGACACAAATTTTCTTTCTTCTTAGCCGCTACCGACAGCAGCGGGCAACCATCCCCCAGTGTATGGCTGATGGCATAGACCTGATCTCTGATTATACTTTTGACAAGGATTCTCTCTTCGCGCGCATCAATCTGAAAGGTGACGAACTTGAAATGTACTACCGGGTGCATGAAGCCCTGGCAGAAAAGATTCCGCCTCCCACGCTGGTCATTTACCTGCGCGCCAGCACCGATATGCTGATGAAGCGGATCGCCATGCGCGACCGCCCATATGAACGTCAGATGGAGAGGGGATATATCCATGAGTTGAACGAAGCCTACGAAGATTTCTTCACCCGCCAGTACCATGCCAGCCCGGTACTGATCATTGATTCCAACAGTATTGATTTTGTAGGTAATGCGGATGACCTCAAGGGAATCGATTTACGCATCCGCCAGGCGTTGGAATTAGCACCCTTCCAGCCGGAACTCCCTCTCGGATAAGAATTTTTGGATGTTCACAGCCGGTTTCTTTGAGAAACCGGCTTTTTTATTGCCTGCGGGTGGGTTTCAGCACAGGCTTGGGGTAAAATAATATAAATCCATTTTTTCGGGGAATTATGCGAATCACGCGTGAACTGCTCGTCAAAACAGCCAGGGATACCGTTGCCATCAAGCTGCGCAAAGAAAAGGATATCGTTGCCGCCTATATGGTAGGTTCGGCGCTGGGAGATCATCCCCTGTTGGGTGGTATGACCGATATCGATATTATTTTCATCCATTCAGATGAGCCAAAGGTCGAGCGCGAGGTGCAACGAGTTTTTGATGAGGTTCACCTCGATATTGTTCACCACCCGCAGCATTACTATCTGCAACCACGTGAGTTGCGCACCGAACCCTGGCTGGGTCACGCGGTCTATAACCACCCATTGTTGCTCCATGATGTACGTCACTGGTTTGAATTCACCCAGGCAAGTGTGGGCGCACAATTCTACCGCCCGGATCTGGTAATTCAACGCGCCAGGAGACTTTTTACCAACGCAAGGGATATCTGGACCGTTTTGAAGGAATCCCGCAAATCACATTCTGACCGTATCCGGTTTTATCTGGCGGCAGTAGGTTCTGCAGGGAACGCCATTTCCGTGCTTACCGGAAATCCGCTGCCCAACCGGCGTTTCGGATTGGAATTACCGCAACGTTGTGCTGCAGCCGGAGATTCAGCCCTGGCAGATGGTTTATTCACTCTGCTTTCCAGAGAAAACCTCACCCGGGAAGAATTATCAAATATGCTGCCCGAGTGGGATACTGCATTCAATGCCGCTGGAGGACAGGAAAAATTCTCGATGGATGTTCATCCTCTTCGCCGGGATTATTACTACAAAGCTTTTGAACAGATGATTACCGATGCACCTGTGGAATCGGTATATTTTCCTTTGCTTCGCACGTGGAATAAAGCCATCTGTTCATTTCTGGCATCATCCCCTGAATATGACCACTGGCTTCAGGCAATGAGTCGATTCCATTTGGGCAGGGAAGATTTTAACCAACGGCTGGCTGAATTGGATGGATATTTGGATAGTCTGGAAAATCTGCTCGATAACTGGGCTACCAGCCACGGAGCATGATCCATCCACCCCTGTGGAAAACCCGTCAAAATCTGTGGAAAACTGATTCCGGTTGTGGAAAACCTTTCCCGTTCGCAGGATGAAGCCTAAAATCTTTTAGATTCATTAGAGACAGACCCATTTCCAGTTAAATTGCGATTAATTAAATAGTTTCGTCTTAAGACAACTATTAAAATCAAGCATCTTTTTTTTCTTTCCATTGGATATCATTATTCATATATATAATTTTTGTTATGGATAACATTGTGAAGAAATCTGGTATTGAATGTGAAAAAAGAGAGTGTTTTCCACTAAATATATTTTTCTGACAAGATGGATGAATTTTCAATAATTCATCCACAACATTATTTTTATGATACAGAATAGCAGTTGCAGAATATATGGGGGAGAATAATAAACCTTTACCTATATGCGGGGTATTATTTTCTAGATTCAGTCTTTTCCACTTTTCCACAGACTCTACTATTAATACGATTCCTGATTCATATATATCAGTGAAGATAAAGTATTGCATAAATTGTTTTTCAGAGCCATAAAAACACCGTAAATCAGCCTACTTGTATAATCAATAGAATCTTGTACAATGATTTAACAATTGATGGTTTGTCCGGAAAGGTAGAACCCTACCATATTCAACAATAACAGCGTAATCATACGAGAGGGAGAAGAATATGGACGTCATCAAGGTTTCCGCCAATTCTCGCACCGCAGCGGTTGCGGGAGCCATAGCAGGGGTCATGCGAGAACATCATCATGCCGAAGTTCAGGCTATTGGAGCTGGCGCAGTGAATCAGGCAATTAAAGCACTGGTGCTGGCAAAGGGATATCTGGCAGCTGATGGAATACCAGTCTACTGCATTCCTGAATTTGTAGATGTAGATATAGACGGGAAAGTTAGGACAGCGATCAAATTAATTATTGATCCAATCACTGCTGAGAAATAATTCGCTTTTGTACCGTTTACATTTCATCGGGAGAGAATATCACTAATTCTTTCCCGGTTAGTTTTTCCTGCACTTTTCTGGTGATCAGGTCAAGGTGATGCGGGTATAGTACAAAGTCAAGATTATCTGCTGGTATCGTCAAAACCGGGCAGTTGGTAAACTCGTTGATCCAGTTTTCATACAGGCTGTTAAGTTGTTCCAGATAATCTTGCGGGATAGCCCGCTCATAATCGCGGTCCCGCTTGTCAATACGATGCTGCAGGATGGGGATAGACGCTTTTAGATAAATCACCAGATCAGGCGCTGGGAGAAAATCCAACACAGTGTGGTACAGATCACAATATGTTTCAAAATCGCGTTCGGGCAAGTGTCCCTGCAAAAACAGATTGCGCGCAAAAATTTCGGCATCTTCATACACGCTGCGATCCTGGATGACAGAATCCTGTCGTTGGGCGAGCTGGTGATGCATTTTCAACCGGTGGCTGAGAAAATATATCTGCGAATGGAAAGCCCATGTTCGCATGTCTGAGTAAAACTCTGACAGGTAAGGATTCTGTGCTTCCGGTTCAATAAATGGTTCCCAGTTGAGTCTCTTGCTGAGCATGGATACCAGTGTTGTTTTACCCACCCCAATATTACCCGCAACGACAATGAATTTTTTCATACAAAAATTATAGCATTCCCCTTGTGATTTACCCGGGTCTTTAAGATTGCCCCATAAACCTTTTTCAGCTACACTCAATTTAGATTATTTTTTTTGGGAGGGATGTATGGCAGAACAGGTGATTTCGTTACCCTGGGGGGCAGATCGAATCAACATTCGCATACCGGCACGCTGGAAAGTAAATGGAATACTCGAACCTACGGCTCTTCCACCCGTTAAGGATGTAAAAGAAGAAGTAGTGAAAGCCCTCGCAGAACCGGTGGATTCAGAAAAAATTGAAGAAATCGTCAAGCCTGGACAGAAAATAGTTGTGGTTATCGATGATATCAGCAGACCAACACCTGTGCGCGAGATTTTTCCCGTATTATTTTCCACATTACAAAAAGTTGGGATAACCCCTGAAGATATAACGATCATTCCAGCGCTGGGCGTTCACCGCGGTATGGAAGAACCTGAAATTATTAAAAGAATTGGTATGGAAAACCTGAAAGGTATGCGGTATGAGAATCCGGATGCTGATAATCAAGAAAAGCAATCCTTTCTTGGATCAACTTCACGAGGCACACCAGTCTGGCTCAATCGCACAGCGACTGATTCAGATGTAATCATTTCCATCGGATGTATTGAGCCGCATATCATCGCCAGCTTTGGAGGCGGGTACAAAAATCTGCTGCCTGGTATTGCCGGACGGATATCGATTGCCCATAACCATGCTCTGAACTGCCAGCCGGGCACATTCAATATGGTAGGTCAGCCCATTGAGCAGAATCCCATGCGCCAGGACCTTGAAGAAGCCGGGAAAATGCTGAAACCAAAGGTATTCATCATCAACGCCATCTTGAATAATATGCAACAGGTGGTCAAAGTGGTCAGCGGAGATCCGATAGCTGCCCATCGGGAAGGGGTACGGATCAGTGCCCATCTCTACGGAGTAAACGTATCGCAAAAGGCAGATATTGTGATTACGGATTCTCATCCTATGGATTCAGACCTGCGACAGGGAGTTAAGGCGCTGGCAAATACCATCCGTGCCTTGAAGAAAGGCGGAATTCTCATTACCGTGGTTCGCGCGGAAGAAGGTGTGGGTGTCTTTGGACTGGCAAATAAAAAACTGCCACTGGGAAAAAAGGCTTTAAAATTCCTGGCACCTGTCATCCTGCCACTGGTTACCAGGCTTAAATTAAAAGGGATGGGAGAAGAAGACCGCTTCTTTCTGTACTTTGCCCTGCAGGCTATGAGGATGGGAACTCTGTTGATGTATGCACCGACCATCCCGCAAACCATTCATGAGAACCTACCGTTTGTTACCTTTGTGCCTTCCCTCGAGAAAGCGATTGAAATAGCAAAAGCCCAGTATCCCGCCCAGGCTGATGTGCTTGTTTTCCCGAATGGGGGAATTACTTATCCGATTTTAGGGTGATTTCAATCTGTGACAGGGAATATCTTTGAAAATACAAAAAGCCGGTCACTCGACCGGCTTTATTGTGTATTTAGCAAAATTATGCGGGCTTGGGTGATTCTGTCGGGCAAACACTCGCGCAAGTGCCACAATCGGTGCATTTGGCAGGATCGATCACGTAGATGGTGTCACCCTGTGAAATGGCGCCTTCGGGGCATTCAGCTTCGCATGCACCACAAGAGATGCAGTCATCGGAAATTACGTAAGCCATGGTTTATTCCTTTCAACGTAATGGATAAAACGAGCGTTCATAAGGTAACATATTCATCTGATTGCTTGCAATGTTATTTGTCCGTTGCTTGGCTGTAATATGTCACTTTGATTTAGAACTTTGGATTCTCCGCATAGAGGCTTAATACCTTCAACACCACCTGCACTGCTTTCTCAAGGGATGGGATGGGCAGATACTCGTACTTACCATGGAAGTTATGCCCACCGGCAAACAGGTTGGGTGTAGGCAATCCCTGATAAGATAATCTGGCACCATCAGTACCGCCACGAATGGGTCCGATCTTGGGTTTAATGCCCAGCTCTTCCATCGCCTGTTCAGCTGTTTCCACAACATGCATCTTGGGCAGAATCACCTCTTTCATATTCTGGTACTGCTCCGTAATTTGTACCTTGATCCTTTCAGAACCCATGACCTGATTGACATATTCAGCTGCTTTCAGGAATACCGCCTTACGTTTTTCATAAATATTCCGGTCATGGTCACGGATAATGTAAATCAGGGTGGCTTCCTCCACTTCCGCGTTGACATGGTACAGGTGATAAAAGCCCTCGTACTTTTCTGTGTATTCCGGTCGTTCTGACGCAGGCAGCAAACCGTGGAAACGGTGTGCCAGTTCAATGGCGTTGACCATCTGGTTTTTTGCGCTGCCGGGATGAACACTGCGCCCCTGGATATGGACCTTTGCCATACAGGCGTTAAAGCATTCATACTCCAATTCGCCCAACTCTCCACCATCGATGGTGTATGCAAAGTCGGCGTTGAATTTTTTCACATCAAAGAAATCAGCACCGTGCCCGATCTCTTCATCGGGAGTGAACCCGATACGGATTTTGCCATGCTTAATCTCTGGATGTTGAATCAGGTGTTCCATGGCAGATAAAATGACCGCGATACCGGCTTTGTCATCAGCTCCCAGAAGGGTGGTTCCATCGGTGGTGAGAATATCCTGTCCCACATATTTGAGCAATTCAGGAAAATCACGTGGAGAAAGGACCATGTTGAGTTTTTTGTTCAATATAATATCGCCGCCGTCATAACTACGAACTAACTGTGGAGCGACGTTTTCTCCGGGTGCTTCGGGGCTGGTATCCATATGGGCAATTAACCCTATGGTGGGAATCTTCTCTGCGCTGTTCGCGGGCAGGGTGGCGTAAAGGTAACCCTTGCCATCCAGATCCACATCCTGCAAGCCCATTTCTTTCATCTCATTTACCAGCAATTTGGCCAGGTCAAATTGCCGTGCGGTGCTCGGAAAAGTTCCGGTATCGTATTCAGAGGTGGTGTACACTTTCGCGTATTTTATAAATCTATCCACAACATTTGTCATGAGGTACTCCTGTCTTTTCTTCAGATATAGTTGAATTATAGATGATAGCCTTTATTTTTGGGATTTCATCCAAACCTGGTTGCCGTCTGAACTGATGTGAAGCCAGCCCGTTTGTGCTAATACTACATCAGGCATGGCGTTTATCCCATAATCAGTGCTGATCCATATTTGGGGGTGACATGTTGGAGAAAGATTCGCTTCTGAGTCAGTGATAAACAGAATATTCCCTTCGCATGCCGGGGGATGAGTTGATTTTTCCAGCACCAGCTCGACTTGTAAGTTTTGCCATGAAACAAATACAGTCGCTGGTTGCCTTCCGCCTGGTATTAAGGTCAGTCGCAAATCATCCCCGAAATCCAGAGTTCCCCCGTCTGGCAGCTGGGTGGAATTTTCATTGGTGCCCGGTTGAAGATCCAATAAATCAGTGGGGGATCTTTCTCCCAGAAGGAACAGATTTTTTGGAGATAGCACTGGGACAATCTCTTGTATCAGACGGATATTTACGCCGGGAATTACCAGCATTCCATCCAGGTTACGTTGCGGGAAAGGCAGCCTGGGGTCAATAAATGCAAATAACTCGTTAGCACTGCTTCCCGGATGAACGAGGAAAGATTCTCCAGAAGGAGAAATTAATAAAATAGCAGGATTTTTCTTATTCCCCGAGAAAAATAAATGGAGCCTGCCATCCGGTCGATCTACAGCGGTATGCAGAAATCCGTAGGCGGCTGTCAGCATTATGACTATGGTAAATGCGGGTTTCCAGGACCTTCGTAGCTTTTCAGAAAAAACAGGTAACGCTAATGGGAGACAAAGTAAACACAACCAGATCAGAATCAGGCTGTAACTGACTTGTGGAGCAGCCAGAGATGGAAAATCCAGCGTACCTGCCCAGGTAACCAATTTGATCGTGAGGGTGATGAAGGGCATACTTACCAGCGCGGCAATCTGCCCGAGAACAGGATGTATCCAGCCGAGGATCAGCGCTGCACCGGAAGTAATCATCAATGGGGGTTGCAGCGGCAGCACCAGCGGATTTGCCAGCAGAGTAACCCAGGGAAATTGATGGAAATGATGCAGCAAAATGGGCAGGGTAGTGATCTGCGCGGCAATGGTGTAGAAAAAATACTCACCCAGACCACTGCTCACTTTACGGGCAAGATTTTCTTCCATGCGGGTTGAGAAAAACTGCTGTAAGATCCGTTGAATGGGGCTGGCAAACAAGACTAAACCCAGGGTGGCCGCTGCAGAAAGCTGGAAACTGATACTCCATAATAAAAATGGGCGGAAGGCAAGCATGATTCCGGCGGTAAGAAAAAGCGCATTCAAACCACCGTTACGTCTGCCAATGAGCAACCCCATCAGACTGAGGCTACCCATGATCGCAGCCCGCACCACCGGCGGATTGGCTCCGACCAGGATGGTATAGAGTGATATCGAGATGATCGCCGCCGCAGTTCCACGCCATTTTCCGAGCAGGCTGGCAAACAACAGGGTAATCAGACTGGAAACAATCGCAATATTGAAACCGGAAATCGCAATAAGGTGCGATGTACCAGATCTGCGGAAGGAATCATCCAAGTCTGCCGGCATGGCGCTCTCGTCTCCCAGCAGTATACCCTGCACAAGCGACGATTCAGGCGCAGGAAAGATGCGGCTGAGTAAACCAAGAGATTTTTCGCGGAATTGATATAGATAATAGTTGAAGTGGATGGGTCCGGGTGTGGAGTCCACCAACTGCGGGTACATAATCTGGGTGAAGATATTCTCTGCAGCAAGATACTGCCGGTATGAGAAATTGGCATCTTCCTGTGGTGTGATCGGTTTTCCTCTGATTACTATTTCATCCCCGAGCTGGATGGAGGAATCTGGGGATAGGAACACCATCAATTTCTCATTTGTTTTCCAGGTCGCACCTTGGTCATTGGTAAATTCTGCCGCCTGAATTTTGACCAGGGTTAATTTTTCACGCCGGTCTGGTGGTTCAAAAATAACTCCTCTGATTAACACACTTCCCTGGTTCTGATTACCGAAAATCGTATACCGAGTATCCGCAGGTTGCTGCAAATGAAATAAACTGGCACCGAGCGTGAAGCAGAATGGTAAAAGTAGAAACGGCAGCCGTGTACCGGGAAGAAACGATGAAATTGAATGTAACCAGCCTGATTTGATATATCCCCGTTTATAAATATAAAACAGACTGAAACCCAATAATGCTGTCAATCCGCAGAAAATGTACCACTTACTTCCGTCATAAGAGGTCTGATTGGCGGTGATGATTCCTGCAATAAAGAGTGTGGTGATCCAGAAAAATGGCATTAGTAAGTCAGTTGGTTTTAGATATTTTCCATAGCCTGGGGATAAACATGGGCACTCTGCGGCGGTATTCCGCATATTCGGGGAACTGCGCCAGCAGCTTGCGCTCTTCAAGCACAGCTCCGACGATGATGTAAACGGTACTGCTGATGATTAACACGAGCAGATTGACTGACATTACCGGATTCAACCAGAGAAAGATCAACCCGAATGAATATGCCGGGTGACGCACCAGCCGATAAATGCCATCTGCCCGAAAGGTTTCCTGTTTTGGTTTTCTACCCAATGCCTGTTGCAGCCCGCTGAAAACCCAGATATCTGTCTGAAACAGAACCAGCAGTAACAAGACCGCGCAGATGAATTGAACTGTGATGGTGATGAAAACCAGTGGAGATGGTATCTGATAAAGTGGTTTATCTGGCAGAACCCGAACTAAAACAAGGATTGGAAGCAGCGATAAGACGGAAAAGATAGAGAAGAAAAGGCGGTAGTAATGAGATGTGAAATGGGGGTAGTTACCCTGAAGCCATTTCTTAAGGCGTAACGATGCCATCCATGAGTGGATGACCCCATAAACAACCATTGTGAATAAAATGAGCAAGGCAGAGACCCAATTCATAATCTAATTATAGACGGATTGAGCTTGATGAAAGGGTGTTGTGACAGGATTTATAATACAGGTATGACGCGGGCACAAAGACTGACGCTTGGAATCTTGATCGTCCTGTTTTCTGCGGGGCTGCTTGCCTGGTACATCCTGACGCCTCGTGTAGTTTCTTTTCTTCCAGAATCAGGCAGCCAGGATCTGCTACCGAACACATCCATAACTTTTAAATTTAGCCAGCCAATAGATCCCGCAACGATTAAGAATGCCATCACGATTTCCCCCTCCACACCATTTTCTATCACGCAGGATGGTGCAACGATCATTCTGGATCCGCTCGAACCATTCAGTCAGGGCAGTAGCGTTACTGTGACGGTGAGTCGGGGTATAAAATCCACACTTGGATTACCGCTATCCAAAGAGATCCGCTGGTCTTTTGGGGTTAAGAACGCCTGGTTGCTTTACCTGCTGGACGTTGCGGGAGTGACGCAACTTTACCGTATGGATCCAGAAGGATTGGTTACAGACCGCCTGCTTGATATTCCGGAAAGTGTGGTGGACTATTCCATCGCTCCTGGCGGAGAAGCCATTATGGCTGTTGTCCAGGCTGAAGCGACAATGGAGATACGTTACTACAATCTGCCCGAAGGGTCCTATTTCACCATTTACAACTGTGGTGAAAATATCTGTAGTAAACCGGTCTTCTCACCAGACATGAAATATCTAGCGTTTATGACCGGCGAGACACCCAGAATGGGTGGAAAAGGGAACACGAAGGTATGGCTACTCACCCTCAACAATATGATGCCGATTGGTAGCGCGATTGCGGCATCAGGAAATGAACATCCTACCCGTGATCCAGCCTGGTCAGCACAAGGTTGGTTATCATTTTATGATGATGCAGACATGGAGTTTGTTTTTTTGCAACCTTCCACTGGTGAACGAAAGCAGGTGCTCAGTGATACTGGTGAGCCGGGTGACTGGAATGCTGCCGGAGATACTTACCTGGTACCCGAGGTTCAATACACTTCTGAAGACAGCTTTGCAACGGTAGATTACTATAGCCGTTTGATTGCTTACAAACCGGCTACAGGTGAACGTATTCCGTTCACACAAAACAACCAGGCTGAAGATGCCCTTCCCGTTTTTTCACCTGATGGATCGAAGGTAGCTTTCGCACGTCGATTCACCAACGAGCAGGACTGGACACCCGGTCGGCAATTATGGACCATCAATGCCAATGGGAGTAATTCCAGACAACTAACGAATGATCCGGATTACCATCATCTCGGATTCAGTTGGAGCCCGGATAATACTTTGCTGGCGTATTTACGATTTAATACTGCAAATTTGAATGAAAATCGAGAAATGTGGATTATTGATACACGGACAGCCGAGAGGCAGCGGGTCATGCTCAATGCTTACCGGCTGAGCTGGCTTCCATGATTAAAGTGAATCAGCTCTGATTGTCCTGTAATTCCCGAATACGGGGGTTACCCGTATAAAATCCGTGATATTTTTCCGGAAGGAGGGCAGCAATGCGGCACATAATTTCTTCGGTGTTTTTATTTAATGAATCTCCGTGATTTCCACGTTCGATGGGTGGGAGCGTGAATGGCTTGCCGAACCGCGCGTGCAAGGTTGGCTTTTTTAACGCCCTGATTTCCTGCATGGCTGTCTCTGTACCAAATAATCCGACCGGTATGATGGGCACCCTGGCTTTTTCTGCCAACAAAGCCACACCATTTTTCGCTTCTATCAAGTATCCGCTCTTGCTTCGAGTACCTTCAGGGGCAATACCCAGCATTCCCCCGCGGTTGATGATTTGAAGCCCTGCCCGGATTGCAGAAAAATCTGCTATCTCCCTGTTTATCCAGATTGAATCAGATACCGTAACAAATAAAGCAAACAACGGATTGAAACGGTATTTATCGGTTACGAGCGCAGATAAATTATCACGCTTAATGATGATAAAAAGAAAAGGCGTATCCAGCCGGCTGAGATGATTGGTGGCGAGGATACAACCTCCTTCGAGGGGGATGTTTTCTTCGCCCTCCACTACCATTGTAGTCAGGTGCTCGAAAATCCAGCTTGCAAAATTCCTTAATCGAGGACGGTCAATGCCTATTACTGTTGCCAGGATGTTTTCTCCTATTCTGGGGTATCCGCAGCCTGAGCGGGCTTTTTCCTGCTTTTGATGACTTCAACGACAGCCGGGATGACGGAAATTACAATAATGGCAATAATGACCAGAGAAAAATTTTCCTTTACAAATGACAAGTTCCCAAAGAAATAACCCACAAAAGTAAACAGGGCAGTCCAAACCATACCGCCGAAAAAGTTATAGCTGATGAAATGCCGGTATGGCATCTTTCCGATGCCTGCAACAAATGGGGCAAAAGTGCGGATGATCGGGATAAACCTTGCCAGGAAGATGGTAATTCCACCATGCTTTACATAAAACGCATGGGTCCGATCGAGATATTCCTTTTTGAGCAGGCGTGAATTGGAAGAAAACGCTTTGGGGCCAATAAACCTGCCAATTTCATAGTTAACGGTGTCTCCGATGACAGCTGCAGCGAATAGCATTAGCCAAAGAGGTATGATTTTCAGCGGACTGCCTTCCAGCGCAACCAGGGAGCCTGCAGCAAATAAGAGCGAATCACCGGGCAGAAAAGGCGTCACAACCAGACCGGTTTCCATAAATATTACAGCAAACAATATCGCATAGGTCCATACACCCGATTGCGCTATGATTTCTGCGAGATGAACATCCAGATGCAGAACAAAGTCGATAAGGAACTTAATGATTTCCATTTTTCACCAAATTATTAGTTTCGTGCGAGGGATTATAGCATGGAATGAATATTGACTTACCGGATCACATCCAATCCTTGGTGATTATCCTCAGCAGTTTTCTGAAAATGGCGATTAATTAAAATGATCGCCAAAAGTCCCCCTACGGTCAGGGTGCCGAGCAAATATGGCGAAACCATTCCCGGAGTTTTCAGCCATTGTGTTTTGCCAGAAGAAACAATTTCTGAAATACCAAGAACAATTGCTGTGCTGTTCCAAACACCATGTAACACTACCGCCAGAAGATAACCTCCGATCAATCTACCATATCTACGCTGATGCCAGGCAGAGGCCAATCCCCAGCCAACCATACCAGAAGCCAGCATATGCATAACCGCAGTCCCGATCCGGTTGATGACCAGGAAGAACCAATCATCTCCCATAACCTGTGCGGAAGCCAGGATACTCTCAATAAAAGCGAAGCCAGCACCGCTCATCAAACCGCCGATAAAACCATCGCGTGGAGTCCAATCGCGGCTTGTGAGAATCCAGAATCCCACCGGTTTTAATGCCTCCTCTACCAATGGAACCAATCCACTGATGAAGAGCAAAATTCCAACGAACACCCATGGGTTTTGAAGCGCGGGTAGAAAGATTTGCATTAAAACTTCTGGGTCATCTCCCGCGACCATTATCCGGTTGGAAAGCAAGAGAGCCTTCGCTTGCAGTTCTGGATTCAACACGAGGATGAAAACCCCGGTTATAAAAAGAAAAAGGATCGCTGCAACCTCAACAAGCATACTGAAAAAGGATCCGCTAGCCATTCCTGTGGCAATCAACCCAGACGCTCGTTGTGGTGTACGAAAGCGCAGTTTGCGAATTGCCAGACCCATAATGAAAAAGATGGGTATCGTTACCACCAGAACGTGAATGATTGGAAAAATGAATTGGATAGCGCCATCTGCTTCAGAGAGTGCTCTGCCTGCGAGAGCTAATCCCACCCATAAGGGTGGGATGAACCAGAATGCCACATGCCCTTTAAAAGTTAGATGCGTGGTATCTTTGCCCTGCAGGCTGAGGATTGGAAAAACTGTGCTGGGAAGCAGGATTACACCCAAAGCAGCCAGAGCAAAACTGACTACCAGCAACTGATTCCCCCTCGCAGCTTCAAAATCGGGTATAGCTAGTGTAACTACTGCATAAAACAAAACCAGCGCTGCTGTTCCCCACAGAAACAGAATGCTTAGTGTGCTGAATACCAGCTGTACAGTGTGAAAAGTCTTAGAGACTGGTCGAGAAGATTGATCCATTATCCTTCTTTGATGGTAACGCTATTAATCATGTCAGGTGGAAGCATTGAGCCATCCGTTTGATAAGTCACCGTAAGCTGATCAAGCACATCCAACCCACTGACTACTTCGCCAATAACAGTGAAATTTCCGTCTAAAGATGGTTGGGCGTCGAGCGTAATGAAGAACTGGCTACCATTGACCAGACCGACCATTCCCTTTTTATCAAATTTAGTTGTCAGGTTTTCAGGATCAATGTCATAACCCGCTGAGCCATATCCGGTATCGGTATGGTCGCCAGCAATGGCGATTCTAAAACCGTTTTCTGCAGAATCATTAATAACATCATTGAATGGTTGATTGTTATACCAGCCTTCTTTTGCCAAAAAGACAAAGCTATTAACCGCCAGTGGTGCAGATTCAGGGAAGAGAAGAATTTCAATATCGCCTTTATCAGTTGATACCGTGGCGGTATATGTTTTCGTTGCATCAACGACTGTGGGCGGGCATTCTTTATAACCATCTTCAGATGTAAGCAACAGGTGAATAATGACACCAAGATTTTGCAGCTCACCTTCTTGAAGAATACGTCCATTCACTACAATGAAAGGTGTATAGCTGATTCCAAGCTGGATGGCTTCATCAGAAGCATCTTGCGCTTTTTTCACCATGGCAGCGCTTTTCAGATCCTGGGTAAATTTATCTTTATCCAAACCCAATTCAACCGATTTTTCAACCAGGTAAGTTTCAAATGATGCCAGATCCATTACTGCCCAATCCTGTTGGTGGGCATAAAGGTAATCTGAATACTCCCAAAATTTTCCCTGCAATCCGGCTGATTCAGCTGCCTGCGTAGCTAATAATGAGAGTGTGTGGGATGGAATCGGAAAATGGCGCATGACCAGTCGGACTTCATTAGGAAAGAGTTCCATTAACTGAGTCATACCACCCATTAATGCTGCACAGTATGGGCACATATAATCACTATATTCGACGATGGTGATTTTTGCATTTTCGTTTCCGCGCACCCAGTCATTTTCATTCACTGGCGGAATAGATTTTGCAAGTGCAACCTGGGCTTCATCCGGTGTCCGCAATACTCCATCACGTACTGAGCATTTTGCCAGTTTCACGCCTGAAGTTGAGCCATCTCCACCAGATGGCACCGGGGTTTCTGCAGCCGGGGCTGCTTCATCAGTTGGTTTAAAGGAAGGCATGGTTGTCGCTGGCGCGCATGCACTTAATAGCAACACAAATACCAATATTATAAAGAAAGAGCGTTTATACATTTTTATCCTTTCAAGACAGGGCTTGTAGTCTTTTTTCGATTATTTCTCGAAGTGTGTTTTGTATTTGATCCTTGCTCTGGTCTGCGTTAACTGTTACCCATCGGGTTGGATCCTGTTTTACCAGTTCGTGATATCCATTCCGAACACGCTTGTGGAAGGGCAGGTCATAATCATCGAGACGGTTCCATTCGCCGCCGCCTTTTAATCGACGGCGTAATCCCACTTCTACATCAAGGTCGAGCAAAATAGTTAAATCAGGCTTCAATGAACCTGTGGCAAAATCAAGCAATTGGCGTAGAAAGACCAGGTCAGTTTGATGTCCATAGCCCTGGTATGCCATGGTTGAATCAGCATACCGATCGCAGATTACAATTTTACCCGCTTCAAGGGCAGGACGGATTACCTGTTCAACCAGTTGTGCACGTGATGATTGGAATAAGAGTATCTCTGTACGCGGGTGCATTCCTTTGTTCGACATACTCATAATCACATTTCGAATTTGCTCGCTGATCTCAGTGCCGCCGGGTTCGCGGGTCGTCAGAATATCCCATCCCCGGTTGCGCAAATAATCTGCCAGTGCTGGAATCTGACAGGTTTTTCCGCAGCCATCCGGACCTTCCAGTGTGATGAAATATCCTCTCATTCGCGGTAAATTCTCACCCTGCGGTAGGGTTCCTTCCCGTAAGATTGTGAGATCAATTGAGCCTGGCGCGCCAGGTCATGTTGCAGCCTGCGGATGGTGGGAGCGGCGGGTGGCAGATCAATGTACCTTTCTCCACTGAGAACAGCGGCAATGGCAGCCTGGGTCTGTTCAATCGTGCCATCAAGGTTTGGGCTGGCTATGGCGGAATCAGACAGGTTGAAAATCTCAGCCAGGAATTGTTCGATCTGGTTCACGGTATTTGCCCGGAGAACATAGATCGGCATACCACGTTCCTCCGCCTCTACGATACCTGCCTGGCGATTGCGGTAGTACGAGCGCAAGGTGATGAGTGATTGCGCCTCATCAATATTTCTGACTACAACCACAGGAACCCCCAACCGTTTGGCTGCCTGTTGCAAGCGATTACGCGCCACGCCGTACGGATATATGCGAATCGGCTGGTTGCTTTTAAGTCGTTCCGGTGCGGGTTGAATATCTTCTGCGGCACCAAAAACGAGTGAGCTCTGTTCGTATGGCAGTGCTGATTGCTGACGTCGGTAACCCTGCTGCCCGTTTTGTTCAATTCTCCTGCTGTTACGAAAACCTCCATATTGAGGCTGGGGAGCAGGTTGGGGCTTTTCTATTTTGATGTCTCCCTTTTCATCCCGATACCTGATTTCAGGGGGCAGGGGGTATCCTCTCACGAGTGCATCCACTGCCGCTGAAACATCAGCATGAACAGCTACGCGGTCGCGGTCGAGTATTTCCACCAAAATGTCAAAAGTGGGTGGAGCGCGCCGCTCGAGAACTGTCTTTTGAGTTCCTCTACGACGGGCTTCTTCATCAGAAAGGGTCACAGATTCGATTCCGCCCACCAGGTCAGACAGGGTGGGATTCAATAACAAATTTTCGAGGGTACGCCCATGGGCGGTACCGATCAACTGCACACCACGTTCAGCGATGGTTCGGGCGGCGGCGGCTTCCAATTCGCGACCGATTTCATCAATCACAATTACTTCGGGGTTATGGTTTTCCACCGCCTCTATCATGACTTCGTGCTGTAATGAAGGAGTGGCTACCTGCATCCGCCGCGCAAGTCCAACTGCGGGGTGTGGAACATCCCCATCACCACCGATTTCATTGGAAGTATCCACAATGATCACGCGATGTTTTTCCGCTAACATGCGAGCGGATTCACGCAGCATGGTTGTTTTTCCAATTCCCGGCTTGCCGAGGAGCAGAATATTCTTCCCTCCCTCGATCAATTCCTGGATAATATCGATGGTGCCATAAACAGCCCGGCCAACCCGGCAAGTTAAACCTACAATATGTCCGCGTCTGTTACGGATGGCAGAAATTCGATGTAATGTTCTTTCGAGCCCGGCACGGTTATCTGCATCAAATTCACCGATCCGTTCCACAACGAAATTAATATCATCATGGCTGGTTTCCACTTTTGCCAGATTGACTTCATTGTTTATAAACCGGGCAGTTGGCAGCCGCCCAAGATCCAGAATAATTTCTATTAACTGGTCACTGTTATCTACTTTGGTGACCGCTGCAGCAATTTTCGGTGGAAGCACACCGAGCAGAATATTAAGATCATCTGTAATGCGTCTCTGTGTCATAAAGCCTAAATCCGTTTTGTATTCTCCGCCCTGGCGACGGTAGCATTGCCAGGTGTTTTCTCAATGGCAGTGGTGAGTATGGGTGCAAGCGCTTTCTGCACCAATGCCAGATGCCTTACCATTAATGCCTGACGCGGTCCGGCTAATACCGGTAAATCTTCTAATACTGATTCTATCCAAGCCTGATATGATCGTACACAAATATAGATACCTTTTGTACCACGAGTCTCAATTTGTGCCAGAAGTTTGCGTAATATTACGGGGACATGCTGTGCTTCGGGGTGGATGTATGGCTGTATCCAGGTTCCTTCGCTACCATAAATTACATCTGCATAGCCAATCAGGTTGCAGTCTTCGCGGCATACCCAGCCATCCAACTTCTTATCGAACACATGTTCTATTGGCTGCACTAAGGCAGGGACCAGAGATTGGCACAAACCACGAATGGATATCTGATCACGTTCAGTTGCCGGACTCCACTCAATTCCGGTTATTGTTTCATCCAGAGACCCAGTACCCGGGTGATAACGCCAAACCCGCTGCCAGGCATAAACCGAAAAACCGCTGGATCGCAAAATATCAAAGCATTGTGAATGTTCATCTGACTCTGCCAGTAAATGAAAGGTGCCCCATTCTCCAGCCTGGGTTGCCAGATGGTCGAAGAGCGCGGGCAACTGGTTTGAAGTCAATCCTCGCGTTGGGGTGATAAATGACAGGTTACTGGATCGCGCATTACTGGCGTGGGTGATCTGTCCTGCCAGCTGGATCTGCCCTGCATCTTCCATGAGCGCGGTATATATTCCTCTTGCGGGGTCCAGATAATCCAAAAACGCCCGTGCGCGGAGGGGGTTCCCGCGGGTAAGTTGTTGTATGGTGTCGAAGGCGAGGACCTGGCTACGCAGGCGGTGCAGAGAAGGTAAATCCAGCAGATCTAATGAACGAATAGTTATTTTGACATCTCCACAAAATAGCGGTGAAAGCGGTCGTCCAGAGTCAATTCGGGATGAAAGGAGGTAGCCAGCAATTTGTTTTGCCGGGCTGCGACCACTACGCCACCATCCAGTTTTGCCAGAATATCCACTCCCTTTCCTGTGGATGCTATCTGCGGTGCACGAATAAACACCGCATGGTACGGCGGGTTTTCAGGCGCCAGACCGCTGAATGCAGGTATATCTAAATCCACCTCAAAGCTGTTTATCTGTCTGCCAAATGCATTTCGCTCTACCGTGATATCCATCAATCCCAGGAGAGGTTGATTCCTGCGGGCATCCTTTGACAGGAATATTGCTCCGGCGCAAGTACCCCAAACCGCCTTTTGCCTGCCAAATTCTTGTAACGGTTCCATCATCTTGAAATCAACAGCCAGCTTGCCAATGGTGGTGGATTCTCCGCCGGGGATGATCAAGCCATCTATGGCTGCCAATTGTTCTGGCAGCCGGATTTCACGCGCTTCGATCCCCATCCGGCGGAGCATGGTGATGTGTTCAATGAAATCGCCCTGCAGGGCGAGGACTCCGATGATGGTCATACCGTATTGTTACCAGCCTCTTCCGGCGATGAGCTCTTTTTCTGGAATAGCAGAGATTTGGCGACCGACCATGGGTTCACCCAGGTTACGGCTGACTTCCGCCAGGATCTTTGGATCGTTGAAATGGGTGGTCGCTTTTACAATGGCAGCGGCACGCCTGGCTGGATCTCCTGATTTAAAAATGCCCGAACCGACAAAAACACCATCCACGCCCAGCTGCATCATGAGAGCAGCATCTGCCGGTGTGGCAATTCCACCTGCGGCGAAATTTACGACGGGCATTCTTCCAAGTTGCCTGGTTTCCAGGACAAGCTCATACGGAGCGCCGATTTCCTTGGCAAAAGTCATCAATTCTTCTTCCGGCATATTCTGCAGTTTTCGAATATCACCCAGAACGGTACGTGCATGTCTCACCGCTTCGACAACATCTCCGGTTCCAGCTTCACCCTTGGTGCGGATCATGGCAGCGCCCTCGCCAACCCGGCGTAATGCTTCACCCAGATTGCGGCAGCCGCACACAAAAGGCACTTTGAAATCATGTTTCAGAATATGGTGGGCTTCATCTGCTGGTGTGAGTACTTCAGATTCGTCAATATAATCAATGCCAATGGATTCCAGGATTTGTGCTTCAACGAAATGACCGATACGGCACTTTGCCATCACCGGGATGGTTACAGAATCCATAATTTTTAAGATCAGATCCGGGTCGCTCATCCGGGCTACACCACCATCCGCGCGGATATCCGCAGGGACACGCTCGAGAGCCATAACTGCACACGCGCCGGCATCTTCCGCTATTTTGGCGTGATCGGGGGTTACCACATCCATAATCACGCCGCCTTTTAGCATTTGCGCGAGTCCTTTTTTAACAGCAAAGGTTGCTGTTTGTCCTTCCATGACTACCTCCTGATTGACCTGATGATTCACTTAAGATTCTACCACGCCGCATGCTATAAGCAAGGAGCGGGCAGGCTGCAGAGCTAAGATATGGATTAGAGAATTAAAAGATCATCCTGAACCTGAGAAAATTTAAGATCGAATAAATACGATACAAACATTATACGTAACATATAACCACTTATATTTATATACAAAATATCGCATAATTATAATCAGAAAATATGGGGTAATTACTGAGGATTTATGAAAATAGCCATTGTTACCGATAGCACCTGTGATTTGCCAGGAGAAATTGTGAACCGTTTGGGAATTACTGTGATTCCCTGCTATATCAATCTGGATGGGAAAAGCTTTCTGGATGGGGTGGATCTCACCCGCGAAGAGTTTTACCAGCGCCTGCCCGCGAGTCATCCTCACCCAACCACATCTGCACCCGGCACTGGAACTTTTCTGGAGGTGTATAACCAGTTGGCGGATCAGGGCGCAGAAGGCATTATATCCATCCACGTCTCGCAAAGTTTAAGCAACGTGAATAATGTTGCCATCCTGGCGGCCAGGGGATTCGAGCGCATACCAGTTAAGGTGATTGATTCCGGTCAGCTTACCCTGGGTGTGGGTTTGCTGGTTGAGGCAGCATCCGAACTGGCGCAGCATGGATTAAATTTAGACGATATCGAAAGTCAGATTCTGCGAATGCGAACGCGTACCTATTCATACGCGCGTCTTTCTACACTGGAGTATTTACGGCGCAGCGGCAGACTCTCACATCTACAGCAAGGTCTGGCAAGCATGCTGGATATCAAACCCATCATGAAAATGAATGATGGTGTTGCGCAAATGGAGATGGTCCGTACCCGCAGGCGAGCCGATGAGCGCGTGGTGGAACTGGCAAGAGGGTTGACGGGTATCGTGAAAATCGGGTTTGTGCATGCCAACGCCGAAGCGGACGCGAAGAGACTGGTGGATCAGATTCAACCATTCTTGCCTGCTGGAGTAACAGGGTACATCTCGGATGTCACGCCAGTTATTGGTGCGCACGTCGGTCCCGGGGCAATATGTGTTTCTGCGATTGCGGGCTCGCGGGTGGAAGAACATCCATCAACGATGGAAAAAATTGTAAACAAGCTTCGCTCGATTTAGGCAGGGAGGGCAGGATGAGTTTTCTGACACTGGCAGGGTACAGCGCAATAGTCATATTAGTTTTGATGGTCTCGATCTGGGTCTTAAGCCTGATTCTTAAGAACACCAGTATTGTGGATATCATCTGGGGTTTTGGTTTTGTTCTGGTGAACTGGTTTGCGTTTATTCTAACGGGAGCAGAATCAATCCGTTCGTGGATCCTTGCCATTCTGGTAACCATCTGGGGACTGCGCCTGGCGATTTATATCCTGATCCGCAATGCCGGGAAAGGCGAGGATTTCCGTTATGCAGCCTGGCGTAAGCAACATGGAAAAAAATGGTGGTGGTACAGCTTCTTCCAGACTTTTATTTTCCAGGGTGCCATTATGTGGGTGGTTTCACTTCCATTGATGGCAACGCATTTCTTTCCGGATGGTCCGTTGACTGGTGTACTCTCCGTTCTGGGAATCATCCTATGGGTATTTGGTATCTTCTTTGAAGCCATGGGCGATTGGCAACTGGCAAGGTTTAAGAAGAATCCTGATAACAAAGGAAAATTATTAACCACCGGTGTCTGGCGGTATACACGCCATCCCAATTACTTTGGGGATGCAGCCCAGTGGTGGGCTTTTTTCCTGTTTGCCCTTGCGGGCGGCGCATGGTGGACGATTATCAGCCCAATCATAATGACCTTTCTGCTGGTCAGGGTGTCGGGGGTCGCTTTGCTTGAAAAATCGCTGCGAAAACAAAAACCGGGATATGAAGATTATGTCCGTAAAACCAGTGCTTTTATCCCCTGGTTCCCAAAAAAGTAAACAACAGGAGTAAATATGAAAATTGCGAAAATAGTATCACTTCTGGGCGTGCTTGCCATGACAGTGATTCTGATTAACGGTTTTGTACGGGGCGATTTTGCTTCAGAAGGATCGGCTCTGCTGGCAATGCCGTGGGGGCAGGTTTCGCTGGTGGATTTATATACCGGTTTTTCTTTGTTTTCCATCTGGATCATCTTTCGGGAAAAAACGGCATGGAAAGCCGCGCTCTGGGTGGTGTTGATGATGGTCCTTGGTTTCTTCACCGGCGCCCTGTATATGTTTGTTGCCCTGCAGACAAGCAAGGGTAGCTGGCGAAAGTTCTGGATGGGAGACCGCAGTGAATTAAAGTAAGAAATAGTAATATTTAGATAAAGCAAAAAAGCCACCTTCTTTATGAAGATGGCTTTTTTTATACGAACACCCTTGACAACCAATCACGACTGCATACAATTATACAAAGATACAATGATACAATATGGAGGGTGAATGAATTGAAACTGCATTTAGATTTTCGATCAGGCGTTCCAATCTACCTGCAAATCGTGGATCAGATTAAGCAAATGCTGATTTCGGGTGAACTAAAGCTTGAAGATCAACTCCCAACGGTGCGCCAGTTAGCAGCTGAGCTGAGGGTAAATTTCAACACGGTTGCCAGAGCGTACCGGATTCTGGATGAAGCCGGTTTAATCTCCACGCAGCAGGGACGGGGTACATATTTCCTCTCCGGACCAGACCAACAGGCGGTTGAATATATCCGTAACCAGACACTGGAAGAGTTAACCCGCCAATACCTGCTCAGGGCAGATAAATATGGCTGTTCTACAGAAGATATTCGGCGGATTTTTGAAGCAGAATTAAAAGATTTTACAAAGAACAAGGAAGGTTACCATGACAACAGCTTATCAGAATAAGCAAAAACAGCAACGCGGGCAGAGGGGAGTGGATAACACGCGGATCAACCCGCTCGCTGGATCCATTTTTACGATATTTTTAGTCGCTTCGATTGGCTTATCCATCTGGATGGATGAGAAACGGATGCCAGAATGGCAGATCGCGGTTGTTGCCATCGCCATCATGATCATAGGGTTATTTTTCCTGTTCGCCTTGAAGGTTGCTCCTCAATGGGAAAAAGCCGTAGTGTTGCGCTTCGGGAAATTCAGAGGTTTACGCGGACCGGGCGTTTTCTGGATCATCCCGCTGGTGGATGAGATTTCCAACTGGGTAGATCACCGCGTAATGGTATCGCCCTTCAGCGCTGAGAAGACCCTTACCCGCGACACTGTTCCCGTAGATGTAGACGCAGTGCTTTTCTGGGTGGTCTGGGATGCTGAAAAGGCAGCGCTGGAAGTGGAAGACTACCGGGTCGCCATCTCGTGGGCGGCGCAGACTGCGCTGCGCGAAATCATCGGTCAGATGACGCTGGCAGATATTCTGGTAGGCAGGGCAAAAATGGATGCCGATCTGCAGAAGATTATCGATGAACGCACCACTCCATGGGGCATCACGGTACAGTCAGTGGAAATCCGCGACATTGTCATCCCGCAGGATCTGGAAGATGCCATGAGCCGTCAGGCGCAGGCAGAACGCGAACGACAGGCGAGAGTAATTTTAGGGGAATCAGAAATGCAAATCGCTGACAGTTTTGCAGAAGCCTCCAAGGCATACAGCAATAATCCCACCGCGCTGCATCTGCGCGCCATGAATATGCTCTTTGAAGGATTAAAAGAAAAAGGCGCACTCGTAATTGTGCCTAGCAGCGCAGTCGATACGATGAACCTGGGTGGCTTGAGCGGAATGGTTTCATTAGCTCAGAATGCAAATTTAGAACAAAAATGATAATTGTTTCACGTGAAACATATACGGGCTCATCTCGTGGTGAGCCCGTATGAATGGAGAAAAATGAAGAATCGAACAATGTTGTTAATCTGTGTGGGTTTGATCTTGTTGTCTTTTGCGGTTTCGATTGGGCTGGCAGGTTCGTTGCCCGAACAGATGGCGTCACACTGGAATGAAAAGGGGCAGGCGGATGGGTATGCGTCCAAGACTTCAGGTCTTTTTTTCCTGCCAATCGTGCAGGCAGGTGTGTTGCTGTTGATGGCTGCTATTCCATTGATGGATCCGTTGAAAAAAAATATTGCCCAATTTCGGGGTGTATATAACGGATTTATTGTTGCCATGGCTGTATATCTGACTTACCTGCACATTCTCACTTTGCTGTGGAATCTGGGTGTTTCCATTAACATGAATGCCCTCCTGGCTCCTGCTATCGGGCTGCTTATTTTTGCAGCTGGCGCCATGATGAGCAAAGCAAAGCAGAACTATATGATCGGCATCCGCACACCATGGACTTTGGCGAACAATCAGGTCTGGGAGGATACCCATCGTGTGGGCGGGCTGGTATTCAAGATCAGTGGTGGCATTACCTTACTGGGAGTCATATTCCCGGATTATCTGATGTATCTATTGCTGGGCTCGGTATTGCTGGCTGTGTTTGGCGTGATGGTGTATTCCTATATCCGGTTTATGCAACTTACCAGGTAATAAATTGTTTCACGTGAAACAGGAGAAAGAATGAAATCTGTGATTGAAACCAGGCAATTGGTTAAGAATTATGGTTCATTGTGTGCCATTGATCAGTTGTCGCTCGTCGTTGAAGAAGGAGAAGTGTTTGGTTTACTGGGTCCGAATGGTGCTGGTAAGACAACCATGATCCGTGTGCTTAATGGCATTCTGCCCCGTGAAGGCGGGGAGGTGTCTGTACTCGGGTTGGATCCCCAGGAGCACGGGGATGCAATCCGCCAGAACACCGGGGTGTTGACTGAGGCGCCGGCGCTGTATGAACGCCTTTCTGCCCGAGAAAACTTACGGTTTACGGGCAGAATGTGGGATATCCCCGAAGGTGAACTGGATACGCGCGTGGATGATTCGCTGGCTATGTTTGATTTGACGGATCGGGCTAATGACCAGGTGGGAGGATATAGTAAGGGAATGAAACAACGCATGGCGCTGGCGCGAGCATTTCTCTCCAGGCCACCCTTGCTTTTTCTGGATGAGCCCACTTCCGGGCTTGACCCGGAATCTGCGCGTCAGGTGAACACTTTGATTGAAACCATGAGTCGCAGCGGTAATCATACTGTCTTTTTATGCACTCACCTGCTGCATGAAGCTCAACGTCTCTGTAACCGTGTGGCGGTTATTCACCAGGGGCGTCTGCTGGCGCTGGGCTCTCCCGCTGAACTGGCGCTGGATCTCTTCCCTGAGGTGCGATTAATTATCGGTCTCACGGAAACATTGCCGGATGGGGTGCTGGCTGAGACTGCCGGGCTTGATTTCGTTGGGGAGGTATCAAAGGGGGAGAACCACTCGCTGCTCGTCCAAATTCGAGATCAGGCTGGTGTGCCCGCTCTTGTTGCGTGGCTTGTAGAAAAAGGAGCGAAAATCTGCTCGGTGGTGCCGCAAGAGGTAACCCTGGAAGATGTGTACTTTACCCTGCAGAGCCGGGCGAACGGAGGTGTGAAATGAATTTGCGAAGGATTTTTACGGTAGCCCGAAAGGACCTGATGGAAGTGCGCGGCAATAAATCCGTCTGGATGCCGATGCTGATTGTGCCAGTCGTCTTCATGGTACTCATGCCACTTTTCTTTGGCTTCTTCGGTACACAGATCGAGTCTGCTTCGGGATCAGATCTTGCAGAGCTGCAGGAATTTATGGTACGCATGCCGCCTGCAATGCAGTCCATCCTGGATGGACGAACAGAAACGCAGCAGGTGCTCATTTTCATATTGGGATTTTTTATGGCACCCATGTTCCTGATTCTGCCGCTCATGTTTTCTTCAATTATTGCAGCGGAATCATTCGCTGGTGAGAAGGAAAGAAAGACTCTCGAGGGGCTTCTCTATACCCCTGCATCTGATCAGGAGTTGTTCCTCGGTAAAGTGGTGGCATCCGCCACCCCGGCGGTCTTGATCTCGTGGATCAGTTTTCTCGTGTATGTCATCGTAATCACCCTCACGACCAACAGTAAAATGGGTGGAGCCTGGTTCCCATTGCCGGGCTGGTATCCACTGGTATTCTGGGTGTCTCCGGCAATAGCGCTATTAGGCACCATGTTTACTGTGCTCATTTCATCACGGGTCAAGACTTTTATGGAAGCCTATCAGAATGGTGCCATGCTGGTGCTGCTGGTATTGGGATTGGTGGCAGGGCAAATGACAGGTGTCCTTTACCTCGGCGTAGAGGCTGGATTGGTGATTGGTGCGATCTGCTGGGGATTGAATTTTATCCTGGCGCGTTTATGTATCCGTATGTTCAAACGCAGCCGCTGGATCACATCAGCTGCATAACTGGAGGAAGAAATGACGGAAGATACGAAATGGGAATATCGGGTACACAAATACAGTAACTGGCGCGGGATGAAACCAGAAGAATTCAATGAAATACTTAACGAATGGGGTATGGATGGCTGGGAGGTGATCAGCACCGCCGGAACCGCTGATGGGTCTATCTGGGTTACAGCAAAGAAACCCCTCTCCCTGCGCAGAAGAAGAGAGCGGTCCATTCCCTCATAAAAAGAACAAATGTTCTATATTAGTTTGTTCATCTGAAATTTCAAAAAGACATCCTTCTATTCTGGAGGATGTCTTTTTAATTCGAATTACATCTCATTCCGGGCAGATATGTGTTCCGGGTGACAGGATGGCGTCTTTGGGAATGACCACGATGCCATCCCGTACAAACCATGGATCTGCGTCAATATCGGTCCCCTTCGGGAAAGGCTTAATCACAACATCCTTGCCTACCCTGGCGTTTTTATCAATAATCGCGCCTTCAATCACGCAGTCCGGACCGATACCAATCGGGATCTGATTCTTGCGACGGTTCACTGTCAGCTCGTAATAATCGGCACCCATGATGATGCTGTCTTTGATAATAGCCCCATGCCGGATGATACTGCGTAATCCAACCACTGAATGCTGGATGTTGGCGTTTGCCACCCGGCAGCCTTCGGTTATCAGCACATCCTTGAGGTTGCTGTCCACCACCTTCGATCCGGGCAGAAAAAGCGGAGCGGTGTAAATAGGGCGCTCTGCCTCAAACAAATCGAAGGGTGGATCTGGTTTGGTTAATGCCAGGTTGGTTTCATAAAACGAGCGGATGGTTCCAATATCCTCCCAGTACCCGTCGAAATCATATCCATACACGCCGCGAGTCTGGATGGCTGCCGGGATCAGGTCCTTGCCAAAATCAGGGAAAGTTTCATTCTCGAGCATATCCAGAAGTAATTCAGTGTTGAACATATAAATGCCCATAGACCCCAGAAAGGGTCTTTCAGGGTCATCGCGGCTTACCATGTCTGCCAGCACGGTGGGATCTGTGGGTTTTTCGGCAAATTTGCGGATACGGTGATTTTCATCCCGTTTTAAAATCCCCAGCCTGAAAGCTTCGGTTTGGGGTACCGGTTGGACTGCCACCGTGATCTCGGCGTTCTTCTGCCAGTGGAAAGCCGCCATGGCAGCGTAATCCATGCGGTAGAGGTGATCCCCCGCCAGAATCAGTACAAACTTGGCATTCGATGCGCGGATCTGGAAGAGTTGCTTTCGAACAGCATCCGCGGTGCCCTGATACCAGTCGGAAGATTCCATGGTTTGTTCCGCCGCCCAGATGGTTACCCAACCGGTGTGGAAGGCATCAAAACTATAAGTTCGGGTAATGTGCCTGTGCAGAGATACCGAATTGAATTGGGTCAATACGGCAATACGATAAATAGAACTGTTGATGCAGTTGCTGATGGGAATGTCAATCAGGCGATATTTTCCGCCCATCGGAACGGCTGGTTTGGAGCGCAGCTTGGTAAGCGGGTACAACCTGGAACCCCTGCCGCCTCCCAGAATCACAGCCAGAATATCATTCAGCGATTCCATAAGCACCTCCGCAACCTGTATGATGACTCTACAATACACGAGGTTAGAGAGGACGTCAACTGAATGATAAATGGTAAATAGCAGGATGAGTTAATTACTGAAAAGGATCAGCGTTATGTTTTCCCAATTTTGAACCATATCAAAAATGCTTAAGCCAATTAAAAAGATTCCACCAATGATATTGATTAACCGATTATGCGTTGCAACCCAACGGGTGAATTTCTTTTGAGTTGCTTGAGCAATGAATGCCAGAATAAGCAACGGTGATCCAAATCCGAGACCAAACCAGAAGAAGGTACCCAACCTCTGAAGTGTCTCCCCGGCAGAAAGGGAAATGGCAAAAATGCTTACCAGAAGGGGACCAGAGCAAGGTAACGAGATGGGTCCATACATCAAACCATAGATAAACGCGGTGCTAACAGGGTTTTTAAAAACAGGTGATTTAATCTGCGATATTTGTTTAAATGGATTCTTGTCCATAAGCAACAATATACCCAGAATAAAGAGAATCAGGTTACTGAGAGGAATGATATACGCGAGCACGCTTCCGACGGGCAGGCTGATTAAGGCGATCAAGCCGCCAAGGATGATCATCATCAGCATCACACCGGCTAAAACAGACAGCCCCAATAACCAGCGTGGGGGACCTTTTCCCTGGTTTTCCTGTAAACCAAGGTATGCCAGAAAACCCGGATACATAGGCAAGATGCAGGGGCTAGTGGTAGCCAATAAGCCTATGGTAAAACTGGTCCAGGCTTCGCTCACGAAAATTCTCCTTATTTGTACTCATTAATGAACATTTGCAGGTCATCCGCTGTCTTAACTCCAAATGGTAATGTGCGAGGAATTCCATCTTTATCGATCAGTAAAATTGGAGCAGCTGGCGGATTAACGTAATTTTCTGTATATAGATTGGCGATCTCTCGAACAAAGCTCACATCTGCAATTGCGTATTGCCAGTTAAATCCATTTGCTTCGATATAGTTCTTCAACAGCTCAGCAGTTTCATTGGTGTCAACACCTATGCCTACGGTGACAACATCATCAACAGTTGTTTCCTTCATTTTCACGATCTCTTGTTGCTGCCGCTTGCAGGTCGAGCACCATGTTGCCAGCATTTCCACCAAAACAATTTTTCCCTTGTGGTCCGATACCGAAAATGTTTCTCCGGTGCGCACATCGGTAAGCGGAGTGGTCATCCAGTTCGGAAGCTCTTCCGGAGTGTCCGGCAGACCACCCGTTACCTCCATTTTGTCAGGGGAAATCTGTTCTTCCTCAGGATCATCTTCAACCAGAGATTGTGCAGTTGGGGGGATAGCTTCTGGCGAATTTGTTTCTTGCGATACTGATAATGGACTGCATGCTGTTATCAGAATGGATACCAGTAGTAATAATATGATACGGATCTTCATTTTTCCTCTTCATACCAATCCAAATATTAAGTGTTTGCTTAGAAAACCGCGAAAACCAAAAATTTGTTAGACAAACCGTGTACGCGATCAAACAAAACTATTAATCTATGTACAAATACCTAATTTCATTTTACAAAATCAAAGAATGGGAAATGGTATTTGTATAAGGAATTTTCAAAGGCTCATCCGTCTCTAATGGAGGTGCAGCATGTTACTCAAGAAAAATCAATATCCGCAACCGCGTTCTTCAGAAATCACACCGGAAGATCAATATCTCAACCGGCGGAGATTTATTAAAGGGGCGGGCATCCTTGCTGCCGGAGCGGCTCTGGCTGCCTGCGCACCGCGCGGAAAAGGTGGAGAAAAGCCTACACCAATCGGTGTTGAAGCCACCAAACGGGATGAGTTCGGCGATATCTCAACCCCCTATGATTATGTTGCCGGGTATAACAACTATTACGAATTCACTACAGATAAAGAAGGTGTAGCCAGATTATCTGAAAACTTTACCACGTCACCCTGGGATATAGAGGTTGGTGGATTGGTGGGTAAGCCAGGAAAATTTGCGATGGAAGATATCCTGAAAGAATTTGACCAGGAGGAACGGATTTACAGACTGCGTTGCGTGGAAGGCTGGTCAATGATCATCCCCTGGAATGGTTTTTCCCTGGCAGACCTGCTACGCAAAGTGGAGCCAAAATCTGATGCAAAATATGTATATTTTGAAACGATTTACCGGCCTGAGGAGATGCCAGGCTTGAAAGCACCTTTCTATCCCTGGCCATACACGGAAGGGCTTCGACTGGATGAAGCCATGAACTCCCTGACTACCATCGCCACCGGTGTGTATGGAAAACCACTACTACCCGCCAACGGCGCACCCATCCGGCTGGTTGTTCCCTGGAAATATGGATTTAAGAGCATAAAATCCATCGTCCGAATCAATTTAACAGTTGAACAACCCAGTACCTTTTGGAATACCATCGCATCCAATGAATATGGATTTTATTCGAACGTAAATCCCAAAGTTCCTCATCCACGCTGGTCACAGGATTCTGAACGCAGAATAGGTGAAGGCGGCAGACGTGATACGCTGATGTTCAATGGGTACGAAAAACAGGTTGCCTCGCTGTATGAAGGCATGGACCTCTATGAAAATTATTGACCATGAAGATTAGAGAGTATTTGAACCAACCCCGGGTAAAAAATGTCCTGCGTCTGGTTATGCATCTCGGTGCATGGTTGCCATTTGTCTTGCTGGTGCTGGATTACTTCACCAACAACCTGACCATCAATCCCATCCAGGCGGCAACCCAGCGAACAGGGAGGACTGCCATCACCCTGCTTACCCTCTCGTTGGCGTGTACGCCATTGCGTACCCTTACAGAGATTCCACTGTTTGGAAGCTACAAAAAACCGCTTGGTTTGTATGCGTTCTTCTATGCGGTGATTCACTTCCTGATTTTTACTGTGTGGGATTATGGACTGGTTAGCTCACGCATCTTGCGCCAATTTGTGGAAAAGCCCTACCTTTGGTTGGGATTCAGCGGACTGGTTATTCTAACCCTCCTGGCGTTGACATCCAACCGTTGGTGGAAGATGAAAATGAAACAAAACTGGAAAAAACTACACCGGCTGGTGTATGCCGCAGGTGTCATTGTGGTTTTTCATGATTTTCTGGCGCAGAAAGCGGATTTAACCCGGCTGCAGGGTAATGTTCTTCTACCCTTGATTTATGGAATACTGGTGACAATCCTGCTCGTTTTGCGCATTCCGGCTGTTAAGAGGTTGGTATCCAGGCAATAATTTTTGACAGAAAATCCATTAGTTGTGCACACTCTACCTTTTACAGGTTAATCTTGTTTCCAGTTTTTCAGAATCTCATGAACTGAGCGGTTCATCTCAGTTGCGAAGTCAGCTGTAAATTTTTGAAAGTAATACCTCTGGGCAAGATTATCCATGCCGGGTGGAAATTTTCCGGTCGGATAGGTCCTTTCCACCAGTGGTTTTTCAAAATCAGCTACTTCATCCTGCCGGAGTGGTCTATATTGATTCTGATGAACAATATATTTCTGGGGGAAGCGGGGTTGCAGTTTCCACTCTGGATCTTCCTTCGCAGACCTGCCGAAGCAGACCATGGTGATGGGAAAAGCATAACGCGGTAACTGGAGCAAAGCCCGGTGAAATTCATATTTTTCAAGAATGTCCCCGATGTAACACGAACCGATTCCCAGTGCTTCTGCTGCTACAACGGAGGTTTGCGCAGCGATGAGCGCATCACAAACTGCCAGCATCATATCGCCTTCCCCCGGCATGCGGGTTTTTCGCTGTAACTCTACCGCTTTCTCGTTCACATCTGAAAAGGAGAAATAATCCATCCAGCGCTGGTAATCTGCCAGGAAGATCAATACCCAGGGTGCCTTTGCAATAAATGGCTGATCGTCGCAGGATTTGGCAAGTTCGTCTTTAATATGTTGATCGGTTACTTCTATCACTGAATACAACATCATATTTCCAGCTGTGGGTGCACGCATGGTGGCATACAGAATCATCTGCTTTTCTTCATCGGTCAATGGTTCATTTTTGTATAAGCGGATCGATCTACGATGATGGAGGACTTCAATTGTTGGGTTGGTGTCTTTCATTCTCAGTTTTCCTTTTCATATAATTGATCTCTCAAAAAATTAAGATCTGCCTTGAGCAATGCATTCTCTTCTTTTTCCCCGACTTTTGTCAACATCTCTTCCGCCAACCTCAGAAAATCCTGCGCCTGCTCCCGGTTCATGGCAGAAGTTTCTGCCCTTGTCAGTGCTTCGTATGCATAGCCAATGTAAAAAGGTTTGAGGTTGTTTGCCTGGCTGTATTGCAGGCAGCGCTGTCCGTAGATGCGGGCATTCCGGCTCTGGTTTAAGACTGAATATACACGTGAAATCAGCCATAAAGCCACTGATATATTTTCAGGTTTGAAGTCATTCCGCTGGCGCCAGTGATAGTAGGATGCCTGGCTTAATTGCACCATCAGATCTTCTTCTTCGGGCGATCTGGACTCTTTCTCCAGAATTTCCCAGGTCTGGTTGAAACACATTGTTGAGAAATACCGGTGGGCTTCTTGAATGGCACGGGAAGAAAGGCTCATATGGATTCCTCCTATACAAATATCATAGGCTGGTTTGGACCAGAATTCAAACAGATGAGAAACCTGAAACTCAGAATACGACGGTGTGAATTATGACTCTGCGATTACGGGAATGGGTTTACGCCGGGTCAGGCTTTCCACAGAGAAGATGATTAATGCCAGCCAGATGATACTGAAACCGATCAACCGGTCTTTTGTGAATGGCTCGCTGAACAAAAATACCCCCGAAAGGAACTGCCCGGTGGGGGCGATGTATTGCAATAATCCCACGGTGGTCAACGGAATGTTGCGCGCGCCGATGGAAAACAGAATTAATGGCACCGCTGTAACGACTCCGGTGAGCACCAGCAGGATGCTGATCAGCCAGCCATCATGCCCGAAGGCGCCCACCCCCCTGGCCTCCTCCACAAGCAGGATTGCGAGAGATGGCAAAAAGATGGCTGAGGTCTCTAGAGTCAACCCGTGCAGAGATCCCAACGGGGATATTTTTTTAATCAGTCCATAGAAGCCAAATGAAAATGCCAGAATAAGCGCAATCCATGGGAGCGAGCCGTACGAAATAGTCAGATATATAACACCTGCGACTGCCAGAATCACCGGAATCCACTGCAGTGGTCGTAGTCTTTCACCCAGGAAGATCATCCCCAGCACCACACTAACCAGAGGGTTAATAAAATAGCCCAGGCTGCTTTCCACTACGTATCCCTGCGCAATTGCCCACACATAGGTAAACCAGTTAATCCCCAGCAGTGTTCCAGCACCCAGGTAGATAAAAAAGCGTTTCCAGCTCAGAGATTGTATGAATGTTATCCATTCCCCGCGCAGGGCGATCACAATGACAAGAAAAATGAACGACCAGACCACCCGATGGCTGACCGTCTGGAAGGCTGGTACGGTCTGCAGCCATTTAAAATAGATGGGGAAAACTCCCCACATGACATATGCCGCGAAAGCTGAAACGATTCCTTTATTCATGGCTGCCTGTCTTCGTTTATGAATGAGAGTGAATAATTGAAAAATCCTCCCTGAGGAGGATGCTGCTGTGTCGGGGTGGGCGGACTTGAACCGCCGACCCCCGCGTCCCAAACGCGGTGCGCTTCCAACTGCGCTACACCCCGGCAGGCAAGAGTATAATTCGATTTATGCTCAACCGTCAAGACATGCGCATTGCGCAGTATGCCAATGGATTCGCCACTGTTTTCTTGCTTTCCTTAATATTAATCGGTTGCCAGCCTTCCAGAATACCTGTTTCCACGCTGGTACCAACTACAGAGGGGGCAATATTGCAGGTGACTGCACAAAAAACCAAAGTGAGCCTGGAGCCTGACAGTACCTTGCCATATCCTACCCAGGTTGAGGCTAAAAAGTGTACCGAAACAAAAGGCACCATTAAAAGATCGTTTATCAAGTCGAAGAAATTACCGGGTGACCTGTATTTCTCCATCTATCTTCCACCCTGTTATGCTGAATCAGATTCCTACCCGGTTATATACCTTTTGCATGGGATAACTTACACAGACGACCAGTGGATTCGTCTCGGCATATTGGATCTTGCTGACGCGTATATATCCAATGGCGTTGTCGCGCCTGTAATCATAGTACTTCCATACAATCCCAATCCGCAGCGACCCCCTGATTCTAACTTTGGCGATGCACTGGTGAAGGATCTGATTCCATATATCGATGAAACCTATGCCACATGTTCGGATGCAGCCTGCCGGATGATTGGGGGCGTGTCGCGCGGGGGAGGGTGGGCGTGGGATATATTTTTGGACTATCCACAACTTTTCGGAGCAGTTGCAGGTCACAGTCCGGCTCTCTTTCAGCGTATCCCATCCCTGCTGGCGCATCGCCTGGATGGATTATGGCAGGGTCAACGGCTCTGGCTGGATGTGGGCGATACCGACCCTGAGTTAATTTACCTCTCCAAAGTGCACGATGCACTGATCCAGTCTGGAATAGAGCACGAATTCCATGTCTATCCTGGTAGTCATACCGAAGATTACTGGGAGTCCAACCTGGCGGACTATCTTATGTGGTATATGGGCGGTTATTCTTCACCTTGAGCAACACGCCATCCGTTGTTGTACCAGGTCAGATAATCAATCACATTCCCCGACCAGTAATCTGCATTATGTGTGCCTGCATTCAAATGCCATTCGTGTGGATATGCCACTTCGGATATCCGCAGCTCGTATCTGCGGGCAATATCCTTGTAAGGATCTAACAAACCGATATCCAGGTAGATGCGGGGGAGCTGATCTTCTACGGTTTTTACGCGCCAGTTGGATACCTGGTACAGATCAGCCGTGAAGGGTACCGGGCTATGCCCTGCCACGTTGCCAAATTTATCCGGGTTTGATAGCCCCAGCCGCAGCGCCCAGCTTCCCCCACGCGATAAACCTCCGATGGCATGCATCCCGGCATCCGGATGGATGGCGAAATTTTCCTCTGCCCAGGGAATCACTTCTGTGAGGATTACTTTATCGAAGTTGGAATTGGATGGATCATCCAGATAATTGATCTCTCGCGGCATGATGATAATCAAAGGATTGATTTTTCCTGTTCGAATTAAATCACTGGCCGCTTCGTCCACTCCCAGCAAATCCCACTGATCTTCACGCGAGGACTGACCATGCAGCAGGTATAAAACCGGGTATTTTTTCCCATCCACCGGGTTATAGCAGGGAGGAGTATATACACGGATATCAACCAGTCTTTGTATAATTTGTGATGAAATCACAGCAGATTCAATCTTTCCACCCGTCAGCATGCATGAGGGCGTCGGAGTAGGGGTCAGAGTGGTTGCGCTGGTTAGTGACGGAATCCCTATGAGCAGGAATGCCGGGAGAAAGCAGAATATGCCAAGTTTTGCCAATATACTCTTAAGATGATTTTTCATAATCCATGAACCTTTCAGGATATCTTTATTATACAAAACCGGTCATTAATCCGCTGCTCTGGAACCTCTCAGTCAGATATTGCGCTGGTATAATACGGATATGCCCCTGTCGGATAAAGAAGTACAGAAAATAGCCCATCTGGCGCGATTAACTCTGGATCAGGCGGAAATTGCCCGTTATCAGGAGCAATTATCAGCCATTCTAGACTATATTCAAATGCTGGGCGAACTGGATACAAGTGAGATCCCAGCCACATCCTCGGTGCTGCCGATGGATGCGCCCCTCCGCGCTGATCTGCCTCAGAGAGGCATCACTACTGCCGAAGCACTGAAGAACGCACCGAGACAGGAGCAGAATCAATTTAAGGTTCCTCCGGTTTTGGATGAATCATGACAGAACTACACGAACTCAGTCTGACTGAATCTGCTCGTTTGTTGCGAACTGGTGAGATCTCCAGCCGGGAGCTGACCAGAGCCTGCCTGGATCAAATTGATTCGTATAACGATGCACTCCACGCTTACTTAACCTTGACCCCCGAAGAAGCCCTTTTCCGTGCCAACCGGGCAGATTTTCATTTTGCTCAATCCCGACAGGGATTACCTGCTGAAGTCACCCCGCTGACCGGTATTCCTATTGCCGTGAAAGATGTTCTCTCCCTGTCTGGAGTAAGGTGTACCTGCGGCTCAAAAATTCTCGAGAATTATATTCCACCCTACACCGCCACCGTCGTAGATAAACTCATTGAAGAAGGCGTGGTGATTCTGGGAAAAACCAATACAGATGAATTTGCCATGGGGTCTTCAACCGAAAACTCCGCATATGGAGTTACCCGGAATCCCTGGAAAACAGATACAGTTCCCGGCGGGTCGAGCGGTGGATCGGCTGCTGCTGTAGCAGCGGGAATGGCAATTGCCGCCCTGGGAACCGATACAGGGGGCAGTGTCCGCCAACCGGCATCCTTTTGCGGTTTGACCGGATTAAAGCCTACTTATGGAAGGGTTTCCAGGTATGGATTAATTGCATATGGATCATCACTGGACAGTGTAGGCTGCCTGACACATTCCGCTGCTGATGCCGCATTACTGTTCGGCGTAATGGCTGGCAGAGATGAGAAGGATTCCACCTCTGTGGATTTGCCTGTCCCTGAGATTACATTGTTAGATGAACCCGACCTTAAAGGTTATCGGATTGGAGTGCCGGAGGAATACTTCATTGAAGGCATCCAGCAGGAAGTAGAAAACGCTGTGCGGAATGCAATCCAAAAATTTGCAGAATTGGGTGCAGAGATTGTCCCTGTCAGCCTGCCTCACACCCGTTATGCCCTGCCGGTTTATTACCTTATCGCTCCGGCAGAAGCCTCGGCCAACCTTGCTCGTTATGATAGTGTCCGCTTTGGGCATCATCATCCAATGGACTCATACATGGAACAATTTAAAGTGAGTCGGGGAGAAGGATTCGGATCTGAAGTCAAACGCCGTATTATGCTCGGTACGTATGCGCTTTCAGCAGGTTATTATGATGCTTACTATGGGCAGGCGCAGAAAGTTCGCACTTTGATCAAGCGTGATTTTGAAAAAGTTTTTAAAAAGGTTGATGCCATCGCCGCTCCAGTGGCACCTACAACAGCATTTAAAATCGGGGGGCATGGAGATGATCCCCTCTCCATGTATTTAGAAGATGTGTTTACACTACCAGCCAACCTGGCAAGTATTCCCGGTCTTGCTTTTCCAGTGGGTTTTGATCATCAGAATCTGCCTGTGGGGATGCAACTGATGGGCAGACCATATCAGGAAGCAGTCCTGCTGCAAATGGCACACAGTTACCAGCAGGTTACAGAATTTCACTTGCGCAGACCAAGGATGGTCTGATTGTTCCCACCACTTTTCAGGAGAAGATATGTCAACCCAATTACCCAAATCAACAGCAGAATTAATGAAGATGAGCTGGTCAGAAATTGAAGCTCTCTACCAGGAACTGGATAAACAGGAAATCAACAAAGCAAACGTGGATGGCTGGTTGGCATCCTGGTCAAAGGTAGCAGAAATTGTAGATGAACAGTACAACCGGCTCCTGGTAGCCACATCCGTCAATACTGCAGATGCCGACGCAGATGCAAAATTGAACACTTTCCTGGATGAGATTTTTCCCAAGGCGCAGATATTTGAACAAAAACTGAAAGAAAAATTGCTTGAGAGCCGCCTGGATCCTTTTGGTTTTGATATTCCTCTACGTAACATGGTCGCCGAAACTAAATTGTTCCGCGAAGAAAACCTGCCGCTGCTGACAGAAGAACAAAAATTAAACACAGAATTCGATAAAATTCTCGGAGCCCAGACTGCCGATTGGGAAGGTGAAGAAAAAACAGTCTATGGTCTGGATATTTACCGCCAGAGTAAAGACCGTGCCGTCCGCGAAAAAGCATGGACCAAGATCATGGAACGCTATTACCAGGACCGCGATGCCATCAATGCTCTCTGGGTAAAATACATGGAAATCCGCCAGAAAATCACAAAAAATGCTTTTAAAGAAGATTACCGGGCATATATCTGGCAAAAATATTACCGTTTTGATTACACACCTAAAGATTGCATGGAATTCCATCGAGCCATTGAAGATGAAGTTGTGCCGGCGGTGACGAAACTGCTAAAGAATCACCAGGATAAGCTGGGCGTAGAAGTCCTGCGCCCCTGGGATATTGATCTCAAAATATATGTAGATCCTCTCGGTCGCGATCCGCTCAAGCCGTTTGTGACTGCAGAAGAACAAATACAAAAAACCCAGAACATCTTTACCAACGTTGATCCGGTACTGGGCGCATATTTCCAGCAGATGGTAAACGAAAAATTAGTGGATATCCCGAATCGTAAAAATAAAGCTCCGGGTGCATTCTGTACAGGTTACAACTACATTCGCAAACCTTTTGTGTTCTGCAATTCTGTGGGAACGCAGAATGATGTCTCGACACTCTTGCATGAAAGTGGTCATGCTTTCCATGTGTTCGAATCTGCGCATCTGCCTTACCTGCCGCAATTAAATGTCACCATGGAATTTGCCGAAGTGGCATCGATGGGGATGGAGCTACTGGCTTCGCCCTATATTGGACAGGAATATGGAGGGTTTTACACCAAACAAGAAGCAGCCCGCGCCATGAGCGAACACCTAATTACAGCATTAATGTTCTGGCCGTATATGTCTGTGGTGGACCTATTCCAACATTGGGTATATGAAAATCCAAAACTGGCTGTGAATCCTGATAATTGTGATGCTCAATGGAGCAAATTATGGGATCGCTTCATGCCTGATCAGGATTGGACAGGCTTTGAAAACTTCAAGAAAACCGGTTGGCACCGAAAACCGCATATTCACCAGGCACCTTTCTATTATATTGAATATGGGCTGGCGCAGCTGGGCGCAGTACAGGTTTGGGCGAATGCTCTCAAGAATCAGCATAAAGCGGTAACAGAATACCGCCGCGCACTCGCGCTGGGCGCTACAGTTCCCCTGCCTGTTTTATACCGGACTGCCGGTGCAAAGCTGGCGTTCGATGCCACCACCTTGCGCACGCATGTTGATTTAATGCTGTCAGAAATTGAGCGGCTGGATGCCATTCAGGCATAACTGGGGATGGGATGAATCTGCTCTGGCAGATATTTGTTCTCTTTACCCGGGTTGCCCTCTTTAGCTGGGGAGGCGGTCCTGCCTCCCTGGCATTGATGCAACGCGAAGTAACTTCTGTTGGGTGGATGACATCAGAAGAATTTGCCGATGCGGTGGCATTCGGAAACGCCCTGCCCGGACCAATTGCACCTCAAGTTTCCGCTTTTATCGGGTTCAAACTGGCAGGTATCTGGGGTGCTGTTTCTGCGGTTGTAGGCACGGTGATTCCGACCACAATTTTGATGCTGGTTCTCATCTCATTATTTTATGGGATTAAGGACAGCAAGATCATCAATGCCATGTTGAAGGCGGTCAGACCGGTGGTGGTTGGATTGCTGCTCTGGACAGCTTACGAGATGGCTGTGACTGTTTTCAGCCTGCGAAAGTTGAGTATTGCCCAGGCGCTGGTGCAGGGCTGGGATAAGGCACTGATTGCCATTGTGGCATTTCTGCTCCTGGTATTCACAAAAATCAATCCGGTGTTTATCATCATGGGAGCTGCCGTACTTGGATTTATGTTTTACCGGTAATTTGCATCAGCGGAAAAAGGAGCAATTATGAGCGACGAAACCTTGAAAATTGCTATCCCTATGGCGGGTCTGGGTTCCCGGATGCGCCCGCACACCTGGTCCAAACCCAAGCCGCTCATCCAGATGGCCGGGAAAACTGCCCTAGAGCACCTTTTGGATAGTTTTAATACGCTCCCAGATCCCGCAAATGTAGAGCTGATTTTCATTATTGGTTATCTGGGTGACCAGGTGCGGGATTTTATGGCCCAGAGATATCCTCAGGTAAAAGCCCATTATGTGGTACAGGAGCAGATGCTTGGTCAGTCTCAAGCTCTCTGGCTGGCAAGGGAATACCTGCAAGGGCCGATGATCATGGTATTCTCTGATACCCTGGCTGAAACAGATTTCTCCATTCTGGCAAAAACCGATCTGGATGGAATTGCGTGGGTAAAGCGTGTACCAGATCCGCGCCGGTTTGGTGTGGCGGAAGTGGATGGGGATGGTTATGTGGTGCGATATGTAGAAAAACCCACCGAGATAGATAATAACCGCGTGGTAATTGGTTTGTATTATTACCAGGAAGCGGAAAAAATCATGTCGGCGATTGAAACACAAATCCAATCAGGAAAGACATTCAAGGGTGAATACTTCCTCACCGAAGCCATGAATATCTACCTCGAAAGAGGCGCAAAGATGCAGACCCGTGAGGTGGAAGTCTGGTTGGATGCTGGTACCCCTGAAGCAGTATTGGATACGAACCGTTACATGCTTGATCATGGCAGAGATAATAAACCGGTTTTTCATGCTGGCTCTGGTAATGTGATCCACGCACCCGTTTTTATTCATCCCGATGCGAATATCACCGGCTCAGAGATAGGACCATATGTTTCCATCCCCTCAGGTTGTACTGTCGAAAACAGCACTCTTAAAGATGTAATCCTTGACGAAGGAAGTGTTGTGCAAAAGTCTAACCTCGAGAATTCTCTATTGGGTAGAAACTCGAGAGTGGAAGGTTTCTCCGGCAACCTGGATATTGGTGATACCTGTTCGGTGAAATGCAAGCCGTAAAGGTTTTCTGTCATTCAGGGCATACTTATCCCCAGGAACCACGCAGTTTGATCTGGCAGGGGGTTCGATACCAAATATCCTGCATCGTTTCAGAATCTCGTACACCGCAAATGAGAGTATTCGTAGTAAAAAGCAGCGAAGAGTTCACTTTTAAGTTATATTATCAGGAAGAAACTGATTCCTGGTTTGCTGAAGAGCAATAACTATCCACCGCAAAGAGGAGTACCATGCGCGAATCCTATATCTCCAACCGTGTCGCAACCCTGAAACCTTCCGGCATCCGAAAATTTTTTGATATCGCTGCCACTATGAAGGATGTGATTTCGCTGGGGATTGGGGAGCCTGATTTTATCACCCCAAAACCAATCATGGATGCCGGTATCGAATCGATATTACACGGTGATACGCACTATACCTCCAATGCGGGGATTGTTGAATTACGCCAGGCACTTTCAGCCCATCTGGCTAAGCTCTATGGAGTGCAGTATGAGCCTGATACCGAGCTCCTCATGACCGTGGGTGTCTCTGAAGCTTTGTATCTCGCTTTCACTGCCATCCTCGAACCCGGTGATGAAGTGATTATTCCAACTCCCTGTTTTGTTGCTTACCAGGCGGAGGTGGTTCTGGCAGGTGGAGTTCCGGTGGAAGTTGCCAGTAGGGTGGAAAACAAGTTCAGTCCAGATCCTGACGAAATCGAAGCCGCCATCACCCCGCGCACCAAAGCGATCTTGATTGGGTATCCTAACAATCCAACGGGTGCGGTTGCATCCATGGAAGCGCTGGTCCGTCTGGCTGAAATTGCAGAAAAGCATGACATCGTCGTGATTTCTGATGAAATCTATGACCGCCTGGTTTACGGTGTGGAACATATCTGCTTCCCGGCATTGGAAGGAATGCGGAAGCGAACCATTCTGCTTGGTGGATTCTCAAAAGATTATGCCATGACCGGCTGGCGTATCGGATACGCTGCCGCACCGGCGGATTTCATTAAACCGATGACCCGTGTTCACCAATACACCATCATGTCGGCGCCGACCATGAGCCAGCGCGCTGCCCTGGAGGGACTGCTTCATGGTGAAGAGCATGTTCAGCAGATGCTGGCAGAGTATGACCGCCGGCGAACATATTTGGTCTCTGCATTGAATCGGCTGGGATTAGAGACGGTCGAACCTAAAGGCGCCTTTTACGTGTTTCCACGCATTACCGTGAGCGGGCTGGATGACGAATCCTTCGCCCAGCGGTTATTACAGGAAGAGAAAGTTGCCATGGTGCCGGGGAACGCCTTTGGCGCCGGTGGAGATGGTTTTGTCCGCATTTCTTATGCTACAGCCTATGAAAAAATTGAAGAAGCCATGCACAGGCTGGAAAATTTCATGCGCCGGATGGGATGATTCTGATTTATGCAGTGGGAACCTGTTATCGGTCTGGAAGTTCACCTAGAACTGAAAACCGCATCCAAGATGTTTTGCAGCTGCCCGGTTGTGGATGTGATTACCGCGTCTCCCAACAGCGCTGTCTGCCCTGTATGCCTGGGTTTACCGGGTGCGCTGCCTGTTATTAATCATCAGGCGGTTGAATTGGCTATCATGGCAGCGCTCGTGTTGGATTGTCACATAAATCCAACCAGCATCTTTGCCCGCAAGAATTACTTTTACCCCGATCTGCCCAAGGGCTATCAAATCTCTCAGTACGAATATCCGCTGGCTGAGAATGGCGAGATGCTGATTCAGACTACCAATGGCGAAAAGCATATCCGGATCCGCCGGGCGCATCTGGAAGAAGATACCGGCAAATTAACCCATGTGAAGAGGGTAGAGGATCCCTGCAGCCTGGTTGATTTAAACCGCGCAGGTGTTCCTCTACTTGAGATAGTTACCGAGCCGGATATGCGTTCGGTCGAAGAAGCAAAAGCATATGCTACCTCCCTGCATTCTCTACTCCGTTATATCGGTGTAAGCTCATGCGATATGGAAAAAGGGGCGATTCGTTTTGAAGCGAATGTCTCCATCCGCCAGTTGGGTACGGTCGTGTTTAACACCCGAACCGAAATTAAAAACCTGAACAGCTTTAAAGCGATGGAAAAAGCAATTGAGTTTGAAATTCAGAGGCAGATTGCGGTCGTGGAATCGGGTAGAGAAGTGACTCAGGAGACGGTGGGTTGGAACGACCTGACTGGAGAAACATTCTCACAGCGCGGTAAAGAAGAAGCCCACGATTACCGCTACTTCCCAGAACCTGACCTGCCGCCCCTCGCGGTGGATACGGACTGGCTTAATCAAATTCAATCTCGAATGCCTGAACTTCCCCGTCAGAAACAGGATAGATTGCAGCGCCGATATGAGCTCAATGAATATGATGCCAGGTTACTGGTTTCTCAGCCTCAGCTGGCAGAATTTTTTGAAGAAGTACTGAAAGTTGATCCTGCTCTTCCGGCGAAGTCGGTGGTGAATTGGATCACGGGTCACATACTGGCATGGATGAATGCCAGAGAAAGTGGCGCTGTTCAAATACCGCTTACGCCGGCACAGTTATCCGGTTTGGTGAGTGTCACCAATGCGGGCAAGATTAACCTCAATACAGCCAAAACAGTTCTGGATGAGATGCTGGAATCTGGTAAGTCCGCCGAAGAAATCATCCAAGAAAAGGGTTTGACCCAGATCGATGACCGATCGATACTGCTGCAGATCATTCGAGCTACCCTTGCAGAATATCCGCAAGAGCTTGCCAGTTATCTTGCCGGCAAAGAGACACTCTCCAATTGGTTTTTTGGTCAGGTGATGCGAAAAACCAGAGGTCAAGCTGCGCCTCCTGTCGTTCAGGCAGTCCTCGATGAAGTATTACAGACCGTAAAGAAGGAAAACAAATCATCTGATTAATGAGATGAAATAGGAGGGTAATCACCCTCCTTGCTGCCGTTAATCATATTGACTCGCTATCGTTCTTCCTGTATCCTTAAAAAGTATGATGGACAGGTGTCTAAAATGATCTATTTGCAGTTCATCCAGGCACGGAATTTGTTGGGAGTACCAGCGGGCATTCCTTGATTGCCCGCTATTATTTTAACTACCACCCATTCTATTTTCTATTTTGGAGGAGATACCCATGGCAGTAACAACCAATGCGTTTGAAATGGCGCAGCGTCAGTTTGATCATGTGGCTGGTTTGCTCAAACTGGATCCTCAGGTGAGCGAGATTCTCCGATGGCCTGCCCGAGAGTTCCACTTCCGTATTCCTGTAAGGATGGATGATGGAACGATTCGAGTGTTCAATGGATATCGTGTTCAGCATAATGATTCCCGCGGACCCAACAAGGGTGGTATTCGCTTCCATCCGTCTGAGACTGTAGATACAGTCCGCGCGCTGGCAATGTGGATGACCTGGAAATGCGCAGTGGCAGATATTCCCCTGGGTGGTGGCAAAGGTGGCGTGATTGTGGATCCGGCAACCCTTTCTCTGGGCGAAAAAGAAAGGCTTGTTCGTGGATATATCGATATCATGTGGCGTAACATCGGTCCACGCCAGGATGTCCCGGCTCCGGATGTTGGTACTACTCCACAGATGATGGGCTGGATGATGGATGAATATTCCAAGCTGGTTGGGCAATACACCCCGGGTGTCATCACCGGTAAACCGGTGGGTGGCGGCGGTTCCCTGGGAAGAACAGAAGCAACCGGGTATGGTGTCATATATACCGTCCGTGAGGCGATGAAATTCCTCAATATGGATTCATCCAAATGTGTAGCGGCCATACAGGGCTTCGGTAATGTATCTCAGTACGCTGCGATTGGTTTTGTTGAAATGCTCAAGGGGAAAGTGGCTTGCGTATCCTACTGGGATCGTGAAGACCGAACATCCTATACCGTCAGCCATAAAGATGGCATTGATCCACGTTTCTTGATGACAATCACCGATCAGTATGGTTCCATCGATAAAAACAAAGCCCGCGATGCCGGTTATGTCATTGAAGACGGCAATGCATGGATCAGCAAGGAAGCCGATGTACTCATTCCGGCAGCTCTTGAGGGACAAATCAACGCAGACAGCGTTCAAAAAGTCAGCAAGGCAGTCAAAATTGTTGCAGAAGGCGCAAATGGTCCCACCACACCTGAGGCTGACGAAGTATTAAAGAGCCGTGGTGTTTATATGGTTCCTGATTTCCTCTGTAACGCAGGCGGCGTCACTTGTTCTTACTTTGAAGGTGTTCAAAATGACATGAATTTCTACTGGACCCACCAGGAAGTTCTTGAAAAACTGGATACCAAGATGACCCAGGCGTATGAAGGCGTTCGGGATATGGCTTTGAAGGAAAAAGTTTACATGCGCGATGCCGCTTACATGGTGGCTATCGCCCGGGTAGTCAAAGCCATGGAGCTGCGCGGCTGGATCTAAACCAGATATTACCGGTTCACTTACCTCCTTCCGTGAAAGATCCCGGCTGTTACAGCCGGGATCTTCGCATATTATGATACTAAAATAAAAGAATCTATTACTTTGCCTTCTTACACCACCACTTCCAGGCACGCTTTCCCTTGATTGTGATATTTCCAGATTTTGATCCACAGATGGATGAAGCCGTGTAGCTGTATTTACCTTTGGGTAAACTGATTGTCTGTTTACCAGAAGCTACCCCAAAATAAAATACACCACCCATACTATTACGGAAAACAAACGTCATGTATCCACCGGTTTTATTCGTGATGGATATTTTCCCCACTTTCACTTTACTGAATAGATCCAAATTGACAAATGAGGATGAATCACTCGCGTATGCGCTTGAAAAAGCACAGGCTGATGACCCCTTGTCAATCGGTTCGGCGTTTACGGGTGCAACACCGAATGTAGAAAACAGAAACGTAAAAGCCAAAGTAACTGCAATGATGCGATGCAACTTCATATACCCCTCCAATTTATTATGATGTAACTATTGTAGGTAAGTGATCAAATTCCTTCAATAAAAATATGATTACGGGTTTATTAACAGAATTGGGATCCTCTCAATTTACCAATTTCAGAATAGTGTTAATTAAACAACGCTCTCATATGAGAGCGTTGTTTAAAAGACCATAAAAATTTATTTCGCTGCGTCTATTGCATTAAAATGGTTGGTCAGGGTGTAGGTAATATAGTTCTCCCAGAGATCCATAATTTCATTTTGTCGGAAATCGTGATTGCAGAAAGTCTGGAAGACAGTCCGACCCTCCATGCAGACGGTGATAAAACCGTTATTGGTCTTGTTGGTCTTGAGTACTGCCGCCAGGATCTTGGCATCACCCGATGAGCGCAAGCGAACCTTATCTCCGGCATTGCTAGCCCAGTAGCGGTTGTAATGCAACAATGGCAACACCGTATTGGGTTCATTCAGCAGCGGGTGATCTGGTTCCACCCAGTAAATTGAATCCGCCAGGTCCCAGTTGCCATCATAAGCGATGCCGCATTCGTTCGTAAAGTTTTTAATTTTGCCGCCGCCCAGCATATCCAGATACCAGACTTCAGCGATAATGGCGGTTTTCTTGTAAGATTGTTCCAGGATTACATCCCAGAATTCGCCTTGAATGGCGTTGTGATTCTCGGCACCTACAATAATGAGATCCCAATCCGTGCCTGAATCGAGATATTTCATGAAATCACCTGATCGATCGCCAACGGCAGTATAGTCAATTCCCATCCGGTCGAGGGTCATCTCGATCCACTGTCCGATTCCCAGTTCCAGTGTGTCTTCATAGAGGAGAACCCTGGCGTTTCGAATCCGCTCTTCCATAGAGGCGGGCGCTGGTTCTTCTGTCATCATGCTTGAGAGCGTGCCGAAAAAATCAATGGTTGCCTCAGGGGGTTCCACCGCAAGCGCAGCCTGAGTCTCCTGCAAAGACTGGGCGGTCTCTTCAAATACTTTTGCCTGTTCGGTGATTTCCAGAGCGAAATCGGCTTCCATGGTTGCCTGCGCTTCCATTTGCACCGCCCTCGCTGTACCAGCCACATCCTCCGTTGGCGGTGATGGAGGAGCTTCTTGTGTAGATCGTGATCCAGTTATACAGGCAATTTGAATCAGAAAAATGACTAATATCACTATAAGCAATTTTGCATTTCTACGGAAATATCCTGATAACTGATTCATATTCTCCTCCTTACTGATAAAGTATCAATAAATCCTCAGGCAGCTAACTCTTCCATCATTATGGCATGAATTACAGGATTCGCCGAAATGATGGATGTATCTCCTGAAAGTGCGATGTCTGCGCCGTTGTAGTTGGTTACAACACCGCCAGCCTCCCGGACAATCAATGTGCCAGCGGCGATATCCCACGGATGAATCTCCGGCTGCCAGTACCCATCCGCAGAACCGCAGGCGGTATAACACAATGCCAGGGCTGCGCATCCCAGTTGGCGGATTCCTCGGGTGGACATGCGCAAATTTTGATAACGCTGAAGAGATCGTTCATCCAAATTATCCCGCATATTCGGATACTCCATCATCAGCACACAATCCCGCAGTTCGGTTGTGGATGTAACCTGTAGCTTTTTCCCGTTCAGAAAAGCGCCTTTGCCAGCCTCGGCAGAATACATTTCATTCCGGCAGGGTGAAAAGATGGCACCAAAGGACAACTTATTATGAAAGGTTAACCCAATCGAAACGCAAAAAACCGGCAGCCCATGCGCAAAATTAATAGTGCCATCTAAGGGATCAATGTACCAACAGTAATCAGATTCCTTCCGGTCCTCACCCGATTCTTCTGCCACAACACTGTGACCACCCCATCTGCGGTGAATCTCACCCAGAATGTAAGTCTCCGCCAGGGAATCTGCTTCGGTAACAATATCTGTCGTAAGTTTCCGCTGGATTTGGTGGTCGGTTTGGAACCGCGAAAGGATAATTTCGCCTGCTTTTCTGGCAATGGTTTCGAGATCATTCAAGGTAGGGGGTGTGTCGTTCATGAGAATCAGCTCCGGTTGTTTCAGGCTTCAGCGTTCATTTCAGCGATTAATCGTTCATAGTAACCGGCCAGATAGCGGTGACGGATAGCAGCAATTTTTTTCGCAGAGTGTGTATAGAGACGGTTTTTTACATTGCGCAGTTTAAAAAGGTATTCATGATAGCTGCTGTGCGGTTCCCCTTCTTCCTTCATTCCGGTTTTTACAAATTGCACAGAAGGTGGGGCATACACAGGCTGTTTATCCAGAACCGCGTATGCTATCGTTCGGGCAACACCGATAGCGCCGAGTACATCCAGCTTATCGGCGTCAAACAACACCTTGGCTTCGAGAGTGGAAGGTTCTTCCCTGCCGCTGCGGAAGCGGTGCGCTCGGATACAGTGCAGAACAGCTTCGATTCGCTCAGATTTCCATCCGGCATCTTCGAGAATCTGGCGGGCAAATTCTGCGCTGCTCAAATGGTGTGTAGCCCGGTTGCCATTTTCCTGACCCGGCGCACTTCCTTCTGCGTCGTGTAAAAGGGCAGCGGTTTGTACGATCTCCAAATCGGCACCTTCTGCCTGTGCCAACCGGGTTGCCATGCGATATACCCTTTCGATATGGGCAAAATCATGAACCGGGTCAGAATCGCTGTGCCATTTGCGTGCGGTCTGTAATGATAATTCTTTCATGCTGCCGGATACTCCATCCCTTTCTTAATTACGGTTTGAACCAGGTTGGTGCCAAACCGGTAGCCCAGATGTCTGTAATCTGATGCTGCCAGGATAATCAAATCAGCCTGCTTGCCCGGTTCAATAGATCCAACCTTGTCTGCACAGCGAATGGCTGCAGCGGCGTTGATGGTTGCAGCACAAATTGCTTCAGCAATGGTCATTTTCATATACCGGCAGGCGAGTGCGATGACAAACTGCATACTCTCATTCCATGCAGTACCCGGATTACAGTCTGTTGCCAGCGCGACAATTGCGTTGGCATCCATGAATTTTCGGGCGGGCATATATTGCTTTTCTGCAAGACCAAATGTGGTGCATGGAAGTGCGACTGCCACTGTATTGCTCTTCCCGATGAGTTTAATCTCTTCATCAGAGGTGTGCATCAGATGATCTGCGCTCGCGGCATTCATCTCGACGGCAAGTCGGACTCCGCCCAGATTTTCAAATTCATCTGCGTGGATTTTTAATGACAAACCTGCCTGGCTGGCAACATCAAATAACCGCCTGGTTTGATCCAAATTGAAAGCGCCCTTTTCACAGAATACATCAAAAAAGAGTCTGGATTTTTCGACCGGAATACCGTTTGTGTAACCGATCTTTTCTTCAAGGAGAGGAAGCATTTCGTGGATGATGAGGTCGATATAGCCTTCAGTATCATCCCCGTATTCTGGAGGAAAAGCATGAGCGGGCATGAAGGTGGGTATGAGATCTATGGGTAGATCTTCATCCAGCGCATTAATTTGCTGCAACATCTGAATTTCGGAAATGGTATCCAATCCATATCCGGTTTTAACTTCTGCTGTGGTTGTACCATGCTTGAACATCCGGTCAGCACGGCTGCGCGTTGTGGTGAATAGATCGTTCTCAGCCAATGCCAACCGGGTTTGCCGAACCGTGGAAATAATTCCTCCGCCGGCTGCCTGAATTTCCAGATAAGTTTTCCCCTGTAAACGCATATCAAACTCGGCTGCCCGGTCGCCAGCCCACAACAAATGGGTGTGGGGATCTACGAAACCCGGCAGTACAACCTGCTGCAGTGCATTTAGAACAGGTTCATCAGGGTATTTTTCTCGCAGCAGTGAAGTGGAGCCTGCTTCAACAATAAATCCATCTCTATATAAAACCGCGCCATCTTCGATCATTTGCAGGTCATTCATGTTCTTTCCGCGGCGCGGTCCACCGGCAAGAGTGACCAATTGAGAAGCATGGATGAGTAAAGTCATACTGTTTTCCCCTTCTCTATTGAGTTTAGCAGAGAATGGATGACTGCAGACAGAGCTATCCCGCCTGCAAGGGATATGGTGAATAAGGTAATGAAAAGAAGTTTAATCGAACCGGAATCTGATTGTAAGATGGGTGATTCGGGATGCAAAATACTGGTTAGAGATGCCAGTGAAATCAATAACGATACGGCAAAGAGAGTATTCGCGATGGCAGTAACGCGTTTGTTATTTATTAGCCACAATCCCATTTGCAGCAACGCTGCAACAATGGCAAAGGTGAAAGGTACCCTCCAGCGTGGTTCATCAAAATAAAAGCCACCCCAGCTCGCTTTCATTACCCAGAGTGACATCGGCAGGTAGGTGAGCCAGTAAAACAACCCTGCCAATCCGGTTGCGCGGCACCAGGAAAACAAAGCATCTTTATTTAAGATTGCTGCGAGAATACCAAGAAGTCCAGCTCCGGCAAATAAAAGAATTCCCGTCCACACCCAGGCTCCATGGAAATAAATCAACCGGATACTGCTGCCCAGCGTTTTTTCCTGCGGCATGATTATACTGACCATCACAGTAAGCAGAATGAGAAATGACCAGAGTAGCAGGTAATTTTTGAATTTATTGATCATGGCTGCACTGTAAATAGGAATGAAAAAAATCCATCCGCAGGATGGATTTGCTTTTTTTTTATTTATTCAATGGTCCGTTTTGGGGGCTCTGGCATTTGAATAATATATACATTGTGGACATCATATTTTTCCACCAGACCCATTTTTCGCAGCACATCCAGTTCTTCATCCAGGCTGGTATGCGAAACATTTTGATCATCTTCAGGGAGCAGCTCTCCAGTGCGGATATCCTGAAATACACCATTCCCCCAATCGACAACTACTTCACTGGTTTTGAGAGTGATGACACAATGCCGGCTGATGGGAACACCTGATTTCATATGTCTCTTCCTTCTCGTCGGATCCGCTATAAGTCTCAGTAAATTTTACTGGTTTTTATAAATCGCTCAAATGTAGTTGAGCGTAACCTGGTTATCAATTCTGCCTGTAGATCGCACCATAAAGGTCGGATCGGGCATTCCTCTCCAAATTCGCAAACATGCGGATCCAGCGTGCAATTATTAATACTGATTGGTCCGTCGATGGCTTCAACTACATCCAGAACGGTGATCTGGTCTGGGTTTCGTGCGAGGGTAACCCCGCCATGTGCTCCGCGCGATGTATGAATCAAACCGGCAATGGATAGCTGTGAAATGATCTTTGCCAGAAATGAGGATGGGATTTTCTTGGATTCAGCTATTTGGCTGGTGGCTGCACGCTCTCCATGTTGCAGGTTTGCCAGATAAAGCATGGCGCGGATGGCATAGTCAGCCTGACGGGTGATTTGCATTCCATTACCTCTTCGGTAAAAATGATGAAAATTATCTGAATATATTGTATCTTACCATTATTTTACAAGCTAGTGATGTTGTTCGTCGTTTTTCTTAATGATTATCTTGTCTTCAAAGTTGATTGTTGGTAAATATTTGTTAATTTCATCCACGGCTGGAATCAGATTGATTTTATTAAGATCATCACGGTATTTCTTCAACATCTTTAGAATATGTGAACGTTCGAACAAATGAGCAATACTTCCTGTTTCCGGTGGTTGACAGGCAGCCAGCCAGGCTTCATTTGCCACCAGGAAAGCCGCATCTGGAAAGCCGATCTGAGACGCAATTTCCGATTTTCTTTTTAGTTCAGCGCCTTCGTTCTGCAGCCAGTGATGACAAATTTCGAGTAATTGAATGGCATCTCTGGCAAGTTCTCCCGCGCCATGCTCGACTACATATTGCGCATTACCGGCTTCCTGTCCGGGCAGCACATTGACCAGTGCCATAGGTTTACCGCTGGCAAGGGCTTCTGATACCGCCAACCCTCCGGCTTTCCCGATCAGCATATCTGAAACACGCATGAGTTGTGGTACGTTTTGCACAAAATTCAGCACTTTCACCGGAACATGCCACCGTACTTTTTGAAAACGCTGGTAGAGGTCATCATCTCCCCCCGCCACGAGGATCAACTGCACAGGCAGGGCAGAGTGATTGATTCCATTTAAAATCTCAGGCATGCCATCGATCCGTTTGCTGCCTAAAACCAGGAGGGTATATAAATCTGGTGACAACCCTAAATCCATTAATACTTCCTGCCGGGATACTGAGCCCAGAGAAAATGCCGGAGAAACGGGGATTCCGGTTATTTTGATCTGTTCCTCTGAAAGCAAGGCGTTTAACGCCAGTTGCTTCACTTCTTCGGTAGGCACCATACAAAGATCGACTCCCCGGTTGAACCACGTTCGGTGCGTGGAGACAAGATCTGTTACAACGGTGAGTAATGGGATACGCTGATTGTGAACCAGAAAAAGTGCGTCCAGTGGAGATTGATAGGCGGGATAAGTCGTGACGATGGCATCGGGTTCGTGATCCTTCACCAGGTCATGCATGACGTCATACAGCATCAGAATGAACGCTCCATCCATCAGCGCAACTGGCAGGCTTGCGTCGCTTGCCTCGTATCCCACCCGATAAAGTTCGGGCATGGTTTTTAGAATGCGATCGTAATCTGATTGGCTTTCCCGTAGCAGATTGGGTGCCCGTTCATCCTCGAGTGGATTTATCAACTCAACGATGCAGTCATCTGGATGAGAAATCTGTAATGCCTGCTGTATCGCGATGGCTGCGCTTCGATGCCCGAAGCCGGCATCGGCATATAGAATGATAATTTTCTTTTTATCGGGATGAGACATTTCACATCTCTAAACGAAGGGGAGTTATTCTATCCGGGCTCCCCGCCAGGGTTCTCCATTGTGAAGGTAGCGGTATAACGCCTGCAATACCTCTTCTGCAGAAGCTTCTTTAACTGCAATTCGATCACCCGGGAAAACAAACACCTTTGCCCAAACGCCATCCGGTGCAGCCAGGCCAAACCAGACCGTGCCTACCGGTTTGTTGGGTAAGCCTCCCCCGGGGCCTGCGATACCACTGGCGGATATGGCTACATCTGCGCCCAGAACTTTTTTTGCCCCCAACGCCATCTCAACCACAGTTTCCATACTAACCGCCCCATGTGTGGTGATTGTTTCATGTTTTACACCCAGCAACCATTCTTTGGCTTCATAAGCGTAGACACAGACGCCCCCCATATAGTAATCTGAACTGCCAGGGATATTGGTGACCCGGTGACTGATTAAGCCACCTGTGCAGGATTCTGCGGCTGCCAGTTTCCAGTTTCTTTCGCGCAGTAAATCACCAATTAAAATTTCAGGTAGGTCCATGAATCGCACATTCCTTTTTTTTATAGTGGAGTTATTATACACTCGTTGCAGAGCTACGATTCCTCTACTTCCCTGACAGGAGAGAAGATTGGAATGATAAAATTACTGCATGGAAGATACAGGCGCTGACATAAAGGGAGTTCTGGAAACATTACCCAATAAACCCGGTTGTTATATCTACAAAAACAGCCAGGGGACAGTAATTTATGTTGGCAAGGCGGTAAATTTAAAGAACCGGGTCAGGTCGTATTTTCATTCCCCAACTGATCAAAGTCAGAAAACCCGCCAATTGGTGAAAAATATCGCATCCATCGAGTGGATCGTTGTTGGCAGTGAGCTTGAAGCATTGATCCTCGAGATGAATTTGATCAAAAAACACCGCCCACACTATAACATCCGCCTTAAAGATGACAAGCGGTATCCATACATCAAGGTTCACTGGCAGGATCCTTTTCCGCGGGTAACCATCACCCGTGAGATGTTGAAAGATGGCGCCCGATATTTCGGACCATATACCTCTGTCTGGGCGGTTCACCAGACACTTGATTTACTTCGCAAGCTCTTTCCATACCTCACCTGTGATCGTGAGATCACGGGCAGCGATGTGCGAGCCTGCCTTTATTACGACATCAAATTGTGCAATGCTCCCTGTATTGGCGCGGTGGATCAGGAGACATACCGGCGGAACATCCATGACTTATGTGATTTTCTGGATGGACACACCAATCCAATCATCCAGCGCTTAAAATCTGAAATGAACCACGCTTCAGAAGGACTTCAGTTTGAAAGGGCAGCGGCAATCCGAGATCAGATTCAAGCGATCAATACTGTGGTTGAGAAGCAAAAGGTCATCTCAGCTGACCAGATGGATTCAGATGTGATCGCCCTGGCTCGTGAAGATGGTGAAGCCTGTGTTCAAATATTCTTCATCCGTTCCGGGAAGATGATTGGCAGGGAATACTTCATTCTCGAAGGAACCGAAGATGCGGCTGATCAGGAAGTTATCAGCCAGTTCCTCAAGCAGTTCTACACCGAAGCTGCGACCATCCCACCACAGGTGATGCTTCCTCAGGAAATTGAGGAAGCGGCAATCATCAAACAATGGCTGCATACCCAGCGAAATTGCCAGAAAGTTGAATTGATGGTACCCCGACGTGGAAAATCAGCCGATCTGGTGAAGATGGCTGCCGAGAACGCGTCTGAAACGCTCCTGGCATTACGCGCACGCTGGCAGGCGGACACGAATAAGCAGTCTCAGGCGTTGACTGAATTACAACAAGCGCTCGGGATGGAAAAACCGCTCAACAAAATCGAGTGCTACGATATTTCCAATATCCAGGGAACAGCCTCCGTGGGCAGTATGGTCGTTTTTGAGCTCGGAGTTCCCAGCAAGAAGAATTACAGGCACTTCAATATCAAAACCGTGATCGGACCGGATGACTTTGCCTCCATGGAAGAGGTGCTTTCACGGCGTTTTAAACGCTGGAAGCTGATTAACGAAGATGATACACCCGGCAAGAAAGTGGATGAAGCCTTTTCCATTCTGCCCGATCTCCTGATTGTGGATGGCGGCAAGGGACAGCTTGGAAGGGCGGTAAAAATTCTTTCAGATTTCAATTTGCAAAACCAGGTTCAAGTCGTTGGGCTGGCAAAACAGATGGAAGAACTGTTTCTGCCGGGAAAAAGCAAATCTGTATTACTGCCTCGTCACAGTCAGGCGATCTACCTGGTGCAGCGCATTCGCGATGAAGCCCATCGGTTTGGCATCACCACTCACCGAAATAAACGGACCAAAGTGGGTCTGGCTTCACGGCTGGATGCAATCCCCGGGGTGGGACCGACGCGCAGAAAAGCATTGCTCAGACACTTCGGTTCAATTGAAGAAATCGGGCAGGCAACACTGGAACAACTGACCTCCGTCAAGGGTATCACCCTGGCGGTAGCAAAAAATATCAAATCAGTTTTGGAGTAATCTCGTTTAACCGACCATTTCACGGGGTGGCTGCGCAAGAGATTCAAACGCAACCATGTTCACCTGGGCGGTCTTGTCGCGGATAGCTTTCACTGGTTCATATTCGGGTGAATTTACCCACTCTTTCGCCTTATCAATGTTGGGGAACTCCAAAAGAACAATCCGCTCCGGGTTCCATTCTCCTGAAAGGTTTTCCACTGAGCCGCTTCTTGCCAGATATTTTCCGCCAAATTTGGATAAAACAGGCGGGGTGAGCTTTTTTACTTCCTCATATTCTTCGGGGTTGGTGATGTGCACTTCCACGATTACATATGCAGGCATAAAATCTCCTCTTTAGCAAGGGTGTGGGGTTTTTGGATAATATCATTATAGGGGAATTGATTTCCCGAGTCATCTGACAAAAATCCCATAATCCGCTCACCCGGGGTGACAAAATTCGTCCATCCCGGAGATACACGCTTAGGTTTTTCAAATGGAGATGACGGTTACTTAAGCCGGTTCGCTGGCTTTAATCGGCAGGGGTGGTTGTTCGGTCACCACCGGCAGGCGGATGCGGGTAGCAGCAAACATATTGATCAGAGCTATGAATGCGCCCAGTAAAAATACAAACTGGTAACCATATGTATTCCAGATCATTCCACCGATGAGGGCAATGCTGATCGAAAAGATATGGTCAATGGTCACAGCCATGGTAAGGGCGGGCTGAATATCGGCTGGATCCACGGCAACTTTTTTCATATATGTGGCACGAGCCATGTTGACCGACATAAGCATCTGATCCAGCAGGAAGCAGGCAAAGGTGATGTAGAGGGCAACCTGCTCTGATACCAGGAATCGGGAGAATCCATATCCGAAACAGACGAAAACCAGGAGAACGGCTTCAGAGAAGAGAACCGTCTTTTCGCCCAACCGATCGATCATCCATCCCAGAAGGGGTTGGAAGACTATTCCGATAATTCCGCCGACCATCAACAGGGTTGCCATCACCTGGGTGGGTTGGTCAAACACGGTTACCAGCACCCAGGGACCGAAGGTGAGAAAAATCTGTTTTCGCGATCCGTATAAAATTGCCAAGAAGTAATACAGCTTGTACTCAGGGTGTAACTTTAAAAAAGTGCGTGAGGGAGCAGGCTGGTTGGGTTTCATCGTCAGCAGGATGACGGCGGCGATTCCTAAAAATACTGCTGTTAGAATGAAAGTATGATGGAAATTGAAGTTGAGATAGCGGAATCCGAGAAAGACGATAAAACTGCCGAAAATGGCAGCCATATTCCGAATAGAGTTGAGCTGCCCCAGGCGTTGACCGGTTTTACCGGGTTCGGCCAGTTCCATGCCAATGGATGACTGCAATGGCAGAAAGATATGGCTGCCCATACTATAAATAAATAGCCAGAGAGTCATGATGGCGTAGGTGGGTGATAGAAAGCCGATCAGAATCGAACCCACCGCACCAAAAATCATGGCAACCATACCCAATCGGCGGCTGCATAAAAACCATAAAAGCGCAGAAACAAAAACTACCAGGAATCCCGGTAATTCACGGGGCAATTCCAGGAAGGAGCGTTGAAAGCCTGATAATTCAAAGCGCGCATTAATATAATTATTAAAGGTTGAATCATAGATGTTGTACGCCATGCCCATGGCAATGGTGACCAGCATGAACAATTTCAACTCTCTGGGCATTTGGTTTAAGTATTTTTTTATGGCTGCCATATGATGTTAATATCAGTAAGAATTGGAAAAATTCTATCACACAAACGGGTTGCCCATAGTTTGAAAATCACCAATTCTGGATATAATAGGAACATCAATAGTGAAGCCATCAGACCAATATCTGGGGAAGAATGAGGGTAAGCCATGAAAGTTTCCGTCACACAACAGAATCTCGCACACGGGCTGAATATTGTTTCACGCGCGGTCGCGGCACGCACCACCCTTCCGGTACTGTCAAATATTCTATTAGCCACTGATGAAGGCAGGTTGCGCTTATCCGCTACCAATCTTGAGCTGGGTATCACCTGCTGGATCGGCGCGAAAGTTGAAGAAGAAGGTAGCTTTACCGTTCCTGCCCGCACATTTATCGATCTGGTCAACACCCTGCCCAATGAATCCCTCAATCTCGAATTAAATTCGCGCACACAGAGCATGGAAGTGCATTCCACAGCATCGACCGCAGAAGTAAAAGGGATCGACGCGCAGGAATTTCCGCCCATGCCCGTCCCGGATGTAGATAACAGTGTACAGCTGAATGTGGCTGATTTTAAGGAAATGATTCAGCAGGTGGTTTTTGCTGCATCGGCGGATGAAGCCCGCCCGGTACTGATGGGTGCGCAGATTAACCTGGCAGATAACGAGTTGATGATGGCGGCAGCGGATGGCTTCCGTATTTCGGTGAAGCGGGCACCTCTATCCACACCGGTGGCAACCCCGGTCAGCATCATCGTTCCCGCCAGAGCCCTTTCAGAGCTGGCGCGTGTGGCGGTGGATGGGGAACAATCCATCACGATGTCGGTTCCCGCGGGTCGGGGTCAGGTTGTGTTCACCCTCAAAGATGTGGAAGTGGCTTCCCAATTAATTGAAGGGAAATTCCCCGACTGCAATCAAATCATTCCTAAGACCTATAAAACTCGCACCATTCTTTCTACCCAGGCATTTCTCTCAGCCTGCAAACGGGCTGAAGTCTTTGCCCGCGAAGGCTCGAATGTGGTCCGCCTCAATCTCAAACCGGCGGGAGAAAACATGGGCAGCGTGGTGGAAATCTCCGCCATGACCGAGGAAACAGGCAAAAGTGAAGAGGGAATAGAGGCGACTATCGAAGGAGCCAACCTGTTGATTGCTTTCAATGTGCGATTCCTGCGCGAGGTGCTGGAGGTGATCCGCACTCCCAATGTGGCTCTTGAAACCACCGCGCCCAACACGCCCGGCGTGGTGAAGCCGGTCACTGATGACAGCTTTGTGCATGTGATCATGCCGATGCACCTGTAGAATTAGTATTCGATATTGATGAACATCCGGTGATGCCTGACCGCCGGATGTTATTTTTTAAGGATGAAATTATCTCCACAGGTAATTTGTGTAGAAAAACCGCGACAATATTAGTATATACTAATAAAAAAATTAGCATATAATATTGTAAATTAATCATAATTTGTGTAAAAGAGGCTTATTGACTCAAATATCAGATGTTTGGGCGGGATTTTGTTGATGCGGGAGGGAAAAAATGAAAATACTTGTTATTGGGGCGGGTGTGCTGGGTAGTTACCTTGCACACGTTCTTTTTCGCGGGGGGAATGATGTAACTCTGCTGGCAAGGGGCAGCCGTCAGGCAGAATTGCGCGAGCGGGGACTGGTGATCAGGCATTACGCCCAACTGGCAACCACCAGCGACCACATACCGCTCACAGACCGCTTTGATCCGGAGGACTACTATGATATTGTTTTTGTGGTGGTTCAACGAAACCAGTTGGATAACCTGCTCCCAGCCATCGCTGCCAACACAAAGTCAGAGTTGTTTGTGCTGGTCGGGAATAATACAACTGTTTCTGATACTCTGCAGCAAATCAAGCAGGATAGCCTGACAGAAAAACAGATGGTGTTCGCATTCCAGGCAAGCGGAGGAAGAAGGGAAAATAGCCGGGTAATCAGCATCCACTCCGGGTTCACCACCACCTCGGGGAGAATGATGCTGGGAAGCCTGGATGGAAACCAGGTATGGCGGGATACGCTCCGGCAGGCATTTGAAAAAACAAAATATCAACTCAATTTCACCGATCATATGGATGCCTGGCTGAAGTACCACGCTGCTTTCATTCTGCCCATCTGTTTTACTGTCTATCATGCTAACGGAAAATTGAGCCGGATTGCAGGTGACACGTCTTATATGAAGAAAATGATAGCAAGCATTGAGGAGGCTTACCGGGTGGTGGAAGCCAGTGGTTACCCGGTGGAACCACCCGAAGATAAGGATTATTTTGAGAAGAATCGCATTAAACTGCTGTGGATGTTTAGAATCATGGCAGTAACCCCCATTGGCAGGCTGGTTGCCTCTGATCATGCCATGGGTGCGCGCGGTGAGATGCGGCGCCTGTACGATGATTTTTGCAGATTAAAAGAAAATGCCGGTGTCTCTACACCTGCGTGGGATGAACTATCGGTTGTGATGGAATACTAAATTTCTAATATACTGGTTAGAGCTCCACACCCTGCTCGATCAACCACAGGCGGATCTTGTTATCGATCTGGTTGCGAACTTTACGGAATCTTTCCAGTTGTTGATCTGCATTCCCCTGAAATGCAGCCGGGTCTTCAAAGTACCAGTGCAACTTTTTTTGCACTCCCGGCCATACAGAAGGGCAATTCTTTTCTGCTTGATGGCAGACGGTAATCAGATAATGAATAAATAGCTTACCCAGATATTTTTCTACACCTTTGGCAACCTGGTTGGTGATGTCGATATTAATTTCATTCATCACCTGCACCGCCATCGGATGGATTACTCCGGGCTGTAGCCCTGCGCTGTACACATCGAATTTCTCATCAGCATAATAACGCAGCAGACCTTCTGCCATCTGACTGCGTGCGGTGTTTCCGGTGCATAAAAAAAGAACCCTGTTACGAAAATCCATCTGGAATCTCCATATATACGAAGCCTGGTTGGTTATAATCATCAACATTCATCATATGGAGTGAAGGTCAACCCGACATTAACACTTTGTTATGATTCGGTTAATAACAAATTGGAAGGATGAATCTTAAAAAATATTCCACTGATGTAGCAAAGATTCTGAGAGATTATTGCATTTCCGTATAATCATTCTTACCTATTTATGCGATTTTCTGCTTGAATAATATCTATCTCATATCTATACTAGAGAGACACACAACAATTATTACCCCATTATTATTCAGGAGGAGATGTTACCCATGTTATGGAGAGTGCTTAAACCTTTTGTATTCCTGGCCTTACTGGTTGCCATTGTAGGGACAGCATGTATGTCAAGCTCTGGTGGAACCGAAACCAAAGAGCCGGTAGAAGTTACCCAGGAAGTCGATCAGCCTGAACCGAACGTACCAGCCGGTGATGCTGTCAACGATCTGGACGGGGTACAATCTGCAACCATTCAGATTGAAGCCCAGGGCACCAGTGTTGATCCACAGCAGGGTACCCAGCTTAACGCAGGCTGGACAGGCACCGGTTTCTTTATCAGCCCCGATGGTCTGGCTGTGACGAATAATCACGTGGTGACCGGCGCGGCGATTCTGAAGGTGTATGTGGGTGGTGAATCCAAAGCATACAATGCCCGAATCGTTGCCGTTTCTGAGTGCGCTGACCTTGCGGTAATTAAAGTCAGTGGTGGCGAATTCCCCTACCTGGAATGGTACGACGGGGATGTGAAAGTTGGCATGGAAGTGTACGCTGCCGGATTCCCGCTCGGGGAACCGGAATACAACCTGACCAAGGGAATTGTCTCTAAGGGTAAAGCCGATGGACAGACATTCTGGTCCTCTATTGACTCGGTCATCGCGCATGATGCCACCATCAATCCCGGCAATTCCGGCGGACCGCTGGTAACCACGGATGGAAAAGTGGTAGGCGTGAACTACCGCTCCCGCCCTGATTTCAACCAGTATTTTGCCATCGGCAGAGATATAGCCCTGCCTATCATCGAAGAACTTGAACAGGGAACAAATGTCAATTCCATCGGTGTGAACGGGGAAGCCTTCACTTTCGGTCCGAACAATGAATATCCCGGTATCTGGGCATACTCCGTTGAATCAGGTTCTGTAGCCGATAAAGCCGGAATCAAAGCAGGCGATATCATCCTGGAAATCGAAAACATTTTGCTGGCCACCGATGGCACATATAAGGATTACTGCGATATCTTGCGCGGTAAGAATCTCGATTCCACCATGGCTGTACGGGTGTACCGCCCCATGACCGATGAGATACTGGAAGGTCAGTTGAACGGACGCGAGCTCGAAGTGAGCGGATACGGCGGGCTGACGGGTGGCTCATCCGGTGCAACCACATCGAGTGGCGGCACTTCAACTTCCAGCAGCAATGGGATTAATACCGAATTTGATGGCGATATCTGGTCGGAAGGGTGGTATAGCTACTATAAAGAAGACGACTCCCTTTTCACCATTACAAACAAACCGGGGCGCGTGATCATTCTAAATAAAAAACCGAGCATTGATACATATTTGTTTAACGATGCGTTTTATGCCTCTGATGTTAAAGTGACCACTTATGCCACTAAAATAGATGGACCAAACCGGATGAACACCAGTGTTGTCTGCCGTGCAACAGATAAAGGCTGGTATGAATTCAGTATCTCCAGTGGGGGGTTGTGGTGGATCTGGAAGTGGGATCCGAATGCCGGTGATAATGGTTACTATTATCAGGTAGCCAAAGGTACTTCTACCAAGATCGGTTTACAAAAACAACCCAACCTGATCGAAGCGACTTGTATAGGAACTTCATTAACCCTCTATGTGAATGGTAACAAGATTGGTGAAGGCACCGACCGCGATTTTACAGAAGGAGTTACGGGTTTTGCATTGTCGTCTCTTGATCTGGGTAACGCGCAAGTTGAATACGAGTACTTTATTGCTGAACCTCAGTAAACCCAGAAATTGCTAATACCAAGGCGCGCCCGGATAACCATCCGGGCGTGTTTTATAATGGTCGTATATGAATTTGGAGGGGAGCATGAATAAAACCGAAGCCTACATTGCAGAACTAAACAACCGCTCAGAATGGATATCTTACCTGGAAGAAAAGAGCTGCCTGCCATCCCCACGCGCCAACCTCGAGATGGCATACGCGGCAGCCAGAACTGCCGACCGGGCTATGGCAGAACAACTGCTTGCTGCCGATGAACCGGGTCTGACGGATCAATCTCCGTTAACGTTCGTTGTGATCTGCGGGTTGATGGCATTAGGGAAGTACGTAAAGGATGATCCAGCTTTGCGTTCAGTCCTTCGGCACCACGCCTCCGATTTACGTTGGCGTGTTCGGGAGGGTGTAGCCATGGCGCTGCAATTGTGGGGCGAACTGGATATGCCCGGCTTGCTGGTGGAGCTCTCCGGTTGGGTAAAGGGCAATCCTTATGAACAGCGGGCTGTGGTGGCTGCGATTTGTGAACCCGCACTGCTCCGCCGGAGGGAGGATGCAATAGCAGCCCTTGCCCTGCTGGATGAAATCACCCAGCGGTATATGAACTATTCGAATCCGAAGGATGATGCCTGCCGGGTACTGACCCTCGGTCTTTCATATGGCTGGAGTGTGGCGGTGGCGGCGCTTCCGGATGCTGGCAAACCACTCATGGGGAAATGGATTGATCATCCGCATGCGGGGGTGAGGAAAGTGATGCGGGAAAATCTCACCAAGAAACGGCTTGAGAAGATGGATGCCACCTGGGTTCAGGAGATGAAGGCAGTCTGTGGATAGCTGATTCCAAGATTGAGAAGTATGTTCTTCCGTATCGTCAGGTAATAATCCAATCGTTCCAATAGATCGTATATATGATCTATAGATTCTAATATTACAAAACTTGTCTATTATTTATAGCTAATTCCGTGCTCCAGATATAGCTTTAATAAGGTCAATGCTTCCCCCCAACCGGTAGCACATTGGATCATGGCATGCAGCCCGGATGGCGAGTCCTCGAAACCTGTCTCGCGCACACGCAGCACGCATCCATCCGCGGAATCTTCCAACACCATTTCAACCCTGGTGGCATAATCTGGACGGTCAGGATGCCAGGAAAATACCAGGCAATAGTCTTGATCCAATTCCAGAATCTGACCGTGATCTCCGGTGGACACCCTGTCAGCTCCCCATTCCTTCCACTGCCAGATGATCCTGCCGCCCACGCGGGTATCAAACGATGAATCTGTAGTAAACCAGGCGTTCCAACCTTCCGCTGTCGTCAGGGTTTCAAAAGTACGGCTACGATCGCATCGAATTAACACTGCATGGCTTATTTCTTCGGGGATAATTGATTCAGTATCCAGGAATGTTTCCATGTTCTCACCTCGAATGAATTATAGCTGCTGAGGGGGAGGTAAACCACCTGGTTTGTTCAAAGATAGCTACTCTAATCTTAAATTAATGCAAAACTTATTGATTCTGAAATGGATTCTATATATGATATGAGTCCAGATGGATGGATATCTTTGCACCAATCCAGAATTGAGGAAAGGGTTGCCTTGGCAGTATTCTTCGCACACCTGCTTCCGATCACCTTCCAGCCAGCATAGTCCACAGTGATTTGAGTTCTTTACCTTTAGCAGCAGCCCGCCTCTCTGGTGGGCTGTTTTATTGTTAGCGGTGAGGAGGTGCCAGATGAATTTTTCGGAAAAGACCAATAACCATACGAATATACAACCACCGGCTTTGGTAAATAAAGATCGGATATACCTGATTACCATTCCTTACAAGGGTCTGGATTTGACCGAGTCGATCCGGGTTTTTCATATCGGACAGGGATACGCGGTCTTCCAGATCCCCAATCCACGGATGTGCGCGGGATTGAAAGAAAAGGTTTATCTGCGTAACCCCGAATCAAACACTGCGATCATTGCCCGGGTGGGGGAGGTAAACATACAGCGTGGATGGCTTACGCTCTGCAGCTTTATGCCTGCGAGAAATCTCTGGCAGGAACGACGTTCAGACCGGGTCCAAGCCGGATATCCGGTTCAGGTGCGTCTCCAATGCCAGCAAAATGAATGCCAGGGCACATTGGATGATCTTTCCATTCACGGGCTCGGGGTGCTGATTTACCATACAGATGGATTTAAGATCCCTGTGAATTTGGGAGAGAAAGTTCACTTTGAATTCCGGCTACCCAATGATGCAAAACAAATCCGCATGGAAGGCAGGCTGGTTTGCGCCCAGCCGGTTAGTAAAAAGCTCTCCCGCATCGGTTTGCATATTAATCCCACACGATCCCAAATTAATACCCTCAACCGGTTTATCCAGAACCGGCGGATGGAATTGCTGGCTGAACTGGAGCTGCTCTGGATGCATACCCAGGAACCGCGCGGAAGCAAAGATCTCTACTTTTAGTTGATGAACAAAATCCTGAATTTGCTCTCCGGGGATATACTCTCCCGGAGAGTTTTTTTAATCTATCGATTATTACATTATTCATTTTCGAATAGGATAAATGCTACTAAATAATTATGATATTATCCTATTATTCTGACATTCCACACATAGGAGACAGATAGTGCTCACTGGAAAAAATGACATCCATCCTGATTTGCAAGTATCCTGGCACTCTCTGAGCCAGGATGAAATCGTCACCCAATTAAACACCCAATTACAGTCCGGTCTGGATAGCGCTGAGGCAGAAAAGCGTCTGAAAGAATATGGACCCAACCAATTACAAGAAGCTCCCCGCCCGGGTTTCTTGCACATGGTACTGGACCAGTTAAAAAGTTTTGTTGTCATTCTCCTCATTGTTGCCTCTATCATTTCTGCCATTATGGGGGAATACATTGAAGCCGGGGCAATTATTGCCATCGTCGTGCTGAATGCAATCCTGGGGGTGATTCAAGAAAGCCGCGCCGAACAAGCCCTGTCTGCACTAAAAAAACTGGCTGCGCCAGAAGCGCAGGTACTGCGCGATGGGCATCGTGTTTCGGTACCTGCACCTCAGCTTGTGCCTGGAGATGTGATTTTGCTGGAGGCGGGTAATTATGTGCCGGCAGATATCCGCCTGGTTGAAGCGGTGAATTTAAAAGTCGAAGAAGCTGCTCTCACGGGCGAATCACTTCCGGTGCAAAAAGTAGCGGTAGATGCACTGGATCAGGAAATTCCTCTGGGAGACCGCAAAAATACCGTTTTCATGGGAACATTAATTTCCTATGGACGCGGGAAAGGGATCGTAGTCAGCACAGGCATGCATACCCAGCTGGGGTTAATCGCCACCATGCTGCAATCTGTAGGTTTGGAAGAGACTCCGCTTCAGAAGAGGCTGGAAGAGCTTGGCAAATTGCTGGGTATTGGAGCGCTGATTATCTGCGCGTTGGTGTTTGGTGTAGGCGTCCTCCGTAACCATGCTGATTTACAGTCAATTGTTGATACCTTTATGATTGCGGTTTCGCTTGCGATTGCAGCCGTACCAGAAGGCTTACCCGCCATCGTCACCATCTCCCTTGCGCTGGGTATGCGTGAAATGGTTAAGCGCAATGCACTCATCCGAAAACTTGCTTCAGTTGAAACCCTGGGATCTGCAACCGTTATCTGCTCTGATAAAACCGGTACCCTCACGCAGAATGAAATGACTGTAACCCAAATTTGGGTGGATGGTCAATTTATGGATGTTTCGGGTTCAGGATATTCTCCGGAAGGGGAATTCTCTGTAGATGGAAAACCTGTGGATCTGAAAGACTACCCGGCAGTTACCACAGCACTGTGGGTCAGTGTTCTCAATAATGATGCCCAGTTGGAAAAAGCCAGTGAGACCGGTACCACTTTCCGCATGGTTGGTGATCCCACAGAGGGAGCGTTGCTGGTGGCAGCCGCAAAAGCCGGTGCCACAATCGATCATGTTCTCTCCGCATATCCACGAGAAGAAGAAATTCCCTTTGATTCAGTTCGTAAGCGAATGGTAACCGTGCACGCCATACGCGAGCCTAAGGTGGAAGATATTTCTCCTGTTTACGATGTAAATCAAAAACAATGGTATGCCATAGCAGTTAAAGGTGCGCCTGATGAAGTTCTAAAGTTATGCACCCAGTATCAAAAGATGGATGATAAAACCACCGCCAAGCTTTCAGATGAAATGCGGCAGAAGATTATGGATGCCAACGACAGCATGACCAAATCCGCCTTACGGGTATTGGGTCTGGCATACCGGTTGGTACCGGTGAAACCTGAAGAAATTGAAAGTAAGACACTGGAGAAAGATCTCATTTTTGCCGGTTTGGTGGGGATGATTGATCCGCCGCGCCTCGAGGTGAAACCTGCATTGATGAAAGCGCGGGAAGCTGGTATCCGCACCATTATGATCACGGGTGATTATCCAAATACCGCCAAAGCGATAGCCGAATCCATTGGGTTGCTCGGCCGAGGTCACCGGGTAAAAACAGGGGCGGAAATTAATATCCTGTCAGCAAAAGAGATGCAGGAAGAAGTGAAGCTGACGGATGTGTATGCCCGGGTTTCGCCGGAACACAAAATGAAAATTGTCGAAGCATTACGTGCCAACGATGATGTGGTCGCCATGACCGGCGATGGCGTAAATGACGCACCGGCAATAAAAATGGCAGATATTGGTGTGGCAATGGGGATCACTGGTACGGATGTTGCCAAAGAAACCGCAGATATGGTTCTGACAGATGACAATTATGTCAGCATTGTCTCTGCTGTCGAGCAGGGCAGGGTAATTTACAGCAATATCCGCAAGTTTGTTTACTATCTGATATCGTGTAATATGGCCGAAATTCTGGTCATATTCCTGGCAACTCTCTTCGGCTGGCCTTCACCATTGACGGCAATCCAATTACTCTGGTTAAACCTGGTTACGGATGGTGCTCCGGCGCTGGCTCTGGGTACAGAAAAAGGCGATCCGGATATCATGACGCAGCCGCCCAGACCACCAAAAGAGAACATCATCAATAAATATATGCGGATTGGTATCCTGATCCAGACTATCGCGATTACAGCTGTCACATTAGGCGCTTACTATATTGGAAGGATAGTCGATCCTCAACATTATGCCTATGCTGAGACAATGGCATTTGTAACCTTAAGCTGCTCAGAATTGCTCCGCGCATTTACTGCAAGATCAGAATATTACCCGATTATGAAGGTTGGGCTGTTCTCTAATAAATGGATGAATATAGCGGTACTCAGCTCCCTGGTATTAATTCTGGCTGTCGTATATATACCCGGATTAAATATGGTGTTTGATACACTCCCGCTGGGATGGGCACAATGGTCTGAGATCTTGCCGCTCCTTCTGATCCCTTCAATTGCAGCTGAAGCGACGAAATTTCTATTTTCTCCTGAAAAGAAAAAATTTGGAGATATTCTGGCAGACCAACCCGATGGGGATGATAACTAACTGATCATAACCTGAACCGGTTTAAAACTGCGGCGGTGCAACGGGGTAAGTCCATATTCATTCATGGCTTTCCGATGCACCGCCGTTCCGTATCCTTTGTGCTGATCAAATCCGTATTGTGGGTATTCCCGGGCAAGTTCTTTCATGGTCTCATCCCGGCTCGTTTTAGCTAATATCGATGCGGCGGCAATAGTGAGACTGCGCGCATCCCCTTTAATTAAGGATGTCTGTCCGATACACAGGTCGGGCAGGGTGAGATAATCCAACAGCAAATGGGCAGGTAAGATGGAAAGTTCTGAAATAGCCCGTTTTACCGCCAGCCTTGTGGCAGGAACAATTCCATATTGATCAATTTCTTCAACGCTAGCAAATCCAACTCCCCATGCCAGCGCAGATTTTTTAATAATTCTGCTGAACGTATCCCGTTGATTCGGTTTTAATTTTTTCGAATCATTCACTCCTTGCAACGTGATTTCGATGGCCGTATTAGCGGGAAGAATCACCGCCGCTGCTGTCACCGGTCCTGCCCAGCACCCCCGTCCTGCCTCGTCTATACCCGCAATCTGCAAGACCCCTTTCTTCCAGAGCGTGGATTCAAATTTTAGATCTGGGAACGGGGGTATTTCCGATGGATCAAGCCTTGGGCGCATACCTGCCTGTCAGATAATTCCAGCGAATAGTTAACAGATCGAAGAGCATTTGGATTGAATCCTGCCATACCCGTATTTTGGAATTGGGGTCGTGATACCAGGGAATACCCAGCTCGAAAATCCGGTATTTTCGCTTGCGGGCAATGAATAATATTTCCACATCAAAAGTCCACCCCATGATCGTTTGCAGTGGAAACAACTCTTCAGCTGCTTTACGTGAGAAGCATTTAAAACCGCATTGTGAGTCATGAATACCATGCAGTGCGATGATTCGTACCAATAAGTTGAATACCCGTCCTATAAAGTGACGATATTCAGGTTCGTTGTACCGTTTTGATCCGGGAGCTTCACGGGATGCGATAACGATATCTTCGCTCATCTGTGGAGGTATGAAACGGTTGATCTCACTCACAGGCATAGAGAAATCAACATCGCAGGCAAACCTGTAATCCCCCCGGGATTCCAACATTCCACGCTGGATGGCAAGTCCTTTGCCCCTGCCTTCCTCTCTGATCGCCCGGACCATTGCATATTCTTCAGCTGCTTTTTGGGCAATCTCCCAGGTCGAATCGCTGCTGCCATTTTCTACGATGATCACTTCGGCTATATATTGTTGTTGACGTAAGAAATCAATGATTTGTCCGATTGCCTGGGGCAGCCGGTTTTCCTCATTATGGGCTGGGATGATGATGGATAACAGAGGATCAGACATGCAGTTTCCGGATTCAGAGGATGGGGACGTTTTCCAGCGTATCTTTCTCTGGAGCTTCTTCAATGGTGTGGATTACTACAGATTTACCATCTGATTCAGAGAAGTTGACGCGGTTAACAACTTCAAAGGTGCTCGCCAGACCGGAAAGCCGTTTACCCGTGAAGACTGCCTTACGGTTTTTTAATAATTCGATGAGCCGATCCCGGCTATATATTTCACGATCTGAAAACGATGATCCACGTCTTTCATAAAGACGGACCCAGTCGATACAACCATCCGGCTGGTAATGGACAGCTTCAATCAGATAATCAATCTTTGCATCAGTCATATTGGCTTTTCCAAATAGAATTGTTTTCTCCATTTTACTGTATCGGGCAAAAAGAGGGGAGGCAAACTTTCAATGAGACAGATTACTTCCGGTACAAATAAATATACCAGTAGGCGATGCCAATCATTAATCCGCCAATAATGTTACCCAGGCTGACCGGCAGGAGGTTGTTTACGAAGAATCCGGAGATAGTCAGGTGTGAAAAATCTGCAGCGGATTTTTGAATTAGCTCCCAGAAGGGTTGATCTGCTCCATATTTAACAAGTAATCCCATGGGGATGAAATACATATTTGCCACGCTGTGTTCGAAACCCGCAGCCACGAAAGCAGAAATGGGTGGAATAATGGCAAGGATTTTACCGGAAACACTTTTCGCGCTGTAGGTCAGCCAGACAGCCAGGCAGACTAAAATGTTACATAATACACCCAATGAAAATGCGTGGATAAATGTAAGAGAAGTTTTTGATTCGGCAATGGAAAGCATGTTCATTCCGATACTGCCTCCATTGGAAGAAAAATGCCCTGAATAGAAAACCAGAACTGCAGTAAGTATGGACCCAATAAAATTCCCGGCATAAACCACTACCCAGTTCCGGATTAATCCGCCCGGGGTGATCTGTTTCTTCGCCAGGGCAATTACCATCAGGATGTTTCCTGTAAATAATTCTGCTCCACCTACAACGACCAGGATCAAACCTACAGAAAAAACCAACCCTGAAATTAACCGGGTGATACCATATGGTATTACTCCACCGACGCCGGCTGCAGTTAATGTCGCAAAGATGGCTCCAAACGCAATGTACATCCCTGCCAGAATAGATAAAACCAGCATTCGCGGAATGCTCCAATCCGCTTTTTGAATACCGACTTGAACAGCTTTTTCTGACATTTCAACGGGCGATAAATCTGGTTCACCTGACATGCACACCTCCCTGAATCAATTCTGCGATTATGAATAACTCTTTTGTAGCATGAACCAGGATGGTTATCAATGCAAAAGTTTACATTTTAGTAAGAAAACCCTTTATCAGACGTTTCTTGACGCTCTGGCGGCGTTATGCTATCCTCTTAACACGGTTTGATTTTTTCCCATCCTGATGATGGGAGAACGATGAGGATACGCGCTATGAGAAAACATCCGCTTTTATGGATTATGAGCCTGGCGATTTTGGTTTTGGGTTTATCTGCCTGTGAGCGACCCGCATCAGTCGCCCCGGTGCCAACCGAGCCCAAATTAAATCCAACTGCCACATCCAATCCTGCACAAATTTCTATTGCCCAAACCCAGACAGCAATAGCCTCAAAACCCACATCCTTACCGCTAACCGCTACACCCGCGGTCACAGAACCAATTGACGCGACTGTTGAAGGCACATCAGCGGTTGAAATCATAGTCACCTTAACTCCCGTCCCAGAAGGCACGACAGCAGAGCCTGTGGTTGTGAATATTCCCACATTAAAGGTGCCGGTCTCTTACACCCTGCAGGAATTTGAAACACCTTACTGCATTGCGCGCCGGTTCAATATTGATATTGGCGAATTTTTAAGCGTCAATAAACTTACAACTGAATCCAAACCGGAAGCGGGTACCATTCTACGCATACCCGGTACTGGACATCGCTGGTCTTCAGGTGATCGTGCGTTGCTTCCGCATCCAGCCAGTTACACTGTAAAAGCGGGAGATACATTGGCAAAAATTGCCTGCCTATATGGAGATGTTTCTCCAGAGGCGATCATTGTCGTGAATGGATTGAAAGAACCTTACACGTTGACCACAGGTCAGGTCATACAAATTCCATAAGCTCACATAATTTTATAAATTCCGCCGCGGTATCCGATGGATGCCGCGGGTGTTCATTAAATACCGAGGAAAACATGGTTGAAAAAATTAAAAAATTCACTCATAAAAAATCAGAAATAGCTTTTCAGGGACGGGCTTTTAAATTGCGCCAGGATTATTTACAGACGCCCGATGGTCGCGATGTGGTGTATGAAATTATTGAACATCCCGGAGCAGTAACCATTATTCCACTGGATGAGGAACACCGGATACTCTTTATCAAACAATATCGACCCGCCACCAGAGAGATACTACTGGAATTACCTGCAGGCACTTTAAATCCCGGAGAAGACCCCCTGGTTTGTGCCGGAAGAGAAGTACGCGAGGAAACGGGTATGGCTGCCCGGCAGTTGGAAAAATTAGGTGAATTATGGCTGGCGCCCGGATACTCAACCGAAAAGTTGCATTTCTTTCTGGCGACCGGATTGTATGAATCTCCACTCGAACAGGATGATGATGAATTCATTGAAGTTGAACGAATAACCTACCAGGATGCTCTGGAGATGGCGGTACGGGGTGAAATTATAGATGGAAAATCTCTTGCTGGTTTGCTTCTTCTGCGGAGTATTCTCGGCTGAAGAGATCCAAAATGAGCTGAAAGCATGTAATCTAATCTCAAGATTGGGAGGGGAGTATGATCGAAAGCACGCGTAAGTCTCCGCGTTTACCATATGGTTGGTTGATCGCTATCGTGAGTGTGATATTGTTCATTACAGGCAGCTTCATCTCGGTTGATTGGCTGAATGCATTGCAGTCGCTGAATTCCAAATACCCTGCCTTTGTTAAACCTCTCGTCTCCCTGCTCTGTCTGATTCTCATCCTTTTGAGTTATCGTTGGCGATTACACGACCGTGATTTTAGACAGTTACTGTTTGCATTTCTCTGTATCCTGGTTGTGGATATCAGCATGAGCATTTATGTTTATGCCGAACCAGGTGTAGATACCAGCGTTATCTTCCTGATTGGGGCGGCATTATCAATTGTTGCGCATATCATCCTCATCGTTCGGCATGCAAAGGGGTTTAAGTTTCTGCGTGTTACACCTTCCGGTAAAGCTATATCCCCCTGGAAGAATCTTCTCTTCTCTTTGTATTTTTTCGTGCCGGTCATCGCATTGTTGATTATCCTGAGTCCGATGTTAATCAAGGTCAATCAGTTTATTCCTTCTCTGGCATACGCTCTCATTCTTACCGCATCCCTTTGGATAGCCTGGGAAGTGGTCCGCAGGAAAATGTTTCCTGAGGTTAATTCGTGGTTAATTGCAGCGGGTGTGACCAGTTGGTTTATCACGGAAGTGGTGGGCGTGGTACACAATATCCAGATCGGTTTTTTATCAGATATCAGCGTACCCCTGACCTGGCACTTTTATATGCCTGCGATACTGCTGCTTGCGCTCAGTGGGTTCTACTGGAAGGGTGAGCATCCTAAACATTTGCACTGATTCACAGCACATGATGTGTAAATTGACAAAACCACCTGCTTTCATGTATAATCAGTGCGGTTTTGGTGTCTCATCTGGTTTTAATCCAGATGAAGTCAATTCTTATAGGAGGACGTAGCGATTTCTTCCAGGTTAGCCATGCATCAGCATAATTACCTCGATCGGAAATCTTACGCCCGGCGAGGTTTTTTTATTTATACCCTGGAAGGAGGTGAGATAGCATGGCATCAGTAGTGATACGCCCAAACGAATCTCAGGATCAACTCCTGCGCCGTTTCCGCAAAAAAGTTGTTAAAAGCGGTGTTTTAAGCACAGTACGTAGAAAACGCTGGTTCATCTCCAAAAGTGAACTGCGTCGAATTGAGAAGAAAAAAGCTGCCCGCCGCATGCGAAGGCGCACCTTCTCCAAAACGATTGACATGGCTTAGTTCAGAGCCTGTTTGAGGTGAGTATGGCGAAAGAAGAAGATAAGATTCAGGTTGATGGGCGGATAGTGGAAGCCCTACCCGGAACCCAATTTAGAGTCAGACTGGAAAATGGCCACGAAGTTCTGGCATACCTGTCTGGAAGAATGCGAAAGTACTATATCCGCATCTTGTTGGGTGATCATGTTCGGGTGGAGATGTCTCCCTACGACCTGACCCGTGGTCGGATTGTTTACCGAGCGCGGCGACCCAACGAACCCGTTCCGGCTGAAGAAGAAGCATAAAACACACTGCCCCCGAGTAATAAACGGGGGCAGATTTTTCATCCTTATCCGGTTGCTTGAATTTCCGGCTGCAAACTATTATAAAAGAAGGGGAGGTACATATGAATTCTTCCTTGCCTGGAAATCCAGTCATCTATGAAATCAATACCCGGGTGTGGATGTATGAAATCCGCCAGATCTATGGTGATTCAATCACCCTGGCTGATGTGCCTGATGAAGTTCTGGCTGGTTGGCAGCGGGTTGGTTTTCAGGTGATCTGGTTAATGGGTGTATGGGAACGCAGCCCTGAAAGCAAGCGTGTATCCAATTTGAATGATGAGCAGATAACAGAGTTCCTTGCCGCCCTACCTGATTTCACAATTAATGACAACATCGGATCTGCTTATGCCGTCCGCCGATATGCGGTGGACCCATCTCTGGGTGGCAACCAGGCGCTTTTTATTTTCAGAGAGCGGTTGCGACAATATGGCATGCGCCTGATTCTCGATTTTATTCCAAATCATCTGGCGCGCGACCACGATTGGGTAACAGACCACCCTGAGTTTTTTGTGGGAGGCGAAACAGCTGAGTTACTCAGTAATGGGGGAGAATTTTTTGAAGCCAGAGGAAAAATTCTGGCTCATGGAAAAGACCCGTTTTTCCCACCCTGGCGCGATACAGCCCAATTAAACATATTTTCTGCAAACACACGCCTGGCATCAGCCAATGCATTGGATGAAATCGCCGGTTTATGCGACGGGGTGCGTTGCGACATGGCTATGCTCTGCCTGAATGAGGTCTTCAGCCAAACCTGGGGAGAGCGGGTTGGTCCTCCTCCGGAAAAGGAATTCTGGGGTGAATTGATCGATGCGATCCGTCATACCCACCCTGAATTTATGTTTATTGCTGAAGCATACTGGGATAAAGAAGATGAATTACTGGCACAGGGATTTGATGCATGCTACGATAAAGTTCTCTATGACAAAATAATGGAAGGAAATCCGGCAGCCCTGCTGGAACGATTGGCAATAGGTCACCCGCCCATCCAGAAAAGGGTATTGTTCATAGAGAATCATGACGAGAAAAGAGTTGCTGCCAGATTATCACCATTACGGTCGATTCAGGCAGCCATCATGCTGGCAACTTTACCGGGGTATAGATTGATCCATGAAGGACAAATTCAGGGGCGTAAGGTTCGGGTACCTGTTTTTCTCCAGCGCCGGATGGATGAGAAACCCATCCATGATCAGGAAAAATTCTACCAGGTGCTCATCCGCACAGCAATTTCACCGCTTTGCCAGGCTGGCAAATGGAAAATCTGTCAGCGAAGCGGTTGGGATGACAACCAGAGCCATTTGAATATGGTAGCCTGGAGCTGGCATTATAAAGATGAAACACTATTAGTGGTCTTAAATTTAAATGACCGCCAGAGTCAGGCGCACATTATCCTCCCGTGGAATGTTCTTCGTGGGAAGGAATGGAAGCTGGTTGATTTAATAAAAGGGGATGTTTTCTACCGATCAGGGGACGAGATGACAGGAACCGGGATGTACGTAGATTTGCCGGGGTGGGGTTTCCATTATCTATGGATGAAAAACAATTAATTTGCCATCCCAGCGAAACTTTTTGAAGTTTTCGGCGTATTTAATCCTAGGAGGCTAAAATGGACTCGTTTATCATCAGACTGGTTATTAATGCGCTTGCTATTGCAGCAACCGCCTGGTTATTACCCGGAATCACGGTCGGTGGAAACCCGACGATGACCATCATCCTGGTGGCTTTGATTTTCGGTATCGTGAATGCAGTCATCAAACCGATCTTTTCTTTTGTGACTTGCGGGTTGTATGTACTAACACTGGGTTTATTCACATTTATCGCCAATGCGGCGATGCTATGGGTAACTCAATATGTGGCAGCCTGGTTCGGTTTGCAATTTAGAATCGATAATTTTTGGACAGCGATTGTAGGCGCTCTGATCATCAGCGTTGTAAGCTTTATTCTTTCCATGATGTTTGGTAAAGATAAGCGTCATCGCGTAAAAAAATCAAATTAATACCAAAAATACTTCCGCATATGCGGAAGTATTTTATTCTAGTAAATGAATATCAGCGGCGCGCAACCTCTCATGGATGAGGTCGATTAATTCCAGTTTCAGCTCTGCTCCGTGACCCAGAACAGCTTTTGCCATGATAGTTAACTCCACCTTTTTTGCAGCCATATTGGATGAACTGATTACTTTCCAGGGTTCTACCTGGTCTCCTACCTGATGGAATGATTCCACCCCGAGGGATTTTAAAATATCCGAAGCTCTTGTCAGGTCATCTGGCGAGACATAGAGGGTGATGGTAATTTGAGAAAATTTTCCACGGCTGAAATTGCGAACGATCCTGATTTCGCCATTGGGCAGCGTAAACTGTTCGCCGGTTGGCGCCCGTACCAAGGTGGTGGTCAGATTAACCGCTTCGATTACACCCTGAATATTTCCGCTGCCTTGAACAAATTCCACTTTTTCACCGATGTCAAAAGTCTCATTGAACAGAAATCCAATTCCTGAAAGTACATCTGAGACCATAGGTCTTGCAGCTATCCCAAAAGCCGCACTGAATAAACCTAATACCCATACCAATGTGCTAGGGGTTACAAACAACAACAGAGATAATGCAGTTGCCACCAGAAAGAAAAAGAAACTTACCAGGCTGGATACCAGAGACCTGAGCGTTTGAGCACGTTCCGGGCTGGGTTTACTGCCTTTGGGGGCATTAATCCGAATAGAATAGACCTTGTTGACAATCAACCTGGAGATAATGGTAAGAATCCAGGCTGCCAGAAGATACGCAGCGATGGTGAGAATGGTTTGTAAAGCTGGTGTTTGGATCAGTGAAACGTTACTCGTACTTGTGTCCATATTTATTTATTGCTAGTCTACATCCAACCCAGCAGTTGGGCAAGCCAGACGATAAGTGGTGCAACCAACAATGTGGGGATCAGACTGCCAACCCGTAATTTGAACAGATTCAAAATGCTGCACGCACCCACTGCCATTAATACGACACCCCCCACCGCAGTTAGTTCCTGTAGCATTACTTCATTGATCACCTGTTGCAGCTGGACACCCAGAAGAGTAAGCACAGCCTGATAAACAAAAACAGGAAAAGCTGAGAAAATTACCCCCACCCCCACGGTGGAAGCAAAGGACATGGCAAAGATACCGTCAAGTATGGATTTAATAATCAGCAGCTGCGGGTCTCCAAGAGCACCATCCTGGATCGATCCTAAAATTGCCACGGGGCCGGCGCAGAATAATACGGATGCTGTCAAAAATCCGCGAATAAATTTTTCACGATCATCCGATGTATTATTGTGCGCAAACTTTCCTTCCAGCCATCCCCCCAGGCGGGTGACAGCTTCTTCGATACGAAGCCATTCACCAAGCAAGCCCCCAATCACCAGGGCGCCCAGCGTAATCAGGCTGTTCCCGGTTTTTAAGAACATCTGTACACCCAGGGCGATCACAAATAATCCCAATGCTCCCAGGAGGGTAGATTTTATTCGGTCGCTGAGTTTGGAGCCCATGAAAACACCCAGGCTTCCGCCCAATATGATTGCTGCCGCATTAATCCATGTTCCTGTCATAGGCTTTTCATTTTACCTAAAAGATTTTGTTTGGCAAGGACACTGTCCCATTTATTCATCACATTGTCATTTGTCTAAAACTTGAGCTATGCTATACTTAAATAGATTTCGGAAACCTGAACTTCCTATTCGGAATATATGGCCATTCGTCACCGTTTTGATCAACTCGACTTGCTGATTATTTCAGAACTGCGCAAGAACGCACGGATCAGTTCTGCAGATATTGCCCGTTTGCATAATTTGAATGAGCGGACTGTGCGCAATCGGATTGAATCGCTGATTAAGCGGGATATCATCCGGCTAACTACAATCGTGAATCCCTATGCCTTTGAATATGTCATTGCAGTAGATGTATTTATTGAAGCTTCCATGGATTATGAGCAGGCAATTCTGGATAGGCTTCTTTCCATGTCGGAAATCTCGTATATTGCATATGGGCAGGGATCAACCGATCTTTCTATCGAAGCCCGCTTTAAAGACAGCCATCAGATGCGTGAATTTCTACGTCGAACCCTTCCATCCATTCCGGGTATCAAAGTAAAAGGGTATGCCCTTGTACCGCGTGTATTACGCAATATCGATGAGTGGATGCCACCCGCAAGTGATTTTAAATAAAGACCATTATGCATATTAGAAAAGGGGGATGATCCAAAAACCGTAGATTGAAGAGAAAAACTAGAAAGTAGCAAAATGGATATTGTATTCAAAAGCTGATTATCTGATAATCAGTATGCTTGACTATCAAAAATAAAATTATGCTATTATTAATTCCATGGGAACTAACCGGGATCGTATATTAATTGTTGAAAATGATGCTGATATCAGCGACCTGATCGCAAGGCAGGCTCTGCAATCTATGGGTTACCAGGTGCAGACTGCTGCTGATGCACAGGCTGCCATTGCCAAAGCGATCCAATTCTCTCCAGATATCATGATTGTGGATTTAAACCTGCCCAGTTTGAGTGGAAAAGACCTGATGGTTGCCCTCAACTCACAGGGGATATCCATACCTATCATTGCGCTAACAAAAAAGGGTGGAGAAGAGGACCTTGTGCAATCGTTCCGGCTGGGCGCAACAGATTTTCTGCTCTGGCCGGTTAAAGAAGCTGAAGTAATTGCGGTTGTTGAGCGTGTTTTAAAACAGGTTCATGATCGCCGCGAACGCGAAAGGCTAGACCGCCAACTTCAGCAGACCAACCTGGAATTGCAGAATCGTGTAAGGGAATTGACAACCATATTCTCCATTGGTAAGGCGGTAACTTCGGTAACCGATCAGGCTATCCTGTTTGATAAGATTGTGGATGGAGCTGTAAAGGTTGCCAATGGTGATATCGGCTGGTTTCTCGTAAGAGATGAAGGCGACCGCGGATTTATCCTGGCAGCCCACGAAAACTTGCCCGGTTCTTTAGTGAGCAAGGTTGGTCAACCCTGGGATGATGGAATCAGTTCGCTGGTAGCCATGTCTGGCGAGACTCTCGCGATCCATGGCGATCCGCTCAAACGGTTCCGATTTAACGATCTCGGACAATCTGCATTAATTACACCTATTAAAGTTCAGAAACAAGTGATTGCATTGCTAGCCATCGTGCGCCGTGCACCAAAACCATTTAACAGCAGCGAACAAAAACTGGTCGAAGCGGTTGCGGATTATGCATCCATTTCACTGGTAAATGCCAGGCTATTCCGGGCATTGGAGGAGCGGGCAAGATACATGCAGCGAGCTGCAGAAAATGCTCAAGCGGGTGCAAAGACCAAGAGCGATGTGTTGAAAACAGCCGGGAAAGACCTATCTGATCCGCTTGAAGAGGCAATTGGCAACCTTGAAGCAATCACCAGTAAATTAACACCCGACCAGAAAAAAATAGTTGACTCAACTATATTGAAGTTGAAGGAAAGTCTCGAAGCACTGGATAAAGTAACGAAGATTCCTACAAATCCGCTACCGGCACAATTACTACCGGTCAATGCGGTCGAAATAGGGCAGAAGGTAATTGAGCGGTACAAGCGTGCCGCTGAAGAGGATGATATTCTGCTTACCTCTGATTTCTCTGAAGATGAAATACTTGCTTATGCAGATTTAGATCAGGTGGATCAAGTGGTGGACCGGCTGATCACAAACGCGCTACGCAACACACCCCATGGCGGGCAGGTTGCCATGCGAATTGAAAAGATGATGGATGGTCAAATCCACTTCCTTGTCCGCAATAGTGTGGCTGAAATAGAGACTCAAAAACTAAATCTGGCACAGGATAGTGGCAAAAAAGAAGTTTCCCGCAAGGGAGCAAATGGCACACAGGTGCTTGGTCAGGTTAAGGATATTGTCACTGCCCATGGTGGAAAAGTTTGGGCAGAATCAAACCCCACTCAGGGAGCTATTTTCCACTTCACATTATTGCCGCCTGCTTGATTGGATTATTAAGTAGAAATAACCTGGACTTACAATATGACGGATAACTCTAAAGAATTAGTGTTTGTAATCATTTCGGAAAATCAAGCCAACTATTTGCTGGAACGGGTCTTACGTTCAGCAGGATATAGTGTGACCGCAGTAAAAGAAAAAGCTGCGGCAGAGAAAATGCTGGAAAACACCCAGCCTTCGTTGGTTATCCTCAGTGAGCAGCTGGTAGATGGAAATGGATTGGAGCTTGCCCGTAATTTAATCCGGCGCTACCCAGCCCTGCCCGTTTTGCTTTTTGTAAATTCTGATACACCAGAACTATTAAAAGAAGCACTGAGAACAGGTGTGATGGATTATCTATGTCTTCCTTTAAAGACGGAAGATATTCTTTCAGCAGTGCAGCGTTCCATCAAACAGGCAAAGTTCCGAAAAGATTGGGTCATTCTTGAATCAAAACGGGCAACTGCCAGCCTGCAGCGCCGCATGGATGAAATTGAAACTCTGGCGCAATTGGGACGTTCAATTACAGCTTCACTAAATCTCGATTATGTTCTGGCATCGATTGTGGATGCTGCGGTCGATCTGACTGGCGCAGAAGAAGGCAGCCTCCTGCTGATGGATGAAGCCAGCAGCGATTTGTATATGCGCGCCAGCCGGAACTTTCAGGAAGAGTTTGTCCGCACCTTCCGTTTGCCCATCCACGATTCACTGGCTGGTTCCGTTGTCCGTACGGGGCAACCAGTCTTACTGGATGAACAGACGCCTCAAAAAATTAAAACATCATACCTGGTGCACAGCCTGATTTACGTTCCCCTGCAAAGCCGGGGACAGACCGTTGGGGTTCTGGGTGTAGATAACCGCCACAACCGCACCAGCTTTACAGATCACCATGTTAAATTACTGGCCACCATTGCAGATTATGCCGTCATTGCTATTGAAAACGCGCACCTGTATTCTGCTGCCACGTACGACCGCAATAAGCTGGAGACCATCCTGACCAATATTCAGGATGGGGCGATTGTTCTTGATCCTGATCAGCGTTTTATTCTTGTCAATCAGACCGCCCGATCTGCTTTCAACCTGGGTGACAGCAATCTGCAGGGAAAGATCTTTAGCGATGTGGTTCAGAAACCAGAATTATTGGATTTGATGAAAACACCGGGCTCAGAACATTATCCAAACCAGTGTGAGGTGGAATTGGATGACGGCAGGGTATTCTCTGCCCAGTTAACACCGATTACAGATGTGGGAATTGCAATTACTTTCCACGATATCACCTACCATAAAAAGTTGGATCGCCTCAAGAATGATTTTGTCTCCACGATATCACACGACCTGCGTTCACCTTTGACAGCAATACTAGGATATATTGAGTTGCTCGACCGGGCGGGTCCGATCAATGATCTCCAACGAGATTTCATCCACCGTGTTCAGGCGAGTGTGCACAGCATCACCGCCCTTGTAAACGATCTCCTCAACCTGGGCAGAATTGAGTCCGGTTTTGACACCCGCAAGGAAACCGTATCCATGAATACCCTGCTTGATGGTTCGCTGGATATGTTTGCCGAGAAGATGAAGGCAAAGAAACTGCAGCTTACCCGGAACCTTCCCGATAAGGTTCCTCCGTTGTTTGGCAATCCCATCCAGCTGCGGCAGATGATAGACAACCTGGTGGATAATGCCATTAAATACACCCCCGAGAACGGGAAAATCAAGGTGGAAGTTCAGGTGGATGGTAACCAGCTAATTTTCCAGGTGGGCGATACCGGATGTGGTATTCCACCACTGGATCTGCCATATATCTTTGATAAGTTTTACCGGGCATCTAATGCCACTTCGGATATGCCGGGCACCGGGTTGGGGCTTGCCATCGTCAAATCAATTGTGGATAACCACCAGGGGCGAATCTGGGTTGATTCCACCCTTGATAAAGGCACAAATGTAACGGTTGTACTACCCGTTGCAGAAGCAGCAGTCGCCTAAAAAAATATTGATGCAATAATAAAAATCCGCTCACGTGAGCGGATATTTTTCAATTACCATTTAAAAATAAGTTAATCTGGGTAATCAAGTCATCAATATTGCGGTAAGGATAGATTTTTATGCAAGGATGAGTATTACCTTCCAGCATTTTGGATATTTTATTATCTGCCTGGTAACCGCATAAAACAGGTTTCCCTATTTGTAGAGCGTAGGCTATCTCATACCCCACGCCATGCGATGGTGTGCTGATTTCTGCGATCACCGCATCACATTCATCCAACCATTGGATATCCCGCCTGAAAATTTCTTCTGCTGCCATCGAGTTTTCATATGAAATTACATCTTCATCCGCTAATATGGCTGTGGGTACAACGTGTCCTTCCTTAATTAGCGCATCCACAATGGCGCGATACGCTTCCTGGTCTTTTCTTCCACCAGTTATTGAACATGAAAAGTAAATATTCATGATTATCCTGCTTCTATTCTGAATATGTACAGATTATACAATAATGTTATGTCCCCCCTATAGAGATATACAACCTCCTAATGTGACATAATCACATCTTGTTTTATGATATAAATAACTAAATCACTGGTATCATTGGGGGTAAGCTTACTTGGCTTAACTTGTCTAAACAGCGAACTTTTCCGCCCAAGGGCGGTTTATCATGTAAGTGTGGAGATATTTCCAATGACAAAAGAAATGGTAACCATCGATGCCAATGAGGCGGTCGCTCATGTGGCATACCGGGTAAGCGAAGTAATTGCTATTTACCCGATTACACCATCCTCCGGGATGGGCGAATTCTCTGATGCATGGTCCGCGGCCAATAAACCAAATATGTGGGGAACTGTTCCCTCGGTGGTAGAGATGCAGTCAGAAGGTGGCGCTGCCGGTGCAGTTCACGGCGCTTTACAGGCAGGAGCACTCAGCACCACATTTACGGCTTCTCAGGGTCTCCTCTTAATGATCCCAAACATGTTTAAGATTGCCGGTGAACTCACCCCGACTGTCTTCCATGTTTCTGCGCGCTCACTGGCAGCGCAGGCGCTTTCCATCTTTGGCGATCACTCCGATGTGATGGCAACCCGATCCACTGGTTTTGCGCTTCTGGCATCCCGCTCAGTGCAGGAAGCTCAGGATATGGCGATGATTTCTCATGCCGCCACATTACGCACCCGCATTCCATTCCTGCATTTCTTTGATGGATTCCGCACCTCGGCAGAGGTGAACAAAATTGAGCGGATTCAGGATTCAGTTTTCTCCGCGATGATTGACGATGAGCTGATCAGGCAACATCGCGAACGAGCGCTCTCACCTGATCACCCGGTATTACGGGGAACAGCTCAGAATCCTGATGTCTATTTCCAGGGACGAGAGACGGTTAATCCATTCTATGCTGCCACACCTGCCATCGTACAGCAGATGATGGATCTATATGCCAAACAAACAGGTAGGCAGTACCATTTATTCGATTATGAAGGCGCACCTGATGCCGAACGCATCATCATTGTGATGGGTTCCGGAGCCGAGACTGCTGAAGAAACTGCGAAGTATCTGAACGCTCGTGGCGAAAAAGTTGCTGTTGTTACGGTTCATCTCTACCGTCCTTTCTCTGTGGAACACTTCCTTAAGGCACTGCCCGCAACCACAAAATCTATCGCTGTCCTCGACCGTACCAAGGAACCCGGCGCTGGTGGAGAACCCCTTTACCTGGATGTGACTTCTGCCATCGTAGAAGCATTTGACCTTGGCAAGACTCCTTTCAAAAAACTACCGCAGATGATCGGTGGCAGGTATGGGTTATCGTCCAAAGAGTTTACCCCTGCCATGGTGAAAGCGGTATTTGATGAATTGAAAAAAGAAAATCCTAAGAATCATTTCACCGTTGGTATTTATGACGATGTTTCCAATACCAGCCTCGATTTTGATCCCGCCTTCAATATCGAAGATGAAAAAACAGTCCGCTGCTTATTCTATGGTCTGGGTGCCGATGGAACCGTTGGTGCCAACAAGAACTCCATCAAAATTATCGGTGAAGAAACATCCAACTACGCACAGGGCTATTTCTACTATGATTCTAAAAAATCGGGCACGGTGACTGTTTCGCACCTCCGTTTTGGTCCTAAAGAAATTCGGGCGCCCTATCTCATCAGCCAGGCGCAATTTGTTGCCTGCCATCAATTCTCATTCCTTGAGCGTTTTGATATGCTCAAGCACGCCATAAAGGGTGGAACCTTCCTGCTCAATTCCATTTATGGTCCTGAAGAAGTTTGGGATCACCTCCCGCAGGAAGTCCAGAGAGACATCATCGAGAAGGAACTCAAGTTTTATGTGATTGATGGTTATAAAATTGCGGAAATGACGGGTATGGGGAACCGCGTAAACACGATTATGCAGACCTGTTTCTTTGCCATCAGTGGCATACTTCCACGCGATGAAGCCATTGAAGAGATCAAGAAGTCAATCAAAAAGACATATGGTAAACGCGGTGAAGCAGTAGTCAAGATGAATTATGATGCGGTTGATCATACACTGGCTCACCTTAAACTGGTAAATGTTCCAGCTACCGTGACCAGCAAGACAAGCCGCCGGCCTGCCATCCCTGAAAAAGCACCGGAATTTGTAAAAGACGTTTTAGGAAAGATGCTGGTCTTTGAAGGGGATAACCTTCCCGTCTCTACCATGCCAGTAGATGGATCCTTCCCTACGGGTACTTCACAATGGGAAAAGCGTAATATTGCCCTGGAAATTCCGGTCTGGGAACCGGATCTGTGCATCCAGTGTGGCAAATGTGCTTTTGTCTGTCCGCACGCAGTCATCCGCCAGAAAGTTTATGATCCGACTCATCTCAAAGATGCCCCGGGATCTTTCAAGTCAATCGATGCGAAATTCAAAGAAATTCCCGACAGCAAATTCACCATCCAGGTGGCACCGGAAGACTGCACCGGCTGTGCTTTGTGTGTAGAAGTCTGTCCGGCGAAAGATAAAACCCAGGTTGGTCGAAAAGCCATTAACATGGCAGACCAGCTCCCCATTCGTGAGCAAGAAGCCAAAAACTGGGATTTCTTCCTGAATATCCCCGAGACCGATCGTACTCAATTTGCTCCAACAACTGTGAAAAACTCACAACTCCTGCAACCTTTATTTGAGTTCTCGGGTGCTTGTGCTGGGTGTGGTGAAACACCTTATGTAAAACTGCTTTCTCAGCTCTTTGGTGACAGGGCGCTCATTGCCAATGCGACTGGCTGCTCATCCATTTACGGTGGAAACCTGCCCACCACGCCGTGGGCATTCAACAAAGAAGGTCGCGGTCCGTCGTGGTCAAATTCTCTCTTTGAAGATAACGCTGAATTTGGTCTGGGTATGCGCCTGACCCTCGACAAACACGTTGAATTTGCCACCGAATTACTCCAGGCATTACGCATAGAAATTGGAGATGAGCTGGTAAATCAGATCCTTTCTACCGACCAGAGCTCTGATGCCGGTATTGCTGTACAACGCAAATTGGTTGAGCAGCTTAAGACGAAGCTTGCCAAGGTCAATGATCCACGGGCGAAAAATCTGCTCTCTATTGCCGATGAACTGGTGAAGAAGAGTGTCTGGATCGTGGGTGGTGATGGATGGGCTTACGACATTGGATATGGTGGTCTAGACCATGTGCTTGCTTCCGGGCGGAATGTGAACATCCTGGTGCTTGATACCGAGGTTTATTCCAATACCGGTGGACAGGCTTCCAAATCCACACCCCGGGCAGCTGTCGCTAAATTTGCCGCCAAGGGCAAAGGTCTTCCCAAGAAAGATCTGGGTATGATTGCCATGGCATACGGTTATGTTTATGTTGCCCGTGTCGCGATGGGCGCAAATGACCAGCACACATTGAAAGCTTTCCTTGAAGCAGAAGCGTATGAAGGACCATCCCTGATCATTGCGTACAGCCATTGTATTGCCCATGGTATCGATATGCGCAAGGGATTGGATCAGCAGAAGGCTGCGGTCAACTCTGGCTTCTGGCCGCTTTACCGGTACAATCCCGCCCTGGTTGATGAGGGTAAAAATCCGCTCACCATCGATTCGCGCGAGCCCAGTATTCCATTGGAAGACTATGTTTACAACGAAACTCGCTACCGGATGTTAGTACAGGCAGACGAAAGCCGGGCAGAAATGCTGCTCAACTCGGCAAAGGAAGATGTTCGAAAACGACTCGACCTTTACAGGCAGATGGCAGCCATACAATACAAAGCCGAAGAATAACGTAAATAACAATGGACACGGATAACAGCATTATCCGTGTCCTGCTTATAATGAAGTATATATTCAATCGGGGAGTAAAATATGACTGATCTAAAAACTAGTTTTATGGGATTACCATTACGTAATCCACTGGTGGCTTCAGCATCACCATTATCCAAAAGAATTGAAACAGTAAAAAAGCTTGAAGATGCAGGTGTATCTGCTGTAGTTTTATATTCATTATTTGAAGAGCAAATTAACCATGAGAGCAAAGCGCTTGATTACTTTTTGAGCCGCGGAACAGATTCCTTTCAAGAAGCATCCACATTTTATCCAGATTTTGAGCATTACAACATAGGTCCAGAAAAGTATCTGGAACATATTTCTGCCTTAAAACGTACGGTGAATATTCCGATTATTGCCAGTCTGAATGGCGTTTCTTCCGGGGGATGGGTTGAATATGCCAAACGGATGCAGGATGCCGGTGCGGATGCGCTCGAATTGAATTTCTACTATATTCCTACGCGCATAGACTTATCGGCGGCGGATCTCGAAAAAAATTATATTGATCTTGTTAAAGCTGTCCGCAGTTCCATTTCCATACCCATGACTGCAAAATTGAGTGCGTCTTTTACCGCCTTGCCGAATTTTGCATCTGAATTAACAAAAGCCGGGGCAGATGGGTTGACTCTGTTTAATCGTTTTATCCAGCCTGATTTCAACCTGGAGAAATTGGAACCAACCCCGCATCTGGTTCTCTCAACATCAGCTGAACTACGCCTGCCTTTACGCTGGGTTGCAATTTTGTATAGCCGGGTAGCTGCCGATCTTGCTCTGACAAGTGGCGTTCACACCGGTGTTGATATGGTCAAAGCTGTCCTTGCGGGTGCATCTGTAACCATGGTCGCATCTGAACTGATAGAGCACGGGGTCCATCGCGCTGGTAGTATGCTGGCTGAATTTACTGATTGGATGGTGGACCATGAGTACGAATCAGTTAATCAGATGTGTGGTGCGATGAGCCAGAAGGCGGTTGCAGAGCCTGAGGCTTTCGAACGCGGGAATTACATGAAGGCGTTGCAAACCTACGATAATATGCTGTTCTAATTTCTTGTTGCAGTGGTACCCAGGATAATAACAAAGGGAACGGAATTTTCCGTTCCCTTTTTATACTCATCAGCCCCAATTGCTATCTTATTTACGTAAGAGTCCTTCTAGCTCATTCAGAGCCACACGCGAAGTGAAATCCACGCTCATCGGGGTCACTGCCACCAGTCGGTCAACCAGAATGGCATAATTATCGCCATCCGGTTCCAGATCAAATGTGTTCTTATCCACATCGTAATCAATGTGAACCGGTTCCTCCAGGTTCTGGCGCGGTCGGATGGTCAATTTGTAATAAGGTCTACGAGATAAACGGGTCATTCGCCAGGGTGTTTCGGGGGTGGCGTTATCAGGTACTTCCACTTTCAATAAGTCAACATCATGTGGTAGAGGAGTGGTCAGCATTTTTTCAGCAAAATACCGGGTAAAGTGTTTTGCTGCCGAAAAATCGATTTCTGTAGAGTAAGACAATTGAAAATCACGATGTACTTCGAGCGAGATTGCCAGCGCGGGAATGCCCATACTGGCTGCCTCAAGCGCTGCACCCACTGTACCGGATGCGGTTACCCCGCTACCTGCATTTTCTCCATAATTGATTCCTGATACCACCAGATCCGGACGCCGGGGGCATAATTCATGGATGGCGTGGACAACCGTTTGCGCAGGCGATCCGCCTACCGCATAGGTTTCCCAGTCTTCGCCGTTTACAGGGAGTTTTTTGACTTTAATCATGCCGTCCGATGAAAGGGGATGACTACGTCCGGCACCTGACCATTGCTCGCGTGGGGCAGCAACGGTTACATAGGCAATTTGCGAGAGAGCTTCTGCTGCGGCAAAAAGACCTGGAGATTTTATCCCGTCGTCATTGACGAGTAATACATGATAAGTTGCATCTTTCATTGGATAACCTGCATTAAATTTTGAAGATATATGTGATTCTATCACATGCGGGTGAGAAACTTATAAAGCACCATTTGATAATTCGGGTATAAAATAAAATGTAACAGCTTGGTAAACTCATGCCTCCAATTGTTAAGTATTTCCTGCGTCGGCTAATTGCCATCCCCATATCATTGGTATTAATTACCATGGTTTTGTATGGATTTATGATGCTTACACCTCCTGAAGAAAGAGCATCATTATTTCTGCCGCGCAGGTCAGATAGGTTAACCACCGAAAGATTGCAGCGTCTTACGCAGGAAATTATTAAGGAAAAGGGATTGGACAAACCTTTTCCTGTGCAATATGTTAGCTGGGCAACCTCACTGTTAAAAGGAGAATGGGGATACAGTCCGCTGTTGCAAAGTGATGTGCTTCCTCTACTGTTGCGTCGTTCTGCTCCCACACTGGAATTGACCCTGATTACCATGCTGGTGTTCATTCCTACCGGTTTATGGAGTGGGTTGCGGGCAGGCAGGCGTCCGAATGGCAGGTTTGACACTCTGTTTCGTTTTACCGCCTTTACTTCTTTATCAGTTCCACAGTTCATTATTGGTATCTTTCTGCTAAATATCTTTTATATTGGACTGCATTGGTTTCCTCCAGAACGAATGAGTCTTGGAATATCTTCAATTATCTCCAGTGAGAGCTATATTCCTTTCACTGGCTTCCTAACTGTCGATGGTATCTTGAATGGCCGGTTGGATGTTACCTGGGACGCCATCCGACATTTGATTCTTCCGGTAATCTCTTTGGGTTTGTTGAATTGGGCTGTACTGGCAAGAATCGCCAGAGTATCAACCATGGAAGAATTCCATAAAGAGCACATTATCGCTGCAAAAGCGCGGGGAATACCTGAAAACAGGTTGGTAAACAAGCACATCCTGAGAACTATTATTTCTCCTTCGCTTACAAGCAGCGCTCTCGGAGCGACCACTCTATTTACCGGAGCGATAGTAATTGAGCATACTTTCAGCCTTAAAGGGATTTCGGCGTTAATGGAATCCATTAACGCTATCCCTGATGTCACTTCGGTAATGGGTTTTGCTGTTTTTTGCATACTATGTGTATTGGGCATTATGTTCATTCTTGATGTGGTTCAGGCAATCGTGGATCCACGTTATAGAGATGGAGTGCTGGAAAAATGAACAGGGATGCTCTTGCACAACTCTCATCAGCCATACAAGAAAACCGCCAGTCTCAGAGATTTTTCAGACACTGGCAGAATGTGCTGGGGGTTATTCTCGTTCTGATTTTCATGGTCATCGCTGTTAGTGCAGACTGGCTGGCTCCGAATCCTGATCCTACCTGGGTCAGCGATCTAAACTGGGAAAATGACATATATAAAATACTACCTCATCCACCTGCCCCCGAGACACCCTTAGGAACTTTGCCAACCAGACGAAACGCCATCCAGATTGATATCTGGACAGCGCTTGTTCATGGGACTAGGTCTGCCATGAAATTCGGGTTATTAGCAGCGGTAATCACCGGATTCATTGGTATCGTCATTGGCACTACCTCCGGCTGGTTTGGGGGATGGATCAATGGTCTTGCCATGAGAATAACCGATTCCCTGTTAGCCATTCCTGTTATTGTGGGTGTGGTGGTTGTTCAGCAGGTAACATTGATATTGGCGGGTAATACAATTTGGACATTAATAAATCCGCATGGAATGGAAGACCCAGGTGTGTTTGCCGCGTGGTTGGGAAATTTATTAATGGATATGGATGCTACCTTGCTTGCGATCATATTATTTTCATGGATGCCTTATGCCAGGCTGATGAATAGTATTGTCCTCCGCAATAAGGAATTAAGCTATATCAAGGCAGCCAGGTCTCTGGGGGCATCTTCTGGCAGGATCATCTTTAAGCATCTCATCCCGAATTCTATTTCCCCCATGATTGTGCTCTTTTCAAAGGATGTGGGTTCTTTTGTTCTCTTGCAGGCATCTTTCACCTTTATTGGCCTGAAATCTCCATCTGAATGGGGAATGGTTATGGTTTATGCCCGTGACTACCTGGTGGGTTTAGGGGGAAATTTAATCGCCAATTGGTGGGTGTTCCTGCCCATTACATTGGCACTTGTTCTCTTTAGTGTAGGTTGGAACCTCTTAGGTGATGGATTGAATGATGTGCTCAATCCACGACAGACACATTCCATATAAGATTATTTTTGCTTGGGGAATTCCAAATCTAGCTCACGATAAATCTCTACTAAAAACCTCTGCCTGGATACCTCTTCAATCTGGCGTAAATCCACCCTGTCTTTTTTGGGTGTAATTTCAACCAGGTTCGCAATTCCAGGCTTGCCTGCTTTATCCAGAAGCAAAACCTTGCTGACATCTGAAATAAATCCAAATGGCATCACCCGGTAAGGACGATAAATACAGGCGGCGAAATGGCTTTCACCAGAATTATCAGGTGGCGGTAGGGTGATCAGACTGATATACGTTATGTCATTTGGTTTACGCAGCTCATAATTCATTCCGGCAATGGAAGTGCTGTGTAGCTTATTATTTTTTGCTGCTTCATCCCAGTAAAAATGCAGGAATTTGTTTCCATCCTTCTCAAGCAGACGTAGAAACATGTCGGGCGTTTTGTGGAACAGCTCTGGGAGCACCTGATGCGTAAAAACCCAATGAACTGATAAATCTGCTTGGTCCATATCTCTAACCTGAAAAGAATCGTACCGAATAAATGATGGTGAGTAAGGATACGTCTTTCTGCAATATTTATAACAGGAGTGATTATCATTTCAAAGCAATCTGATAAAGTTTGCCCAATTTGTGCAATATGTTATAATACATTAAAATATTATGAGAAGGTGAATCGTTGAAAATACCCATCATAGTTGGTCTCATCTGTCTCGCTGCCGTTCTGGCAGTAGGTATGGTTGTGACGGATTTTACGGTTTATCTTGGCAATGACCCCACCACATGCAACAACTGCCATGTCATGGATGCCGCCTACGAAGGCTGGTATCACGGTGGGCATCAAATCTGGGCAACCTGTGTAGATTGCCACACCCCCCACGAATTCATTCCAAAATACTTTATTAAAGCCAAACACGGCATGATCCACGTGACCATGTTCACATTAAATCAGATTCCCGAGCCGTTACGCGCAAAAGAAGAAACCAAGAATATCGTCCAGGAAAACTGTATCCGCTGCCACGCTACAACAGTCTCAGAAATTTCTGATGGCATGATGGATTCAGAGCGCTACTGTTTTGAATGTCACCGAAATGTTGCCCATGGTGAAAGAGGCATTACCATCCTCCCATACCAAGACAAAGGCTTATATCAATTGCCAGATTTAGAAAGGAATCATCCATGAACATAACGCAGAAGAAATGGTTCAAACCCGCTTTACTTACAATTATTATCATAGCTCTGGCTGGTATATCCATTGGGGTGTTACTCTTTCTTCGCAATCAGCCTGCCCAGCGTCGTGGCGTTGAACCTCTGGTTGTCATCCAACCCATGGAGCCGGACTCAGCAAAGTGGGGATTAAATTTCCCAAATCAATACTCCACATTCAAGTTAACAAAAGAAAATCTCACCCGTACACAATACGGTGGATCAGACCCATTTTCAAAACTTGAAGCTGATCCTTACCTGAAAGAATTATTTGCCGGTTATTCATTCAGCAAGGAATACAATGAAGAGCGCGGTCATATGTGGGCTCTGGAAGATGTTCAGGGCACCGCACGCATTTCAGACAAAACTCCGGGTACCTGTTACTCCTGCAAATCATCCTCAAATCCATCTCTATGGGCTGAATTGGGCATGGAAGCATACGATAAGATGTCGTTTGCTGAATTAACTCCCCGGGTGGAATATCCCATTGGATGTGCAAACTGCCATGAAGCAAACACGATGCGGTTGATCGTTACCAACCCGGCGCTAGAACAGGCACTGCTTGCCCAGGGGAAGGATTGGAAAACATTTACCCGTCAGGAAATGCGGACTGTAGTTTGTGCCAACTGCCATGTAGAATACTACTTCAAAGGCGAGGGCAATTATCTTACCTTCCCGTGGGAGAAGGGCACAACAATTGAAGCGATTGAAACTTACTATAACGAATACGGCTTCAAAGACTGGGAGCATCTGAACAGTAAAGCTCCCATGATCAAGATACAGCATCCTGAATTTGAAATGTACAGCAATGGAAGCACACACTTTAATGCCGGGGTTGCCTGTGCTGATTGCCATATGCCCTACACGCGAGATGGGGCGGTCAAGTTCACCAGCCACAACGTCTCGAGTCCATTACTCCGACCTGAAAAAGCCTGCGCCACCTGCCATACCGATGTGAAATATGTCGTTGGCAGGGTCAAAATTATCCAGGATAGTGTAAATGCGACTTTGCTGAACACCGAAAAAGCAATTACGGAAGCTATTGCCGCCATGAAAATTGCAGGAGAAAATCCGGCACACGATCCTGCCAAACTGGAAGAAGCCCGCCAATTACATCGAGCAGCGCAGACCCGCTGGGATTTTGTGGCTGCCGAGAACAGCATGGGTTTCCACAACCCAGAAGAAGCACTCCGCATTCTGGCAGCCGCAACTGACCTTGCCAGACAGGCGCAATTAAAAGCCCAGGAATCTTTAATGGTGATAGCAAGCAACTAGTTCAAGAATTGAATCATTAAGGAGGCGGCTTGTTCATTACAAGCCGCCTCCTTTTGTTATCTTGCAGTTTATATTAATTCCGCATCTGCATTTGTGTTTTGAAAAGATTTGCGCGCTTCCACACGAACCAGATACAGCAGTTGCCTGCGGTACTTCACAAAATCAGGGCTGCTTTCCAGTTCAATCGCGTTGCGCGGACGCAGCAAGTTGATATCCACAACCTGCTGAATTTTGCCGGGTCGGGCGGTCATGATATATACACGGTCCGAAAGCAAGACCGCTTCATCCACATCATGGGTGACAAACAGCACTGTAGTCCGGTTTTTCTCCCAGACTTCCAGCAGTAATTCCTGCATGAGCATGCGTGTTTGTGCATCTAAAGCCCCAAAAGGTTCGTCCATCAGCAGGATTCTGGGTTGGTAAACAAGAACCCGCGCAATGGCTACCCGCTGGCGCATGCCCCCTGATAGTTGATTGGGGTATGCGTTTTCAAATCCTTGCAATCCTATTATTCTGATATATTCATCCACGCGGGCTTGTTTTTCAGCTTCATCAAGTTTGCCTTTTTGTAGAGGAAACAGGATATTCTCGCGCACACTCAACCATGGAAACAGCGTGTATGTTTGAAAAACCATCCCGCGGTCGGCGCCGGGTAGATTGGTTACCTTGCCATCCACATAAACCACCCCGGAGGTTGGCTTTTCCAAACCGGCAGCAGCCCTCAGAAGGGTTGACTTTCCACAACCGGATGGTCCGATCAGGGATACAAATTCATTTTCACCAACATGCAGGCTCGCATCTTCCACAGCCAAAATTTCCTCCTGCTTTTTTGGAGTGAATTTGACCCATACATTTCTAAGTTCAAGGGCGGATTCAATCATCTCAGGCTCCTTTCCGATCCATCCAGCGGAACGCGCGGCGATAGATCAGTTTGAACACAAAATCTGTGACCAATCCAAGTAAGCCGATAATCAAGATTCCCAGAATAATCGATTCGGTCTGTAAAAAACGTTGTGCCCGCATAATCCTGTATCCCAACCCAACTGATGCAGCCACCAATTCAGCAACAACCAGATAGGTCCATGCCCAACCGAGTGTGATGCGGAAGGTATCCCAGATTCCGGGCATTGCATACCGTAAAATCACCTTTCTGAGTATCTCCCATTTGGATAAACCAAAAGTGGAGCTGACTTCGATCAACTCCCGGGGGACATTCTTTACGTTATCCATAATCATGAGGACTTCCTGAAAGAATGTCCCGATGAAGAGGATCCAGATCTTCTGGCTGTCACCCACGCCCGCCCAGAGGATGGTGAGGGGAACAAATGCCACTGCCGGCATATAGCGAACCAAATCTACGAAAGGTTCAAACATACCCTCAAACAAACGGAAGTTGCCCATTAATATGCCAATTGGCACTGCCACCAGGGTGGAGATCACCCAACCCAGAGTGATGCGGTACAGGCTGGCGGTGGTATCCTGCCATAGAATACCCTCTCGAATCTGGCGTAGTAGTTCCTGCCAGACAGCCGCCGGGGATGGGAGAAAGATGGGAGAAACGATATCGAGTTCGGTGACCAGATACCATGTGATCAGGAAGAGGGCAATAAACCCTATCCCCGCGGTGATATAGATGGGCGTTGGGATATCTGTACGCAGGTCGAGAAGCCGCGCGCTCCTCCTTGTTCCACGCGGCTCTCTTCCTGGAGCAGAATATTTATTTCCTGTATTTGCCATATCCTATTTCAGAAAACCCGCATCCACCAGTTTTGCCAGATCGGGTATTTCATCGAACAACCCTATACTCTGTGATACTTCGGCAACATCCTGAATGGTGGCTGTAAATTCACCGCTGAGGGCAGATTGATTATCTGATAGACTGTAGAATTCAACCCCTTCAAAAGCAGTCTCCAGGTCTGCTGCGCTGCTTCCAACTGCCTTGGCGATAATTTCTTTCGCTTCATCTGGATTCGTATTGTAGAATGCCAGAGCTTCATCCCACACCTTCAGCAGGGCTTTGACGGCTTCGGAGTTGGAGGTTGCCCATTTACCATTTACAACCAGTACATCTGAAATCAATCCGAGACGTTCACTTGCCAGGTAAAGTGGTTTCAGCGCACTGTTCTGGGCAAGGACTTCAGAGATGTATGGTTCATAGGTGACCGCAACTGGTACATTACCAGTAAGCAGAGCCGTACCTGCATCGCTGGCTGGCATGGGGACGGGGGTTACATCTGTCAGGCTGAGACCATTCTGCATGAGAGCGTAGTTCAAGAGCAGATCACTGGTGGTGCCTTCTTCATAGGCAACCTGTTTCCCCTGTAAGTCAGTAATGGATGTGATGCTTTCTTCAGCCAGAATCGCATCTGCGCTGGTTGATACATCTTCCAGGAGGACCAGTTTGAGATCCACATCAGCACTGAAAAGTTTGATAGCGGTGTGGGTGGCGAGGTTGGCTGCTTCCATCTCTCCGCTGGCGAAAGCGGCATTCACTTCTTTATCTTCTATGAAATCAACCAGTTCTGCCTCAAGTCCGTACTTCTCAAACATCCCTTTTTCTTTAGCAATCCACCAGGGTCCATAACCGATCCATGGCTGGGTTCCGATGCGCACCCTGGTGGCTGTGGCTGGCTGTGCCGGGGCAGCGCAGGCACCCAGCATGGCGGCAATGACCAGTACATTCAGTAAAACAAAAAGCTTTTTCATTTTTTCTCCTTCTGTGTTGTGTAAATATGATGAATATGATGGCTTGTACAAATTCATTACTCCTCTGACACACCTCCTGCTCGTAGACGCCCGGCTAAGGCATGAGCATCCAAACCTTCTGCCCGCGCAATCAGGTCGGCAGATCTGCCGAGTTCAACTGCTGTGGGCTGATCGAGGGCGACAACGCTGATTACTTTTAGGAAATCCCATACATTCAGCGGTGAAGCAAAGCGGGCTGATCCGCCGGTGGGCATGACGTGGCTAGGACCGGCAACATAATCTCCCATTACTTCACATGATCTTTCTCCAACAAAGACTCCGCCGGCGTTGGTAACCTTGTCCAACCAGTTCCAGGGTTCTACGACAGAGAGATTCAAATGCTCAGGCGCGTAGGCATTGGATAGCCGGATCGCTTCATCCAGGTCGCGAACGATGACAGCGCCGCTGCGATTTTGCAGCGATTGGGCAAGGATATCTGTACGGGTAAGACTCGCATCAGCCTTCCCTTCCAGCCATGCAGATATTTCAGTTTGTACCTGCTCGGCAAATTTTCGTGAGGGTGTGAGCAGGATGGCAGATGCAAGAACATCATGTTCTGCCTGCGCGAGCAAATCGGCTGCCGCCCAAGCTGCGTTTGCATTGTCATCTGCGATGACGATAGTCTCGGTAGGACCAGCCAGACCATCAATACCCACGATACTGTACACCTGTCGTTTGGCGAGGGTCACGAACAGGTTGCCTGGTCCTACGATCTTTTCAACCGGCGGGATACTCTCAGAGCCATATGCGAGCGCTGCAATTGCCTGTGCTCCCCCCAGTGTATATACCTCATCCACACCTGCCAGGGCGGCAACTGCGAGAATCACAGGGTTTACCAAACCGTTCTCTTTTCCCGGGGGAGTGACAAGTGCAATATTCTTAACACCCGCAACTTTCGCCGGGATGGCTGACATCAATACGGTTGATGGCAGGGGGGCGGTTCCACCTGGAATATATACTCCCACTCGTTCTATTGGACGCAGCACCTGCCCCAGCGTTCCGCCCATTGATTGATCCATCCATGAAATCTTAGGTTGTTTTTGATAAAAAAGTTCGATCCGGTTGGCTGCCAGCTTAAGCGCACTGAACAGGTCCGGATCGATGGATTGCATTGCCAGGCGGATGGTTTCAGCGGATACCCGAAAATCTTTGATACTAACGCCATCCAGTTTATCGGTCCAATAACGTAATGCCTGATCTCCGCCACGCCTTACATCCTGTAAAATTCTGGATACAGCCTGCGCAGGTGTTGTGCCTTCGCCAAACATGGTTGCGAGGCGCTTTTGAATCCCAACAGAAACCGGGATTTCATCCACTGGCTGGCGTTTCAAAATAGTTCTTTGAGCGGTTTCTACATCGATTATCGGAAACATACATACTCTCCTGGAAGAACAAAAAAGCCCCCGGAATTCCGGGGGCTGAAAGTAGGGAAACCCTAAAATCTACCTGGTTGTGCGCGCTGCGCCCACCGGAATACCTGGGGTATATCGGGGATGATGATGCAGATGGGCGAAGCGAAAAGTTTTCATGTTGGCGGTAGTATATGCGAGGTAGGGGAATTCGTCAAGGACAAAAAGGATTTATTTGTATAAGTTCTTTTATTTTGTCTTTTCCAGTTGTTTGATGTAATTAAATATCTGTACATTGGCATAGATCAAAAACAGGATGATGCGTGAATAAACGACATTCAAACCGATAAAAAAGGAGATTACGGGTTTCTTTGGTAAAAAATTAAAAAAGAAACACCCGCCATTTGGCGGGTGTTGTACGTGACAATGATGATTACTATACAATTGTAACTTTGGCGGCTTGCATGCCTTTTTGGCCTTTTTCAATCGAGAATTCGACCTTCTGGCCTTCCTCGAGTGAACGATAGCCGTCCGCCTGAATAGCGGAGAAGTGAACAAATACATCAGGACCATTTTCCTGGGCGATGAAGCCATAACCCTTACTGCTGTTGAACCATTTTACGGTTCCGGTAACACGATCAGACATTTCTTTTCTTCCTTTTTTATTAAAAACGATTAAAAACGACGAGAACCGCTATTGCGGTTGTAACCATCGCCGCCACGACCAAATCCACCTCCGCCACCACGGCGGGGACCGCCAAATCCACCACGTCCACCTTCTTCTTTGGGACGGGCTTCATTCACTCTTAATTCGCGGTTTTTGAAATTGTAACCATTAAACATGGAAACAGCTTTTTCCGCTTCCTCCGGAGTTCCCATTACAACAAAACAAAAACCTTTTGAATTGCCGGTCATCCGGTCTTTAATGACATCTACAGATTCTACGGTCCCTGCTTCGGCAAACAAAGAGCGCAATTCTTCCTCTGTAGTTGAATACGGCAAATTGCCGACATACAATTTTGTTTCCATGTTCCCTTTCCTATTATTCGACTTATTGTCGAAAAAAATAGCCGTAAACCTAAAATGCAGGTCAAGCGGCTAACGCACACATGCCCATATTTGCAAGGCACATGTATTATATACCGATTCTTGGAATTAATAAAGGATTTGTCTGATTAATTTCTCAATATTTTCGACATTGCTAAATACACCCGATTCACTGTTATTCACATACATATATGGGTGATACTCGCTATGCTATAATCCAGTCTGTATACCCAAGCTAGAGAAGGAAGCCTATGTTCACGAATATTATCCGCGTCCTTGGCGGTGATCCAAATAGAAAAGCAATTGAGCGCATAATCGACGTTGTTGAGCAAATTAATGCGCTGGAACCGGATTTTGAAAGCCTGTCCGATGAAGCACTGTTAGAAAAATCAACTGAATTCAAAACGCGTCTGGCGGAGGGAGAATCTCTGGAAGATATTCTGCCTGAAGCATTTGCCGCTGTGCGGGAAGCCGGTAAACGTACCATTGGATTACGGCATTACGATGTGCAGATGATAGGTGGTATTACCCTGCATGAAGGCAAAATTGCAGAGATGCGTACCGGTGAAGGTAAAACCCTGGTAGCCACCCTCCCGCTCTACCTTAATGCACTGGCAGGAAAAGGTGCGCATCTGGTTACGGTAAATGACTATCTGGCTCGCCGCGATGCACGCTGGATGGCACCCATCTATAATATGCTCGGTCTCTCTGTGGGCGTACTACAGATGGCAAACCGAACTGAAAACGGGAAGCTGGCATTCATTGTGGATCAGGAAAAATCCTCCCCCCATGAAGATCAGCACCAGTTACGTCTAGTTCCACGACAGGAAGCCTACCTGGCAGATATTACCTTTGGTACCAACTCTGAATTTGGTTTCGATTACCTGCGCGATAACACCACCATGCGGCTCGAAGATCGGGTTCAGCGCGGGCACCACTATGCCATCGTAGATGAAGTTGATAACATCCTGATTGATGAAGCACGAACACCACTGATTATCTCTGGTCCTGCTTCGGATGATACCGAATGGTACGTGAAGATGGCGCAGGTGGTCAGACAATTAAATCCAGAAGACTATGAAGTAGAAGAAAAAGATCGCACGGTAACCCTCACTGAAATTGGTGAGATGCACGCTGAACAACTGATCGGCACGAGTTTACGTGATCCCGACCGGCCGGAGGAGATGACCCCACATCAGGCTCGTCTTATGGGTTACCTGGAGCAATCACTTAAGGCACAGTTCCTCTTTAAGCGCAATAAAGAATACCTGGTACAGGCGGGTAAAGTTGTAATCGTTGATGAATTTACAGGGCGTCTCATGCCGGGTCGCCGATGGTCTGATGGTTTACATCAGGCGGTGGAAGCTAAAGAAGGCGTGAAAGTTGAGCCGGAAAATGTCACCTACGCCACCATCACCCTTCAGAATTATTTCCGCATGTATACCAAATTGGCGGGCATGACAGGTACCGCTCTTACCGAAGCAGAAGAGTTTAGCAAGATCTATAAACTCGATGTACTTCCCATTCCTACCAACCTGGAATATGTTGCCACCCGCAACAACAGTCAACTGGTAGAAATACCCGCGAAGGATGAAAAAGGTTACAAGTATAGCTATTTTGCCCGCTCCGTTGATCCTGACAAAAAACCGGTGTATTGGCGGCGTAAAGATTACCCTGATGTTGTTTACCGGACAGTGGAAGCAAAAGTCCGGGCAATCTCTCAAGAGATAATCCGCTTCCATGTGATGGGACGACCACAGCTGGTGGGTACTACCTCGGTGGAACACTCCCAGAACCTGAGCTACCGTTTACATGCAGAATCAGTCCGCCGTTTGCTGCAGACGCTGGTAATACGCTCAGTCTGGTTGGATCAGCATCATGATAAGGGGATGGAGCAGGAAATACCCGAACTGGTTTTCCTCAACAAACCTATTGAGGAATTTGAAATACCAAAAATGCGCCAGCTTGCCCGCGAACTGGGCATCTCCTTCAACATGGAAGATGACGAAAACCTGGACCGGCTCATCTCCATCATGGAGCTACGCTCGCAGGATAAAGATCGTTTGATACAGGTTCTTCAAGCCGGGGTTCCGCATCAGGTCTTAAATGCCAAGAAGCATGACGAAGAGTCTAAGATCATCGCCCAGGCAGGCGCCTTCGGTGCCGTCACCATCGCCACCAATATGGCCGGTCGTGGTGTGGATATCAAGCTCGGTGGCGAATTGAATGACAATATCCTTAATGACGTCAACCGGGTTCTCAAACGTGCCGGTTATCCAAACCCATTTGATATGACACTCTCAGAGCGTTTTGAAGCATTGAGAAAAATCCCTTCTGAAGAGTTTGGTATATATGATGCCGGTGCGCAGATGTTCCTCACCTACATGGACCAGATGGAAATGGTTCGTGAGTTGGGCGGTTTGCATGTGATCGGTTCGGAACGGCATGAAGCCCGCCGTATCGATAATCAGCTGCGTGGTCGTGCCGCCCGTCAGGGTGACCCCGGCTCTTCCCGTTTCTATCTTTCACTGCAGGATGACCTGATGCGCCTGTTTGGCGGCGGACAGGTCGAAGATTTAATGGCACGCTTGCGTTTTGATGAGTCTATACCCATCGAAAGCGGTATTGTCGGCAGACTTGTAGAACAATCGCAAACCCGGGTGGAAGGCACCAACTTTGATGTCCGGAAACATCTGTTGGAATACGATGATGTGCTCAATACACAGCGTGCCCGGATTTATAGTCAGCGTGACCGCGTTTTCACCAAGGAAGACCTGACTGAAGATGTACAGGAAATGCTGCAAACTGAATTGACCCGCCGCATTCCAGAAGCGTTGCAGGATCTCGAAGGTCCCTGGAAATTGCTGGCTTACCTGGAAGAGATTCAACCCAATATGTTCTGGGGACAGGATTTCTATCCAAACTATACCCAACGTCTCCTGCTGGAAAAACTTGACCTCTCTGGCAGCCGGGAGGATCTCAAACGGCAGTTATTGGATCTTGCTGAACAGGCATACGATGCTGAACAGGGTCATCTATTAGAAGCTGCCCGTGAATTGATAGATAAATCGGAAGAAACCCTCAAGATGCAAATTGAAGAGCGGTTGGATAGTCTGGATGCATTTATCGACGGGCTGACAGACATGGATGAAACCGATACCCGCCGCCCCCAGGAGGTCCTCGATGAATTGAATTCGGTAATCCGGCTGCCTATCCGCCTGAACAGCGATCAGCAACGCAGATTACTGTCTGAACCGAAACAGATCAAGGAAGATATTGTCGATCAGGTATACAGTATTCTAACCGGGCTTACCATCACCCGTCTCATTGGCGCCTTTGAACGACGTCTGGAAGAAGGGCTTTCGATGAAGCCCGCCCATTACCAGCAGTCAGAATGGGATGCGATTGCCGGTGATATGCTTCACGAGTTGGAAGAGCTCTTCAGGAAAAACCGTGACAAACTATTTGGCCAGCAGGGACAGATTGCCCGTGAGTTGGATGGCGTTTTTGAAAAGTTGGGGAACCAGCCCATTACAGAGAATCTGGCAGTGCAATTGATGGGTTTTCTCTCGCAGGGTTCCCGTCTGGCATTTGATCAGAAAACGCACCGGCAGGTCTGGCAGCGCACAACCCGACTGCGTTATGTTCACCTGGCAGCGAAAGATTTGGTAGACCGCGAGGTTGCCCACATTACCCAGGATATTCTGGATCATCTCTCGGGTGCAAAAGATGCGATGTTGGAAATGTGGGGCTTCAGCGAGTGGAACCGCATCCGGCAGACTGAGACGATGGCGCCAGATTGGGCAATGAAGCGATTATTAAATGGTGAAGAATCTGATCGTTATAATGGATTGTCAAACATACCCATCGATCAGTGGAAAGAACAAGATCAACAGGCTCTCCGCCAGGTGTTAGGCGGAAATGTGATCAACAGCATCTACCGGCAATTGTTGTTGAGTGTCATTTCAGAGCTTTGGGTGGATTATTTGACCCGGGTGGAAGCACTGCGGGTTTCCATCGGTTTGGAAGCCTACGCACAGCGCGACCCACTGGTGCAGTATAAAGGACGTGCATCCGAACTGTTTACCCAATTGCTGAGTGATATTCGTTCGGGCGTGATCAGCCGCATGTTCAATTATCGCCCCCGGGTTGCCGCACCTGAACAGGAAACCGCCCAGACAGAAATAGCACCAACTGTCGTTGAAACCCCGGCAAGTGACATACAGCCTGTCAAGACGGAAAAGAAAAAACGCCGGCGTCATTAATTCTTTGAATACGGAAAATTCTATGCATATTCTTGTTACCAACGATGATGGAGTGAATGCACCCGGGTTACTGGCGCTTGCCAATGCTATGAAAACATTTGGCAAGGTGACTGTTCTCGCACCCGATCGTAACTGGAGTGCCTCAGGTCATGTAAAAACTCTGGAGAGGCCGCTGCGTGTTAGAGAAACCCGATTGGCAGATGAAACACCCGCCTTTTGTACAGATGGTGCTCCATCAGATAGTGTGGCACTTGCTTTATTAGGTTTTATCACTGAGAAAATTGATATTGTGGTGTCAGGTATCAATCCCAATGCAAATATCGGTCATGATGTAACCTATTCCGGTACGGTTACAGCTGCTATGGAAGCCGCCATTGCCGGGGTGAATGGGGTGGCTGTATCTGTAGATCGCCCGGATGATTACTATGGTCCAATAGACTATAGTGGAGCCGCCCAGGCAGCACAGGCGGTCGTCCACCGGGTAATTGAAAAGAAGCTTTCGCCCCAAATTGTGTTAAATGTCAACGTACCGTATGGAGACTTCCAGAGTCTGAAAGGCTTTCAGGTTACCCGTATGGGATTGCGTATCTACCGTGATGCGTTGGTGGTCCGGCATGATCCACGGGGCAGACCATATTATTGGATTGGCGGGGAGACACCCATTGGCAAAGAAGAAGATGGCACCGATTATGGTGCCTTGAAACAGGGATATGTTACCATCACCCCCATCCATTTGGATTTGACTGCGCATCACCTGATACAACCATTGCAAGAATGGAATTGGAATGGCCAATGAAAACCGGGGCTGAAAAGCCCCGGTTTATTATGCAGTTGCCTGAACCTGACTGATATTCACCTCATGGTAGAGAGAATACTGATATTCGATGCTCAGGGATGCTATCGGTCGGCTGGTGATAACGGGTCCGGTTGTCTTACCCCAGATCAGGCGATGTGATGCGTCAAACCAGTCGTTGCCATCTCCGCCGGCATATACGACATCTCCCAGCGAGAGCCCACTTGCTGAGCGGTAATCAACCCCGCTGGAGAAGAAAGCCGATTGATTAGAAAACGATTTACTGGCTGCGCCTAATCCCCGTAGATGTTGTCCATCCTTAAAGATATCCACTGCCTCAATAATTCCATTGTCTTCCGCGGTGATGGTCAGGCGGGTACCATCCAGCAGCATAAATGTAGTATGCGAATTGCTGGCAGTTAAATCTTTAAAATCTCCATCGAGTGTGCCTTTAATGTCATTGACATCGATATGCGGATCGCCCCAGATGCTGGTACTTTTACCAGTCCATTTATCAATAATATTAAAGGTGGAGCCGTCTTTAAATTCAAATCGGTAACGGTCTGTTTCTGCAACCTGCCGGTTACGAAGGGCTATCCCATCAACAGGTTCAAAGGACTCGTAGGTGATGCTCAGGCTTTCCTGTTCAATGATCGTTTCTTCAATCGTAATAACCTCAGCCCGGGTAACCATCCCCCCGGCATCCTTGCCAGACATTTCCCTGAGACTCTGGATGAGCTGGCCGAGATTGATGCGGGTTTCGTTACCGGTTGATTCGATAGGTTTGGAATCTGCTTTAACCTTATCTGGCTTTTCTCCAGATAAAATTGCCTGATCTTCCTTGAAATCATCCAGTGCGGTTTTCTTTTTGGTCAGGGGGGTGTTCTGTTCAGAATCACGCTCACGTGCCCGAAGGAGTAATCTTCGGGCAGTGATTAAATCCGAAATATTGTGAGATATCGCATCCATGCGTTTTTTCTCCTCATCCATGAGGTTGGTTCTCTAACTCTACTATCGGATATAAGCCGAATTACTTGAGCCATCCGTGAAAATTTTCGCTGGAAAATATGTAATAGTAAATATAAGCGTGGTAAAATAAGCATAACCTTCGGGGCAGGGTGAGAATGGCTTCCATTCAATTCCCGATCGGTGGTACAGCCCACGAGTTCGAGAGAACATGATCCGGTGAAATTCCGGGGCCGACGGTAACAGTCCGGATAGAAGAAGGTGTAAGCAGGAACCGGGATGGGTGTGTTCCGCTTACAATCTGCCCCGAGGTAATTAAGCGCGGGGCTTTATGTTTAAAGTACTCAACCGGCATCGTTTCATATTTCTCTTCATCTCGCTTTTCGTGGCTATTGCGATCTGGCAGGTGATGGTCTGGATCTGGAGATTTCCAGTGTTTATTTTGCCCGGACCTTTTGTGGTGGCTGCGCGTTTCGGGCGGGCAGTAGCTGATGGTGCTTTAATCCGCCACAGTCTGATCACGCTGGCAGAAGTGATTGCCGGTTTGTTGATCGGATCCACTCTCGCCACGCTTACAGGCTATCTATTGGCAAAATCGCCAGCTGCTGAGAGATTTCTTTCCCCCTATCTGGTTGCCAGTCAGGCAGTGCCATTGGTTGCGATCGCTCCCCTGCTGATCATCTGGTTCGGACCGGGACTTTTTTCCAAGATTCTCATTTGTTCCTTGATCGTCTTTTTTCCGGTTCTGGTGAATACGATTGTTGGATTACGTGCCGTACCGGATAATCTGCGCGATCTCATGCACAGTCTGCGGGCAACCCGCTCAGAAATACTCAGAAAATTAGAGATCCCCGCGGCGCTGCCCGTATTCCTGGGAGGATTACGCATTGGCGCTACACTTTCAGTGATCGGGGCGGTGGTGGGTGAATTTGTTGGATCTGACCGGGGGTTAGGATTCCTCATCAATGTTGGACGTGGTCAGTATGACACTGCACTGGTATTTGCAGCCATCTTTACACTGATTATGATGGCGTTAATTCTGTACGGGTTGGTTATTCTCGCCGAAAAACATTTGCTCCGTTGGCAAAAATATGGGAATAAACAATCATAAAAGGGAGACATTTTTCATGAAGAAAAAACCAATTTCAATTCTGATAGCAATTATCCTTCTTCCTCTGGTGTTGGGAGCCTGCACGACTGTCGCTCCACTGAAACCAACAGAGCAGACTCTACGCGAAATATCTTTACCCGTAGGTTACATTCCCAATGTTCAGTTCGCTCCATTGTATGTGGCAATTGAAAAAGGTTACTTTAAAGATGCCGGTGTTGATGTAAAAATTGATTACAGCTTTGAAACTGATGCGCTGGCGCTGGTGGGTGCCGGAAAACTCGAGTTCGCCATGGTCTCAGGTGAGCAGGTCTTATTGGGAAGAGCGCAACAACTACCAGTGGTAAATGTTTTAGCCTGGTATCAAAAATATCCGGTTGGAATTGCTTCTTTGAAAAGCGCGGGAATTACCAGACCAGAAGACCTGCGTGGTAAAAGGATTGGTACGCCGGTTCTATCGGGAGCCAGTTATGTGGGTATGGAAGCCTTGCTGGCTGCGGGAGGTTTGAAAGATACTGACGTGCAGATTGATACCATCGGTTTTAATCAAGTCGAAAGCCTGGTTACAGGCAGAGAAGATGCCGTTGTGGTTTATGTTGCCAACGAACCCGTCCAACTGAAAGGGCAGGGGTATGATATTGATGTTATTCTGGTTTCTGATTATCTGACCCTGGTTTCGAATGGATTAATCACCAGTGAAATGATGCTCCGGGAAGATCCGGAGCTGGTAAAAGGTGTGTCAAACGCATTACTCAAAGGTATTAAAGATACTATCGCTGATCCAGATGAAGCATACGAAATTTGCAAAAAGTATGTCGAGAATCTGGAAAACGCTGATGAAGCAACCCAAAAAGCAGTTCTGGCTGAATCTATCAAATTATGGCAGGGAGATCGTTTGGGCTATTCCGAGCCGGATGCATGGGAAAATATGCAAAATGTTTTGTTGCAAATAAATTTATTGCAGGATAAGCTGGACCTTAAAAAAGCATATACGAATGAGTTTGTTCCTTGAGGTAAGAGGTAAGGCTACAATGATCACATCGGTTCCTGCTGTTTCAGAATGTCTGCTCCAGGTTCGCGACCTGAGTGTCACCTTTCCAAATGGAAATGGCGGTCTTAGAGCCCTGCGTGATGTCAGCTTTGAACTATGCCCGCAGGAATTTTTATGCGTACTCGGTCCTTCAGGTAGTGGAAAAAGCACCCTCTTGCGTGTTCTATCCGGATTAATTCAACCTTCCGGAGGTGAAGTTAAATTCTTCCAAAAAGATGGATTGCCACCCAAGATTGGAATTGTTTTTCAGCAGGCAAATCTGATGCCCTGGCGGACTGTCCTGCAAAACATCACCCTGCCCTTAGAGTTGGGAGAACGGGAACAGGCTAACACCATCCGCAGAGCAATGGATTTAATTGATCTGGTTGGTTTGCAGGGTTTTGAGCATAACTATCCGGGAGAACTATCAGGTGGAATGGCACAGCGTGTGGCTATTGCCCGGGCATTGATTCATGACCCAGACCTGTTATTACTGGATGAACCTTTTGGTGCATTGGATGCACTCACCCGCGAGAGGATGGGATCTGAATTATTGCGCATCTGGCAGGCACACAAAAAGACCGTCCTGATGGTCACCCATTCCATTAACGAAGCCATCTTTTTGGCAGACCGTGCATTGGTACTCACCTCCCGGCCAGGTACATTATGCCTCGATATCCCCATCGATTTTCCGCGACCGCGGGTGGATGATATGCGTTATTCGTGTGAGTTTGGAGACCTGGCGAAAACCATTCGCGGTGCTATTGGCGAGATATAACATAAAAAGCCCTTCCTTATGGAAGGGCATTTTGACTGAAAATGATTCTACTAATCAAGTTGATACGTTGCATACACTTCTACAGTGATCAACATTTGTCCTGCAGAAACCGGTACGGTGCCAGCGGAGAACGATGCATCGCTCTTCAGACCAACCGGCTGCATCGGGTTCGAGTAGCTGTTGACACTCAATGATTGTACCTTGCCGAGCTTTGCACCTGCTGCTACTGAAAGTTCTTCAGCCTGTGCTTTTGCATTTTCCACTGCCCTGGTGCGGGCTTCATCAATCGCCTTTGTACGATCTGATGTATCGAACTGAATTCCGTTGATATTGTTTGCGCCAGAACGAACCACTGAATCCAGTATTTCGCCCATTTTCGACAGATCCCGAACAGTCACATACACCGAATTATCAACCATATATTTGATGTCGAGCATTTCGCCCATAGGTCCATACTGTTGCTGTGGGTAGATATTGAATGCCGTAGTCTGGATATCTTTTTGATCCACACCGAGTGCAGTCAAACCTTCGGCGACATTATTGGATTGCTGGGTATTGCTAGCCAGCGCTTCTGCTACATCGGCACCTTCTGTATGAACACCGATTGTAATGTAGGCGATATCTGGAATGATGGTTGCCTGTCCACTGCCGGTTACCGAGATCGTGCGTATAGGTGCATCGTTCTGGTTATTTCCACTGGTGCTGGGGGAGGTGCCGGGTAGAATTCCGCACCCGGTGAGTAAACCTCCGATAACCAGTACACTAATGATGATAAATATTGACTTTTTCATGGTTGCCTCGATTCGTTTATTGTTCCGGTTATTTCATCTCGTATGTTACGTAGGCATCCACGCTCACGACGAGTTGTCCACCAGAGATTGGCGGAGCTGCCATGTCCATTCCGCCACCCATCCCGTAACCATTGTACATGGGAACCGGCTGTGAATAGCTGCTCACACTGAGGTTCATCACCTGTCCGACTTTTACACCCGCTGCGGTTGCCAGAGCTTCAGCCTGTTTGCGAGCATCGGTCACGGCAGCATTGCGGGCTTCAGCCATTGCGGCTGATCGGTCTGCTACATCAAAGGTGATCCCGTAGATATTGTTGGCGCCTTTGCTGACAACCGTGCTGAGAATATCTCCCAGTTTGTCTAGTTCGCGGACAGTGATCATAACGGTGTTATCCACCATGTACTTGATTCCTAACATCTCGCCCATCGGACCGTATTGCTGGTTGGGATAAACAGAGAAGTTGGTTGTCTGAATATCCTTGGGATCCACGCCGAAACCGGCTAAGGCATCCGCTACAGATTGTGCCGCCTTGGTATTATCTGACAGCGCCTGTGCAACGTTTTCGTTTTCTGTGTGAACACCGATGTTAATGGTAGCCATGTCTGGCTTCAGATAAGCTTTTCCATTACCGGTAACAGAGATGGTGCGTGGCGTATCAACTGTTGCCATTCCGCCGGGGTTTACGAATGCGCTCAAACTGAAAACGCTCAGAAGCGCAACCGCTAATAATAAGAAATATTTGACTTTCATTCAGTCCTCCTGATATTTATTCTTGCACTCAAGACGCTGAATTGCAATAAAAGTTCCAGATTTCGTACAAGTTCCTGTAAAATTCATTTAAGCAAGTCAAATTACAGATTGAGGATCTATGCCCATCAATTACCTTGAAATCAAACAGCAGATAGCCGGTTATTGTAGTAGCACCCGTTTACAGTTACAGAAACTGGAAGAAATTCTGTTGAGGGCGGAAGCCAGGCTGAATGATCCAGGGCTAACGCTGCAAGAAATTATTGAGAAAATTCAAGCAGCCTCCCAAACGAACCCAAATATTCGCTGTGCTGTTCCCCGTGATTTCCCATTAAATCAGGTGATTTCAGCGCCTGAAGTCAAGGTGGATTTTCCAATTATTGCTGCAGATGGGTCGCAGGTGGTCCCCTCCCGCCACCGTCAGATTGAATTTGGGGCTATCAATATTGCAGCCATCAGCATGATACCTGGTAGCCAAAAAGCACCAGATATCAAAATTAGCAGCAGTTTACTGAACTACCCCGATATGACCGATGCAGTATTCGGCTTGTCTGAAGGGAAAATTGCACTCATCCGCGACCTGTATGAACGAAAAATACTGGCTGAGCAGGCAGAGAAACTGCCTTCTCCGGTAATCTCCATCACCGATGGTGGTCTGGAGCTTTACCGTGAACCAGGGGCGGATCAGGAATATGAAGAATTGTTCCGTGAGTATATGGCTGTTCTGGCGAAGTTCCGAACATTTGGAGCGATTCCTGCCGGATATGTTGATAAGCCGGGCAGCAGGCTGGTGAGCGCCATGCTGGATTTACTTGGTGCGAATCCTTCTAATGGAAATGATCTTAGCCTGTTATCAGACCGTATCCTCTTTACCCGTATCCTGACACAGCCATACAGCCGCTCTGGAGTGTTCGGGATTCAATCTTCTCAGAGTCATAAAGCGCCTTCAGGGTTGGCGGTTAATTTTTTCTACTTCAATGCCAGCCGGCAAGGCGCACCGAAAATCGCCCGGGTCGAAATTCCAGCCTGGGTTGCCGAAGATAAGACATCCGTTCAACGCCTGCACGCCTCGCTTATTCAACAATGCCGTATCAATGGCTGGGATTTTCCCTACCTGTTGGGTAGAGCGCATGAAGAAGCGGTTATCCGCTATGAAGATTCAATACGCCTCGAAGAGATGATAGCGGCAGGTTTACGCAATGAAAGTATTCCCTTGGGTGAGATGTCAGAAAAACAGCGCATGAAAGACGGATCAGGAAGGAAAGGATAATGTATGAATCCGATTGAAATTGGCAGGTTAATGCGGGCATCCGCAACTGGTTTTGTGGTCGGCTGCAGGCTGTCTCAACTGGATGCGCCATCTCTGGGCGCGTTGGTGCGGGTTCCATTGGAACCAGATTACCAGATCTACGGCATTATCACCGATATCCGCGTGGAGGATGACGGTCTGGTCAGGCAGCTGGTAACCAGTGCCGAACTTTCACCGGAAGTGATTGCAGATAACCGTATCAACCGCAATATGCCGGTGGAAATGAGTGTGCTGGCAGTTGGTTATGATCGCGCCGGAAAAATTTTCCACCTTCTTCCACCCAGACCGGCTTTGTCACTCGATAGTATTTACCTTTGCTCAGCTGAGGAATTCATCCGCTTCACCGGAGAAAATCGCTTTGGATACTTCAGGCATATTCTGCACGCACAGGATATAGCCATATCGGAGGTGCTGGCAGCGCATTTACAGCAGGGTGTAAGTTTTCATAATGCTTCCGGAGAGAATACATGGCTCGAATCAGCTGCCCGGGAATTGATTACCCTCATGCGGGATGATTATCCAACCTTGATGATGGTGATGAGTGCCCTGGCAGACCTGGAAGTGGTTGAAACAGGGAGGTCAGCATGAACGATCAGGTTCCTACGGATGCCATTGCTTATATTGTTGGCGGAGAACTTAAATCGAGTTTGTATGCCCGCCTGACTGTCCCCTCGCAGGATGTGCAGGAAGGTGCCTTTGTAGTCATGGAAAACCGAGATTGGATATATTACGGTCTGGTGACCAACCTGGCTTTGGGCAGTACCAATCCACGTTTTGCCGATGAACAAAGTGAACAAAGATACCCTGAGTACCTTGCGCGCCAGCTTCATGGATTGACATTATTTACCAATATTGAAATCCTTCCCACCCTGATGATGGATCGGGGACCAGAATTGGATGATCCGGCATATCCGGAGTGGCTGGAGAGCCATCCTGCGGGCAGCGACAATCCCATCCCTGTGAAGACAATTCCACCGCATCATACCTGGGTCCGGATGGCGAATGCGGGAGATATTGCCGAGATTTTTGGTTCAGAAGAACAGCCAGGTTACTACAGAGTTGGGTCCACCCGGGAACAGGGTTTGCCGGTATGCATCAATCTCGACAAATTTGTGCAACGTTCTTCAGGAATATTTGGCTCTACCGGTACCGGAAAAAGTTTTCTGACCCGTATTATTCTGGCGGGACTGATGAAGTATGATCATGCCTCTGTGCTCGTGTTTGATATGCACAACGAATATGGGGTTGATGACATCGCGTCCGATACTCATCAGCGTGTCCCGGGTTTACGCAGCAAATTCCCGGTCAAGGTTCGCCTGGTTGGGTTGGGCGCGCGAACGGATATCCGCGGGCAGACGCCTGATTTCTCGCTTGAAATTGATGAGAAGGATATCAAACCGGAAGACATTGAACTGCTGACCCGCGAGTTGAATCTCAAGGAGACCACCCCTACCACATTGGAAGCCTTGCAGCAGTCTTTTGGTATCGACTGGTTTGGTGAGTTCAAAAGGCTGGAAAATGGCAGAACAGAAGAGGACGATAATGGTAAGAAAGTACCATCAGCTGACAGCACTGAGGGTTGGGCATTAGATAATGGTGTAAATATGGCGGCAGCTGTGGGGCTGCGGGCGAAAATGCAGCGGGTGTTCAACCTGCCCTACATTGTTCCCAACCCCGCCCAAAATGGGCTGAATCAGATCATCCAGGCGCTGGAAGCCGGACAGCATGTGGTACTCTCTTTCGGAGAGTACGAACGTGATCTGGATTACCTGCTGGTGACCAACCTGATAACCCGAAAGATACGGGAACGCTGGGCAGAGACAACCAATAAATACCGCGGACATGGAGAGAAGGAACCACGTCCGCTTGTGGTGGTAGTGGAAGAGGCGCACAAACTGCTCAATCGCGAAATGGCGAATCAAACCAGTTTCAGCACGATTGCCCGTGAAATGCGCAAGTATTATGTAACCCTTTTAATTGTGGATCAACGCCCATCCCAAATTTATGATGAAGTCATGTCGCAATTAGGGACACGGATCTCAGGCAAGTTGGAAGATGATGCAGATCTCTCTGCTGTGCTGGCGGGTGTAGCCGGCAAGGAAACGTTACGTGGAATGCTGGCACACCTTCAACCAAAGGAAGAGGTCTTGCTGCTGGGATGGGGAGTCCCGATGCCTATCCCTATCCGTTCACGAAGGTATGATGATTCCTTCTGGCAGGAATTGCTGGGCAAGAAAGATGGGAAAAATAAAAGCATTGATGAATTGGCTAGATCTATCGGGTTGTAAAGGATCTTAATGGACGCATTACCTCACTGGGCATGGATTTTTTACATTTTCAAAACCTTGAGTTGAGGTATCTGGTTTCAAGCTAATATCATCCAGAAGGTCAAATGAGCCAACGCCAAGATAATCAGCCAGTAGTCTCATCACATTTATGGGCGTAATTGTGTTATATAGTTGGCTCGTGAATTGTTCTGGTCCCCATACGGCGAGGAAATTATCATATCCATCATTAGTATCCCCTTCAAAGCCATATCCTTCATATCTGATGCCATGGTCTGATACAAGAATGATGATTGGTGGAGTTTCTGATTTTGAGAAAATGTAACTCACACTCTCAATTATCTGTTTATTGGCATATTCCAACTGAGCGAGATATCCATCTAATTTGTTTATACCTTGAGGAAGTATTTCCCCATTAGATCCAATTACGATAGGCAAATGGATAGTAGTCAAATGAGCATAAACAAATTTTCGTCCTTCCATTTCAGCTGTTTTCTTTAAATGCACAAAAGCATTCTTTTTCATTTGATGATAGTACTCAGGTTGGCTATGCTCTTCTTTTTCTTTTAATTTTTTTATTTTAGGATTGTTTACATTGGATCCCAATCTGATCAGCAGATCATCAAAGCTGGAAATGATTGTGGTATTTAAAAAACCAGATTCAAAAGAGTTAATGATTCTCCAATCGTGGGATTTATAATATTCATCCGCGTTTGTTAATTCCAGAAAGTAGTACCCTGACTCGAATGACACAATCTGGTAACCGTTATCAGCTAATAATTTGAGTAGCAGCCCATTTTTTATTGAATTGGATATTTCAGCAATTTCATTCCTTGTCATTGACCTGATTGGATTTGCGCTGTCCAAAGGTGCATAATCAAGATTGAACATGGAATAAACCGCCTGAATCGTCCACCGGTAATTCGACTGGCTGCATGGGATTACCCGAAATCCCAGCCCTTCAAGTTGATCAAGAAAAGGGGTGTTGTCAAATCCAAAGGATTTCATGAGAACATCTGCGCGCGGGTATTCATCCACCACGATTAAATAGATGTCTGGTAATGCATTGGATGCATGTGCGATGGTATTCTCCGGTTGCAAAACCGTTGTTGTTTTGCCAGCTTCGCTATAAACGCTGGTAATTTGAACAATCGAAAAAACACACAAAAGTAAAAGCGTACTATTCAAAAAACTGACAAATGATTGCAGATTTCCCTGTCTTTTAATAATCTTCCAAAGAATGAAGCCAGTCAGGATGATGAATAACAGCAGAAGGATAGTATGACGCGCAAAAGGAAGATTCATTGACCTGAGCCAGGTAAGAACATGCCCGTAAGAGAAGAATGACAGCAATACGGTCGTTCCAGTTACTGCTGTTTTATTCAGGTCCCGTGTAATTAACCAAAAAACAGTAAAAAGTAAAATAGATAATCCAAGTACAAGGAAGAATGATCGCCATACATCGTCAGCGCTCACCTGATTTGCATTTACGGACCAATAAAACAAGAAAGGATAAATCCCCGCCAGAATTGGTGTAACAGGTATCGCAAGCCACTTTGTGATTTTCATTTCTTTTCCATCTTATAAGAATTAATAATGATTATATTCCAAGTAGATTCCAAGAATGTTAAATGTATTTTTGCGATGGATGTAGCAACTCAATGAATTATTAGAATCGATTAAGACTTGGCGCGATTCTGGGAATTATGTATTGAATCCATCGGGGTTTCCCTGTATCATATATATAGCTTAATTGCACGGTTGCACAGCAGATTCCAAAATTACTGACATCGATATCCAGAATTTTGCATCCGTAAAGGCATCCCGGAGGGTTAAAATAGCTATCGCAAAATTGATTCGAAATTGGTGGCAAAATTGCCCTAAAATGCCCTTGACAAGCTGGGCAGAAAGCATATAATTGGCAACGCACTTAAGAAATCCAGCAGATCTAGCGGAAGCAGATCGGTGACAACTGAACAGGACGATAGCAGGGTCAATTGAGACCACGCGCAAGTCTCGTCGGTGAGGGAGCCGATGTTCAAGAAACATCGGTTTTTAGTCTGTAATGCCCTTGACAAGGACAAACAACAGAATTAGAATCCGACCCTCGCAGTTGAAAAGGCACCTTAACAACTGAATAGTGATAAGAAGTAAAAATCAACGTTCAATTCTAGTAATCCGAAAACTTTTTCTCTGAAAAGAGATAATTTTTTGCGGAGAGTTTGATCCTGGCTCAGGATGAACGCTGGCGGCGTGCCTAATA
>CAZYOF010000008.1:0-161959 GCA_964648485.1 uncultured Leptolinea sp.
CTGTTCCACCAAGAATAATCATGACGATGATGATTGCACCGATAATGATGCCTGATGGTTGCCCTTCACGAATGATTTCTTCAGGTATCTGTGTTACTGTTCCTGCAGGTAAGGGAGTAGCTTGAGCTGCAATTGCAACCTGCCCGTGATTTTCTGTTTGTGAAGCCTGCGCAGGTGTCTCCAGAACAAAAAATACTATTCCCATTGTCATGACTAAAAGCAGAACGATGTTGAGTATTTTTTGATTTTGTTTGGTGTCAGATGATCTTGGTGGGGTCATTTCCACTTCCTCAAGGAATTTGAACTTTTTCTAAGACATTCTGCGCAATTTCTTCTGCTGATAGCGATGTGTTGGAAAACAGGCTTTGAATCGCTGCCTGCATGTTTGGAGATATGGTTACAAGAAATAAACCATCGGGAATGGGTTGTCCATTGGATGCAATGTCAGTAATTGGAAATAAATTCTTATCATCAACAACCGTAGTGGATGAACGAACAGGAATTAAGCCACTGGCTTTAGCCATCTTTGCCAGGAAAGCCTCATCTGTGAGTGTTTCTATTAATTCTACAGTAACCTGCCTGTTTCCCGGATCAGGCTGTGCCATTGTCCAAAACCATCCATCTACAAGCGAAGCAGATTGCCCGTTAATTCCCGGAATGGATTCTATTGCTAAAGCCTCTCTGGCTTTTACTGGTATGCCTCCATACCAGGCAAGCATTCGCTGACCGCGATCCGCCTGAAAATATCTGTAAACATCAGCTTGACTCGTTATATCCATAATCCAGGGAGGAAAAGCGCCTGATCTTTTTGCATTCTCCAATTCTTTTATTGCAGATACAAGAGGAGTTATTTCAATTGTTACTTTTCCGTCCTGATCCACCAGCTTACCTCCGGCTGATAGATATAACCCCATCAGGATGGCGGCAGAAGGATCATTTAAGTATCCAAGCAGAGGTTTACTCACTAAAAATGCGTTTTGTTGATGGGTCTCTTCTTTGTTTACAAAGTACACAAGGGCGTTAGATACGACGGGTAAACCAAAAACACTTCCCTGAATAAAGGATAGCTGCTTGATAGGTGGAAGCCAGTCAGTAGCGGAAAGTGCATCTGTAACCCCGTCATATGGAATTAATAGACCTTTCAATGCTGCGACTTCCATATCTGATCTACTGAGGAGAATTACATCAGGCAAGGCTTGCGGAGCAGCCAGACTTGTAGATTGCAAGGAATCCATCATATTCGATGTGCCTGTTGTGCTTTTAATCCGAATATCAAGATTCACTTCTGGATGGTTTTCAATAAATGAATTGGCTTGATTTTCTATCAGTGCTAAGATTTCGTCTTTATTTCGAAGAACCAGGTCGTCAGGGATCCAAATCACGATATTCACCGGGCTAGGAGCCTGTGTTGGTATTTGCTGAGTCTCAGAAATGGAGGAAGTTTCTTGGGAAGGACTCGCAGTGATTGATTCAATAGGTGACGGGGTGGTTGATTCAGTAGTTGAACAGGATCCTATAAGAAAGGATGGAATTAATAGTATTGATGCAATCAAAAGTAAGTATTTTGGTTTTATAAACATAATATTATGGATTTACAGTTGTAGCTGATTCAGCAGTAGGTTCAAGTGTGATGCTGGTAGGTTCGGGAGTATCACTTGGCTCCGTTGTGGGTGGAGGTAAAGTCTCGGTGAAAGTAGGAGTGAAAGTACTGGTTGGAGCCGGAGTGTCTGTTGGGTACTCTGTGGGGGTGGATGTATGTGTGCGAGTTACAGTTGCTGTCTGGCTTGTTGTTGCACTTGGATATATGCTGGCAGTTTGTGTTGGTTCGTTCATCATGGTTATTGTTGCAGTTTCCGTAATTGTCGGAGTGGCTGTTTTTGTATTTCGTTGAGCTGAAAGGATCCGTAAGCTAATGATCCCCAGGCAATAGAAGGGTATTGTTATCAGGATAATAAGGATAAGTATCCGGCGGGTACGGGCAACTTTGCGTTTTTGTTGGATCATTGGTGTAATCATAACATTTCGCTAGCTGGTCTGCAAGGCGGCTAATTTTCGTACGAGTTGAATAATCCACCTGTTCAAACAGGAAAGCTATAATGGTGTTTATGTGGATTGATAAATTAGATTGGCGGCAAATTGTACTTGCTTTTGGGGTTACATTAGGTTTTTACCTAACCTGGCAAAGGATGGGTGAAGCACCCAAAACTAGAATTGGGATCCCTCCCCGGCAGTATAAAAGTGACACGCTGTTTGCCGGTCTGTTTACACTAATGGGCGTATGGATTGGAGCACGAATTGCGTTTGTCTTTTTGCATTGGCCTTACTATCAGTTCCACCAGAATGAAGTGATTCAAATATGGCAGGGCGGGTTGCATTGGAGTGGGGCGATATTAGGAGGGGTAATTTTCATTCTTTTTTATGCGGGTTTTCGTAATCGGTCAATTTGCCAGTTATTGAATGAACTATTCCCATTATGGATGATGGCCTCAGTTTTTTTATGGATGACGATGAGTGCGAGAAATAGAATTTTAATTAGTTCACAAGAATTCATTCATTCAGTTCAAGTGATTGGAAAATTAAATTCAAATCAAATTTCATGGATCTTTGCGAGTATTCTTCTTTTGGCGGGAGTTCTGATAGATCGTAAATCAATCCATAATCCCTCGCTAGCGTTTTTTATTGTTCAATTCTTTTTATTGATTTTGTTTTCCTACGTTTTACCAGAAAATAATCCTGGAATCACAGGCTCAAGATTTGATGCCCCTATTTCGGCGGGTTACCTCGTCATCATGATTATTTTATTCATCTTGTGTAATAAACGGGGAAAACAGGAGAGTTAACTTATACTCACTGTAAATATGACATTAGGCTGATATTTATCATGTGATTTGATGCTCCTTTGTCATATGGAGCAGCATTTCTTAATCTATTTACTCATAATCAAAAAAGACAAATATCCCGAATTCAACAAATTAGACCTGAATTAACAAATTTTTAGCATAAATTTAATGCTGTGTTTAGAATCAAAAATTAGAATAATGATTAACATAAAGATAGTTCAATGCACCTTGTAAGATAGGATTAACCTCTAGCGGTAGTGGTAAAAGATCTTCAAGAGCATAAACTTTGTTCTCCTCCTTAGAAAGGACATCGGCTGTTGCAGGGCAGCCGATGTCTGCTTTAACTAGAGATTTTCGCGAAGATGCTCAATTACTTCATGTGTTGCGCGGAATGCAAGCGGCGGAGGTTCAATGATTTCAAAAAAACCAACATCGTCAGCATCATCTTGAGCTTTTAATTGCCCTCCAACCACTTCAGCACTGTAAATCAAAATAACATCTGCCCCTCTGGGATGATCTCTGCCTGTAATAACTTTCATCAAACCTTTGTTTACTGTAATTAAACCGGTTTCTTCCAAACACTCTCTGACAGCAGCTTGAGCTGGATCTTCCTCTGCATTTACAAATCCGGCTGGAAGCGTCCAATACCCCTTCATAGGATCAAAGTGTCTTTGGACAAGTAAGATTCTTGAGCCGTTCAGAACAACAACCGCAGCAGCCATTTTGGGGTCAGGAAAATATGCCCATCCACAGGCAGGGCAAACTGGATGAGGATGTCCATCTTGATAAATTTGAATCTCCAGATGGGTACCACATTGAATGCAATACTTTGCTTCCATGATTAGTTTTCTAACGGATGTTTTTATGTCGGATGGATAAATATCCACTCACCAGACCGGTGATTAATAATAACGCAGATCCAATCCAGAGTAGATTAATGGGCTCCTGAGATGGGGCATTTGAATCATTTGTCGCTTCAAATTCTGCGAAAGATTGTGCTTCATCCTGTGATTGAATACCGAGAATAGGGTTACCTGCAGGCTGGGATGAAGAACGAGCATCAGGTGCTTCCTGAACCTCTGTTGATGGCGAAGCTTCCGGGGCTTTCAGTGAAGCTGCGGTAGGCGCAGGCTGTGGGATAAATTCCGGTTGAGCAGAATTACTTTCTTGCATTGGAGCGGGTTCAATGAAAGCTTCTGCTGCAGGTGGGGCGACTGATGCTCCTGCGTCCGTCTCTGTACCGCCACCAATTGCATAAGTGCCGTCACCGCCGCCACCTCCGCCGCCTCCACGACCGAAACCTTGATATCCACCCGCCACAGGATATGGATTCGTTCCGGGAGGTCCCCAGATAATGATCGGAATAGAAGTAGCTTCAACCGATGCTATATCTTTTTCCATAACTGGAGCAGAAGAATAGGTTGCAATTTGTGGAACCCTGGTGAAAAATCCAATCACAAACATGCCAACCGCGAGAGCGGTGGATACAAGTGAAGTAATTCTAAAACTAAACCAGTTACGGGCAGGTTTTCGGATGAGGTCCGCCTGTTCCCGGGTGAGGGTAAAGTTTTTGGTTGCTTTTTTGCGTGGGGCACTATGCAGGATAATTTTTGTGGCACTTAAACTCTGGTAGTTTTGATGCCAGGTTTGTGAAGAACGCAGCAATCTTTCCACCTTCTCTTTGTCAGAAGGGGAAAGCTGGTTATCAAGATATTCAGATAATAACTGCCAATCTTGGGAAGAAAATACCTCGTTCATGCTGTGCCCTCCTTGTTATAACGATAAAAAGAAGGCAATAGTTCCCCAAATCCCTGTAAGCAGTCACGCATTTTCAATCTGGCGCGCGCCAGGCGGCTTTTTATGGTACCTAATGGAGTTCCTGCGGATGCAGACACTTCTTCATAATCCAATCCCTGCACATCAACAAGAATGACTACAGCACGAAAGTCAGGGGTGAGGGTCTCAAGGCAATGTTGAATTGCCCTGTCTAACTCGTTCCTTTCAGCATTCTCTTCGGGTGAATGGCTGTTATCTGCCAGCCAGGCAGGTGCTTCCATTTCTTCATCATTTTCAGTTTGAGGCTCTAAAGGTGTTGTGGGACGGCGCTTTTGTCTGCGAAGTTCATCGTAACAGGTATTTGTGACCATCCGTAGTACCCAGGCTTTAAAACTTCCACCTCTAAAACTACTCAGGTGCCGGTATGCGGAAAAAAATGCATCTTGAGTTGCATCCTCTGCCAGCCCGGAGTCCCCAAGCATGCGATAAGCAAGATTAAAAGCGATATCCTGATACACGAGAACCAGCCGGTTAAATGCATCCAGATCGCCTTTTTGCGCAAATTTGATTAATGCTAATTCATCCATTAGTGATAATGTCCAATTCAGATACTATTTGTTAATCCTATCGTATCCGCTATTGACCGTCAAGCTGAAATCATATTTATGTAAGGCATTCTTATTGCAAATCTATGACAAAGTGTACATACCAGATGTGCATTCATCGGTTATACTATTCCGGTATTTGTAATCGATTCCCGATCATTCTATGAGGTTACATGGATTTCACTATCCCTCTTATTATCCTCCAGCTCATCTTTATGGAGGGTATTTTATCCATCGACAATGCGGCAATTTTGGGGGCAATGGTAGTTCACTTACCTGATGATCGTCCGGTAACATGGCCAACTTCTCTACGAAAAATCGGGTACAAAATCAATAAGCTTTTGGGATATCAGCGGAGTGCCGCCTTACGGGTTGGTTTACTAGGGGCTTATCTTGGGCGTGGAATAATGCTTCTTCTGGCTAATGTAGTGATCCAAAACGATTGGTTGAAACTGATCGGCGCAATCTACCTCGTTAAACTCGCCTGTGATAATCTCGGACGTCCTTCTGAAGGCGAGAGCGATGAAGATGCCCATGTCCATCACCTGGAAGGAAAAGGTTTCTGGAATATCGTTTTAACTATAGAAATTACCGATCTGGTGTTTAGCCTTGATAATGTGGTGGTTGCGGTTACTCTCTCGGATAAATTGTGGGTGATAATGTTGGGTGTAGCGATCGGGATTCTCATGATGCGTTTTGCTGCGGGCATCTTCAGCTACGCGGTCGAAAGGGAACCCATCTTGAAGCCAGCAGCATATATATTGGTTTTTAATATTGGTATTGAACTCCTTTTAGCCGAATTCTTGCATTTCGAACTTAGTCCAGTGGCTCGCTTTAGCATTTCTGTAGCTACAATCATTCTGGCAATTATCTATGCTCACTCACCCTTGTTAAAAAAACTCAAGCCAGCTCTGCGTTGGGTTGCTGAAGGGATGGCAAACTTCAATACAATTCTGGATTGGGTACTCAAACCGGTGATCGCATTATTGCATCTACTGATGAAGGGCGTTTCTGCCCTCTTCCCGGTGCGCCGATACTCCCTGGGTGGTCCGGAAGAAGGACCGGAAGATTAATAAAATTACGCGCCAAACATGGCGCGTAATTTTTTGTTTGATGATCGGTTTGCTAGGCTTTCAAAATTTTGTACATGCCGGTACCACAAACCTTGCACTTACCTTTCATCGCCGGGCGACCGTTCTTCATGGTAACTTTTTCAGTATTGACCATCTCCCGTTTTGCTTTGCATTTTACACAATATGCTTCCTCAGCCATTTTTCCCTCCTTCAGGAAAGGTTGATAGAACAATTATATATATGATTACCTGCTATGCAAGCTCTTCTGTATAGGAAAATGATGATAAAAAACAGCGGAGAGGGTGGGATTCGAACCCACGGTGATCCAAAGAACCACAACGGTTTTCGAGACCGCCCCGATCAACCACTCCGGCACCTCTCCGAGCAAGCGCAATTATATCAAATAATCCCACCCTTACTCTAATTCCATAGAGGCGAAACGTTCCGGATAATATGTTTCCGGTAGATTGCGCTCTCTAAACTTTTCAATTAAAACATCCGAAGATTTTGGTTCACCATGTATTAAAATGATCTTTTTTGCTGAATTCTTCACTTGTTGTGCGTATTTAATAAGTAGATCCTGACCTGCATGTGCTGATAACCCGCCGATTGTTGATACTTCTGCGCGCAGTTGATATTCTTCACCAAAAATCTTTACCAGTGGCTCGCGGTCTGCAATTCGGCGCCCTAATGTATGCGGGGCTTGCCAGGAGACAATCATCACCGTGTTGCGCGGATTTTCAATATTATTTTTCAGGTGATGGAGTATTCTACCGGCTTCTGCCATACCCGAGGCAGAGATAATTACCATGGGATCCTGACGGTCGTTGAGTTCTTTGGATTCTTCAACAGATCGGATATAGGTTAAACCTTCAAAATTCAAAGCGGGGTGGCGATATTCCCTTATAAACTGATGGGTTTCCTCATCAAAATACTCTTTGTGTTCGATAAAGATATCGGTTGTTTTTACTGCAAGAGGGCTATCAACAAAAACAGGAACCCTGGGGAGATCTCCAGTGAGCATCATTTGGTTTAATGCAAAAACAAGCTCCTGAGTCCTGCCGACAGCAAATGCCGGGATGATAACCTTGCCACGTCGCTCAAAGGTCTTTTGCATAACAGAACGCATTTCATCATAAGCATCATCCAGATTCTCATGAGATTTATCTCCATAAGTGGATTCCATCAGGAGATAATCGCAGTGATCGGGCAGTACAGGATCGCTGATGAGCGGAAGACCGGGTCTGCCAATATCCCCCGAAAACCACAAGCGAGTTTTGTGACCATTTTCGGTGATATCCAGAACCACCGCAGCAGAACCTAATATGTGACCGGCGTCCACGAGCTTCGCGGTTACACCTGGTATGGGTTCAAACTCATCATTATAGTTTTGATAGACCAGTAAATCTTTTACTAGATTAGCATCTGCTACAGTATAGAGAGGTTCTATCAGAGGTTCACCTTTTCTCTTTTTCTTCTTGTTTATATATTCGCTATCACTTTCCTGTATATGGGCAGAATCACGAACAAGGAGGTCTGTCAGGTCTGCGGTCGCTGAGGTGCAATAAATTGGCCCATTGAATTCGTTCTTTACCAGGTTGGGTAGATTGCCACAATGATCGATATGTGCATGTGAAAGAATCACAGCATCCAATTTTCGGGGATTATATTGAAAGAATTTATTGTAATTGTAAGATTCTGCGCGCTTACCTTGATACAATCCGCATTCCAACAGCAATGTTTTTCCATTGATTTCAAGATAGTACTGGCTGCCAGTTACTGTTTGAGCGGCACCTAAAAAATGTATTTTCATAATACACTCCTTGTGTTTCAAATAAGGATGGCGTTAAAAATTTCCTTGCCAAAGTGCTCCAATCGCCAGGGGTACATTTTCATTCTTTCAATAAAAGCTTCCCAATCTTTAGGGGGGGAAATTGCCAGATCGTACAATACCTCTCTGGGCAGGATAATATCAGACTCGACTTTCATTTTTGAAGCAGCGTTTTTCCGGAGTGTTTTTAAACGATCTATCCGTTCTCGAGAGGCATGGTTCATTCGCTCCGGTTGAGGCTGACGTACAGGTTTGGCTTTTTGGCCTTTCTCAAAAGCTTGTAGAATTTCTCCGCCATGCCGGTCTATTTGAAGTTTGCTCAATCGGAGTTGGTCTTTTAAAACATCCAGCTGGATTGATTCACATTGGGCAAGCAGAACAAGCTGGTCGGAAGAGATAACCTTGAAAGGCGGGCGGTTCATCCGTCTGGCGCTTTCTTCCCTCCACCGTAGTAATTCTAAAAGCACTGCCAGCTCCTTACTATTTAAATCCCGCGCACCTTTTACCCGCCAGATTTCCTTCTCTAAGGATTCAGGGGCGCCTGGTTCAACGCGGGTCATCCGGGCAAATTCCTCTAGAGCCAGATCCAGCAGGTCTGCATGTCTTAGCCTTTCGTGTAAGATGTCTCGTAGCTTGAGAAGGTAATGGGTATCCATTCTTGCATAAGAAAGATACTCGCTGGGAAGCGGTCTTCTCCCCCAGTTTGCTTTTTGATATTTTTTATCAAGTTCTACACCAAACTCTATTTTTATAATGTTATTTAAGCCAATTTCACGAATACCCAGGACCCGGGAAGCGATCATCGTATCAAAAATATTATTGAATTTATATCCGTAGTCTCTCTTAAGACAGATGATATCGTATTCAGAGGCGTGAAATACTTTTTCAATTTGCTCTGATTCAAAAATCGGGTGAAAACACGATAAATTGTGTATCCTGAGTGGATCAACCAGATAGTCTGTGCCGGGAATAGAAAACTGAATCAGACATACCTGCTCCCGATAGGCATGCAGGCTGTTTGATTCAGTATCAATTGCAATTCTGCTAAATCTTTGTAAGTTTTCCGCCAGGTCTGTTACTGCAGCTGCTGTATCAATCCAAAGCGGTGGTGATAACAGCTCATCCATGATGATGATTATATTCCAACTGTTGCCTATCTCACGAATGAGTTTTACATTTGCAATGGATGTCCGAGTGCACCATGAGCGGCTTCCATCACGATTTCGCTTAATGTTGGATGCGCGTGGATGTTATTGGCAATTTCTTCGGCTGTCAGTTCCATCTTTTGTGCTATGGTTAATTCTGGCAGCAATTCTGATACTTCAACGCCCACCATATGGGCTCCCAGAATCTCGCCGTACTTTGCATCGATGATCAGCTTGCAGAAACCCGCATTCTCACCTAAGCCTAATGCTTTGCCATTTGCCATCAAATTGAATTTGCCTACCTTGTATTCAATACCTTTTTCTTTCACCTGCGCTTCTGTCATGCCAAAGGAAGCAATTTGCGGGTTACTGTATGTCGCTCTGGGTACCATTGTGTAATTGATGGGTGTCACTTCCTGACCGGCTATTGCTTCTGCACATAAAATACCCTGTGTCGAAGCCACATGTGCCAGAAGGAATTTACCGGTTACATCGCCAATTGCCCAGATTCCTGGCACATTGGTTGCCATCCGGTCGTCAATTTCAATAAATCCGCGTTGATTCATTTTTACACCAACGTTTTCAAGACCCAGGTTGCTTGTGTTGGGTTTGAAACCAATGGCAACTAATGCCTGTTCTGCTTTGAGAATTTTTTCTCCATCCGGGGTTTGGACGATGACCTCAGCCCCACCCTCAACCGGTTTAATAGATGTTACCTTGGTATCTACCAGTAGTTCAATGCCGCGTTTTTTATAAGCTCTTGCCAATTCTGCACTGACTTCTTCATCTTCCATCGGAGCAACTCTTGGCATCATTTCCACGATGGTAATTTCTGTACCATAGCTGTTCCATATGGTAGAAAATTCCAGTCCGAGCGCACCCGCACCGATGATGACGGCAGATTTGGGTAGTTTTGTTTGCAGAATGGCTTCATGATAGGTTATGACTTTCTCGTGATCCAACTCCATTCCCGGGATTCCACTGGCATGAGATCCGGTAGCTACAACAATATTCCGGGTGGATAAAACCTGTTTTGAACCATCTTCGCTGGTAACTTCTACCTCAGAGCTTGATTTAATAAGTGCATTTCCCATATATACGGCGATGTTGTTCTTCTTCATTAGAAAGCCAACGCCCTTGGTTAACCGGTCAGAAACCTGTCTGCTCCGCTTAACGGCTGCAGAATAATCCAGCACCAGGTTGTCAAATGAGAAACCAAAATCTTTGCCTCTCTCCCGGAGCGTGTGTGCAACTTCAGCATTTTTTAACAATACTTTCGATGGAATACAACCTACATTCAAACAGACACCACCTAACCACTGTTTATCAATAATCGCTGTTTTTAATCCCAATTGCGACGCCTTAATTGCACTAACATACCCGCCAGGACCGGCACCAATTACAATCACATCGAAATCTGACATATTTTCTCCCTTTCTGTATAAGTTTATTATAAATACTGTTTAAGAATCTGGGGTTGGCTTGTAAAGGTTTGCTAATTCTTCAGGGTATTTACCTGTGAAAGTCGAATTCAACGCATATAATTGGGGAATGCAGGCTGAGCGAGAGCATCCCAACGGTTTACGGTTGTTCCTTAGAATTCTCCTATTGGTATTTGGTGTAATGATGGGAGCTACTGCAGTGATTATGATAAAAGCAGGCGATGAGCATCCGTTGCTGGTTGCCAGTTATCGTCTCATAATTGCTGCGCTCGTTCTCACTCCCTTCTTTCTTCGCGATCGCAGGGATTGGGTAGGTTCATATGGAATGAAAGAATTCAGTTGGACTTTTGTCCCGGCGGCAGCGCTGGCTGCCCATTTCATCACCTGGGTGATCGGTGCGCGTCTTACTGTAGTGGCGAATGCCAGCCTGTTAGCCAATCTTACTCCTGTTGCCATGCCATTTTTTGTCTGGTTGTTTTTTGACGAACGGGTGACCCGTCAGGAGATCCTCGGAACAATAATTACACTGTCTGGTGTGGTTTTACTGACTCTTGCAAACTTGCGGGTGTCCCCCGAAAACATTCCCGGTGATATTCTCTGTCTGATCTCAATGCTGGCGTTTGCGGTTTACCTGGCCCTCGGACGCAGGAACGGGCAGCGCCTGACGATCTGGTTGTATATGGTTCCTCTCTACTGGCTGGCTGGATTGATTTGCCTGGTAATCGCAATTTTCTATATTAATCCGATCAAACCCTATACCACATTGAACATCCTGCTGATACTGGGTTTGGGGTTGATTCCCACCGTGTTTGCGCACACTATTCTGAACTATTCTCTCCGCTTCTTTCGCGGGCAGGTGGTGAGTGTGACTAATCTGACCCAGCCAATCTATGCGGGAGTCTTGGGATATTTGATATTTGGTGAAATTCCGAAAAAATCATTTTATCCTGCTGCGTTTATAATTTTTATTGGTATTCTGATTGTTTTATTTACAGTTCGCAAAAAAGAATAGGTTTACACGCCAGGATTGTATGTTTTTGCAGGGCGCTTGCCCCGTATCTACGGGCGTGATAGACTAAACCTATCCTGAATTTTCCTGGAGGGGTAATGCCTCCCACACTTTATCTGATTGATGGTCACGGACTGGCGTACCGGACCTATTTTGCCCTCAACCCTGCCGGTACTACCGACCGCCGTTGGCTTACTTCGGCGGGAGAACCTACGGCTGGTGTGTATGGCTTTGCCTCTGTGCTCATGCGCCTGCTCGAACAAGATAAACCCGATTATATTGCCGTAGCGTTTGATACCGGAAAAACCTTCAGGGATGATTTGTATCCTGAATATAAAGGGACACGTGCGAAAATGCCCGATGATTTGCGCACCCAGATGGAGCGTATACGCCAGCTGGTGGATAGTTTCAGTATTCCCCGCCTGGAATTGGAAGGATATGAAGCCGATGACATCCTCGGCACCATATCACATCAGGCTGAAGAAAAAGGACTGGCGGTTAAAATTATCACCGGCGACCGCGATCTGCTGCAATTGGTCACAAATAGGGTCGTGGTAAATCTTGCTGGAAGCAAACTCTCTGAAGCGAAAGATTATGAACCGGAAGATGTCAAGAATTACCTGGGCGTCCGCCCGGATCAGGTGGTGGATTATAAAGCTCTGGTCGGAGATAAATCAGATAACATCCCGGGTGTGTCAGGTGTGGGAGAGAAAACAGCCGTTACCCTTTTGGAAAGCTATGAGACCTTGGATGGTGTCTATGAAAATGTAGATAAACTCAGTGCTGGCGTGAAAGCAAAGCTGCTGAAAGATAAAGATATGGCATATAAAAGTCAGCTGCTTGCCCGCATTTGCGTGGATGCACCCATCCAACTGGAATTGGAAAAAGCCCGCACCAGTGATTTTGACATTCAGCAGGTTGAAAATCTGTTCAGAGTTATGGAGTTTCGATCGTTATTGCCGCGCCTGCAGTCACTTACAAAAGCGATTCCCGTAAACGCACCGGTACAGCAATTGAACCTCTTCGGTGAAGAGATACAACGTCTTGGCACATCCGAAAAATATGATCTGAATACAATCATTGTCAACACTCCTGAAACCTTGAAGGCGTTGATGGAGAAACTTCGCTCTGCCGGGCAGATTTCTGTGGATACGGAAACCACATCCACTGATCCTATGCGGGCAGACCTGGTAGGCATTTCATTGGCGGTCGAAAATGGAACAGGCTACTATCTACCCGTTGGGCATAAAGTGGGGAAACAACTGAACTCTAAAGAAGTAATCTCTGCCCTAAAGCCGGTTCTGGAAGATATAAATATTCATAAAATTGGGCATAACATCAAATACGACTTGCTGGTATTACGCCGATATGGTATTTCTCTTAAGCCCGTAAGTATGGATACCATGCTTGCAGAATGGCTATCGAATCCAGCATCGCGCAATCTGGGATTAAAAAATCTGGCATGGGTGCGTCTGGGTGTTGAAATGACGCACATTGAAGACCTGATTGGTAAGGGAAAAACCCAGAAATCCATGGATGAAGTTTCCGTGGAGGATGCCGCTCCTTATGCGGCTGCTGACGCAGAGGTGACTTTCCGTTTGGCGCCAATACTCATGGATGAGCTGGATAAGAATGGTTCATTAAAGTTACTCAACGATATTGAAGATCCTCTCATTCCCATTCTTGCTGATATGGAGGAAGCTGGGATTTTGGTGGATGTTCCCTTTTTCAAACGATTTGCAGATGAACTGCAGCAAAAGATTGCAGATCTGGAAATGCGGGTCTATCAGGAAGCGGGGATGCCATTCAATATTAACAGCACTCAACAGCTTTCGCGGGTTCTCTTTGAAACACTGCGTCTTGCACCGCCTGACCGTGGGAAGAAAACATCCGCGGGTACTTATTCCACTTCTGCGGATGTTCTCGAGACGCTCCGGGGAGAACATCCTATCGTGGATATGATTCTGGAGTATCGTGAGCTCACCAAACTGAAATCAACTTACATCGACGCACTCCCACAGCAAGTTAACCCGGCAACAGGTCGGATCCACACATCTTATAATCAGACAGGTTCCGTCACCGGTAGGATCGCATCCTCAGATCCCAATTTACAGAACATTCCCATCCGAACAGAGATGGGTAAGCGCGTACGGGAGGGGTTTATTGCCTCTCCGGATCACGTGTTGTTGTCAGTCGATTATTCACAAATTGAATTACGGATTGTTGCACACATGGCAAAAGATGAAACAATGCTGGCTGCCTTCCGGGCAGGGCAGGATATTCATGCGACAACCGCAGCTGCAGTGTTCAACACTCCTCTCGAACAGGTTACAAAAGAACAGCGTAGAAATGCCAAAGCAATTAATTTTGGTTTGATTTACGGGATGGGCTCTTTTGGTTTGAGCCGTTCAACAGATTTTACCCTGGCGGAAGCAGAAAACTTCATTAAAACCTACTTTGCACAATTCCCCGGAGTTAAATCCTACCTCGACGGAATCCGGCGGGAAGCGGCACAGAAAGGGTATGTTGAAACTTTACTGGGCAGACGGCGGTATTTTCCAAATCTTGCCGGTCAGACAAATATGAATTTGCGTCAGCGGGAAGAAAGAGAGGCTATCAATGCGCCCATCCAGGGTACAGCTGCCGATATTATTAAAAAAGCGATGTTGCGGATACCAGATGCTTTAGCTGCGAAGAAATTGAACGCAAAAATGCTATTGCAGGTTCATGATGAGTTGCTACTGGAATGTCCTAAATCGCAATTGGATGAAACTGTAAAATTAGTCCAGAGTGAAATGGAAAATGCATATCAGTTATCTATACCCCTGGAAACGGAAGCCAGAGTAGGCGAAAACTGGGGAAACATGAAGGTGATATCATAAAAGTAGCGCAAAAGCTGTTTCCGTGTTATATTTTTTCTACAACAAACCATACACGATAAATTCGGGGTCAGGTTAACATGGCTGGACGGCAGGATGTTTTTCAGGAAGCAATGAATAAAGGGCATTCAGCAGCCTGGGATCAGCAATGGGATCTGGCCGCACGTTATTATAACCAGGCGCTGGAAGAAATTCCCAACCACCCTACTGCACTCAGCAGCCTCGGTATGGCGATGTACGAACTGAAAGATTTTCAGGAAGCCCTGAAAATCTATACAAAAGCCAGCCAGATTTCCCCCGAAGATCCCCTCACCGCTGAAAAAATTGCCCAGGTTTGCGAACGTCTCGGCAAGTTGCCGGAATGTATTCAGGCATCCTTAAAAGCTGCAGATCTTTTCCTTAAAGCCCGTGATATGGAAAAAGCGGTTCACAACTGGAACCGCATTCTTCGCCTCGACCCAGATCATCTGGGTGCGCATTCCCGCCTGGCAACAGTGTTTGAACGCGCAGGCAGGAAAACGGATGCAGTAAACGAATACCTTTCCATGGCTGCTGTGATGCAGCAAAGCGGGGTTATTGAAAAAGCAACCCAGGTAGTGGAATATGCATTAAAGCTGATGCCTGGCAATACGAAGGCAGAAGAAGCCTTACAGCAGCTGCATACTGGCAAACCCTTAGCCAAACCGATCCGTCCTCGCGGAACCGGACCTTTTCAGTATGAAACAGGAACATTGGATACGGGTGGTGGGCTGGTAAAAAAGACTGATAAATTGACCACGCCCAAAGAACAGAAAAAGGCTGACCCTCCAAAAAAACCGGAAGAAAAAGGCGATCCAATTACCCTGGCGAAGAAAAAAGCATTGCTTAAACTTGCTGACCTTCTGTTTGAACAGAATGAAGAAGCGCAGAGTGGTCAGGTTGCCCGCCGTGGTTTGCAGGCGATTATGCGGGGAACGGGTACGCTCTCTCTTGAACAGGTCGAGCGAAATAAGATCATGATGTTTCTTGGGCAGGCGATCGATGCGCAAACAAATGGCAATGACCTGTTGGCAGCGGAGAACCTTGAGAAGGCAATAGATAGCGGTTTGTCACATAACGCCGCATTCTTCGACCTTGGGATGCTGCGCTACCAGAGCGATCAGCTTGAAAACGCAGTTAAGTACCTCACATATGCCATTAAACATCCCGACTTTGCCCTTTCAGCGCATCTGCTGTTAGGAATGTCATATCGCAAATTAAAACGGACGATTGAAGCCGGGGTCGAATATTTGCAGGCGTTAAAATATGCTGACTCAGAGATATCGGGTGGCGATCAAGCAGATGAGCTGATTCAACTCTACGAGCCTCTAATTGAGGAACAAAGCAAATCTGATGATATGTCTGCTAGTGAAAAACTCTGCGAAAGTATTGGCAGCCAGCTTCAATCCATTGATTGGCGTGAAAACCTCAGGAAAGCCAGAGAACAGCTACCAGAGCAGCCTGAGGGCAGCGCTCCCCTACCTCTGGCAGAAATCTTCCTTGAATTGCGCAGCCACCAGATTATCGACTCCCTTTCTTCAGTACGGGCATTGGCAAATCGGGGAAAATTCCGTACAGCCATGGAAGAAGCATTTTTTGCTCTGCAATATGCCCCCAACTATTTGCCGTTACACATTCAAATGGCCGATATGCTGGTGCAGGACGGGCTGATACAGGAAGCACTCGATAAATATATTGTTGTTGCAAACACATTTAGTTCACGTGGCGAATTCTCCCAATCTACCAACCTGCTTCGCCGGGTAGTTGCGCTTGCTCCCATGGATCTCTCTGCCCGAAGCCGATTGATTGATCAACTGGTATCACAGGGATCCATTAATGACGCATTGCGAGAATACATCGAACTGGCAGAAATTTATAACAGGTTGACTGAATTGGAAATGGCTCGGAAGACGCTCACCATTGCCCTGCGGCTCAGCCAGCAATCCAGCACATACCAATTGCGGACGATTGATATTCTCACCCGGATTGCAGATATCGATATGCAAAAGCTTGATTGGAAACAGGCGATGCGTGCTTATGAGCAAATTCGCACGCTCGATCCGGGAGATGCCAAATCACGTTCCAGTCTGATCGACCTCAATTTCCGCCTCGGGCAGGATAACACAGCTCTTGCTGAACTTGACAGCTATATTGCTTTCCTGGAGACAACCGGTCAGCAGCGACAGGTGATTCCTTTCCTGGAACAGTTGATTCAAGAACGTTCAGACTCTTTGGAACTGCATCAAAGGTTGGCAGAGTTGTATCGCCAGGCAGGCAGAATACAAGATGCAGTCAGTGAATTTGACCGGGTCGGCGATCTGCTCATGGATGCAGGTAACCGAACGGGAACCATTGCTGTCATACAAACTATCATCTCGTTAAATCCACCGAACGTCGATGACTATCGCTCCATCCTGGAAAAACTGCAAGGCACGGTCTAAGAAAAAATCGGAAGCACAAGCTTCCGTTTTTAGATTCTGCTTCACAAAATATCTTTTAGCAGCTTCCGTACAGCATTTCCCTGACTCTGGTTGCCTGTTTCCGCATTTGATCATCGCGCCTGATTAACTCGTTTATCTTTTCACAAGCATACATCACCGTCGTGTGATCTCTGCCGCCAAATTCCTGACCGATTTGTGGCAACGATAGACCGGTATCCTCCCGCATGATATACATTGCTAACTGGCGTGGAAGGGCTATCATAGCGCTTCGATCTTTGCTTACCATTTTCTCGGATGGAACTTTAAATACGTTTGCTACCGTCGAAATGATTTGTTTGGGTTCAACATGGTAGGTATGTGGAATGAGATCGGTCAGCGCTGTATTAACCAATGATGTATTTACCGGGATCCCGCTGAGATCGGAAAAAGCGATAACACGGTTAAGTGCCCCTTCCAATTCGCGGATATTCGCCTGGAATTTTCGGGCTATCATATCCAGAATGTCGGCGGGTATTTTCTTTCCGTGTTTTTCTGATTTTGCTTTCAAAATTGCAATTCGGGTTTCCAGATCGGGCGGCTGGATATCTGCAATCAGTCCCCATTCGAAACGCGAGCGTAATCTTTCTTCCAGGGTGACCAGCGATTTGGGCGATCGGTCTGAGCAAAGCACGATCTGTTTTTCCTGGCTGTGTAATGAATTGAAGGTGTGAAAGAACTCTTCCTGGGTGGATTCCTTACCGGCGATAAACTGAATATCATCAATCAGAAGCACATCGCTCTGCCGGTACTTTTCCCTGAATTCCATGGTCGTATGTGTCCGGATTGCCTGGATCAGGTCGTTGGTGAATTCCTCAGATGTAACATAACGAACCTGTAACCCATTTGCCAGGCAGCGATTACCAATAGCCTGAAGCAGGTGAGTTTTACCCAAACCGACACCGCCATAAAGGAACAGGGGGTTATAGGCTCTGGCGGGTTGGTCTGCTACTGCCATTGATGCTGCATGTGCCAATCGGTTTCCACTCCCAACTACATAATTTTCAAAAGTGTATTTGGAATTTAACCTTTGCTCCTGCGGTGTTGCTGTAGCAACAGTAGTAACAAGGTGAGGCATGGAGCGGATGGGCTCTTCTTCCTGTTCTTTGCAGGTGTTTTCCGGCTCTTTCTGGTAAACAACAAACGAAACAGATTGAGGCTGGTTCATGATTCCGGAAAGCACCCGGTTTATCGTGGTGGTAAGCCTGGTGGTCAGCCAGTCACGCGCGTAGGCATTCGGCACACCGACGGTGAACTGATTACTTTCAAAGCTGATCAGACGGCTATTTTTTACCCATGTATCATAAGCCGCCTTTGACATATCCATTTGAAGTTGTCCGAGTGTAGCCTGCCATGCCTGTTCTGCGTTCATAGATGCTCCAGGTATTGAAGGTGTCGTTGTTGACCGGGTGGTAGATGGGTACGTTAAGAGAACCGCCTGGCTCAACTTGGGAGGTTTTTCAACCAGCTAAATTTTTCAGGGAATAACGTTTGGGGCTCGAGGAAGATACTCCTGCTCCCCTATTGCAGGGTTGATGTGATTCTAGCAGAACGATCCGACTCAGGCAAGGCAAAAAGCCTACGCCAACTTTAAACAATATGAATCTTTAAGGATTCTCAAAGTTAACAAAACATAATTTTTTACAAATCTAAGGTTAGGTATCCATAAGTTATTTCTTACACATTTGCGGGATTTTGGTATCAAATACCCCCATATATGGGGGGTAAGTTCGTTCTGCGATGTTCAACCTATACGAATGGAAAATCTGTTCTAGATTTATTTGGAATCAAACACATGATAAACAAAGGCGTTGACGTACCAATTCTGGAATCGCAATCGAAATTAGCTTTACGGTCGATTCATCATCAACCGGGCAGCTTTCCTTCCGATTTCGACAGCAAAATTAGTACCACGATCCCACGGATATACCTGGCTCATACTCGCAAAAAACAACCCATCGATGGGAGTCGGAATGGTCGGGATATTTGCTGAATGGTTTACAAATGGTACCGGTTGGGCATATTTAGTCCGATTCAGCCAGGTTTTTTTGACCCAGCTCAAGTCAAAATCAGGATTGATCCGTTTTATACCCGGTACAAACTTTGCCAGGAGTTGATCTTCAGAAAGTGTGAAATTCTCGTGATCTGTTTCGAGATAATCGCCAATATAAACCAGATGATCTCCGCCAAAATGCTCTACGGGGAGAAAATTTGTATGTTCTACAATAGCTAAAAATGGGAATCCCGCAGCTTTGGGGATGTTGTACCAGTAATACCCTTCTTTTGAAAGTGGCTGCTTTAGAGATAGAAGCATGACAACTGCACCCAGGTTCTTAAGGTTGAGTAAACCTTGTAAATAATCAGATGGCAGCGATGGCGCCATCTGTGCCATCAATCCGGGAGACGTTGTGACCAGGCATTGGTCAAATTTCTCACTCCCCTTATCGGTTTGAACTTGCAAAGTGCCATCTAATTGACCGATATTTCTGATGGGGGTATTAAGCCGTATTTCCACTCCCATTTCTTTCAGGATAATGGCAAATTCATCACAAAATGCTTGAAATCCGCCCACATAGGTGCCCAGCCGCGATGTTCGGCTGTGCAGGCGTGCCCACATCCATGCCATGTTCACCTTGGGGGCGAAGTTTTCTCCAAATTTACCTTCCACCATCGGTTTCCACATTCGGTCATAAACAAAATCTCCGGTCCATTTCCGCATCCATTCTTCGACCGTATATTTTTCGAGCACCTTCCAGTTTTTTGTCAGTCTAAGGAATAGCCCCACCAATCCAAAACGGATCTTGTTGATCCCCCAACCCAGACCTGGGAAGAGGATCATGGCAGGGATGGAATCAAATGGATAAAACTTGCCATTGTGATACATCACTGTCAATGGGCGCGGGAACAGTACTTTTTCTCTTAATCCTAATTCATTCATTAATCCAAGCATATGGGCGTCAGATTGGAACCAATGGTGATAATACTTTTCCACCGACCACTCCCACTGGGGTTCCTTAAATCCGCCTGCCAGACCACCAACAGTACCTGAACCTTCATATAAGATGACTTGATGACCAGCTTTTGCCAGATCGTAGGCTGCAGCCATTCCGCCAAGACCTGCGCCGACGATTGCGATGCGTTTTGAGTTCATCCTGTCTCCTTTTATGCAGATTGTGGATCGGTATTTTCTGGTTCAACGGTCTCTGGCACTTTACCCCAGGTGAGTCCTTCGCGCGTAAAGTAATAAAACCCAAGCGCTGTGATGGGTAACCATAAGGCAACATGCAAAACCAGCGTATAACCTACCGCCAGAGCATTGGGCACCTTGTATGCAGTTAATAAGGCAATTCCAGGTGCATCGAAGGTTCCGATATACCCCGGGGCTGATGGGATGGTGGTTGCCAGGTTTACAATCCCGTTCATCAGCATCAATGCAAAGAAACTTACCTCAAATGGAAACGCATGCATGACAAACCAGTATTTGAGTGTTTCAAGCAGCCAGATGACCACAGATGTGAAGAACACCATCAATGCATCCAGCGGTGAACGGAGAGACTCCAACCCACCCAGGAATCGGTGGGTAAGGTTCGAAATTTTTCCCCGTATTTTTGGGGGGATGATACGAACGATAAACCAGTCTGCCAGCTTGCTCGTTTGATGAGGGAACATAGCTGCAGCCAGGAAAATTATCAAAACAGCAATAAAAACGATGGCTCCGTACACCGCCAGGTTACGGATATTTCCGATGAAACCGGAAGAATCAGTAAGGCGAGAAAGTTCACTCAGATTGAGAAACACGAACGCCAGCATAACCACGCCATCAAATACTCGTTCTACCAGGATGGTCGCCAGTGATGCACTGATGGGAACACCTTCCCGCTTTTTGAGTATTGCGGCGCGTAATACTTCACCTGCGCGATATGGGTAAATATTATTCCCCATGTACCCAATTGTCACAATCGGAAACATGGATCGGGTGCTTATTTTTTTGAGCGGACGCAACAAATAGTGCCAGCGCCAGGCTCTCGCCCAGACGGCAATAAAATATACAGCAATGCCCGGTAGAAGCCACACATATTGGGCAGATTTAACGACTTCCCATGCCTCAAGGATATTCAATTTTCTAAGTGCAAAATACATTAATACGACACTGATCAGAATCCCCAACCAGAATATCCATTTTTTCATGCAATGATTCTACCATGTTATACTTTCCCCAATGCCGCTCCTGTCTGCTGTTAACCTCTCCAAGAACTTTGGCTACCAGGATCTCTTTACCGGGGTAAGCTTTGGCATACCTCATCGTGCGAGGATTGCCCTGGTAGGACCCAATGGCATTGGTAAAACCACCTTGCTCCGAATCCTCGTGGGGGAGGAAGAGCCATCTTCTGGCAGCGTCTCGCGTTCTAGAAACCTCAAGTTTGGCTATTTGCCCCAGGAAGCGCAGTTGGAAGATACCGCCGAAAACCTCTGGCTGGAATGCCTGCGTTCCTATCCGCATCTGGTGAAAAAGCAGGCTGATCTTGCAGAGATGGAGCAGATGATTGCCCAAAACCCGGGGGATGCAGCATTGCTTGAGAAATATGGCAAACAGCAGGCGGACTTTGACCATCAGGGTGGGTACACTTTCGAGAATCATATCCGCATGGTATTGACGGGTTTGGGCTTTAGCGTCGATGATTACCACCGTCCGTTTACACAACTCTCAGGAGGGGAGAGGACTCGTGCATTACTTGCCCGTCTGCTGCTTTCCAGTCCAGATTTACTTCTGTTAGATGAACCAACCAACCATCTCGATATCTCTGCCGTGGAGTGGCTGGAAAAATTCTTCAAAGAGTGGCAGGGTGCTGTTTTGTTCGTATCTCATGACCGTTATTTTATTGATCAGGTTGCAAACCAGGTTTACGAATTGTCTCCCGATCTTGAAATCTTCCGCGGAAACTATTCAGCTTATTTACAGCAACGTGAAGAAAGATACCGCCTTCATATGCGAGAATATGAAGAATTGCAGCAATTTGTTGCGAAAGAAGAAGAGTATATCCGCCGTAACATGGCTGGACAGAATACCCGTCAGGCACAGGGCAGGTTAAAAAGGTTGGAGCGGCTTCTCGAGGAGACCCGCATTTCCCGTCCGCGTCAGAGGCGCGGAATCCATCTTGCGCTGAATAGTTCTGGCAGATCAGGTGACCTGGTCTTACGCACTTATAATCTGCAAGTTGGGTACCGTGATGAAGAGAAACCGCTTTTTGATGTGCCGGATTTGATATTTAAACGTGGAGAATGTGCCGCAGTCATCGGTCCAAATGGAGCCGGGAAAACTACATTTTTAAAGACAATCCTCGAACAGATTCCACCTTATGCAGGAGAAGTCGATTTGGGCGCATCACTGCAGATCGGGTACTTTTCACAGGCGCATGATGGATTGCACCTGGAAAACACCTTGATGGAGGAAATTAACACAGTGGCGCCACATCTGCTGCCGGGTGAGGTGCGCGATTACCTGGCGAAGTTCCTTTTTACCGGAGATGATGTTATGAAACCCGTTTCTGTCCTGTCTGGTGGCGAAAGAGGAAGACTCGCACTTGCAAAGTTATCTTTATCAACAGCAAATTTGCTTCTGCTGGATGAGCCGACCAATCACCTTGATCTTTCTTCACAGGAAGTGCTGCAAAACGTATTGAGTGATTACCGTGGCACCATCTTGTTGGTTTCACACGACCGTTACCTGATCGATTCGCTGGCCACCCAGGTCTGGGAAGTGGATCCAGATTCCCGTACTCTTACAGTATTCACAGGTGATTATAGTGAATATAAAACTACGCAGGCAGCCCAGCAAAATGATGATCTGCCTAATGAGCATAAAGTGAATCAGAATACCAAATCACCGGAAAGAACGGTGAAGTCTCAATCTGGTTTATCTGCTTGGAAACGCGACAGGCTTATTAAGGAACTCGAAGAGGATATCACTTTCCATGAGAATGAATTAAAGCGCTTGAGTGCAATTCTAGCCCAACCTTCATCCGACTCGGAAATGATTCAGCACGTTGGAAGTGACTACGTAAGGATGGAAGAGGAATTATCCCGTTTGCTTACGGAATGGGATCAAATGTCAAGCGCCGGGTAAGTTCTTGCCGGCAGTAATTTTTGTCCCTTTTTGATAATATTTACGATATATCTTGTATGAAGGGTATATCAAACACATCATCAAAGAAGGATTTGGCAGGGTCTACGTTGGTAAATTCTATAAGTGAGAAAAACCATGATTCTGATGAACAAACATGGATCAATGCCAGCAGATCTGATCCCCTTGCCTTTGACCACTTATATAACCGCTACATAAGCCGGATTTATAGATACGTCTTACACCGCCTGAACAACAAAGAAGAAGCTGAAGAGATTACTTCCCAAACCTTTCTTGCTGCTCTGGAGGGTATAAAAAGGTATGAGCATCGGGGAAGTTTCATCTCCTGGCTCATAACGATTGCCCGTAATAAGATGAATGATTATTTCCGCCGGCAAAGACCGCAGGGTGAATTATCTGAAGAGATACCAGACTCCTGGAGATCTGATCCATTGGGCGAGATGATTGCTAATGAGCAGAAACGGAACCTTGCTGATCTGATTACCGCATTACCACCGGAAGAACAGGAATTATTACGGTTAAGGTTTGTTGCTGAAATGAATTATTCAGAAATCGCTGAGATAGTCGAAAAAACCGAAGCGGCTGCCAAGAAACAAATTTACAGGATCATTCTCCGTATGCAAAACCAGGTGGAGGTGAATCATGACTGAGCGGACTCCATCCCTTCAATTCATGAAGGATATTCAGGAAGCTATGCAAACGCCAGAGCCATCTGCAGCTTTTGTGGACCAATTGCGGAATAAATTACTTCACCAAAAACCGAAACCTGTTTATCGAGAATTCAAGATGCGCCCTGTCTGGGTTGCTATCAGTGCGTTACTGCTGGTGCTCATCATGTCAACCATACTCATCGGACCACAAAAAGTTTGGGCAGCCTTCAGGGGTTTGTTCGGATATCTGCCCGGTATCGGGTTGGTGGAAGAAACTTCGAACCTGCAGCTTCTGGAGAAACCGGTTGAAATGTCCCGGGATGGCATCACTCTCACTTTAGAGAATGCTGCTTTTGATGGCAACCGTCTGATTCTGGTTTATAAAACAGAAGGGTTAAGTCTGGAAGCGTCTAATTCGCAGGGGGAAGACGCGCCAGTCGGGGGAGTTGCGGCAGTGGTATTACCCGATGGAGAGGTTTTCACCCAGTCAGAAGGCTCGTTAATTGGATGGGCAACAGGATATCGTGCACGCCTTGTTTTCTCGGGTTTACCATCTGAGATGGAATCTGTTACCTTGTTCATTCATCGGCTGGAAACCATGCCCGAAGGGGCTGCCCCTCAAGATTGGCAGATTCCTGTTCCGCTTATGAAGGCACCTGCCAACCTCACCATTCTGCCGGTATATGAATTGCCCACACCGACACCTTCTATCGAAATGAATTCATCGGAATCCAATCCGGGCTTGAACTCCACCAGGATGGATGGAATTGAATTTGTTCTGGATAAAGTAATTGAAACAGAAACAGGATATCGCTTCCAGGGCTATGCATCCTGGTCTGATCGACCTGAGATAATGTATGTTGATGCAACCCCATCATCCATTCGTAGTGGAGATACCCTGATTGCGTTTGAAATGGTGGATCCCGATTTACCCGATGGAGGATGGGAGGAGACCCGATCTGATTGGGCTGTTCAAACCAATTCCAAAGCTTTTTCTGGCGAAGTTACCATCCTGTTTGATGACATCATCATCCATGAGAAAGCGGATGTATCTTTCCTGCTGGATCTGGGAAGTTCCCCTGAGCCCGGGAAATTACTCCACCCCAACATCCCGCTTACGGTAAATGGCAAATCAGCGGTGCTCACCTCTGCAGAGTTGGTGTCAACAACGGATGGGATGATAGATCTGAACCTGCATTTTGTCGCGGATCCATCCATCCAATCGATTGGGTTCGAGGATGAGACGAATGATGTGGATGAATCTCCCGCTGGCGGTGGAGGAGGGGGATTTGTTTCCCTCGAACCACCTGCAAACATCCTATCTTCCTTCCGCTATGGCAGATTGCCAAAAGGAACCCGTGAATTGAAAATTATCGTGGTCTCCCGAATATCTTCCTCAAAGGTTGCGCTGGTCTGGCGGGCGCCCGATTCAGTGCCAGAGGAAATTCACGCTCAAACACAGGGGCAACCCTCAGTATGCCTCACAGATTCCATCTGGAAGAGTTTAGATTGGAATAAGCCAACAATCTTACCTCAAAACCTGTCTGGCACTCTGCTGATGGAACAAAACGTGAGCGGACAGTTAATGCCTTTGATCTACCTGATTAATTTGGATGGGTCTAATCGCCGGGAAGTTGATTATGGTGGATGGAGTTCGCTCTCTCCGGATGGAATAAAGATTGCCTACATTCGAAGTGATGGTCCAGGGATCATTCTATATGATGATACAAAAAAATCCGCGCAAATGATTCCCGGCACCATCCCTGAAGATTGGAATCCGATCTGGTTAGCAGATGGGGATTGGATCGTGTTTAAACGCGGTGTGGGAGGAACATATTATCGAATCCACCCCGATGGTAGTGGGTTGGAGAAGATATTTGAAGCAAGCAGCTATCTCGATTTTTCCAGCTTTGATCCGGATGGTAATTCGATCATCGCGCAGGGTTTGACGGATCAAGGTGTGATGGTGCAGCGGGTTGATTTGGAAAAGAAAAAAGTAACTGATCTCTTCCCTACTGGTATGGCAAAAACAGTTGCTTTTCCACTCATCTCACCCGACGGGAAATGGGTTCTCTATCGCGGAAAAGATTTCGGTGTGCCAACTTTTTCCATTAAGTTGGCAAGAATTGATGGATCTGACATTCGAACTATTGCCGAAACGCCATCTCTCAATGTATTGCTGGGAGCCTGGAGCGCGGATGGAAAATGGGTATTAATCACAATCCAAACAGAAAATGGTGATTATATATTCCGTTCGCTACTGATTAATATCGAGGATTGTAATGTGTTTCCGTTAAATTATCTGTCAGGACAGGTGAAAGGATGGGTATCCCCTGCACCATAACTTAGGCTGCTTTTAAAGGCAAAACACTCTGGTCAACCTGCTGTTCCACAAGCATGGGTTCATCTCCGTTGTAGTGCAGGAGCATGGGAAATCTCCGAATTAATACAAGCACCGCGAGAATACAACCAATTCCACCTGATACGATGGCGACAGGCACGCTGAATAATTGTGCGACAATCCCACTTTCCACCTCGCCCAGCTGAGGTCCGCCCTTAAAGAAGATCATATTGATACTGAGCATTCGCCCGCGCATTGAATCGGGGGTTTGCATCTGGCGTAAGGTATTCCGGATGATGGTGTTTAATCCATCCCCTGCACCCAGCAGGATCAATGCTGCCATCGTCAGCCAGAATCCCCTGGATAACCCAAAAATAACGGTTGCCAACCCAAATAAAAGAATCGCTCCGGTGAGGAGATAACCTTGCCTTCGTAGGTTCTGTTTTTGCGAAACAACTACTGCAACCGAAACAGTACCAATAGATTGCGCTGCTGAAAGCCAGCCGTATTCAATAGCTCCAACTTTTAAAATATCACGGGCAACAAACGGAAGCAGGGTATTCGCTGATGAGAAGAAGGATGCCACAAAATCCATCAACATCGAGGAAAGAATAATGGGCGAATTGCGGATAAAGCGAATACCTTCTTTTATGTCCAACATGGTTTGATTGAACTGCAATTTTGTTCCGATAATCTGACTTTGGACTGGACCCATCGCAAACAAAGCCAGTATGACAGCCAGATACGAAATTGCATTAATCCAATATGCCCATTGTAAGCCGAAGTAAGCGATCACCAGACCACAGATTGCTGGTCCCAGGATTGAACCCACGTTGGATGAAATCGAGTTCATACTATATGCGCTGGGGAGGATCTCTCTTGGCACAAGCGATGGGATGAGTGATTGCCTGGCGGGTAGATCAAACGAGACTGCAATCGATTGAATGATAACCAGGATGTAAATTGTTGCCAGGTTAGTTTTTTCCAGGTGAGTCATGATCCCCAGAACAATGGCAATCAAAATTAGAATTGTCTGGGTAACAATTGCCAGTTTTCGCCTGTTAAAATGATCAGCAACTACGCCAGCAAATAAAGAAAGAACAATTACCGGTATAAAACGGGCTAACCCAATCCCGCTGATCACCAGAGGTTGATCAGAAAGGGTGCGCAAATGCCAGTAAATCGCCCACAATTGCATTTGTGAGCCGATTGCAGAAACCATGAACCCGACCCAGTACAGAAAGTAAGGGCGGTTTTTGAGCGCGGGGGGAATGTGCATAATCGGGTTTAAGTACCCCAGTCTCTCAGGTATAGAAAGTCGTATCCCACTGTGCGGTTAGAGACCTTGGCGATGGGAGGCAGCACCCGTTTAAACTGGCTGCGGCGGATTTTTTCAACAACCACATCAACAAATTTCTGGGAAAAGCCGGCTTCTACACAATCAGTCGGGGAATAACGTTCATCCACCAGCAAATACAGCAAACGGTCCACTTCAGCATAGGTGAACCCCAGTTCGCCTTCATCAGTTTGTCCCGCCCATAAATCTGCAGAGGGTGCTTTTTCCTGGATTGCAATGGGAACTTGTAGTGCTTTTGCCAGTTGGCGAATCTGTGTTTTAAAGAGATCGCCGATCGGATTAATTGCACAGGCGGAATCTCCGTAGATAGTTGAATATCCCAGTAGAATTTCTGTCTTGTTGGATGTGCCAATCACCAGTCCCTGAAATGCTGCTGATTGATCAAATAGAGCAATCATACGCGCACGCGCCATGATATTTCCCTTGCGCATGGAATTCATTTCAGGAAATTGTTCAATCAATGAATCTGCCATACCCGATATCGGGATAGTCAGGGATTGTACTTCCAGTTGGTCTATTACCAGTTGCGCGTGGTCAAGTGAATCTTGTGAAGAAGATTTATATGGCATGCGTACAGCCAGAACATTTTCTGCGCCAAGGGCTTCAGCAGTCAAAAAACATGAAACAGCAGAATCCAATCCGCCGGAAAGACCGATAACTGCTTTTGAAAAACCCATCCGGTTAAGCTCGCTCTGGATAAAGCCGGTTAATATGCGCCGGGCGAGACTGGGTTCAATGGAAAGGTCGGGTTGGTTGCGTGCGATCTGGTTCATGCTATTCTTCCTTTCCTGCGATGCGGTTTAATTCACGGCTTACCAGTACCGTTCGTTCATCCCGCAAGAGTGGTAATCGTGCGCGGGTGCGATGAATTTGCCCAAGGTCTAATTCTGCCAGTAGGAGAGTTTCTTCCTCATAGGGGGCTTGTGCAAGCAGAACGCCATCCGGATCAAATACAGTGGAACCGCCCCAGAAGTGCAGTCCATCTTCAAAACCCACTCGGTTTACATGGCTGACAAAGGTGGTAAAGAGGCTCGCATATGCCTGATTGATGTGTTCCACCCAGTGTGCAGATGCCAGCTGTGGGGATGTTGATAATCCCCTGCCGGGAGATGCGCTCGAGAATAACAACAGGTCAGCGCCATCCAGCCAAAGCAGATAGGGTGGGGATGCATGCCAGAAATCTTCACAGATTAACATGCCTACCCTGCCAAACCGGGTTGGAAATGCACGGATGCTGTCTCCCCATGCGAAGAAGCGCCCTTCATCGAATAAACCGTAGGTAGGAAGGTACACCTTGTGATGTACATGCACAACTTCTCCCCGGGAGAGATATGCTGAAGAGATGAAAAAACGGCTTCTTTGGTCTTCATCTACAAAACCAGCAACGATATCGATTTCCTGGCTGGCATCCAGTAAATGTTTGAAAATGGGATCAGATGCGTTTGGACGCATAGCTACCCCGGGTACCAGATCCTGCAAAACATAACCGGTTAGGGATAACTCAGGGAATTGAATTAGGTCTGCACCAGAATTACGAGCCTGCTTGATAAACTGCAGGTGCTTCTCGAGATTGATTTGGGGATCGCCTAAACGGGTATTGATTTGTGATATTGCAATGGTAATTTTCATATAATTGGCTATCTTGAATGGATTTGTTCTAATTATACGGCGAATGATTCAATCTGCGGATGCAGTTTTCGGCATGATTCATGCAAACTATCCGTTGACAGGCAGGTGCTTATGGCAGCAAAAAAGACATATACCAAACAAACCAAAACACCACTGAAATCTTCGAAATCCTCAATGCGCTCTGGCAGATCGCAAGGCACAACATTTCGCGGGGTTTATACACCTTCGGGTGGATCTCGAAAATCAAAATCAGTTTATTCTTCGGGTGGTAGTATCTCTGCAGAAAAAAAGATGGATCTGATTGGGGTATTTCTGCTCCTACTGGGCTTGATCACAGCAATCAGCTTATTCGCTGGCTCAGAAACAACGGTCACAGCCTGGATCTCAGCATTATTACGCTGGTTTACCGGTTGGGGCGTTTGGGTCATTCCCTTTATCATCATGATTCCCGGCGTATATCTTATTCTGCGCAAGGTTGAAAAACTGCCGCGTCTTCCTCTCGAACAGATCGCTGGTCTGGTTCTTCTTTACCTGAATCTCCTGACTTTCTTCCATTATTTTGGAGGTGGTATAGCAGAGCCGTATCTGGTGGCAGAAGAAGGCAGGGGTGGAGGAATCCTGGGAGGAGTCATCCTTCAGGTACTGGTAGCGGGATTGGGCGAAATTGGCGCTTTTCTGGTGTTGTGCGCCTGGTTATTGATCGCCCTGATCTTTTCATTTGATTTGTCATTCCAGCAAATTGTTCATGGGTTTGGCGTTCTTTCTGATACAGTGAAAACAGTAAAACCTGAAGGTACAGGTATTATGGATTCATTGCGAAGTGGATTCTCAGAGTGGAAAACAGCCATGAAGGATCTCTCCTTACAGGATGGTGAAGTACAGACTGAGATAATCGAGCCTGAGGCGGCATTGGATGGATTTACTCCCATTGTAGCTACGCCGCTCGTGGAAGAATCTATTGATACAGATGGCTCATCCACCGAACCTTCAGCCGTCTCGCAACCTGATCCAGTTTGGAAACTGCCTGATCCTGAGAAGATCCTTGAAAAGAGCTCTCCTCAGGTAGAAAACGAAAAGGTAGATCTCGAAAGGGCGGGGGTGATTGAAGAAACCCTGGCAGATTTTGGCGCTCCCGGGCATGTTGTTGAAATCCTGCGTGGACCATCCGTAACCATGTTTGGGGTTGAACCAGATTTTGTTGAAAACCGCAGCGGCAACCATACCCGTGTGCGGGTTTCAAAAATCGTCTCCCTGGCAGATGACCTCGCCCTTGCGCTGGCAGCCACCCGTATCCGGATCCAGGCTCCTGTTCCGGGCAGAAATTATGTCGGTATTGAAGTGCCCAATGACCATAAGGCGATGGTCAGATTACGCGATGTTGTGGACAGCGCATCTTTCAAACGAATCAAAGGTTCATTGCGGATTGCTCTTGGGAAGGATGTTTCTGGTGTTCCACTCGCAACGGATTTGGCAAACATGCCGCACCTGTTGATCGCAGGCACTACCGGCTCTGGCAAATCTGTTTGTGTTAATGCAATTCTCAGTTGCCTTTTATTGAATAATACACCGGATGATCTTCGTCTGATTCTGGTTGATCCAAAACGGGTGGAATTTACCAACTATAACGGTATTCCGCATCTGCTCGCCCCGGTGGTTGTAGAGGCAGACCGGGTGATTGGAGCACTGCAATGGATGATGCGCGAGATGGATGCCCGTTATCATAAATTTGCTGCCGCTGGTGCCCGTAACCTCGAAGATTACAACGTACGAATGCAGGTACGCGGGGAGAAAAAACTACCCAAGCTGGTGATTGTGATAGACGAACTGGCTGACCTCATGATGCTTGCACCGGCTGAAACTCAGGCTGCGATCACGCGTCTGGCGCAGATGGCGCGTGCCACCGGTTTGCACCTGGTGGTAGCTACCCAGCGTCCTTCCACCGATGTCATCACAGGGTTGATTAAAGCGAATTTCCCGGCAAGAGTTGCCTTCTCGGTTGCAACAATGATAGATAGCCGGGTGATCCTCGATCAACCCGGAGCAGAACAGTTGCTTGGTCATGGGGATATGCTCTTTCAAGCCCCGGATGCTCCTGCTCCGGTTCGCCTGCAGGGTGTTTATGTCTCTGATAATGAAATCCAGCGTCTGGTGGATTACTGGCGCGGCATCGTAATTGACCAGGCTGAATCAGGTGAAGGGGAAGAAGCACCCGAAGTGCTCCCACCAGCGAATATGCTGCGGCAGGTCGATTTCTGGCAGAGTGGTGGCAGTAAGCCCAATGAAGATCCTCTATTAAGTGAGGTTACCGAATTGGTTCGCCGCGAAGGACGGGCTTCAATATCCATGCTGCAACGTAGAATGCGCATAGGATATACGCGGGCGGCGCGTCTCATCGATCGCATGGAAGAACTGGGTATCATTAGTGGGCAGCTGCCAAATACACAGACCCGCGAAGTGCTAGATTACGGGCAGACTGCTCCTCCGGAAGATGATGGCGCCTGATCTTCATGGACCAGTTGAAAATTATAGGATGAATTTCATGTACTTGTAATGACAGGTTGGTGAATTTCATCACTAAGCATAAATCAGATCTCCGACTATACTCTTTTTGGTTATTGGATTGTAAATTTACTGAAGATAATTTGTATTTACCTCCTCCCGGTTTGTTCCAGCTTCTCCCTCCTGCTGGAAAGATAAGACTTCCTGAGCCATCAGATAACAAAGCAGCCGCTCTGGAAGTCTTTTCTCTTTAATAACCCTGATCAAAAGATTCTCATCCTGAGAATCTTTTCCAGTGTTCTTGATTTATTGGATTACGCTGGCATAGGGAACATCAGCCAGGTCACCAATTATTTCAGTGTTTCTACGGGCTATCCAACAGGTTTTACCGCCACTGCTGCCCGGATTCACCACCAGGAACCACTTTTCGGTCGCATCCTTACCTAGCAAATCCAGCTGTGCATCTTTTGAGATCCCGTGTGCAAATAGCCCGTATTCTGATGGCGTTTTCCGGCAAATCGTAGCTTCGGGAATGATGAGACGGGGTGATGGTTTAGTTGTAGGAGACGGCATCAGGGTTTGGGTAGGTGTAATACTTGGCGTATTTGTTGCAGATGGTTTGTTGGTTGCCGCTACTGGAAGAGGAGCGGTTGAAGTTTTTGTGGGTGTTGCCTCAACCGTGGCTCTCTGTGGATTGCATGCGCAGAGGGTGAATCCGAGTGATAAAAGAAGGATAAATAGAGGTCTCATACAATCTTCCGTGTCCCAAATATTATTTTACACAGAAAAATGCCCCGGTTCAAAACCGGGGCAAGTCTTTGATTATTCCTGCTTTTCTTCGAGGTATTTTTTTTCTTCTTGTAATTTTTTCCAACGCACAATCAGGCTGATGACATAGGTGATAACTGCGCCAAAAATCACCATGTAACCTGCGATCATATAATTCATTGTCTGGGCAGGTGTATCCATTTTTGCCTCCTAATTTTCTTCCATTTCCATTTTTGCCAGCTCGACTTCATACGCGAGCGAACCTAACCGAACTCTATGCCAGAGTAAAGTTGCAAAAATTATAGACCAGACAAACAGACTGAATAGAAAAGTCTGCAACATGCGAGGTGCCATATCAAAAGCAGCTGAGGTGGCACTAGGTGCGCCAATTACTACCGGGTGGATAGTGCGGAAGATCCGGATCGAGAGAAAGGTAAGCGGCACACTTAACGCACCAATGATGGTGTAAACAGCCCCAAATCTGGCTCTTTTTTCGGGATCATCGATTCCCTGTCTCAGCATCAGGTAGGCGACAAAAACCAATGTCATGATCGCTGTGGTGGTCAGGCGGGGATCCCAGGTCCACCAGGTGTTCCATACCGGGCGTGCCCAAATGGAGCCGGTGCAGATTGCAATGATCGCAAATACGATACCTATCTCAACAGCGGCGAAACTTACAATGTCCCACTTAATTTTAGAAGTCTTCAGATATATTGCCCCTGCCACGGCTGCCACAATAAATGAAAGCATTCCCACCCAGGCGGATGCTACATGAAAGTAAAACACTTTCTGTACCAGTCCCATCACTCGCTCCACTGGTGCATACAAGAAAACCATTGCTGTTGCGCTGAGGAGCAGCAGGATCGAAATCACATCGAGTATTTTTAATTTATCAATGGATTTATTCATAAGGTCCTTTCCATCATTCTTCCACGACCTTGTCGAAAACCAACCAGGCAGTGGTTAGAAAGATAATGTCATAAACGATCAGTAAATTTAACCAGGGTGTTATTTCATTCATAGGTATTCCCTGAAGATAACCCGAACTCGCTTTGACGGCAGCAATCACGACCGGAATTACGACAGGGAATAACAGGATGGGTAACAGGATATCCCGCGTGCGTGCCTGTACAGCCATTGCTGAAAGCAGGGTGCCTACGGCGATGTATCCGATAGATCCCAACAGGGTCACCACGATCAAACCGGGTTGAATCAGGTTGATGTTGTAAAGAATGCTGAAAAGGGGAATGACAACCAACTCAACAATAAGCATAAACACCAGATTACCGATCATCTTGCCAAAGAAGATGGCGCTGCGATCTACCGGCGCTAAGAGCAATCCATCCAGACAACCACGGTCCTTCTCCATAGACATGGAGCGGTTTAACCCCAGAGTGCCGGCAAAGGTGAATGTAGCCCAAAGCACTCCAGCAGCTACAGAAGCGCGGGTACCAGCTTCGAGTTCAAGTGCGAAGTTAAAAATTAAAACAACCAGGAGAGCAAAGACGAACATGGCAGAAAATATCTCCCGGCTGCGTAATTCTGCAGTGAGATCTTTCCAAACTACAGCTGAAACAGATTGAAAAAATGATGGTTGGGTTTTCTGTCCGCTCATGCTTTTACCTCCAGAGCACAGCGGTAGAAAGTAATCAACCCATCTGCTTTGAGTTCATCGGCAGAGATGGATGCACTCACTTTTCCCTTTGTAAGTACATCAAAGCGGGAAGCCAGATCTTGTACCCTTACAAGATCATGACTGGTCATCACGACTGTTCTACCTTGAACAGCCACACGTTTAAGAAGCTGATCCAGCATTTCACAGGCATCTTGATCCAGACCGGTATGTGGTTCATCCAGCAGCAAAACCTCAGGATCATGCAAAATTGCCCTGCCAATCGCCAGTCTTTGCTGCATCCCCCGTGAGAAGGTGCGGACAAGATCGTTTTTTCGCTGCACCAGGCCAATTAAGTCAAGGACTTCAAGTATTCGGTGATCAAAATCACGAATGTTGTAAAGTTTGCCAAAAAAACGCAGGTTTTCATCAGCAGTCAGATCTCCATACAGCAGGGGAAGGTGTGAAACGATCCCCAAGCGGCTTCGCACATGACTGCTCTGTTCAGGTAGGGAAAATCCGGCAATCGTGATCTTTCCATACGTCGGTTTCATCAGAGAAGATAAAATTCGCAGTAAAGTGGTTTTCCCTGCGCCATTCGGACCCATCAACGCAACAAACTCACCTTTCTGCACCTGAAAATCCAGGTTATTTAGAACGGTTTTTACCCCGAATCTTTTTACCAGACGTTGAACTTTAATCACACAAGTTTTCTCAATCGGTCTTTTAATTCCTGCCTGCGCTGATGATATACATCTTCATCAATTTTTCCACTTTTATATTGCTCATCCAGCACGATGATGGCATCCATGAGTGCGTCTTTGTCCTGACCATCTTCGATTTCACTAATTTCCGTTTTGGGTTTGTCTTTACGCCAGAAGTAGAAATACAAGATCCCTGTGATCGCCAGAATGAGTACACCTGAGCCAAGGAGAATGGGATTAAATGGCAATGAAGATGTCTCAGACGTGGTAGTTTTTGGTTGACCGCTCAAACCCACCTTCAGGTCCTTGCCCTTAGGTAAATTGGATGTGGTGAACACGCGGTAAGTCATTTGCTGACTTCCCCTGACCCCGCTATCAACCAGTTGTTCGGATTTAAGTTTGATCCCGTCAACAGGAATCATTACACTCACCGTGGTAGCATTCATAGGGATGGGTATGGAGAGTTGGGCTTTTTTGTTATAAGGCAAATCGTATGCGTAAAGTACCTGATGTGTCGATTGCCCTGGTGGAATGGTTGCTGAATCCATAAAGCCATTCTTAGTCGGCAGGTATCTTTCTCCCAGAACACTATCCTGAAATTGCAGGTTCGTTGCTCCTTCGGGAAGGGTAAAGTTTAATGCTTTCTCAGGATCATCCGATGGAACAACTGCTGAATTGCCATTGTTCGATATCAACCACAGTTCGACCACTTGCATCATCCCTTCCTGAGGGAAGTCAATAAATATATGCAAGCGGTCTGCCACGAGGTTTTCAATGCTGGTGGTTGAGTCAGCAACGTGGATATCCAACACGATATCTTTTTCAGTTTGGGCGGCATGTTCTTCTGTTCCCATTTGCGGGTGGAAAGATGGGGGTGAATTGAAAACCTGTCCCTGGTAAGTGACCGACGTAATGAAAATTCGTCCAGTTTGCATGGGAACATTCTGGAAGTGATAACTCCCATCAGATTCCACTGTGGTTTTGATCGTTTGCGATTGTTCCATTGAATCGAAGATCATCAAATCCACAGCTAAATCCACAGGGATTGCGCTCCCCGAATCATTAATTACTTTTCCACTGATATTTACTTCAGTGATCTCTTCCAATTCTTCCGGCTCAGCTTCGGCATCCGGGAAGATTGCGGTAGCGTCTGCGGTGACCTCGATAGCCGGTGTCTGTGCTTTCGTGGCTGTTTGCGTGGGTAAGATAACATTGGCGAAAGATAATGTTCTGACATACTTTACAACAACCAATCGTTCATCTTCAGTTAAAATCTTCTCATATGATGGCATAACCTCAGCAGAGCCATTTGTAACATATTCAAACATTTCCTCATTACTGCGAACGGTCAATATCCCCTGGCGTGAAAAATCAGGGGGCTGTAAAGGCAATCCTCTGGCATTTATCCCATCACCTTTTCCCTGCAAACCATGGCATTCGCTGCAGACATTTTCAAAGATTTCTTTTCCAAGGGATAACTCATTGGGTGTGCCGCTGAGAATATACAAGTATGCTGTAACATCCCATCGGTCTCTATCATCCAATACAGATTGAAACGCTGGCATCTCATTTTGAGGTATGCCATTGGTGATAATCTGGTAAAACTGCGCTGGTGATGTGTTATGGATCTGTACCGGGTCTACTAAAATATCCGGTGAGGCTACCAGGTTGTTAGATTGTGCTCCATTGCCGCGCCCATCTTCCCCATGGCAATCAGCGCAGTTCTGTTCATAAATCACTTTACCATTTTGCGGATCTGCCGGGATAAGCGGATAAACAGCTGCTGTCTCCTCGGGAGAGAGGGCTGCCGGCGGCTGATAATCGGGTGGAGGAGTTACATCCTGGGCGAGCGAAACGCAGGAGGCAAGAAATAAACCGGTCAGTAAAATAATTAACAATCTAAAACTTCTCATAAGTATTTTATCTCTCAATGGTCTTTCCGCATTTTGGACAAAAACGGTCATTTGCCTGAATCGCATGTCCACATTTGCTGCAAAATCCCTCAGCTTTTGATGTTTTTGCCATTTTCCGGCGGGCAATTAACTCATCCAGATCATCATAATCTTTCTTACCATTTTCCCTTTTACCGGAAGAAGTTTTCTTTTCAGGCTCTTGATATCCGAGTTCATCCAGCTGTTTTAATATCCCGGCAGCCTTCTGGAGCATTTCTACACGTTGTGATTGATATAGATCTTCCGGTAATTTGCCGGTGTCCCGGTCAAAATCAAGTTCCTGGATGATTGTTAACGTCTGTTCTTTCTGTGCCAGTAAAGTGGAAATTTGTTGATTCAATGTTTGGAAATTATCCGAGGTTCGGGATGCGGATTTCATTCCAAAACGTTTGCTTACAGCAAAAGGATAAAGAACAAAAGCGGCAGTAATCAATCCGACAGCTATCACTAATAACAAAGCTCCTGAATTCATGATGCTCCTTTTACTCCTGCAGAAGGGGATCGATAATATCTTTAATTGCTTGCAGTGAGCTGAAAGGTCCTATCTGGATTTTCGCCAGCTTACCGTTTTTATCGATGATATAAGTTTCAGGTACACCCCTGATTCTGAACTCTTGGGATATTTTTGTTCCCATGTCCGGACCATTCGGAAAAGTGATTCCAAACTTCGCCAAAGATGCCTTTGCTTCAGGCTCGGTGTCAACGTAATCCACACCCAGGAAGATTACATCTCCGGTAGGTTCATAAAACTCCCAGGCTTGCTGCAAGTAGGCAGCTTCGGCTTCACAGGGTTTGCACCAGGATGCCCAGAAATTGATCAATTGAACTTTACCTGCCAGGTTGGCAGTATTGATTGTCTCTCCATCAAAAGTTTTTAGTTCAAATGCTTTCACCTCTTGACCGACGGTAACCGGACCGCGATAGGTTCGCTGCATCCCCAGGAAAAGGAACAGCATAAATCCGCCCAGCAGCAGTACAGCCAAAATAATGGCGGGTAGGGGAAGAGGATGTTTTGGGGGTGTGGGACCATTTTCCATATTATGATTCTCGCTTCTTAAGTTCTGCTTCAATTTTTGCCAGATATTCATCTTGAGTCTCAGCAGGTTCTGTTTGTTGAGGTGTATCGGTAATTTCAGGTGACTTTTTCATCCGGCGGATATTTAGACCCAGATATACAGCTCCTGCTAGTATCATTACCGGAGGAAGGATATAAACCAGCCAGTTGATACCGCTTCTGGGTGGTTCAGCCAGCACCCGGTCTCCATATTGTTCAGCCAGATAAGCTTTGATTTGTTCCGGTGTCCAACCTTCCCGAATTTTCTCCCGGATCAGCTCCCGCCATTGAGCGCAGGCAGTAGTCGGGCAAACATCCAGGGGGACATTTTCACAGACCGGGCAATATAATTCTTTCGCCACTGCATTGACTTCATCATCTGTAACCGGGTTCTCCTCTTGTGCAGAGACATTGAAAGGAGAGGCAAACAGCAAGACAAGAAACAAGGCAGCCGCAACCACAAGAGTGGTTTGTGCTTTGAAATACTTTTGTGGAATTAAATCATTCATACTCATCAGCTTATCCTGTTTAGTCTTCACGATTTGGCCAGACTGCGATTAATGCGCCAATAATCAGCACAAGGCTGCCTGTCCACAGCCAGTTTACCAGTGGATTGTGATAAACCTTGAATGTTGCCATTCTGGTGGAGATAGGCTGCCAGTCAACCAAAATCACATACAGATCATCCTCCATGGTGCTTCGTACTCCGGGTATGGTCATAGTCTGCTGTGCATCATAGAAGAAATCCCTACGCGGATATAGTTCTCCGATTGGCTTTCCATTCTTGCTTACATTCAACACAGCTCGGGCAACATTCCTGCCATCCGGCGCATCGAATTCTGCCAGTTCTTTATAGCTCACAGCGTAATTGGAAATCCGCAATTCTTCACCGGGTGTGAGTGTTCCCTGGGTTTCGGTCTGGAATAGTTCTATCCCGATAATCCCGATTCCCATCAATACAACGCCAATGTGGATGATATAACCGCCGTACCTTCTGCGATTCTTACGGGTGAGGTTCCACAAGCTGGTAAAGAAGTTTTCACCGGTAGAGTGGACCCGTGCGCTCACTCCACGCCAGTATTCGTAGAAAGTAACCAGGATAACAAGCACGATAAGCCAAAAGCCGAGCAGGGCGGGAACACTCCGAACGCCAATGACCGCGGCAGCGATAGGAGCAATTAATGAAATGACCGCGGGCTTCCAGATAGTCTTGCCGAGCCTTTCTGCGGAGGCAATTGTCCAACCGGTAAGAGGCGCTACCCCCATCAACAAAAGCAATGCTGCCCAGAGGGGTCCGGTTGCTCTCAAGTAGAATGGAGGTCCAACAGTAACTTTCTGCCCGCTGACCAATTCTGAAAGCAGCGGAAAATTTACTCCCCAGAAGCAGATGATTAAAATACCCATGAAGAGCAGATTATTAACAAGGAATAGCGATTCCCTTGAAAAGATCGAATGTAAAGATGCTTCTGATTTCAGGTCTTTCCAGCGGAAGATCAATAATCCTACGCTCGCAGCCAGTGTAAGAAAAATGAAACCAAAAAAGAGAGGACCGACTGCGCTCTGCGCGAAAGCATGAACGGATGAGAGGACACCGGAACGGGTAAGGAAAGTACCATAGATGACAAGATCGTATGTCAGAATTGTCAGAATCATGTTCCACTGTTTGAACATGCCCCGTTTTTCCTGAATCATCACTGAGTGCAAGAGAGCGGTTCCACTTAACCATGGCATCAGCGCAGCAATCTCAACCGGATCCCAACCCCAGTAGCCGCCCCATCCGAGCACATCATAAGCCCAGCGCATTCCGAGAACCAATCCAATGGAGAGGAACAACCATGCCACCAGGGTCCAGCGCCGGGTGATGCGAATCCAGCGGTCATCAGTTCTACCGGTAATCAATGCAGCTACTGCAAACGCAAAAGGAATGACGAAGGATACAAAGCCCAGGTATAGAGCGGGTGGGTGAAAAATCATCCCCGGATGTCGTAATAGTGGATTTAAACCTCGTCCATCTGGAGGCAGAATCAAATCTGCTCCTGCAGGTTGGAACATGGTCTCGTAGATTTTTCCCATGCCATCTGCCCAGAACCGGATGAAAGGATTTTCCACGAATACAACCATGCTGAGGAAGAAAGCTAACGTTACACTGGGCACAAAAATCACCCAGGGTAAAAATTCAGCATCGCGTTTCCAATTCCGTAAGGATACTGCAAACGCAAATATCGCCATCAACCATGCCCAAAAAAGAAGCGAACCTGCCTGTCCACCCCAGAGGGCGGTTAGTTTCAGGTACACCGGCATTGTGCTGCTGGAGACCGAATAAACGTAGGCTACAGAGTAATCTCCCTTAATGATCACATAAAGTAAAACAATTATCGCAACCGTAGTAAGAGGAAAAATTAATAGCATTGCCCGACGGGCAGATTCAATCCACTGAGTTCGTTTTTTTATTCCTCCGATCAAAGATGCAATAGCGGCAAATAACGATAAACCAAGTGAAATGATGAGTATTCCATACCCAAATTCGACAATCATAAAGTCTCCATGATGACCGGTATAGTCTTAATAATAAAAAGAATAAGCATGAGCTTATTAATGGTTATTTGGGAATATTTATCCAACCGGAGTAACCCATATTGGCTAATTCGTTACAGCAGCAGCTTGAGTCGGTAATGCTTCTTCATACCTGCTGGGGCATTTTAAGAGTAATTCTTCTGCGTGAAACACACCTTCAGAATCCAATCTGCCGGTCATGATCGCCTGTGCTTCATTTTTTAATAAATCAGGGCGTGGACCGTTATAGACAACCTTTAATCTGGCTGCCTCTGGATTTTGGGTGGCTTCGTGTAAAACAAGTGCCAGCCCGCCTTCTGCTTCAATTTCAGCGTTATCCGCTGGAATATGAACAACAGTGAAAGATAGATCCAGCGTTTCAGGATTGTAAACAATTGAGTCGCCAAGAACGGCTCCCGAAACACGTAACTCTCGGTCCATCATCTCGCTGGTTTTTTTGTTTAATTCTTCAACCGTTAAGAAATATTGAGCATTAGCCTGGGTAGATGAAATTATGAGATAAATCACAGCGGCGAGAATAATAAAGCCGCCGGCAAAAAATTTTAGCTTCGAACCTGATGGAGCTTTAATGGTGGCATTAGGAGCTTCGGGCGAAGTCATTTTGTTCTTCTCCTGTCCGGTTTAGTTTTTAATTTTCGGCGTAATTAGGACAAAATGGGTTTTACATGCGTCATTTTCGCACATTCAGATTAAATTCAAGTGAGAGAACCATGGGTCAAAACAGCTAAAATTGACCCGTATTGTCCAGAAAATGAATTCTAACTGATATAACGCCATCCTGCATAGGAGTAATGTCATAAAAATTAATATTGTTTTAATCTAGTCAAATCCTTATAATTATCCTATGCCAATAGTTTAAACTGGCAAAAAAGGAATGAGGAGGTGTCTATTCGATCGAAATAAGAAAAGCAAGAGTTTGACAAGCTTAATCTAGGAGAATGCATACTATGAAGAAAACATTAATAATTGTAGGTTTGGTCGTTGGGTTGGCGTTTGTAATTGCCGCCTGCCAGCCTGTCCCTGCATGCCCCGAAGCCACTCCCTGTCCGGAGGTGCCCGCTCAGCCCGCTCCGGTCGAGGAGGCAAACATCCCATTCTTAACAGCCTGGGAAGCTTCAGGTCATGCTGATGCTGCTTCAGCAGCCTTTACCCATTGGAATGAAGAGGATCCAAAAGAAATCCCGGTTACATGTGCTAAATGCCATAGCGGCACAGGATTCTCAGATTATGTCGGTGCCGATGGTAGCGAGATGATGAAAGTTGATAAAGCTGCCGAGATTGGAACCGTCATCACCTGCGAAACATGCCACAGCACTGCTGCAGCAAAATTATCATCGGTGGTATTCCCCTCTGGTGTCGAAATCACGGGTTTAGGTAAAGAAGCTGTTTGTATGACCTGTCATCAGGGTATGGCATCGATGGTTCAGGTTGATGCAGCGGTAGAAGGTCAGGATTCTGATACTGTTAATGCGGAATTGGGATTCACCAATATCCATTACTATGCCGCAGCTGCAACCGTTTACGCGGGTGAAGCTAAAGGTGGCTACCAGTATGATGGAAAAGCCTACGATGCGCGAAATGACCACGTCGAAGGATACTCTACCTGTGTAGACTGCCACACTTCGCATTCGCTGGAAGTAAAAGTCAATGAATGCTCCACCTGCCATGTGAATGTAAAAGCGGTGGAAGATCTGAAAGATGTACGCGAACCATCCTCTGGACCGGATTATGATGGTGATGGCGACGTGAAAGAAGGAATGTTCTACGAGATCGAAGGATTACAGGCTGCCCTCTACACTGCCATGCAGGCGTACGCCGCGGATGTTGCCAAGGCTCCTGTGGTCTATACAAAAGAAGCGTATCCTTACTTCTTTAACGATACCAATGCAGATGGCGTAACGGATGAAGCTGAAGCGGCATTCCCGAATGCTTATAAATCATGGACACCGCGATTATTAAAGGCTGCATATAACTACCAGCTTTCGATTAAGGATCCAGGCGCATTCGCACACGGAAACAAGTACATTGTTCAGCTCCTCTTCGATTCAATCGAAGATCTCAACACCAAACTGCCCACCCCGGTGGATATGACCGCCATGCATCGCGATGACAATGGTCACTTTGCGGGCAACAGCGAAGCATTCCGCCACTGGGACGAAGCCGGTTTCGACCGTGCAACCTGTGTGAAATGCCACACTGCAACTGGTTTACCCCAGTTCATTGAAAATGGCACGAACATAAAAATGCCCCCTAGCAATGGATTAGCCTGTTCAACGTGCCATAACAGTGCCGAATGGCCGGCGGTTTACTCAGTTGCTGATGTAACCTTCCCCAGTGGTGCAAAACTTACCTTCGGTGAGGGTGATGCAAATAATATGTGCATGCTTTGTCACCAGGGTGTTGAATCGAGCGTGAGTGTTGCAAAGGCAACAGCAGGTATGGATCCTGATACAGGCTCCGATAAACTTGCATTCAAGAATGTACATTACTTTGCTGCAGCTACAACACTCTTCGGTACAGATGCCAAAGGTGTATATGAATACCCAGGTCAGACGTATGCAGGTCGTTTCATGCACGTAGAAGGTTTTTCGACATGCACAAGCTGCCATGATGCACATCAACTTGCACCCAAAGCTTCTGCCTGCACCGGCTGCCACCAGGTCGATGATCCCACCAAGATTCGGATGGGAGATACCGACTATGATGGTGATGGCGATGTTACCGAAGGTTTGTATGGTGAAATTGAGACCATGAAGGAGAAACTGTATGCAGCCATCCAGGTGTATGCCAAGGATAAACTGCAATCGGGTGTACTGTATGACGCTAACGCTTATCCTTATTTCTTCCTGGATAAGGAAAACGACGGCGTTCCTGACAAGAATGATCAGGGTAGAACAGTATCATTCAATAACTGGTCTCCGAAATTGCTATACGCTGGTTATAACCTTCAGTATGCAATGAAGGACCCGGGCGCTTATGTTCACAATCCCATGTACGTGATGCAGGTTCTTTATGACAGCATCAAGGACATCGGTGGTAGCGTCGATGGGATGACCCGCCCCGAATAAGTAGATTTTTTGATGAAGCAAATTAGGGCTACCAGAATGGTAGCCCTAATTTTTATTTAACCGGTAAGCAGGTTGGTAGTTCAACTGGCTGGATTATTCGCTTATATATTTTAATGTGTTTGGAATGTATGATTAACAGCCTGCGCAGCGTGTATTGAAGGTGTGCCAAGATCGTTAATATTTTCTGCCGGAATATTGAGTGTGCATGTTGTTGCCGAAGGCATGTCAATGGAAGGGTTCAGAGTAATTACGCTAGAAAAATTATTGGTTATCGCAACAGGAACCGGATTGCCAGCCGGGCATTGAAGCATGTTGATTGAAAGCGTAAGATTCACCGGTTCAGAAAAACTGACACGTAGATCGCCATCCAAATCGACATTAGTTGATCCGGTGCCAGTGATATCGTAAAAACTATTATCAATTTCACTTTCGGTCAGGGTTTCATAGGGAACGCTGAGTGTAGAAAAATTAAATGAATAACCTGAGCTCATATAATTGGGTGGATCAACAGGATCCGCATCCTGTATGTTGCCGACAACTGTAGTTACTGTGCAAGTCTGGTTATTCGGAAGAACCGCCTGAGGGTCTAGTGTGATCGTTGCGGTTCCTGATCCCGCGACAGTAAAAGGTTGTATTAGACCACCACAGAAAATTGTAAAAGAACCTGTATGGACGTATACCGGTTCATCAAAGGTGAGGATGATATTCGTGTAATTCGAAATGCTGCTCGCTCCATTCGCTGGTGATGAGCTGGCAACTTCAGGTGCTTTTTCAACAGTAAAACTGGAGGTAAAATTCGCAGCCATATTATCTGGCGGGTCGTAATCGTCTAAATCTGACACCTGTGAGGCAAACACAGTTAAGGTGCAGGTTTCTCCACTTGTTAAGTTGGTTTGTGGGTCCAGTGTAAAACTTAAAGGACCTCCGAAAATGATAATATTTGCATAACTGGGGCTGAATGTTCCGCTGGTTGAGCAGACGAGTGTAAACCAGTTACCTGTGACACTGACAGGTTTGTCAAAAACTACGTTGAGCATGCTGGAATCAGCAACACTTGTTGCACCATTGGCAGGAGTGACAGATGAGACACCAGGCGTTGTGATACTAGGTGTCTCGGTGAAATGGATTGTTGGAGTTGGCATGGCTTGATGTGTTTGGGTTGCGAATAAAGCCTGTTGGGTCTGCATCAAATAGATTGCCTGTTCAGTTTGTGTCAGATATTGTGCTAGCGCTTCATTAGTTTGCTGCGCATAATTTGGTGTGGCGGAGTTGGGAATACTTGTACTGGTCGCTGTAGCACTTTTCTTTGCACTCTTTGTGGAGGTCGGTGGATAATAAACCACCGACCGCGTTGAAGTAGATGTAATTGTATTATTCGGGATCAGGATTGCTTGCGTGGATGTTGGAGTTAGAGTGTAGGTTATCTGTGCAGATATCGACCTTGTCGGGGTGTCCGTAACATCCGCGTTTCCTTGTAAATTTTGGGATGGTTCGGCTGTAACCAGCATCGCAGGACTTTCCACGCTGAAAAATCTGCCAGCTGCCAGGAGGGCAAGCAAGATCAGAAGAATAATTCCAATGATGATAGCGTTCCGTTTGTTAGAATTTACATGTGCATTGGTATTTTGATTGTTGTTACTCATGGTGTCCATTCACCTTCCATGCTGGCTGCAAAGATACTATCACTCATCCCACAAGATTATCATTTATGCATTGGAACATCCGTGTGTTGGGTGTATTTATTTTCACAACAGCGTTCCCCCATAGTTCTTAAGCAGCAAGGTATATGCACTTCAGATAATTATTAAATTTTGTCTTTGATTATGGGTACATTATACAACGTGTATAAAAAAATAAGAAGAAAACTATCAATCAGAAAATCACGGGTTAGTAATCCTTTATCAAAATTTACAAATAGGATATTAATTTTCTAAGATGCGATTTTTCACCATTTTTGGTCAATTCATTTTTTGCGGGTATAATTTCAATATAACAAATCGGAGATATCAATGGCAGGCATTAACCTCTAATTAAATACGTTTCTGGGTAGTTTTCCCGGGCATTAATTGCTTCAATGCATTAACCGGAGGCTGCTGCCCCCGGTTAATTTTTTAAGAGGTTATCATGCTTTCAGTAAACAGACTTTCTAAATCTTACAATCTAAATCAAATATTTAAGGATATATCCTTTTCTGTTCTCGCAGGCGAGAAGATTGGTCTCGTGGGACCCAATGGCTGTGGAAAAACTACCTTGCTCAGAATCATCACTGGTGAAGAAAGGCAGGATTCTGGTACTTTCCAATTTCAACCCGAAAACATCAAAAGAGCATACCTTCCACAGGGTTTTCAACCGGATGATAATGAAACCATCCTTCAGTTTCTTTATCGCCATGTAGAAATACCTGCCGGATTGGAAAATGATCTGGCGCGACTGACTGAAGCTCTGGGGAATCATCCAGAGGATAAACGTTTGATTGATGATTACGATCAAACACTAAAATTGGTCACTCAAGCTGCGTCATTTGAATCAGAAATCCCGAAAATTCTAGCCGGACTGGACTTGGATTACCTCGGGTTGGATTTTCCTGTGAAAAAGCTCAGTGGCGGGCAAAAAACAAGGCTTGTTCTGGCAGGAACTCTCCTGCTGGATCCGGATCTGTTGATGTTAGATGAACCGACTAATCATCTGGATATTCAAATGTTGCAATGGCTGGAAGATTGGTTGAAGTTATTCAAGGGTGGTCTGCTCGTAATTTCACACGATCGGGTTTTTCTGGATCGGGTTTGTTCCTCCATCCTCGAAATGGACCCAGTTGCCCATTCTACGCACATGTACACGGGAAATTATTCCCAGTATCTGGATGAGAAAGCCCGGGAATATGAAAATAAATGGACTGCATACCAGGATCAGCAGGAAGAAATCAAACAATTAAAAGCAGCGGCTGCACACTTGCGCGCTATTGCAAAATTCAGAGTGGGAGGAAAGGCGGACACCGGTGATAAATTTGCCCGAGGTTTCTTTGCCAATCGGGGAAAAGGCACCATGGGGCGTGCTACCCAAATAGAAGATCGCATTGAAAAGATACTGACCGAAGAAAAAATCGATAAACCCGGCAGCCAGTGGCAGATGAAGCTGGAATTTAATGGTATCAATCCTACTGGTAGAGATGTTCTCATCCTCGAAAATGCTTCCATCGGATATCCTTCCAGGATATTAATCCAGCCAACCAGTGCAGTGCTGCAATACGGTAGCCGGTGTTGCCTGCTCGGTCCGAATGGCAGCGGAAAGACCAGTCTGATCCGCACAATGCTTGGAGAAATCCCTCCCCTGTCTGGAAATGTTCGATTTGGTTCACAAGTTAAACCCGGCTATATGGAGCAGGATCAGAAAAATATCCGCGAAGAGTCTTCCGCGCTGACATTTTTGCAGTCGGTTGCACCGATGAATGAAACGGCTGCCCGTACTTTTTTACATAAATTTCTCTTTACTGGCGATGATGTATTTATACCGGTCTCGCAATTATCATACGGAGAGCGAGCCCGGTTGATGCTGGCGGGTCTGTCTGCCAACGGCAGCAATTTTCTGATTCTGGATGAGCCATTAAATCATCTCGATATTCCTTCCCGGAACCGCTTTGAGCAGGCACTTGCCGGTTTTGAAGGCACAATTCTGGCTGTTGTTCATGATCGTTATTTTATTCAACATTTTGCTACAGAAATTTGGGAAATTGTCGATGACCGAATCAGAATACAACGGTGAAAAATTCTCCATCAACCTTTTTCTGGTGAGTTAATGACCCGTAGGGATGTAGGTATTTTTTGATAGAATTGTACTGAGGTTTAGAATGAAAAAAACAGGTTTGGCGTTTATTTTTTTTGTATTGGTTGGTATTGGATCAGCGTGCGCGCCATTGGAACAATTGCAGGCGCGCCGGATGACGGCTACTGCCACCCTGTGGACTCCTACCAGTACAAATACAGCTACCTCTACTTATGCACCTACATTTACTCATACACCTACACTCACCTTTACACCTATCATCACAGACACCCCAACCATCACGCCAACCCCTACCATAACCGATACACCAACAATTACACCGACGCCAACCTTTACATTCCCTGAGGTCGTTGTAAATACCCAGGCACATTGCCGCTATGGTCCTTCGAAAGCATACCTGCATGCTGCAGATCTGTATGCGGGTGATAAAGGCACTGTTCGTGGACGTTTTAGATACAGTAACTGGTTGTACATCAAATTTGATAAGCTAAATTATTTCTGCTGGGTTTCTCCCTCTGTTGTAGATGTCACCGGTGATGTGACCATGATTTACTACACCGAACCCGATTTGCAGAGCATTGGAAGTAATCAGTATGGACCACCGAAAAATGTCAATGCCACCCGAAATGGGAATAAGGTCACCATCACCTGGAACCAGATGAAGATGACCAAAGATAAAGATCGCGGATATTTTATTGAAGCCTGGGTATGCCAGGATGGTGCTTATCTCTGGTGGACGGTATCTTTTCCGGATCAATATACAACTTCATACACCGTAAAAGATGAACCCGGTTGTGCCGAACTGTCCAGAGGAGAGATACTGACAGTTGAAAAGCATGGCTATTCAGAACCAGCAAAAATCCCCTGGCCACGGTAATGGATCGTAAACTAGGTCTAATTTCGTTCTGTATTTCTATCGGTCTTATCGTGACTGCCTGTGTGTTGCCGAATCTTTCGACTGGGTTATTACTACAACCAATGCCCACCCAAACCGTGTTACCAACAAGCACTTCCACGTTTACCATAACACCCAGCTTCACTCCTTCAATAACACCTTCGCATACACCGACTGACACACCGACCAGTACCCCCACCGTAACGATGACTCAGACACCCACGATCACCCCCACATATTCTATTTTACGGGGAGTGGTCAATGAAGAGCATGTTATGTGCTTCTATGGTCCGTCGAAAGCATATTTATATAAATATGGTCTCTTAGGCGGAAATAGGCTCGAGATCATTGGATACATGAGAGACACTGGCTATATTGAAATTCGAGCAATCGGTGGAACCAATCCATGCTGGATGAATCTTAAATTTATGGATGTGCAGGGCGATATTAATCTGGTCCAGCCCGTAGATCCTCTAACCATCAAACTTCCCCGCTCTACTTTTTACAGTGCTTTAGATTATGTGATCGCAAATCGTGAGGGGAATGAAGTGACCATATCCTGGAGTCCGCTGATTCTCAGGGCAGGGGATGATTCCTTGCAGGAACCCTACCTGGTTGAAACCTGGGTTTGTCAGAATGGCAGACAGGTATTTATTCCCCTGGGGGTATATGATACCTGGGTTACGGTTATCGATGAACCGGGGTGTGCAGAACCATCAAATGGACGGGTCTATGGTGTGGAAAAACACGGATACACTCCGTACTTGAAAATTGGCTGGCCCCCATATGAAGAATGACTTAGTTTTCAACAATTACCGGTTGTAAGACAAAGTATTGTATATTTTTTTGTATTGTGGTAATATACCGTAACAGCGTTTATCGAAGGCGTCCCTTCGGGGCGCTGTTTGTGTTCATAATGAACCGTCAGGTGGGTATCCACGGGAGTTACAGGGAACAAACATGCCAATTACATTCCTTACACAAGAAGGCTTTGAAAAGCTACAAGAAGAACTCGAATTTCTGCGTACTGTCCGCCGGCAGGAAATTGCCAACCGTCTCCATGAAGCCATGGAAGGCGGTGAATTAATTGAGAATGCTGAATATGAAGATGCCAAGAACGAACAGGCATTTGTGGAAGGGCGCATTAAAGAACTGGAAATTCTCCTGGCTACTGCCAGGGTAGTAACCGATGAAGAGAAACATGAGACTGTTCAGGTTGGTAGTAAGGTAAAGGTAAAAGAATCCGGAAGTCAACCGGAACAGTATGTGATTGTGGGAGCAGCTGAAGCAGACCCCCGTAATGGGAAAGTATCCAATGAATCCCCTCTGGGCAAGGCGTTACTGAATCACCGTGCCGGTGAGACTGTTAAAGTTGAAGCACCGGGTGGATCTTTTGAAATTAAGATCATATCCATCGAATAATAAACAATTAATAAAAAAGACCGGCGGATTTCCCGCCGGTCTTTGTATTAATATTAATAATAGTTATTCTCCAGCCAGCCACTTTTGTTCCAGCTCGGTAACCAAACCTTTTTCCATTACTTTTGCCAGAGCTGTGTTAATGGTGTTCAAGAGCTCGGTGTTGGTTTTGCACACCGCGATACCGTAAGTTTCCTCAGTGAAAACATCACCAACGGTCATGATATTTTCAGAATTGACCTGAACAAAAGCCAATGAAGTGGGGTAATCTGCCACAACCGCGTCAACTTGTCGATTAACCAGGTCTTGGAATGCGAGATCAACAGTGTCATATGTTTTAACAACTGCACCCTCAATTTTCTCTGCTTCCATTGCACCGGTGGTGCCAAGCTGAACGCCGATACTTTTACCAACCAGATCTTGGGGTCCCTGGATATCTGTGGTGGCTTTATTGATAGTCACGACCTGTCCGGCGTTGATGTATGGATTGCTGAAAGCCATTTGTTTACCACGTTCTTCCGTAATCGTTATGGCTGAAATGGCAGCATCATACTGGCATTGAGCCATCCCGGTGAGAAGAGGATCGAAGCCGATATTGACGACCTCAATTTGAATTCCGGCTTCTTCTGCAACTGCGTTGATTAAATCCATGTCAAAACCGATGAGTCCTTTGGTGGATTCCTCAACCATTTCAAACGGAGGATAAGTGGCGTCAGTTGCGATACGAAAAACTCTGGGCGTATTGGTCGGTTGACTTCCGGCAAAACCACTGCAGCCGGTTAAGATGATGGTACTTAGGACCAGGACTATAATGACTTTATTAAGGATGCTAGTTTTCATTCTTCGTTCTCCAATTTTTTTGAATAGTTTTTTTCAGTGATCGGTTAAAAAATCTTTAATTCCTTCCAAATGCATGGCACCTCCTCCGTGTTGGTTACATAATGCCAGAAAATAAAAAATCTTCCTTGAAATCTCAAGGAAGACCTTTTTGCTCTGGATTCTCTCTGACTTAACTTATAAGCAAAATAGACCTGCCCTTGAGGGCTTGGCTATGTGTATGCTTATGATGACGGGTTGTCAGATTGATGTTAATCATATTGTGCTTGATTTTACAGATATTTATCTCATTGTCAAGCGCATTGTCCCGAAATACTGGACAATTGAGGAAATGATAAAAAACCGGACAAGATATAATGGTAGGAATGATTGCATTAATAAAGAATTGGTCCAATAGGATGGTGCACCAAACCATCGCTTTATATTTTGCTTATCGGGATCCCAGAACACCCTGGTATGCTCGCTGGTTTGCTGCATATGTGTTTGTTCGTACAGTTAACCCTATTGACTTGATACCAGATTTTATTCCAGTAATTGGCTATTTGGATGATCTGATTCTGACACCGCTGGGAATTTGGCTGGCAATAAAAATCATTCCCAAAGATGTGCTTGAAGAATCACGACTCAAAGCAAACGAAATCTCGATTTCTGATCTTCCTCATGCAAAATGGTATATCATTCTCGTTATTCTATTTTGGGTATTGGTGCTTGCCGCTTTGATATGGGCTCTATTCCCTGTTATCATTAAAATACTCAGGTAAAACAAATGGAAAAAAACAATAAAACCCCCACACCTGTTCTTTCGACGATTCTGTTGGCACTCTTTATGAGCGTCCTTTGCATGGTATCTGTCGTAGTATATCTGGTATTAAATTGGCAAAATCCCATCTGGACTGCGCAGGTCAAACTTTTATTCTCTGCGGTTGTGGTTGTATTATTGGGGGTAATGGTCTTGCTGATTATTCTCTACCGAAAGATCATTCGCTAGATTTTTCAGATCCTGAACTTGTAATCATGAAATGGTCAAAATCGCGTGCAATTCTAACATTGGAGAAAACAGCTTCTGCTTCTGTGAGCACTTCTTTTTCACGGTACCTTCTTGAAATGTGAGTCAGGTAAAGCTGTTTTACACCAGCTGCTACTGCCAACTCAGCCGCCTGACGTGCGGTCAAATGGGCAAATTGTTTTGCCAGATTTTCTTCTTCGTCAAGGTAGGTGGCTTCTATTACAAGCGCATCAGCACCTTGAACATGTTCCAATAGGGATGTGGTGTTCCCGACATCCCCAACATGAACCAGGTGGATACCCGGTTTAAATTCTCCTAGGACATCTTCCGGATGGATGACAGTGCCATTTTCAAGGGTGATCTGCTGTCCGCGTACGAGATCCCTTCTCAACGGACCGGCAGGAACACCCAGTGCTTCAGCTTTTTCTGCCAAAAATGGCTGCCTTCCTTTTTCATCAAACCGGAACCCAAAACAATCTGCACCACGGTGCTGCACAGGGAAAGCACTTACAGTAAAATCCTCTTCTTCGATAATGACACCGGGTTTAATCTCGTTCAGGCGGATATCCATGGGCGGTTTCGTATTTCTCAATACCACGGTATATAGCAAATCAGAGACTCTCTCCAATGATGCCTTTCCACCGTAGATATCCAACTGATCTATCGCTTCCCAGCGCATATAGGTTGAAACTAACCCCGCCAGGCCAAGGATATGATCCAGATGGCTGTGGGTAATGAGAATCCGGTTCAGGTGTTTGAACCCTAAACCCGATTGTAGAATCTGACGTTGGGTACCCTCTCCGCAATCGATCAGGAAACGATGTTCATTGTGCTTGATTACCTGGGCAGAAAGCCCCCTGTGAATAGAGGGGGCAGATGCGGAGGTACCGAGAAATACGATTTCAAACAAGGGCAGCCTTCTTCCTAGCAAACGGTAGTGCAATTGTACCTTAAGCTGGGTTGTTGGAACAAATTGGCCTGATGTCCAATGTGCGTAGATAAGGAGTTGGTATAATTACTCCGATGAAAACGAATTTAGCTGTGTATGATACATTAAAATTTTGGCGCACCGGCTGGTTGATGGGCTGCCTCGCCGGTTTGGTCTATGCATTAGCTGCCTGGGGTTTGGATGCGCTTGAACTGGTGGAATCTCATGCGATTTTTCCGTGGTTAAAAATTGTTCTGGGTACGCTCATCGCGGTGGTTACGGGCGGATTATGCGGTTATGTTTGTGCCCGGATAGACAGAGGCATACCCGCTTTGTTTATATGGCTCTTCTGGGGTGCGGGAATGGTGTATCTGACCGCCTATTTCCCATACCAGATATCACAAAAGCTGATCTCAATATTAAATCCAATGCTGGGTAGTGAGATTCATTATCCCGTTCCACCATTACATGAGACCCGTGTCATTATCGGCTTGGTGATTGCCATCGTTTTATGTGGAATTGCCTCCTTTCTTTACTTTGTAGCGCTTGAGCATATGTACACTGGGATGTATATCGGATCAGCCATTGTAAGTATGGCTATCTGGCTTGTCTTATTCGCCGGGATTGGTTTTTCATTGGATGATTTCTATAACCAACCCATCCGCCGTCCGATTACAGTGATATCTAATGCAATTGATGTTGCCCGGGTAAATAAGAATCTCTATGAGAAACCACGGGAAGCCAGTCAATTGGGCATATCCGGTTTACGGGATCAGCGTGCGCTTTTAGATCGTTCTTACTATGTAGCCATGAAATCGTACGACGATATAACCAATGGCGTACAGGTACTGGTAGATTTCGATGGTTTCTGGATAACATGCTCGGCTACGGAAAGCCAGTTAATTCATTGTAAATAAGAAAGGGCTGCATCTGCAGCCCTTTTAGAAATTAATAAGTCTGATTTTTGATCGTCAGAATCATGGATGCTGGTGTGGTCATCCCCTCCACTCGGATATCAAATGCTGTCCGGTCTCGATATTTTTTAGAAATTGAATATGTAAGAACCAGTGGTTTTGTTGAACTGCTGGCTATAAATGAGTCGATGGAATAACCAGCGGGGGCTCCGCTTCCCTGCGGTCCAAAAAAGACCTTGTATTTTTTACCCTTGATCAGGTTATAAATTTTGATTGTTACTGACGAGTTTTTCTCTACATCGATCACCTGGAAATACATGGCAGTTGTGGGGACAGGGGAAACTGCGTAGTTGGTTTTGTTATCAAAAGAAACAAAAGCTTCTTTGGAGGATTTTATGCTCTCCATATATATCGTCAGGCATTTCACATCTTTATATTTTGAGGGGATATCATACTTCCTGGTGAAGGTGCCTGAATCAGTACCTGTTTTGAGGTTTTCCACGAGCACAGATGAAGAGCTGTTGCATTTTCCAATTCGCATCTCAAAGTTTTCTTTCTTTGGTAGATTGGTGGCTACTACGGTAACAAAGTCATTTGCCTTCACTGAAATAACGGTGAGCCCAACGCCATCTGTACTGCCAGATGTGCCTGATGTTCCCGATGTAGATCCATACGGAATGCACAGTTTTTGACCTGCATAGATCGTGTAAGGATACCCAATTCCGTTCGCATTGGCGATATCGGGCCAGTAAGCGTTATACCAGATGCCAATTTTGTAGAGTGTATCTCCATATTGAACAGTATGATAATCTTTGCAGCTTCCTCCTGATGCCGCCACTGGCTCGGTGGTGATAAAAGCAGCATTCAAAAGGAATACCGCAATGATTACTACTCTCCATAAATAGTGAAGGGATTTTACTTTACTCATGCCAACCTCACTTCCCCCGGTGATCGGATTGTAAAAAAAATGACAGGGTGCCCGAAAAATACTTTATACCCAAACTATGCATTTGGGTATAAATATTCTAGCATGCGAATGAGCCGAGTCAATCGCATAGATATCATCCTGGTAACTTGTTTCTCTTCACAAAATCCTGCATATGGCGAACTCATATGGACTTAATCGAATCTCTTTTTTATAAGTCTTTTCGCTATTTTGCAAATTGTTAAGAGATATTCCTTTCGGGATATCCAGATCAAAAAATGAAATATTTTGTGGACGCTCAGAAAAATTTGCCAGTATATATATGCTCTTAGTTGGTTGGACCTTTTTATAAGCAAGAACATGCTCATTATTCAGGTTAATGATCACTGTATTTTGGTTTGCAAAAACCGGATTTTCTTTGCGGATCCTGATCAGGTTTATCAACCCGTTATAAATTTTCTCTTCCACCGTTCCTGTTCTTTTGCGCTTTTCTGCTTTTTTCCAGTCAAATTTTGGACGGTGTACCCATCGGCTGTCATCCATTTTCCCCGGATCATTACGATAGCTGTAATCATTCAGTAAACCAATTTCATCGCCGAGGTATATCAATGGAATTCCACCTATTGTGAGAATAATTCCATGTATTAGCAAAATCCTCTTGATAGCCAGTTCAACCTCGGTTTTTGTTTCTTCATTGATAGCTTTTTCCAAACCTGCAAGCGAAGCACAGGTACCAGAAATACGGCAGTCTCCGGTTTTTGGATTCTCCTGAAATGGAAGCCCTCGTGCAAAACTGCCCGGGAATCGTCCACGGTAAAATTCATTTAAAAAATGCCGGTGGTCATATCCATTCATCCAGAGATCTGCGGCATCATCATCCGAAAAGGTCCAGCCGATGTCATCATGGCAGCGGACATAATTCACCCACGAGCATCCATCAGGGATTTCCAGACGTTTTTGCATGGAGTGCTTCAGCAAGCGCACCTGTCTTGTAGCCAGGCTTTCCCAGATGAGAGCCATAAGCAGCGGGTTATAAGAAATCTGGCATTCACCTGGAGATATATATTTCACAACATCATCCGGGTGAACAATGGCTTCCGATTTAAAGATCAAACCGGGGGCAGCAATTCGTCCCACCAGGTTGAACGCCTGAATTAACATATGAGCTTCTGGCAGGTTTTCGCAATTTGTCCCCATCTTCTTCCAGATGAATGCCACTGCATCCAGACGGAGCGCGTCCACTCCCATGTTTGCTAATGCCAGCATTTCACGCGACATGCTGACAAAGACGGCAGGATTCTGATAATTTAAATCCCACTGATAGGAATGAAAAGTAGTCCATACCCATTTCTTGATATCTTTGAAATAGGTAAACGCCCCCGGATGTTCTTCTGGAAATATTTCGCGCAAATGAGTCTCATATTGATCTGGAATTTCTCTATCGGGAAAAATCCAGTAGAATTTCTCGTACAATGGATCTCCCTGCCTGGCTTTCAATGCCCATTCATGTTCATCAGATGTATGGTTAAATACAAAATCCAATACCAGGCTGATTCCGTTTTTCTGTAGTTCGCTTGCGAGCCCTTTTAACTGATCCGTGGAACCCAGATCTCGCCTTACTTCACGGTAACTGCTGATGGCATACCCCCCATCATTTTCACCATCTGGAGACGTAAAGAGCGGCATCAAATGTAAGTATGTGATCCCCAATTCCTTTAAATAAGGAATTTTTTCCATAACGCCGTTGAGATTTCCTGTAAACAGATCCACGTAACATACTGCGCCCATCATTTTTTCTGATTGGAACCAGGTGGGATTACTTTCCCTCTCCTTGTCTAGCTGTTGTAAATCGACTGGACGGCTGATCCAGCTCTCTGCCATGGCGTACACCAGATTTTCAAGATAATAAATGGTGTCATAAATACCGCCATAGATGGGGTAAAGTGTTTCAAAGAGTGATGGAAAATATTTTTCGAGTCTGTTCTGAAATTCCATCCATTTGGCAGTATCTGTCTGGATATACTCCTGAAATTTCTTCCGTGTAAGCGGCAGAATCCGTTGTAATGTGTAATTGGCTTCATATCGGAGATCCATCGATTAATACTTCCATTATTTTCGGGTTTAAATAAGGAGAATACCAACTCTTATCGATCAGAATCTGTATCCTCCCGAAAGAATTAATTGGTTTTATACCATCCGTATCCAAATCCCTCTAACTGCAAAATGTCAGCAGTAACAGTAATGGAATCTTCACTGGAAAGGATGGGCGTAATCTGGCTTACCTCCATGCCTGGCTGCTTCAAATCAACTATCTGAGGGTCAGGAGATAAATTGACCACGGCTAGAATCCGTTCTTCCTTGCTCTCCCGAATCCATGCAAGGATTGAAGGTTGGGATGGTGAACACATGCGGAATGATCCTTCTCCAAATACGGGATGCTGTTTTCGAATTTCGATCGCATTCTTCAACCAGTTGAAAAGAGAGTTGGGATCTGCTTTTGCTTGAACTACATTAACCCGTTTATAGCCGTAATCTGAGTTGTCAATCACTGGAATCTGAATTATTTCAGCAGGCGCGGTCGAAAATCCTGCATTCTCGCTGTCATCCCATTGCATGGGGGTACGGACGCCATCCCTGTCTTCCAGATCAATGTTATCTCCCATGCCTATCTCATCACCGTAATATAAAACCGGTGAACCAATGAAGGCGAGCAGGATGGCGTGCAGAAGGCGGATCTTTCGCTGATCGTTATTCATTAATGGGGCGAGTCTGCGTCTGATTCCCAAATTAAGCCGCATTCGTGGTTGGGGTGCGTAATAATTCCACATGAACTGGCGTTCTTCGGGTGTGACCATCTCGAGCGTAAGTTCATCATGGCAGCGTAAGAATATTCCCCATTGGCAGTTGTCTGGTAAGTTGGGTGTGCGCGCGAGTATCTCTTCAATTGGTTTGCGGTCTTGTTTTGCAAGAGCCATATACAACCGCGGCATCAAAGGGAAGTGGAAATTCATATGGAATTCATCCCCATTCCCAAAGTATTCGCGGGTATCTTCCGGCCACTGATTGGCTTCTGCCAGCAACATTACTCCCGGAGCGTAAGCATCAACAAAAGCTCTCAACCGCTTATAGTAATCGTGAGACTCGGGTAAATTCTCACAATTTGTCCCTTCACGCTCAAACAGGTAAGGCGGTGCATCTACCCGGATGGCATCTGCGCCCTGGTCGATCCAGAATTGCACAACTCGCATCATCGCTTTCTGTACTTCCGGGTTGTCATAATTCAAATCCGGCTGATGATGGAAGAAGCGGTGCCAGTAATACTCCTTCCGCAGTGGATCATAGGTCCAGTTGGATTTTTCATAATCCACAAAGATAATCCTTGCGTCTTTATACTTCTGGTCGGTTTTACTCCAGACGTAATAATCTTTATACTTTTCATGCTCCGGGTGATTGGGATCATGCGACGCCTGAAACCACAGATTCTGGTCGGATGTGTGGTTGGGGATTAATTCAACCATGATCTTCAAACTACGTTTATGGGCTTCGCTGATCAGCAACTGAAAATCAGCCATACTGCCAAAATCAGGATTGATTTCAAATGTATCGCTGACATCATAACCACCATCCCGCATCGGAGATTGGGTGATGGGCAGCAGCCAGATTAAATCCACCCCGAGATCTTTAAGATAATCAAGGCGGGCTGTTACACCCGCCAGGTCTCCGATTCCATCACCATTTGTATCAAGAAAACTCCGAGTGTTCAATTCATAAATGATCGCCCGTTTATACCAGGGACTGCTTTGTTGCATATAACCTCTATACTTATCCTTTGACTGAGCCGGCGAGCATACCGCGGACAAAGTAACGTTGTAAGAGCAGGAACACCAGCAACGGCAGAATCATACTCACGAAAGCTGCTGATGTCATCAGGTGCCAGTCTTGTCCTTTTTCTCCCACAATGGATGCCAGCGCATACGTAACCACCCGGTTTTTCTCACCTAAAAAGATGAGTGCCACCAGGTAGTCATTCCAGAGCCAGAGGAACTGGAAGATGGCAAAGGATGCCAGTGCCGGGACAGAGAGTGGCAGAATCATCTGTGTAAAAATGGTAAAGTTGGATGCGCCATCTATGAAGGCTGCTTCCAGTAGCTCACGGGAGAGGGAGCTGATATAGTTAAATAACAGGTACGTTGCCAGCGGTAAACCAAAACCGGTATGTGCCAACCAGATGCCTAAAAATGTTCCATTCAAACCCAGTTTCACATAATCCTGCAAGATTGGAACGAGTGCGATCTGTAAAGGCACCACCAGCAGCGCCACGATAATAGTAAATAGAATGTTCCTGCCGGGAAAATCCAGCCAGGCAAAACCAAAAGCAGCAAAGGCTGCAATCAGAATGGGGATAATCGTTCCTGGGATGGCTACTGCCAGTGAGTTCAGGAAGGCACCACCCAGGTTGTTTCCCTGCCTTGTGATTGTATTGCCAGCAGCATCGGTAAAGGTGATGGTCTTCCCTCCGATGACATCTTGATAATTTTTTATTGTAAGATTGGTTGAAAAGCCCACCCACCTTTTTTCTGTTACAGTGAGTGTTCGGGTCCGTTTATTCCCAAACCATGTCAGCAGGCGTCCATCATCCAGCTTGATTCCCTGTCGCCATTCTTCAAAGGTGGCTGTGATTCCTTCCACAGTAATCGGACCATTTACATCCACGGAATCATCGATCTTAATGGTACCGACTTCAATATCTGCCTTATGGGGGAAGACAGTCCACCACCCTGAACGAAAAATATCCTGGCTCTGGCGGAAGGAGGTAATTAATACACCGAAAATGGGCACCAACCAGAACAAACAAATGATGACTAAAATCAGGTTGGTGAGTATCTGGGAGGACAATTTTTGGGATTTGAAGCTCTTTGACATAATTAAAATCCCTTCCTTCCTTTATTGAACTCACGCAGGTTGTTAATGATGATGGGTAAAACTGCTATCAATAATACGATCGCTATCGCTGCCGCGCGTCCAGTGTGATTATAGGTGAAACTCTGCAGGTAGAACTCATTGGCAATCACGTTTGTACCATTATTCCCACCGGTCATCACCCGCACGACATCGAATGTTTTCAAGCTGAATATCACCACAGTTGTGACGACTGTAATTAAAGTGCCTTTGATATAAGGCACGGTTACATTAAAGAAAGCCTTCACTTCGGTCGCGCCATCAATGCGTGCGGCTTCCAGTAGTTCTGCCGGTACGCCCTTGATGGCAGAGGATAAAACCACCATGGCATAGCCGGTTTGCAGCCAGACCATGATAATGATCAGAAATAGGTTATTCCAGGGAGGCATTGCCAGCCACGGTTGTGATTGTCCTCCGAGTGCTAAAACAATCGCATTGAGTAAGCCTATCTCCTGTATGCCAAAACCTTCACCTTTATAGGTGTATATAAATTTCCAGATCACGCCTGCGCCGACAAAGGAGATTGCCATGGGCGTGAAGATGATCGATTTATACAAAACCTCAAGTTTGGTTCGATCAGCCAGTACGGCAATGATGAGACCAAGTCCCACACTGAATGAAGTTCCGATTACCAGCCAGAGCAGGTTATTTCGGAAGGTTTCCAGCATGCGGGTATCGGTAAAAGCAAAAATATAGTTGTTCAATCCCGCCCAATCGTTCCCCAGTGCATTCCTAAAGCTCGCGATCAGAGTGCGCAGAACAGGTATGGCGAGAAACCATCCCATAATAGCGACTGCCGGTCCCACAAATACAAAAGGTTGTAATACTTTTGCCCATCTTTTAGGCAGCTTATTGACCAGCCAGTTGGCTACTACATAAAGAAGGGCGACCCCGCCCACCCCCCAGATGATGGCAACCACCACCAATACGATTTGAGGCGCCTGAGACTTACTTAAAAATAAATATCCCTGCCATAAGACAATAAATGTCAGCACAGGGACAAATAATGAGATCAGTATCTGACCAATTGCGGTACTGAACCATCCTAGAAGGCCGGTTTTGCCCGTTTTGGTGTCTTGTGTTTGAAGCATACACACCTCCTTGCCAATTGGTTGTTAGTTGAAGAGCAAGATGGCTTGCACCATCCTGCTCTTCTCTATTCTTGTGTATTGATCGGGATGGCCGCGATCCTGTTGTTATCCTTACTCAGTCGGCCAGGATGCATCGATCTGCTGGAGTGCAGTCGCGCGGTCAACAGAGCCACTTACATAGTCGGTCATGTATTTCCAGAAGGTACCAGCACCAACAGCGCCGGGCATCAGGTCAGAACCGTCGAAGCGGAAGGTCGTGGCATTGCGGATGGTCTCTGCAACACCGCGGGTTACCGGATCTTTGTACCAGTTCAGGTCGGCATCATTGTGTGTCAGGATGGCTCCACCCTGTTCTACCCAACCCTTGAGGGATTCACCCATGGAGAAGTACTGGATGACGGCGCGGACTTCTGGTCGGTCATTGTACATGGCATAGATGTCACCAGCGCCGAGTACGGGTTTGCCAAGTTCTTCTTTGATGGGAGGCAGATAGAAGAAGTCATAATCTACACCAGAGACTGCTTCCTTGGGGAAGAATGAGGTGATGAAGTTACCCTGGCGATGGAGCCAGCACTTGGGCGGATTGTCGAACATGGGGGCGGGGGCATCACCAAAGAAGGTGGTGGGGATGGCTTTCCGTCCACCATACACGTAAGCATCGTTGAACCAGATTGCTTCGATGTAATCGAGGGCTTCGTTGACTTCAGGTGAATCGAATTTCAATTCGCCTTTAACCCATTTGTCGTAATTTTCGGGGGTGGTGACGCGCAGCATTACATCTTCGATCCAGTCGGTCATGGTCCAACCGGTGGCAGCGCCAGATTCAATACCGATGCACCAAGGGGTGTCACCATCAGCAGCAATCTGCTCGGTAAGAGCCATCAGTTCATCCCAGGTGGCGGGGACGGTGTAACCAGCTTCATCAAACGCTTTCTTGGGGTAGAACACGAAGGATTTACCATTCGCGCGTGCCCAGACACCGGCGGTCATGGGGCCATTGGGGCCTTCCATGGTTGCCAGATCGCGCCATGCCTGGCTGTAGTTCTGTTCAAGCCAAGCAGGATTGATCACGGTGTCCATATCGATGGCATAGCCTTTGGCTACGGAGATAGCCAGCAGACCAGGCTGCGGGAAGTCTACGATATCAGGGCGATCACCGCCATCGAGACGAATGTTAATGGTGGCTTCGAATTCCTTGGAGCCTTCGTACTGGATGTCAATACCGGTTTTCTCTTCGAAACCCTTGATGGATTCTTCAAAGATTACCGCGTCGGCATCGGTGAAAGGACCACTCATGCTAACAACAGTTCCCTTGTACATACCGGCATACGCGTTTGCCAGTTCCTGTCCCTGGGGCAGGGCTGCAGGCATCGCGGGTTCGGCAGGGGCGGCGGGTTCAGCCGGTGCAGCGGGTTCCGCTGGAGCCGCGGGTGCAGCAGGTTCAGCAGGGGCGGCTGGCTCGGCAGGAGCCGCAGGGGCGGCGCAGGCAGCCAGAATCATGGTTGCCAGTAAAACAATTGCAGTTAACTTCCACAACGATTTCATATCATCCTCCAAATTTGATTTATTGCCGATAGTTACATAATACAACTTTCTGATAAAAAATCTATTCTCTGCTCACCTCCTCCAAAAAATCTAATCAAAAATCAGACGGTCTCCCGTTCAATGACCTTGAGCGGCAATTGAATGTGTTGAATGGATTGTGATGGATCCATCAAACGGGAGATTAATAAGTTGGCAGCAATTTTCCCTGATTCGTCTAACGGCTGGTGTATTGTCGTCAGGCCGAAGTATTCTGCCATGTCGATATTATCAAAACCTATGATCGCGAGATCTTGAGGAATTCTCAGCCCCAGTAGTCTGGCTTCCCGGATGAGAGCAATCGCCTGCAGGTCGGTAGCGGCGAAAATTGCCAGCGGCAATCTTTTTGAAACCAGATTGCGAAGAACTACCCCGGGTTCAAGTGCATATTCATGAATATATTCATCATCCGCGGGTAATTCTGCTTCTTTCAGTGCTTTTTTGAAACCCTTCATCCGTTTTGAGATTGGATCAACGCCAAATTCTGGCTGTTCTTTACCACCGATAAACGCCAGGTTGCGATGCCCTTTCTCTAATAAATACTTGCCTGCCATGTAACCCCCTGCCGCATCGTCAATTTCCAGAGTCGAAAAATTTGGCTCATAGAATTCAATCAAAACTGTTTCCATTTTGTTTTCGATCAGCCGGTGAGATACACTTTCATCAAATACCTGTGAAACAATGATCAGGCCGTCAAGGGTCTTCCTTAATGGAAGCGTCTCGAGATAGCTTTTCTCCCGCGATCGCGAATCGACCGGGTAAATCACCATTTCATAATCATTCTTATTCAGTACGGTAGCGATTCCGCGTAAACGCTGAACAAAGGAGGGGACGGTGAAGAAGGGGATGATGACCCCTATCCGGTGGGTCTCCATCAGTGCCCTTGCACGGGATTCTGCCTTGGGGATGTAACCCAGCGTATCAATGGCTTTCATCACAGCAGTGCGGGTGGCGGCATTTACTTTGAGGGGGAAATTTAACACTCTAGACACCGTGGCAATACTAACGCCAGCAGCTCTTGCTACATCGTAAATCGTCGGGTTCGTATTTGACATTGGGTATCAAAAACTGTAACTACTTTTATGTAAGCACTTTCATTATAGAGACAGAAAGAGACAGAGTCAAGTACCGATTCCTTAAAAAACCAATTCTTACATAAATTCCCTTATTTCTTTCAGCGCTTACAAAAAACCCTTCCTCTGTAACGAAGAAGGGTTTTAAGCTGAGCCATAATCGAGCTTATATCCAGTGTAATATCCCTGCGAATAGGATCAGCATAGCCAGGTTGATCACTAACAATCCTCCGATAAATTTTTTCTGCGTGGCTTGTTTCCAGTCATAACAGTAAAACGCCGCTAGGAAGAATGGGATATAAACGGTGATCGTTACCGCAACGGCTCCCCACCAGGGATAGATCCACACGAAAGCCGGTGTTTGTGCCAGAAAGATTTCCAGAAAGCCTGCAAAAACGGCGTTCCCAAGTGCAAAGAGCAGGCGGTTGTTGATACCAAGAATTTTCATCTTCGGATCGGCTGGTAGGAGCTTGCTCATCACCAGTCCGGCGATGGAGAACATCAGACTCAGTTCAATACCTACACCGACGAGCAGCAGCCAGGCTGTTCCAGTGGGTACGGTCCAGAGGGCATGCCCGGAAAAATGCTGAATAAGCGCATTCAGGATCTCATAAAACCAGTGCACCATGTAAAGTGCCAGACCCGCGGCAACACCCTTCCAGTTGCGGGCAGCAATCTCATTGAAATACACATACAAGACCAGCGCAAAGAGCGGTATTACATACCACTGAAATGTTTCGCCATTGCGCAAAATTGCCAGCGCCTGTGCGGTAGCTTCAGGATTATTCATTAGATTTCCTCAATTTGTAGCGGGAACTTGGACATAAACTCGCATCCGTCTTTCTTAATCAAGATAGGATTTTCGTAACGGAAGCCGATGTTTTCTTCCGGGCAGGCGTACTGGATGGCGCAGATCAGCATTTCGCCGGGTTCGTATATATGGTCAGGATTGGTCCAATATGGGAATGGTCCATCATTACGCCCGATTCGCCATTCATCTCCCAGCATGCCGATGCCATGCTCGAAACCGGGCACCATGTATTCGGCGAATCCGCGGTCTTCGCAGAATAGCATCATCTCATCCGCCAGGGATGATGGGCTCACGCCCGCCTTGTAGGTCTTCAGGCAGAGCGAGACAAGATCCACGAAGTTGTCTGCGTGCCAGCGTTGCCGCTTTGTTGCCGGAGCCAGAAGATAATTGTGTGAATGGTCGCCGAGGCACAGTTTATACATGGCGTGTATGTCTACCATCAACGGCTCGCCAGATTGTATGACCCTGCGGGATGCCGGTGTGCAGGCGCCGCCAGCCAAACCGGTGCGGTATCCAGACGCGATTTCATTCCCACCGGTGAATGACCACTCCCATTCGCTGCCGGCGCGACGCATCGCCAATGCTGCAATGCCCGCGATCTCGGTTTCGGTGATCCCCTTGTATCCGCCTTTCAGTACATCCAGTACTGCTGCGTGTCCCACATCGACAATGCGTGATGCTTCGCGGAAGCGGTTTATGGTGCCTTCATCCTTAATTACAGATAACCTGTCCAATATGTCCAGCGCGTTCACCAGTTCGCAGTCCGGCATTGCTTCGGCGAATGCCAGATACTCCCCGTGGGTCAAGTTGCCTTCAGGCAGATAACTCGACATACCGGCTTCGATGCCAACCCTGCCTTTGCCACCGGGCAATTTTTCCTTGATGAAATCAGAGATAAGCGTAATCTGGTCCTGACCACCCATCGGGGCGTAACCCAGTACATGGTCTTCATCCAGCCATGATTCATCCAGAACTCGGGCTGCGTCAATTACAAATGTGAAAACTGTCGGCAGCCCTTCCGCCGGGATCACGATAAAGGACCGCCAGGGGCAGAAGGCATCCGATACCCACGAGAGAGTTCGCAGACGCGAACCGAGATAGATATCAACCTTGTCTGCAGCCATTTCTTTCTGGATGGCAGACACCCTCGCGGGAAAATCAATGAAAAAAGGATCAGTGCTCATGTTGTTTACTCCGCGTATTCACAGGGGATTTCTGCGAGAACTTTATTCAGCCTGTCTACAATAGATGAAAGCGAAAGGGCTTTCACCATGTTTCCTTTTAATCGGAGTTTACCGCCCATCAAAGCAGACCGGGATCCAATCTCTGCCCGTGAGATCTTGGCGAAGGTTTCGTAATCTCCGCTGATCACAAATTCAGCCTCGGGGAACTGCCCCTCTGTTAAGGAAATTTCTTCAAATTTTCCATCAACGATTTTATAGTAAAGTGCCTTCTCCACCCCATCCGGACAGTTGTGGTAGATGGTGAGCATGGATGATGTGAGATGTTTCATGGTTTCAGCGTCAAGCTGCTCTCTTAATCGCTTTTGGGCTTCTGCTGCCCATTCCTGGCTTAAGTATTTCATGGGTTTGTTTCCCCTCCCTGTAATGAAAGATGATATTCATTATGGCATAAATTTATGATTGCATAATCTATGATGGAAGATGCGAAAAAGTCACTAATTTTTAATTCTAAAATGGTTATCCGAGAAAATATTGCAAAAGGAGTAAGACTGCTATACCAAAAAGGATGGTGATCAGCGCATTGCGGGTCCGCCAGGCGACAACTGCTGCGAGTATCCCTGCGAGCAGACGGGTGTTTGAAAAGCTGATAAATAGCGTATTTCCTTTAAATAATATCTCCTGCACAGCGATAACAGAGAGAACAGAGGGGGGGACATACTTGAGAGATCTATGCAGCCAGACCGGCATCTCGTGCTTGCCAAAGATGGCGATGAACGAAAGCCGGATGAGGAAGGAGATCACGGCGCAGGCAAAAATAATCAGCCAGATCGTCATGATCTCTTCTCCAGCAGTACTCCGGTTAGAATGCCGAGAAAAGCAGCCAGTAGAATGCTCAGTTTATAAGGCAAAGAAAAAGCAACAATGGCAATCACGGCGGCTGCGATTGCTGCACCGGTGGATGCGCGGTCCTTCAAAAGCGGAATGACCATTGCAATAAATGTCAGCGGAAGGGCGAAATCCAGGGGTAGGGAAGGTGGGATGATATCTCCCAGGCTAATTCCCAGAAAAGTGCTGATCTGCCAGAAAACCCACATGCCAATCCCTGCCCCGATAAAATACCATTGTTTGTGTGGCTTTTGGGGTTGCTGCTCATAATCGGAGATCGCCACTACAAATGCTTCATCCGTAAGCAGGAAAGCGAGGATTGCCTTCCAGCGGGGCGAAAGATGCTGGAAGTAGGGGGAAATGGTTGCGCTGTAAAGCGCATGCCGCAGGTTGATAACCGCAATTGCCAGTATCATGACAACTGCCGGAATACTGGCTGAAACCATCTGCGCAAGCATAAATTGCGCAGATCCGGCGAACATGAAAGCCGACATGGCTTGTGCCCCTGCGGATGGAATCCCGGCTTTAATTGCCAGTGCTCCGTAGATAATACCCAATGGAAAAGCACCGATTATTAATGGAATAACAGCCTTAAATCCCGAAAAGAATCGGGACCAGATGTTATCAGACTGCGTTGTGCTGGTATTTGTAGCCATGTTTAATAGGCTGGATTATAACAAACCCGGCTTAAATGATGGATTGTTGTCCTGAATAATGAAAATGCCGTGCATCTGAACAGCGGATAACTCAAAGTATGGGCTTAGCCCATTAATGATTTTGCCAGAGATACTGCCCGACTGGCGTCTTCAGAGTATCCGTCAGCGCCAATTTTCTGCGCATAGTCAGCGGTTACTGGGGCTCCCCCGATCATCACTTTTACAAGCTTTCTTACATCTTTCTGAATTAGATATTCAATGGTGTCTTTCATGCGGGGCATGGTCGTGGTCAATAAGGCAGACATGGCAACGATATCCGGTTGCCTGGTTTGAATGGCTTCCACAAATTTTTCCGGGGTGACATCCGCCCCCAGGTCGATCACCTCAAACCCGGCACCTTCAAGCATAATCGCAACCAGGTTTTTGCCGATGTCATGTAAATCGCCCTGAACTGTACCGATAACCACCCGACCTTTTGCCTGGATATTGGATTTCATTAACAAGGGTTGCAAAATCGCCAGACCGGCTTTCATAGCTTTGGCTGAAATGAGCATCTCTGGAATGTAGTATTCACCTTCTTCAAAAAGGCGCCCCACCTCATTCATGGCTGGTATCAGGCAGTCATTCAAGATCAACGCTGCATCCATATTTTGATCAATTGCTGTCTGCACGTTGTCTTTTACTCCTGGCGCGTTTCCTTCCAACACAGCCTGGTGAATAGTTGCCAGAATATTTTCCATGAAGGTCCTCCTGAGTCTGTAAATACGATACGATATCGCTAAATTAAGACAACGTTATCATATTTTAAATTATAACATAGGTTCTTTTTCGAAATATGGCTGATTTGTTGATGGATAGAAATATATTTATTTTTTATGGTAATTTATTTTGGATTGTTTATTATCTTCGTAATGAAATTCCAGGTCGTAGTTGTTTCAGCTTTTTTGGCATGGGTATAATGAGTTCATGATAAACCCTACTTCAACAGTAGTTTTTATCCTTTTACTTTCGGGTATTTTATCCATCTTCTCGATGGGAGTGATTTGGCGTAGCCGTCGAGATTTGCCGGGTTTGCGCGCCCTCATGTTGTTTCAGTCCGGTGTGGCTTTCTGGGCAATTACCTATGCCATGCACTGGATCGAAACCTCCCCGCAAGGAAAAAGCCTCTGGTTGGATATGACCTATATCGGTGTGGTTGTTTCACCGCCTGCATTACTCGTATTCATTCTAAAATTTTTGGGTAGGACGCAGCATCGTAAAGATTCAATCTATCGCTGGTTAATAATTGAGCCAGTGATCACGATTATCCTGCTTTTTACAGATCCCCTGCACAATCTATTTTATGGGGGTTTGCGCGATCCAATGCAAAGCCAGATCTACAACGGTGGGATCTGGTTTTGGGCCAACATACTGTATATTTATGTCCTGATTCTGGGTACGCTTGCTTTTGTAATCGTAACAATTCTTCGAGCCTCTTCAGTATTCAAGCGCCAGGCAAGAATTATTCTCATTGGTATTTCCCTGCCAATCCTGGCAAACTTATTTGTCTTTTTCGGGTTAAATCCCTTTGTAGGTTTGGATTTAACCCCAATCGCAATGAGCATTACCGGCTTAATTATGACCGTAGCCGTGTACGCTTCCCGATTATTTGATCTTGCACCGATCGGGCGCGAAATTCTTGTGGAACGCATGCAAGAAGGAATGTTGCTTTGGGATAACCAGAACCGGTTAATTGATATAAATCCGGCTGCAAGGAATCTTCTTGGGATCGAGAATGATATCCAACCCGGTGCAGATATGACCACTTTCCTGGACCGGTTTACAGAGCTGCAAAGGATAAAGGATACAGCTACCCAGAACCCGTTACAGGTGATCAGCATGGAGGATGGCAATAAATACATCGAAGTGAAAGCTGAAAACATATCGGATGTTAACATTGGTCTGATGGGTACATTAATTGTTTGCAGTGATATATCCATACGCGTACAGATGGAAAAACAGCAGCAGGAACAATACAAAGAAATCCTTGCCCTGCAGGAAATTCTCTCTGAGCAGGTGATACGCGATCCGCTGACCGATCTTTATAACCGCCGCTACCTCATGGAAACCCTTCCTGCTGAGATATCTCAGGCAAGCAGAGCAGATTATCCGTTGTCTGTGGTGATGCTGGATCTGGATCACTTTAAAAAACTCAATGATACTTATGGTCATTCAGCCGGAGACAAGGTATTGGTGGAATTAGGGAAGTATCTACGCAGCAATACCCGGGTGAGTGACATTGTTGTACGTTATGGTGGAGAAGAATTTTTGATTGTTCTTCTGAATACCAATGGCAGTACTGCATTTACGCAAGTAGAAAGATGGCGGACTGAATTTTCACAGCAGGTTATTGAGTATGATTCTGTATCACTTAAATGTGAATTTTCTGGGGGTATTGCTTCTTATCCTGATGATGGCCTTCATGCAGATGAACTCATCCAAAAAGCGGATATGGCTCTATACAAGGCGAAGGCTGCTGGAAGAAATTGCATTTATAAGTATTCAATATTATAAATATTCATACTCTCAAGTTTTTGGGATTCAAAGTAATGCGAAAATTCTTGGAATACCCTATCTTTTGGATATTAATTTCGCAATATCCAATTATCAATCTGTATGCAGCCAATCAGGAGTTTATCCCGATCGAGCAGGTTTATTCCTCATTGGGTTTATCTTTCCTTGTTAATTTGATAATATTTTCCTTCTCCGGACTGATAACGAGGCGATGGAAAAATGCAGCCTTAATCACATCTATATTTACACTGACTTTCTTTTCTTATGCTCATGTTTCGCGAGTTATTAATATCCCCGGAATCAAACTAAATACATTTCAATTAAATCCATTCTTTGTTGTATGGTCGGTTGGATTATTACTTCTAGTTTATCTTGCTATTCGTGTAAGGATTACGAACGGAATCGTAACAATAATAAACATCTCTACATTTATTTTGGTTTTCTTGCCAATCAGTCAGGTTATTTACTCTCGTGTTTCAGTTTCACCTCACTATATAGAAGAAGCGCGCAAGCAATTATCACAAATACGGGTAGATGGATCATCTGGGGGTGGTCAGGTGGTTGCTGATACTGAGACATACCCTGATATCTACCTGATCATCGTGGATAGTTATATGCGGGGAGACAAATTAATTGCGAACTATGGCTTTGATAATTCTTACTTCACCCGTTCATTGGAAGACCGAGGGTTTTATATCGCCCGGGATGCCAGATCTAACTATCTCAATACAACTTATTCATTAAACACACTAATGAACCTTGTTTACTTCGAGGACTTTCCTTTAGTTTTACAGAAAGCCTCCCGCTTAAATCTACACACTAATTATGTCAGTGATTTTCTTCGTGAAAAAGGTTATGAAATTGTTGTTTTTGACTCTGGTACCGGGGATTCGAATTTTCAGTACGCCGATCGTTTTATAACCCCATCGCCTGCGCCAGATAACAATCAGGAGTATTTAAATTCATTTGAAGTCTTGCTAATTCAAACTACTTCTCTGAGTGTTTTGTTTCAACCGGCAAATAACAACCTAAATGAAATAGGCAATCAGCATGCAATTGCGATCAATCGAGATTTAAATATACGACGGGCTCGCGTATTTTCCGCATTCTCGCATCTTCCTGATTATTCTGATGATGATAAACCCCAGTTTCTATTTGCCCATATATACACGCCACACATCCCGTTTTTATTTGATGAAAATGGTGATGGATTGAAATACACCTCCAACCTGAACCTGAACTGGTTTGATGTCCCATCAGCTGATTATCGGTTTGCATATACAAACCAAATTAAAAAAGTGAATGAATTGATCCTCGCAACTGTCGATGCAATACAAGCCAAATCCACCCGTCCACATATCATCTTGATTCAAGCAGATCATGGAGATGATTACTATTTAGACTGGGATCATCCAACCAATTCTGGCGTGGATGCCAGATCTTCCATTCTTTATGCAGTCTATTACTCAGATGAAGAATATGGTGATTTTTATCCTGCGATTACCACTGTGAACACTTTCCGGAACGTGTTCAACCACTGGTTTCAAACAGGCTTTCCCCTTTTGCCTGATAAAGTGTCCTTCCATAAACATGCCGGAACATTGTCGTCAACACAAAGACCAGTATTTTGGGATGCATGCGCAAATTATTCAGTATGTATCCAACCTTATTCAAAATAATTAGCAAATTGCGAAATACTCACAAGAATGCTTGCGACTATCTATAGATTCCTGCGTAATAAATATGTACAGATTTTAAATAAGCAAGAGGATGAGAATATTATTATGAGCAAGGGAAGAGTATCTACTGCATTATTACTTATTGGGCTGGGTCTCGGTTATCTGGCTATTGCTGTTTTCCCCGAAGTTAACGCGATCGCTTATGGAAGTAAAACCTGGCCGCTCCAGATTATCGCGCTGGGTGCTCTCTTCTACCTGGTGGGGATCTTTGCCCTAAATCCCGGAATGTTCATCCCGGGAACTATTATCACCGGAATCGGTGGGCTCCTCTATTATCAAAATAGCACGGGAGATTGGGCCAGCTGGGCGTATGCCTGGTCACTCATTCCGGGTTTTGTAGGAATCGGATTGATTCTATTCGGCGCTTTCTCTCGAAAGATGGGGGCAGCGATCGGCGGTTTGTGGAATATCTGTGTCAGTCTGGTCCTATTCAGTATTTTCGGTTCTGTGTTTGGCAGAATTCCGTATGCAGACAAACTCTGGCCGGTAGTTCTGGTAGTTCTGGGTTTGTTCTTATTGATAGGTGCATTTAGAAGGAAGTAAATATTGAATTTTCAAGAGGTGGACATACTTATCATATGCGGTATGTCCACCTAAGTATTTAATATCCTGAAATATTCTCCTTCCGGGTACCCTAACCAATCAATTTGAGTGACTGATGACAGAATAAAAAAGTACCTTATGCAGGTACTTCAGTGAGTGCGAAGGGGCTCGAATAGCATACCCTTCCGGGTACCCTAACCAATCAATTTGAGTGACTGATGACAGAATAAAAAAGTACCTTATGCAGGTACTTCAGTGAGTGCGAAGGGGCTCGAACCCTTAACCAATGGCTTAAAAGGCCACTGCTCTACCATTGAGCTACGCACCCAAGCGCATGAGATTTTACCACCACATTAATCAACCGTCAACGAATCCCGATTTTCTTAAAACTGCTTGACAGGTTTTTCATGAATCATTACAATAATATCACTTGTAATAACAACATTACAAGTTGCGGGTTCGGGTGGGTATCCCTTACAGCGCTCGCAGAGACTCTCCCAATTGTTTTAGCTTCACTGCCGATATTTCGGGTTACAATGCCCATAAACAACCAAATATTTAAGGAGAATTCCATGCAAAACATTACCATGCTTGGAACAGGTTTGATCGGCAATTTTTACACCCAGACGCTTCTAGGACAACGCAGCCGGGATCAGATTAAGGTGGTTTGTGCGGCAACTGAGACAGAAGCTAAAACCTTTGCTGAAAAATATGGAATCCCCAAATGGACGACCAATATCGATGAAGCGGTAAATGACCCAGAGACAAACCTGGTTGTAGTGGGTTTGCCAAATTATCTTCACAAACCAGCCGTATTGGCTGCCGTAAAAGCGAAGAAGAACATCTTGTGCACCAAGCCTCTCGGCCGGAATGCTGCCGAAGCGAAGGAAATGCTCGAAGTGGTTCAGCAGGCAGGGGTTTTACATGGTTATCTGGAAGACCTCGTTTATACCCCTAAAACCTTGAAAGCTCTTAAAAGCGTGCAAAAAGGAGCTGTGGGCAAGGTTTTATGGACCCGCTCGCGAGAGGCGCATCCCGGACCACATTCTGATTGGTTCTGGAATAAAGAGCTCTCAGGTGGCGGCGCAATTGTAGATATGGGATGCCATTGCATCGAAATCGGTCGAAACTTCATCGGTAAAGATATCAAGCCCATTGAAGTAATGTGTTGGGCGGATACCCAGGTGCATCCCATTGACGCAGAAGACAGCGCGGTCGGACTGGTGAAGTATGCCAATGGCGCTGTCAGCCAGTTTGAGGTGGCATGGACCTTCCGGGGTGGTATGGATCTGCGGGATGAAGTATCTGGCACCGAAGGTACGATTTGGCTGAATCATTGGTTGCGTACCGGTTTTGAATTTTTCACCAACGTTGGCGAAGAAGGATATGTTGCCGAGAAGGCAGAAGGCGCAACCGGCTGGCTTTTTCCCGTAGGTGATGAGATTGGTGCACTGGGCTATGTAGAAATGATGGGTGACATGCTCAACTCATTCGACCAAAATTGCCTGCCTATGGAAAACTTCTACGATGGCTATGTGGTCAATGCAATTATGGATGCCTGTTACAAGTCCGCCCAGACAAAAAAATGGGAGCCAGTGGAGTTGGATGTTTGGTATGGCAAGGAGCCTGGAAAAGAAGAAACGGCCTTTGTTGATTATGATGAGCAGTATCTGTTGATTAAAGAAGAAGTTATGCCCGATGGAAAAACAAAATTGATACTAAAAGATAAACAATGTGGAGTGATTGTGCAGAAGTATCGTGAATAGGTTGCAGGGAAAGCTGTGTTGGACGAACGCAGCTTTCCAATTATTGCATACTTATTTTATAAAATAAAACAAGGTCTTAATAATATTCACCACATATGATATTGAATTAAGCAACCTTGCATGTTAAACTGGATTATGCGTTTTTGTGGTGAGGTAAATCAACAAAGTTTGAATTCTGTGTCACATTCGCATGCAAAAGATTATTAAATCACCCTCTCCTTACACATCTCAAACTACCAATTCTTTCGTATTAAACAGAGACGAAGGCGAAATCATTCAACTATTACGCCAGTATGATCAAATTTCACGCACCGATATTGCTCGCATGACAGGCTGGTCTCGTGCAAAAATTTCTATTGAAATGGATGCCCTGATTAAAAGAGGATTGGTGCAGGAAGTGGGAGAGGGTGTTTCTGAAGGCGGAAGAAAGCCAAGACTGTTAAGTATCAATGATGGTCTTGGTTTTTTAGTCGGTGTTGATATTGGGGCAACCAGCATTGATCTGGCGCTTTCAGACGTGCGTGGAAAAATCTTGCAGCGAAGATCTGAACCTGCCGATGTTCGCGAATCGCCTGATGTGGTGCTGGGACGTTGTAGTGAATTAATCTGTGAAATGCTTTCAGCCCAGTCTGCCCGTCCTGAAAAAGTTTTGGGTATCGGAGTGGGTGTGCCGGGTCCGGTTGAGTTTTCGAAAGGGGTACTGGTAGCTCCTCCACTCATGCCACTCTGGGAACGATATCCAATCCGTGATTTCTTCCGTAAATCCTTCCGTTCTGCCTTTGTAGTGGTTGATAACGATGTAAACATTATGGCACTGGCAGAGCTTCGTGAAGGTGATGGTCGTGGACTGGATCATTTCATCTTTATAAAAATCGGAACCGGTATTGGATGCGGAATTGTCTCCAATGGAAAAATTCATCGCGGCGCAGATGGTTCTGCCGGTGATATCGGGCATATTTGTGTAGATAAAAACGGTCCGGTCTGTCGATGTGGTAATTTGGGTTGTCTTGAGGCTGTTACAGCGGGACCTGCCATTGCAGAATATGCAGTGAATGCTGCACGTGATGGCTCGAGTTTAATCCTTGCCAAAAAAATGGAACTAAATGGCGGTACGCTTTCCACTGAAGATGTAGGCGCTGCAATGCGCGAGGGCGACCGGAAAGCGTTGGAAATAATCCAGCACAGCGGGCGGATTATTGGCGAAACACTGGCAAGCCTCGTGAATTTTTTTAACCCCAGTTACATATTTTTCGGTGGTGGTGTAACAAATTTAGGTAACCAACTGCTTTCTTCGATTAGGCAGGCAGTTTTAAACCGGTCGCTTCCTTTGGCAACCCGGCATCTTGTAATTGATTATTCATCCATGGGACCGGATGCCGGTGTGATTGGAGCGATTTGCTTGGCAAAAGACCATCTTTTTATTGTGGTGAATTAAAACCAGGCTGACTAAAAAAGTGAATTAAGAAAACTGAGAAAAAGGAGGTGGTAATAACAAAAATATTTTCACTGACATGGGTAAATGTTTTATCAACCAATTGGTAAACAATATGAAGGAGAAGCAGAATATGAATAAGAAGTTCCTGTTTTTAGTAATGTCCGTTTTGATGATTGCATCAATTTTGGTAAGCTGTGCACCTCAGCCGGCTGCCCCGGCGGAACCCGCTGCACCCGCTGAACCTGCTGCCCCAGCGGAACCGGCTGCACCAGCAGAACCTGCTGCGCCCGGTGAACCTGTTACGGGAGAACCTTTCACCATCGGTATTTCAAACAGCTTCATCAGCTCTGAGTATCGCACCCAGATGATCGCCGAGCTGCAGGAAGTGAACAAGGAATACATGGATAAGGGCATCACCACCGAACTGGTGATTGAATCTGCCGATACTGATGTAGCCGGTCAGATTCAGCAGCTGCAGAACCTGATGAGCAAGGGTGTGGATGCGATCCTGGTGAATCCGGGTGATGTGAATGGTCTGAACGCGACGCTTGAAGAAGCGGTAGCGAAGGGCATCATCGTGATCTCGGTAGATCAGGAACTGAATGCGAAGGGTGTCTATAATGTAGGCATCGACCAGAAGGAATGGGCAAAGACCTCTGCGAAGTGGCTGGCTGAGAAATTGGGCGGCAAGGGGAACATTGTTCAGATCGAAGGTTTCCCCGGACATCCGGCGAATGTAGCCCGTATGGATGGTGTCGCAGAAGTACTGGCTGGATATCCTGATATCAAAGTGCTCGCCACCGATACTGGTAAATGGGATGAAGCCACCGGACAGCAGGTCATGTCCAACTTCCTCGCTGCTTATCCCAACCTGGATGGATACTGGACCCAGGATGGTATGGCGATCGGTGCACTGCAGGCGGTGATGGCTGCCAATCCTGCCAAATGGCCGGTAGTAGTGGGTGAAGGACGCTGCCAGTTCATCAATCTGTGGCAGGAAGTTCTGACTACCAATCCTGATTTTGAGACCATCGCGGTCGCGAATCACCCTGGTGTATCCCCCACCGGTCTGCGGATTGCCGTTGCGATGCTGCAGGGCAAACAGTTGGACACCACCAAGCTGGGTGGCGCGAACGGATTATCCTTTGTGTTGCCGCTGGCGATGGTTGTGACAAAAGACAACTTCCAGGAAGCTGTCGATATCTGCAAAGACAAACCCGATGCTTACCTGCTCGATGACATCCTCACCGAACAGGAAGTACTGGATACCTACTTTGTCAAAGAAGGCGCTGCCAAGACTTTCACCATTGGTATTTCAAACAGCTTCATCAGCTCTGAGTATCGCACCCAGATGATCGCCGAGCTGCAGGAAGTGAACAAGGAATACATGGATAAGGGCATCACCACCGAACTGGTGATTGAATCTGCCGATACTGATGTAGCCGGTCAGATTCAGCAGCTGCAGAACCTGATGAGCAAGGGTGTGGATGCGATCCTGGTGAATCCGGGTGATGTGAATGGTCTGAACGCGACGCTTGAAGAAGCGGTAGCGAAGGGCATCATCGTGATCTCGGTAGATCAGGAACTGAATGCGAAGGGTGTCTATAATGTAGGCATCGACCAGAAGGAATGGGCAAAGACCTCTGCGAAGTGGCTGGCTGAGAAATTGGGCGGCAAGGGGAACATTGTTCAGATCGAAGGTTTCCCCGGACATCCGGCGAATGTAGCCCGTATGGATGGTGTCGCAGAAGTACTGGCTGGATATCCTGACATCAAAGTGCTCGCCACCGAAACTGGTAAATGGGATGAAGCCACCGGACAGCAGGTCATGTCCAACTTCCTCGCCAGCTTCCCCAACCTGGATGGATACTGGACCCAGGATGGTATGGCAATCGGTGCACTGCAGGCGGTGATGGCTGCCAGTCCTGCCAAATGGCCGGTAGTGGTGGGTGAAGGACGCTGCCAGTTCATCAATCTGTGGCAGGAAGTTCTGACCACCAATCCTGATTTTGAGACCATCGCGGTCGCGAATCATCCTGGTGTATCCCCCACCGGTCTGCGGATTGCCGTTGCGATGCTGCAGGGTAAACAGTTGGACACCACCAAGCTGGGTGGCGCGAACGGATTATCCTTCGTGTTGCCGCTGGCGATGGTTGTGACCAAAGACAACTTCCAGGAAGCTGTCAATATCTGCAAAGACAAACCCGATGCTTACCTGCTCGATGACATCCTCACCGAACAGGAAGTTCTGGATACCTACTTCAAGTAATCCTATGACCGTGTCGCTTTCTGCCCAACATATCGTCAAGCGCTACGGCGGTGTAGTAGCCCTCTCTGATGGAAACCTGGATGTACATGCAGGTGAAGTTGTAGCATTGATAGGGGCCAATGGAAGCGGCAAAAGCACGATGAGTAAGGTAATCAATGGAGTAGTTGTTCTCGATGGAGGACAGCTACTCCTTGATGAAAAACCCGTGCATTTCTCTTCCCCTCAGGCCGCCAAAAAACTGGGCATCTCCACGGTATTTCAAGAGCTCAGCTTGATCCCTACTATGACTGTTGCTGAGAACATCTGGCTTACCCGGGAACCCCTCCGGGAAGCAGGTTTAATTCATCAACGGGAAGTCAGAGAAAAAACAAATGCCTTGCTCCGTCTATTTGACGGGACTTTCAAGGCAAAAATGGATGCCGATACTCCGGTGGCATCTCTGCATCCCGATGAAAAACAGATCATCGAAATCTTAAAAGCAATTAGTTTTAATCCACGTTTGTTGATCTTGGATGAGGCGACTGCCAGCCTGGATAGCAGACAGGTCCAGAGATTGTTTGATTTGGTTGCGCGATGGAAAGAGGAAGGCAAAGCTATCGTTTTTGTTTCCCACCGCATGGAAGAAATATTTCGCATAGCTGATAGATACAGTGTGCTTCGGAATGGAAAAACGGTGGGAGCAGGGATGATGAAAGAGATCAATGAGAAAGAATTGGTCAATCTCATGATCGAAAAAGCATCTGTGTTCAATTACTCGCGTCAAAATCGGGAAGAAAATGGTAAGAAAATCAAAGAAAATTCAACCTTCCTTGCAGTCAAAGATTTGCAAACCCAGGTTTTGAATGGTGTAGATTTTTCAGTTCACCAGGGTGAATTATTAGGATTGGGTGGGCTGATGGGGCAGGGGCAGCGTGAACTGCTGCTTTCTCTGTTTGGTGATATTGCATTCACAGGGTCAGTTCAGCTCGATGGCAAGGAAGTTCATTTTAAACATCCACGCCAAGCGATGAATCAGGGTATTGCACTGGTCCCGGGAGATCGGGCTAGAGAAGGTTTACTTTACATCCGTTCCATTCTCGATAATATGCTGCTTCCTTCCTGGAAGGATTATGGGGTTCCATTAAGAATTGGTAAAGCAGCAAAGGATGCAGCGCAGATTGGAAAAATCCTCAGCTTAAAAATGGCAGGTTTACAGGAACCGGTGAGTAGCCTTTCGGGTGGAAATGCCCAAAAAGTCGTTATTGGAAAGTGGCTACTAAGACAACCCAAACTACTCCTGTTGGATGACCCAACAAAGGGTGTGGATGTCGGCACAAAGGCTGAATTTTATAAACTTCTTACCGAATTAACCGAACAGGGTAAGACAATCATTTTTTATTCAAGTGATGATGAAGAGTTAATCGGTCTGTGCGATCGTGTCCTCGTGTTGCATGATGGCAAAATACGTACTGAGTTGGCAGGAAATAAATTGACCAAAGAAAATCTCATTGCTGCAAGCCTCGGCGCTTCGGAGGGAAGTCTCGCATGAAACGCTCAACCTGGAATCAATTAATGGCGCGATATCCCTTCCTCTTCGCGCTCATCCTGCTCATATTAGCTCTAATTGTGAACTATATCCTCCAGCCTAACCTTTTCTCGGGTGAAGCTCTTAATAACAATATGCGTGTTTTTCTTCCCCTCCTGCTTCTTTCCATTGGGCAGGCTGTGGTAATTATTGGTGGGGGGATTGATATATCGGTCGGCGGGATTATTTCAATTGTAAATACGGTGCTCGCGACCCAGGTTGGTCTGAATGGAACGCCCGAAAAAATGTGGCAATATTCTGTTCTTTGTCTTGTAATCGGTATAGTCGCGGGTGCAATCAATGGTTTTTTTATTGCCTATCTCCGTTTACAGCCAATTATTACCACCTACGCCACCAGTTTTTTATACGCAGGTCTGGCAATGTTCATTTTACCCAATCCGGGTGGAGGGATCCCAACAGGTATCTCCGCGCTCTACCGAAATACAACACCCCTGGGGTTACCGTTGGCTTTCTTTATCATTCCACTTTTTCTATTCATTTGGTGGTATATCCGTTCAACCCGTTACGGCAAATATCTGTTTGCAGTTGGCGGGAAGGCACAGGCAGCTTATGAAACAGCTGTACCGGTGACACAGGTACAGTTCAGTACATACCTAATCTCAGGGTTGATGTCAGCTTTAGCTGGAATTGCTATCACCATGCTCACCGGATCCGGGAACTCAGAAATCGGTGGTCCAATGACTCTGAATTCCATTACAGCTGTCGTCATCGGGGGAACCGCCATGAGTGGTGGAATCGGGGGTGTGGCTGGACCGATGATCGGGGCTGTCACCCTGGGTTTGATCATGAATATCATCTCATTTGCTGAAATTGACACCTGGTGGCAAACCTTTGTCAATGCTTCCATCATTGTGATTGCGTTGGCAACTCCGGGGATGATCAATCTGCTGCAAAGGAGGAAAAAATGAGAAGAATCCCAATTTCTCCCCCTCTGGCGGCGCTGGTCTTGGCAGTTATCCTTTTTCTGTTGAGTGGATTCCTGCCGAATGGTTTTGGAACAAACATGGATGTAGCGACTGCGCAGGCAACCAATATCACCCGTCTGGCTGTTTTTCTGGGTGTGATAGCTGCCGGGCAGACATTGGTCATCATCAGCGGATCAGAGGGTATCGATCTTTCTGCCGGGTCCGTTGTTACCCTTACTGCCATATTTACGTATGTTCTTGTCAAAGGGAATGATGATAAGGTGTTGTTGGCGCTGCTCCTCTCCCTCTTCGTGGGCGCTTTCATCGGCTTATTAAATGGAGCAGGCGTCACTTTCTTGAAAATTTCTCCTTTTGTAATGACCCTCGGTATGGCAGGAGTGGTCAAGGGGTTGATTATTATCGTTAACCATGGCAATGTAAGCGGGAAAGTCGCCCCGATCATGACCAAACTGATTGCTCGACCGTTAGTCTTTGGGATTCCTGGAGCGATCATCATTTGGATTATCTTTGGCATTTTGATATGGCTGCTCTTGGAACGCACCGCATTTGGGCGGAATCTATTTGCAATTGGCGTAAACCGTATTACCGCAAAACTCTCCGGGGTGAATGTCACTGGCATGAACCTCGCCACCTATTCACTGGCTGGAGCCCTGGCTGGTTTTGGTGGTTTCCTTTTGGTTGGCAATACGGGTGTGGTGTTCATCAGCCTGGGTGATCCATATCTATTCCCCTCCATCGCAGCTGTCGCGGTGGGTGGAACGTTGCTGTCAGGTGGGAAAGGTAGTTATTGGGGAACGATGGCTGGTGCAGTAGTTCTTACTCTGATTACCAGCCTTTTAACAACCATGCAGATGCCCGAATCGGTCAGGCGTATGGTATTAGGCGGTACGCTGTTATTACTGATATCAATTTACGGACGCCAGCGTTCGTTACGGCAATAATAAGTTCCGCGGCAGAGATGGAGAAATTACCCATCTTAGCTTCCTGCGGGTAAATTTACACAGGAGGAGCAATGGATAAAAAAGTAAAAGTTGGTATTGTAGGGGCAGGTTTTGTGGGTGATATTCATCATGCATCATTTCAAGGATGGGTACACAATGCAGAAGTTGTTGCAGTAGCATCCCCGAACTCTGCTCAAAAATTTTCAAAAGAGAAGGGCATCCCAGCCGCATACAGCGATTACCGTGAAATGCTCAAAGATAAAGAGATAGATGTTGTCGATATTGGAATACCCAATGATCTCCATTGCCAGGTGGTGGTGGATGCGGCAAAAGCCGGAAAGCACATCATAATCGAAAAGCCATTATGTGTATCGCTGGAGCAAGCGGATGAGATGATTGATGCCTGTAAAAAAGCAGGCGTTCTGCTCATGTATGCTGAAGAATTACTTTTTGCCCCGAAGTATGTTCGCGCGAAAGAATTAATAGCAGAAGGCGCCATAGGGGAACCCTTCCTTGCAAAACAATCCGAAGAGCATCCGGGTCCGCACATGCCTTGGTTCTGGGATGTCAACCGTTCAGGTGGAGGTGTTCTGCTTGATATGGGTTGCCATTCCATTGAATATACCCGCTGGGTATTGGGGAAACCCAAAGTGAAATCCGTCCTGGCACACATGGGTACATATGTTCACCAGGATAAAACCAAAGGTGAGGATCACTCTTACACCATTGTTGAATATGAAGGTGGTAAGATGGCCATGCTGGAGAATAGCTGGACAAAAGGTGGTGGTGTGGATGATCGCTGTGAAATCTATGGAAAAAAAGGTCATACTCGTGCCGATTTGCTGCGCGGTTCATCTCTATTGACTTACTCAGAAGAAGGTTATGGCTATGCAGTTGAGAAATCAGGAACTACCCGTGGCTATACCTTCACAATGTTTGAAGAAATCTGGAATTACGGCTTCCCCCAGGAAATGCAGCATTTCATTGACAGTGTATTGGGTAAAGTAACCTGTATGGAAACGGGTGAAGACGGACGGGAAGTATTAAAGATCATGTATGCAGCATATCAATCTGCAGGTGAAGGAAGAAGGATTGATTTCCCCTACACCCCGCCTGTGGTGAAAAAACCAATCGATTTATGGAAGAAGGTGTAACCCGATGAAACTTGACAGTAAAACAATCACCCTCGAACAATTGGCAAAGGTCATTGATCACTCACTACTGCGGCCGGAGTTGACGGATCAGGATGTGATTGCTGGTTGTGAATTGGCTAAGAAATACCATGTAGCTTCAGTTTGTGTGAAACCTGCGGATGTCCAATTAGCAGTCTCTCAATTAAAAGGTACTGATGTCGAAGTGGGTACAGTGATCGGTTTCCCGCATGGGAATTCTGTAACCGCGATAAAAGTAGCTGAAGCGAAGCAGGCTCTGGAGGATGGAGCCACAGAACTGGATATGGTAATTAATATCGGCGCCATGCGCTCTGGCAAATATGATTATGTTCGCGATGAAATCAAAGCTATCTGCGATGTCGCAAAAGGTAAGGCGTTGGTAAAGGTAATCTTCGAAAATGCTTATTTGACCGATGAAGAAAAAGTGAAAGCCTGTAAGTTCAGCGAAGAAGCCGGTGCAGATTTCGTGAAAACTTCTACCGGATTTGCGCCTTCTGGCGCCACCCTCGCAGATGTGCGTCTGATGCGTGCTTCCGTTTCTGATAAGGTACAGGTAAAAAGCGCTGGGGGAGTTCGTACATTGGATGCGCTGCTGGAAATGATCGATGCCGGTGTAACCCGCTCTGGGGCAACTACAACAGCTGCCATATTGGATGAATTCAAGCAGCGGATCGGTTGATTTTCTTTTGACCAGGAGGAGATTTATGAGCAGTGAAATACTGGTAGGTATTGCTGGCACTGGGTTTATTGGACCTGCACATCTTGAAGCGTTACGAAGAAATAACATCCGCGTAGTAGGTCTGGCAGAACAAACAGCTGAGCTCGCTCAAAAAAAGGCTGCTGAACTGGGTATTGAAAAGGCTTACGATAGCTTTGAATCTTTGATTGCTGATCCACTGATTACTTCTGTACATCTGGCTACCCCAAATTACTTACATCATTCACAGGCAAAAGCAGCCTTGCTTGCAGGCAAGCATGTTATTTGTGAAAAACCATTAGCCATGAACAGCCAGGAATCAGATGAGTTGGTAAAAATAGCCCGTGAAAAGAAACTTGTGAACGCCATCAACTTTAACCTGCGTTTTTATCCAATATCTCATCAAGCTCGCGATGTGGTACAGAGTGGCGAATTGGGTCCCGTTCGGATTATGCAGGGTTCTTATTTGCAGGATTGGTTGCTGTATGAAACAGACTGGAACTGGCGTCTTGAGCCGGGTCTGGGTGGTACACTCCGGGCAGTTGCAGATATCGGCTCTCATTGGTTGGACCTGCTGACTTTTATTTCTGGGTTAAAGATCACAGAGGTGTTCTCCGATTTCAAAACATTCCTGCCGACCCGTAAAAAACCATCCAAACCGGTTGAAACCTATACAGGTAAATTATTAAAACCAGAAGATTATATTGACCAGCCGATTCACACAGAAGATTATGCATCCATTTTGCTTCATTATGAGAATGGCGTGCGGGGTGTGTTGACAGTCTCCCAGGTCTGCGCCGGGCGAAAAAACCGCCTTTTCTATGAAATCAGTGGTGCAAAACAATCACTAGCCTGGGATTCTGAACATCCGAATGATTTATGGATCGGTAAAAGGGAAGAACCTAATGCCATTCTGATGAAAGATCCTTCTCTTGTGTCATCGGCAACCCGTTCGATTATCAGTTATCCCGGAGGTCATCAGGAAGGTTTCCCAGATACTTTCAAACAGCTCACCGGAAAAGTGTATCAGTACATCCGGAATGGCAATTTTGAGGCGAAACCTGATTTTCCAACATTTGAAGATGGGCATTATGAAATGCTCCTCTGTGAGGCAATTGAAAGAAGTGCCAAACAGGGATCCTGGGCGAAAGTCTGAGATATTCACTCTCTCAAAGTTAGCAAGGAGGAAATATGAAACTTGGTGTTTTTAGTGCGGCATTGCCAGATTATTCTTTAGAACAGTTTGCTGATTGGGCTTCTGATAACGAATTCGAATCACTTGAAATTGCCTGCTGGCCGGTGGAAAAAGCAAATCGTCGCTATGCGGGTGTGACCACCATCGATGTGGCAACAATGGATAAAGAGCGTGCTGACCAGATTAAAAAATACGTGGCAAAAAAGAACCTGATCATTTCAGCGCTTGGATATTATCCAAATCCTCTTTCTCCCGATCTCGATTACCGCAACAGGGTTATTGAACACCTGAAAAAGGTGATTGTGGCTGCAGAGATGCTGGAAGTTCCTGTTGTCGGTACATTTGTTGGAAAAGATAAAGACAAAAATGTCCCCGAGAATCTGGAAGAATATGCGAAAGTATGGCCGGGGATTGTTAAATATGCTGCCCAGCATCATGTAAAAATTGCAATTGAAAACTGTCCGATGATCTTTTCTTACGATGAGTGGCCGGGCGGGAACAACCTGGCAAGCTCTCCAGCTATCTGGAAAAAAATGTGGGAAATCATCCCTGATGAAAACTTTGGTTTAAATCTGGATCCATCTCATCTTGTACTTCAGATGATTGATTCAGAACGGGTGGTGCGTGAGTTTGCCTCCAAAATTTTCCATGTCCATGCGAAAGATTTGTCTATCGATCGTGAAGGACTGTATCAGAATGGTGCCTTCTCAAACGGAATCGGTTGGAATGTCCCACGCCTGCCCGGATTGGGTGACCTGGATTGGGCAAAATTCATCAGTGCGTTATATCGATTTGGTTATAACTATGTTGTAAGTATCGAACATGAAGACCGGGCTTTCGAAAAGACGGAAGAATTGGTAAAAGCGGGCTTTATAATTGCCCGGGATGTTCTTCGCCCTTATATCAGATAGGTATCTCCTCATGAGACGGGATGCATGCTGCTGGTTCTCATGCATCCCGTCGTTGAATAATCGCGTAAAATAAGCGGAGCGTAATTGCATATTTCTCTCCAATGGAAATGGGTAAAACATGATGCAGAAGTATATTGGGATTGATCTGGGTGGGACAAATATTAAAGCAGGAATTGTAGACCTTGATTCTGGAGTAGTGGTAGCCAGTAAATCCATCCCCACACTGGCTCGCGAAGGACATGCTGCTGTTATGCAGAGAATGGCAGATGTTGCATTAAAGGTAATTGATGAAGCAAATCTGACCAGTTCTGATATCGGCGGAGTAGGTATTGGGTTACCAGGTGTACTGGATTTGGAAAATGGCACAACTCTTTTTCTTCCAAATTTACCGGGTACCTGGCCGAATATCCCCGTTCGCTCAACAATTTCTGAAAAGACAGGCTTTCCCGTGGCTATCCTTAATGATGCCCGTGCGATTACATATGGAGAATGGAAATTTGGTGCTGGTCGGGGTGTTGAAACCATGGCATGTTTCACCATTGGCACAGGAGTGGGTGGGGGCTTGATAATCAACGGAAAACTCCACATGGGCATTGGTGGGACTGCAGGTGAACTGGGTCATCAGACGATCGATTTTAACGGTCCACGATGTGGATGTGGTAATTATGGTTGCCTGGAAGCGTTTGCATCTGGTCCGGCGATTTCAGCAATGGGCGTAAAAGCCGTAGTTCAGGGGTTGACCACAAATATTGGTAAAATGGTTGATTATGACTTGAATAAAATCTCTCCTGATTTGATAGCAAAAGCCGCCATGCAGGGGGATGAAGTTGCAAGAGAAATCTACCATACGGTTGGTGTATATTTTGGAATTGCTATTGCAAATGTTCTTGTTTCTGTAGGACCCAGGAAAATTGTCTTGGGTGGTGGTGTGGCTGCAGCCGGAGACTTACTCTTTGAACCGATTCGGAAAACCATTCGGGAGAGAGTAACAGTCATGCCTGTCGAGAAGGTGGAAGTCGTGCCAGCTTTGTTAGGTAACAATGCCGGTGTGATGGGCGTAGCCAGTTGGGTGAGCTACACACATCTGGGGAATTAACCTTTACCCGATGGATGGCATTTTTATGGATCAGAGTCAAGTAATTAACAAAACCATTGAACGGGGAACCGGTCTACCCAAGTATTACCAGCTAAAACATATCTTGCGTGAGATGGTTACCAGCATGTCTGCTGGCACACCTGTTCCATCAGAAGCAGATCTCTGCCATAAATTTGATGTCAGCCGTACAACAGTGCGGAAAGCTCTAAGCGATCTCACCCAGGAAGGTTTGATATATACCATCCAGGGGAAAGGCACTTTTGCCGGTGGTCCAAAGAAACGCTCATCCTGGGTGGCTCAAACGGGTGGTTTGTTTGCAGATATGACCGAGCGTGGATTTACTGTAACCATGAAGCAGCTTGATCTGTCTATCATCCCCGCTGAAGAGAACATCGCGCGCGAGTTGCAGGTGAAAGAAGGATCGGATATTGTCAAACTCGTCCGGCTGCGTTTTGTGGATGGGAAACCTTTTGATATTTGCACTAATTACCTGGTTGCCGACCGTTTCCCCGGTATTGAAAAGATGGAAATTGGTACTCATTCGTTGTACTCAACCTTACGGTCGGTTTTTGGTGTCAAATTCGTAAGTGGAGTCCGCTTGATTGAAGCGGGTTCCTGTACTCCTGATGAAGCTCGTTTATTACAAATTCCAAATAATTCCCCCCTTCTAATCATGCGGTCCACCATGTTTGATGAAAAAGGAGAAGCGATTGAGCATGGCGTAGTTCGACAACGAAGTGATTTATCTCAGATCATTATCAACGTTATTCCCCACTAGGTATTTATGTCAGAAAATCAATCTAAACCGGCACTGGACTATCTGCTCCAGGCAGAAAATATTATTCAAAAAATTAGAACTTCCCAGATTCCCCAACTAACGGAGGCGGCTGAAATTTGCAGCCAGGCGATTCTGGGAGGCGGTTTGGTTCATCTGTTTGGCACCGGACACTCGCGGATGATGATTGAAGAGATGTTTCCCAGGCATGGCAGCTTCCCGGGTTTCCATCCAATTGTGGAACTTTCCCTTACCTATCATACCAACGTGGTCGGTTCCAATGGTCAACGTCAGGCAATGTATCTGGAGCATATCGAAGGATTTGCAAAGATAATTCTCAAGAACTTCAAAGTCAGCCCGCCCGATTGCTTCCTCATCTTTTCTCATAGCGGCGTTAATGAAGTGGTTGTGGATATGGCTTTGGAAGTAAAAAAACGTGGTTTGCCTGTGATGGCTGTAGTTTCACTGGATCATTGTAATACTTCCCCCGCTCGGCATAGTAGTGGCAGGAAATTAATCGATATTGCTGAAGTCGTCATTGATAATTGCGCTCCCAAAGGCGATGCGATGGTCAGCGTTCCTGATCTTCCATACCCGGTCGGACCTGGATCCACCATTGGAGGAGCGGCTGTTGTAAATGCTCTAAAATGCCTGATTGCAGATAATTTAACAAAAAATGGTCAACCGCCTTTTGTGTTAACCAGCGCCATCCATGTGGGGGAAGAAGCCAGTGCAGAATTATTTGACCGCTGTTATGATGATTACCGCAAAAAAATAAAAAGAGTGTATGATAGTGAATAAACTTTAAACTAGGACGGCGTATGGATCACCGCACCCGAGTACTGATAGCCATAAACCATGAAGAACCCGACTTTGTTCCCACCGCGTTGTGGGGAAGTGCGTACGGTATTACTGATGAATTGTATTTTAAATTGTTAGATATCTTAGAATTGGGTTCTCCAGTCTTACCTTTCCGCCGAAATAAAGGGCATACCATCAATTATTATGACGATCGTGTTCTGGAAGCGCTGGATGTGGACGTCCGTCATGTTGATTGTGGTTTTACAGACCTGGGCGGTCCAACCCGCGGCGGAGGCAGGGATGCCTGGGGGATACGCTATGACGAAAGCGGCATCTATCTCACCGCTGCGGAACATCCTCTGCAAGAAGCAACACTTGAAGACCTCGAAAACTATCCTTTCCCCACAGTATGGAAATACCTGCGTCTGGATGAGTTTACTGAAAGGGCAAAGTACCTCAAAGAGCAAACGGATTACGCGGTGGTCGGGCGCGCATTTGATTCGTATGGACCGTTTGAGCGTTGCTGTGCCATGCGAAAGACAGAAAACTTTTTAACCGACCTTGCTTTGGAAGAAGAATTTGCCGAAGGACTCATCCAAAAGGTTACAGAAACCCTCTGCAAACTGCTGGAAATATATCTCACCGAAGCAGGCAGCTATCTGGATATCATTGAATTACCCGGGGATGATTATGCCGCGCAGCGCCCGATCATCTCACCACGCATGTTCGATCGCTTCTTTGCTCCATCTTACCGGAAGATGATTGATATGATCCATGATGCTGCTCCGGGATGCAAAATCCTCTTCCACTCCGATGGCAATATGGAGCCTTTCCTCAGCCGGTTGATCGATCTGGGTGTTGATATCTTCCATTGTCTCGAGCCCTTACCCGGGGTGGATATGGCGCGAATCAAGGAAGAATACGGCAACCAGCTCACTTTTTGGGGTGCTATTGATATCAAGGAAGCCTTACAGGGAGATGGACTGCGTGTGGCAGAGGAAGTACGCCTGCGCATGGAACTGCTCGCCAGAGGTGGTGGATACGTGATGGCACCAGCCAACCACCTCCAACCCGATGTATCTCCTGAAAATGTGGTCGCCCTCTTCCGCTTTGCGCGCGAGTTCGGGAAGTACTAGTTATTCGAAATTATGATAACAGCCTGATTGATATTAATTTTAAATGAAAGAATTTTTGTCACTTTCAAAAACAGAGAAACTTATTTTTGCATTAATTATTACATTTGGCATTCTTATTAGGTGCTGGGGGTTTAGTATAATCCCACGCGGATTACATCAAGATGAGTTGTCAAATGGTTTGGATGCTTACTATATTGCGAATTACCTGGTTGATAGAAATGGGGTTAACCTCCCAGTCCAATTTATTTCCTGGGGTGATGGCCAAAGTGCCTTATATGGTTATTTTGCAGTACCCGGAATAAAACTGTTTGGATTAAACCCGTTTACAATTCGACTCCCAAATTTATTGGCTGGCATATTAATAATTCCGTTATTTTTTCTGATCGGCAAAAGATTAATCAATTCGCGTTTTGGCCTGCTTTGCATGTTTCTGGTAGCAATTAGCCCATGGAATATTACTGGATCGCGTTATGGACACGAAGCATACTTTGTCCCATTTACCTTTTCTTTAGGCTTTTACCTTGTTCTACTATCATTAGAGAGTAGCAAAATATTTCTCTGGGCGATGGCAGTCTTTGCACTTTGTTTGTATGGCTACAACACAACTTTTTCAACCATACCAATATTTTTGGCAATAATGATTCTACAATTACTTATTACGAAAAAAATCTCATGGCAAAAAATACTTCTGGGGGTTGGAGTATTTTTGTTTCTTGCTGCGCCCATTCTTTTATTTGTTTTAATAAATTCTTTGCAGTTGGAAACGATTCATATTAGTCGACTTACCATACCGAGATTACCAAATGAACCTCGTTATGAGGCGCTCGTCGCGATTTTTAAACCAGATACACTAAAGGAACTTGTAAGTAATCTATTGGTCTTTCTTAACCTTTTATGGAATCAGACTGATGGTTGGGTAAGAAATTTCATTCCGCAATATGGATATTTATACCCACTTGCGCAAATATTCGCGCTGGGGGGTGTAATCATGGTTGTGAAGAGAGTAATTTCAAATGGGCTGAATCACTGGTCTTTGATGTTGGCATGGTTTGTTGCTGCTTTTTCCATTGGCGTATTACAGAGTGCAAACAGTAATCGTATCAGCTTGATCTATCCGGTTCTTCTGATATTAATTGCTGTATTTTTATTCGAAGTCATCAACAAATATGACAAGATGAAGTACCTTGTCATTGGGTACTATCTGGTTTACTTTGGTCTTTTCACTTACACTTATTTCAGCCCGGTTTTTTTGTCAGAATTGGATAAGGTGTTTGATTATGGATTAGTTGAAGCAATAGAATACACTAAACAAAAGCCAAATCCAGTCTGCTTTTTTAATAAAAGATCAGCATATGTATATGTACTCTATGTCGAAAGAACACACCCCGATGAGTATTTACGAAAGGTTGGCGAAATCAAAGCTGGTCAACCTTTTGCCAGAGGGACATATTTGGATAAGTATTATTTCAAGCCAGAATCTTGTCCGATGGATAGTAATCCAATCCTCATATATAAAGACCCCACTGCAACGCCAATAATTCCGGGTTATGAAAAATCATTCATCATGGGTGATTATGCCATCCTTGAACCAGTAGAATGAAATAATAGCTTGGATACGGGTATTTTTTCATAAAGTGTTCTGGATTCTTATTGATGATGATCATGGATAAATTAACATCTATAGCATCAAAAAGATTGGCCTTATCCTCTCGATGTGATTCATTTGTTTTGAAAATCGCAGTTGGGTATCTGTTACTACCTTATTTTTTATTTTTCTGGGGATGGTTACGTCTGCCTTATGCTATTTTATTTATCAGTGCTTTGATTATTAGTTATTGGAGATTGATTAAACAAATTGATCGGGAGTATCGCGTAAAAGAAGAATTTTCTATATCGTGGTTGATAATTATTGTTTCTGTGGTATTGATCACTGTATGGTTACTATATTCAGGAGTGGGACATTTTTCCGATCAGGTGGGTGATTATAAAAAACACAATCTCATTCTGACTCACCTGATCAATCAAAAATGGCCAATAATTGAAAAACTTACCGATAAAAACGCATATATTTTAGTTTACTACCTGGCATATTATCTTCCGGCTGGTTTGATTGGCAAGGTATTTGGTTTCGATATAGCAAATGTGTTTCAGTTTTTTTTCACATTGTTTGGAGTTTTACTGACGGTTTATTTTTTATTCTCATTCGGAGGGTATCGAAAGCTGCTCAGCGTGGTTGTCATTTTCTTGCTTTTCAGTGGAATGGATGTACTCGGTGGTTACATTCTCAAGGGGCAGTTTCCTCCCCTAAATGAAGCCTGGAGTCCTCCATTTGTATATCAGGGTACCACAGTAACAATTTATTTCTCCCCGCAACAGGCTATCCCTGGGTGGTTATCAACTCTATTGATTATATGGCTGTTAAAGAAAGGTGATGGCTATAAGTACTTTGGTTTTGTCTGGGCGCTTACGCTTTTATGGGCACCTTGGATTTCAATAGGATTAATACCACTATTATTGTTTATTATCTTGAAGCACCTCAAAAACCTTAGGCAGATGTTTTCATTTATCAACATTGTTCCTACTCTGATTATTGGCGTTGTATGCTATCAATACTACAATACCAATCAGTCATCAATTCGTAATAATTTTTGGGTTTGGTCAACTTCACCTACATGGTTGCCAGACTATCTAGTTTTTATTCTGGTTGAATTCCTTGTTTTACTACTAGTTTTATTGATATTGATTTGGAAACAGAATACTTATAGAGAATTGTTATTTCTGTGCGCTGGCACCTTAGTAATAATTCCCTTATATCATAGTGGCGTATTTAATGATTTTTGCATGCGGGCTTCGATACCATCGCTGACTATCCTCTTTCTCACAACAATTGTTGCCGTCATGAATTTCACGGATGAAAAGGATACATCAAACAAGAAATATAGTTATAAATTACTAATAATTATGATAATTATTGGATCAGCTATGAGTATTGCTCAAATCAGCTCATCATTTTCAAGGACCAATCAAATTTATGGCGGATTGTTTTACAAGTATTCAGTCTCCTACGAGCCCAATCTGTTTAAGTCATTCAACGATATTCCCAGTGATGTTATCCTGGAACAATACCTGGCCCGAAATGTAGATTTTCGTAAGTATCAATGGCTCTTTAAATATTAGCTTTGTTCCCATTCTATAAAACTTTCTTCAGATGATCAAATTGAAAATGTATGGCTTGTATAATATAGATTGTATCTAAAATAAAACACCTACCTTATGAAATTCTTTGGAGGTTTAACATGAATATCATTTCTCTAATCCTACGCTCTATCGGCGGATTAATTGCCCTGTTCTACGGGCGCCGTATCTTCTTCCTCTTTTTGGGGATTGTCGGTTTTCTGGTTGGATTCTTCCTTGCCCAGTTAATCGTGCCCAATGCAGGTGCGCTTGTTTTTATTCTGGTGGGGATTGTTCTTGGAGTGGCAGGAGCCATGCTGTCAAAAGCCGCCCCGTATGCTGTTATTGCTGTGGTGGGGTTCTTTGCGGGTGGATACGCATTGATGGCAGTTGGTGATATGCTTGCCACTTTACCCGGGTTCGTAAAGTTTATTCTGTTTGTGATTGGCGGGGCAGCCGGGGTTTTCCTTGCTGTTAAATCTTTTGACTGGGCACTGGTGATTCTTTCTTCAATTTCTGGGGCAGCCACCCTTGCATCCATCGCCAACGAGTTAATAAAACTTGGTGGAACGATCCAGACAATTATATTTATCGTTCTGGCTATCGTTGGAATTACCTACCAAATTCGAGCAGTAAAACCTGCGAGCAAACCGGTTAAATAAATTAGATAAATAGAATTTGTGCTTTAAAGATCAATCCAAATCTCGCACATAGGGCATCTTAACCCAGTTGAAGATTGCTACCAGTAGCAAAATGATTGCACAGCAGGTTACCGTCCACTGTGCGCCAATTTGATCTGCGGCGTATCCTGCAAGCAATGATCCGAGCGGATTGAATCCAAAGAATACCATGGTATATATCCCCATGACTCTTCCGCGTAAGGCATCTTCCACCTGAGTCTGTACCATCGCATTGGAAAGATTCACTGTCATAATAATAAATAATCCCACGAAGGCGATACTGAGAAGCGAAAGTGGAATATCAGTCATCCAGGCAAAGACCAGCCAGAGAATGGGAACCAGCAGGCTGCTCCATGCCCAGATGCGTCCTCGAATTTTCCTGGAACCTAACGAAGCCAGAATTAATGCTCCGATTAATGATCCTACCCCTCTCGCAGAGAGTAACCAACCGTTGGTAACGACATCACCTTTAAGAACATCAACTGCCCAGGCAGGAAGCAGTGCGATCAATCCAAATCCAAAGCTGCTAAGAAATGCAAGATTAAATATAATACCGCGAATGACCTTGTGACCGCTTACATAACGAAAGCCTTCTTTCAGGCTGGAAATGGTATCTGTTTTTTGAAGAACTGGTATAAAAGGAGCCAGTTTCATTCGTGCAAGGTTAAAAATCACAGCAAGGAATGTAACTCCATTGATTGTAAAACACCAGCCTGGACCCACAGCTGCGTAGGTTAAACCACCCACGGCCGGTCCTAGAATGGTTCCAACATTGAACATCGTTGCATTCAAAGCGATGGCATTGGTCATATGTTCCCGGTCCACTAGCTCTCGCACGAAAGATAAGCGAGTAGGTGCATCAAATGCATTTGCAACGCCCAGGAAGAATGCAAGAACAGCGATGTGCCATGGCGCTATCCACCCGGTAAAGACCAGCAAAGACATGATAAATGCCAACAATAGCATCACGGTTTGGGTAATAATCAGCAGGGTTCTCCGCGGGAATCGATCTGCGATTACTCCACCGTAGAGAGTAAATAACCATGAAGGCAAACCATTGATAAATGCAATAAAACCTAAATAGGTTGCAGATCCGGTCAATTCATAGATGAGATAACCTTGGGCGGTTGCCTGCATCCAGGTGCCAACTAATGAAATCATCTGCCCGAAAAACCAGAGCCGGTAATTGGGTAGTGATAATGCAGCAAATGTACTGATGTTAACCGTTGTTCTATTCAAAATGATATCTTCAGAAACAGAATACTTATCTATTATAATCGCCACTATGAATGGAGTCTGAATGGATCACTCAGATTGGGATGCTCGTTATTTGAAAGAATTGAATAATCCTGAAAGACCTCCCCGGTATTGGCTTACCAGTCATAAGGAAATTCTAGCAGGGGGAGGTGTTTGCCTCGAACCAGCCATGGGATTGGGGTGGAATTTCCCATTACTGTTTTCCTTGGGGTATAGGGTTTGGGGCATTGAAATTTCTCGAATAGCTGCCCGTTTCACAGCCGGGCTATATCCCGATGCAAGGATTTTACTTGCAGATTTATCTCAGATCAGATTTCCAGCATCTGTCTTTGATCTGGTAAGCCACTTTTACTTTCTGGGAATCGACTTTATCAATAGTTATGATCAAATCTTAAAACCTGGTGGCGTAGTAATTCTTGAAACATTGACTACTGAAATGTTGTCCATTCATCCAGAAACACCTCCAGATCGATTATTACAACCCGGTCAGCTTAAGAATATGTTTCAGAATTGGAAAATCCTTGATTATCGCGAAGGCTGGTATGAGGAACGACAAGGACATCCCAAAGCGATTGCGTCAATTGTTGCCAGAAAGCCTTAGTTTGTTTTCATGTGCTGGTTTTTTGAAATTAGTGCACCGAAAATCAGGCTGAATAGTACTCCTGCGATGGATACAACCAGTATTTGAATAAGAAAAGCAAGTGCATAAAAGTAGAGTGTGATGTCAGGCAGTGTCCAGGTGGGGATAAAGCCATTCCACCATGTATGTATAATGACTGGTATCAAAAGCCAGAGGCAGAGGATACCGCTGAATTTTATGAAATGATTTCTCCAAAATCCATTATTACCAGATTTCTTTCGTTGGATTATCCAATAAGTTGCCTGTGAGAAAATGAGGGCAATGATGGAATTAATCGCAATATCTATGATCAGGCTGGTTGGATCGGTAATGGATGAGAAGGAGTAAGTACTTCTATCAATTAATAAGTATTTCAAATTAAATAACGTTATATACACGACAACGCCGGCGAGGGATGAGATAATTACTTTCCGGTTATAGAAAAGAATAATTCCAAAAGCCAAAAAGTAACCAATTCCGATAACAGAACGTTGCCAGCGGTCCTGTATCAGACGGATATTGCGGATATCAGCCACTGTCGCATCTTCTGCTACCGGAAGATCGACTTTGATTGCACTAAAATATGCCCTTGCTAAGAAACGATGATTATTCAGTGTGAGTTTTTCATATTCATTCTGAACATTTTCGTTCAAAGATAACATATTCAGTTGAGGGCTTCCCTCTGCTGTTGCAGGAATGGATATTCCTAATAGAGCAGAAACGGTAGGTGCGATATCCACCATTTCAATATCAGGATACACACCAGGTCGGACCCCTTTTCCGGCGAGGATGAATGGTTCAGTTAGGGTAACTGGCTCTCCTCCACCATGTCCGCCCTGATCAATTTGGCCATGATCGCTGAAAATTAGCAGTGTTTCATTTTCCAGATCCATCTGATTCAGAATTTGACCCAGAAAGTGATCTACCCGGTTTGCGGCAGCTTTCCAGCCATCCCCAACAGCGCCGCCCTCATGATGACCGGCATAATCTACCTGATCTAAATGGATAAGAATCAATTCAATATCTTTATCATATAACCAGGGAAGGGCGGCGTTTATCACATCTACATCAGCTTGATGATCCTCTCCAGGAGTATAAAATCCAAAATTGACATCTTTCTGGGGTACTAGTTTTTCAAACCAGTTGTATCCGCTGATTGCAGTATCCAGACCGGCTCGTCGGGCATTGCTGAAGAGGTTTTCTTGAGTCCAGGTTGGAATGTCTTCATAATCCAGATTGAAGGCAGGTCCGTCATTAATATATGGATATGCCCCGATGAAAATGGTTGAATAACCGGGGGCTGAAAAGGATGGTGTCCCACTGTGCATAATCGCTGATGCACCTTGAGAACGAATTTGATTTAGAACGGGCATTACTTGCTCATCAAGCGATGTATCCAATCGCAAGGCGTCCACCAGGACAATAACCACCCGTTTGGTGATTGGATCTGCCACGACATCCTCTTCAGATTTTGGAGGTTCCTGGCTGAGCGGAGACCGATAAGCGTAGATTGAATCCACCATGGTGGTGGCACCCAAATAGGCAATTAACGCCAGCAGAACCAGGGATGCAGAAATCACGATAAAAGCCTTATTTGGATTAGACATATTGCACTCCATCATCGAATTGAAATGATTTTAGCATGTAATACAAACAATAAAAAAGCCCTGAATTTTTCAGGGCTGGTTAAGAAAATTTCAGTTATCAGGGAGCTGCTGTCGCTGTAGGTTGTACAGCAGTTGGGGCAGGCGTGGGCGACATCGTGGTTGATGCAGCGGGGGTAATTACAACCTCCTCAAAGGGATAATCACTATTGAAGAAGAAGTTGTAGGCAAAGTATCCGGTTTTTGTGCCGGTTAGTCTGACGGCGATCTGATGTACATCCTTCAGGTCTTCAGGGATGGTAAACGATGATTCCAATGAACCGCCTTTAGAAGCATCCAGGGTTCCAGCTTTGACTGGTTCAAATGATCCATCCTGATAGTTACTCAGCATGACATCAAAGATTTCTCCCTCGGGTAAGTTTTCAGCCATGATTGTGACATTGGTATTTTTCTTTACTTTTGAAATCGTGAAGTATGGGTACCCTGAATAGGTGCTGGTAGTGGATGAAGTATCGGTAACAGTGGCACTGGCTTCTGGGGTGGTTACAGTGGTCTCATCCGCAGGGGTGAATGTTGAATTATAAAAGTAGTTATACGCGTAATAAATAGATGAAGTGCTTTCCATACGGATGGAGATCATATAAGCGCCTTTGAAATCTTCTGGAATGGTGTAAGTAGCTTTAAACTCACCTTTCGATCCAGTTTTCTGGCTGGCTGTTTTAACTCCACCCATACCCATCGAACCATATACACCCATCAATACATCATATTCAGCGTCCTTTGGAAATCCAACGCCTTGAACGGTTATGGATTTATCCATATCGACACTGGTGATAGTGAAAGAGGGATGGAAGACTTCTTCGCTTTCTTCTGTTACAGGTTCTGTGGTTGCATCAGCCGCTGGTACAGCAGCATTCTTGAACCAGTTATAAGCATAGTAACCTGATTCCTTGTTCTCTAAACGTATCGAAAGCATTTCTACATCTTTCAATTCCACTGGAATATTAAATGTTGCTGTAAAAGTGCCGCCTTTATCAGAGTCTTGGGTTGCGACTTTAACACCATCGACTCCATAGCTACCATAGCGCCCGATCAGGACATCAAATTCCATCTCCGCAGGAAAATCATATGTTTGAATAGTTACAACCGCGCCTGGAACCACACTGACAATACTAAATGTAGGGATTTTGTTGGCGTTTACAATGCTCACTCCAGTAGGAATCGCAAGGGCAGCTACAATTGCCAGAACAAGGATAATCTTGAGAGTTTTAGACATTTTCTTCTCCCGGTACGGTAGTACCTGTTCTCGTAATATCATATCTGTTGGTGCATTATGCATGCCTCGTGAACGATTCACACATGATTCACCGTTACAATAATGATGCAATTATTATACCTATAATGGATGAGGTATAATCGGTTGCATGCATCGAAAAATTTGGATTATCTATCTCATTTTTGTTGTGGGTATGACAGCCTGCAATTCTCAGGCTTCTCTCACCCCTGCAGTCCAGGAAACGATCCCCTCAGAGGTATCTGAACAGGTAACGGTTCAACCAACCGAAACGCCTGAACCAATGGCAGCCAGAGTTAATGGCTATGTAATATCGCTTGAAGATTACCAATCAGAACTAGCCAGGTACGAATTAACTCTCGATGGTACACCACAAAGTGATGCAGAAGTACCTTCCTCACAAATAGTTATTCAAAGCATGATCGAAGATGTTTTACTTAAACAGGGTGCAGACGAGAATGGATATAAACCTGACCCGGAAATTCTTCAACAAAAATTGGATGAGATTATCAATCGAATAGGTGGAAATACTGTATTCGATGGTTGGATGCAAAAATTCGGCTACAACATGGATAGCTTTAAGAAGGCTCTGGAAATTTCTATAGCTTCTGCTTGGATGCGCGATCGGATTATATCTGAGATTCCAAATGAAGCTGAGCAGGTTCATGCCTTACAAATTCTTGTTCTGAGTGAACCAGAAGCGCAGGGGGTACTGCAACAGGTCCGTACTGGTGCAGATTTTGCAACATTAGCAGAACAATACGATCCAATAACCAAAGGCGATTTGGGCTGGTTTCCTCGCGGGTATCTGCTTCAACCAGCAGTGGAAGAAGCTGCTTTCAGCCTGCAGATCGGTGCTACCAGTGAAGTGATCGCCACTGCAAGTGGATATCATATCATCCAGGTGGTCGACCGGGAGGAAGATCATTCCTTATCGGCTGATACGTATGCAGCTCTACAACGTCTTGCTCTGAAAAATTGGATCGAAACCAGGAAAGATAACAGCCAAATAGAGATTTTTACTCAGTGATCGCTCCGCCTAATCAATCTGATTTTGAATATGATAATGACTTGGTTTCACCTGTTAAGGAGAAAAAAGGTATCTCAGATATTGTCTGGAATAGACTATCGATGGCTTTGGGTATCGGAGCGATTTTATTGGGGCTGTTCTATATCTGGATTTATATCAACCCTTATGCATTCATCAATCCGTATCCGCCTGCTATAATCCCACCCACATTTATCGTTCCCACGAATACCCCTACCCTAACCTTTACAAATACGCCCGAAATTTCATCAACGCCATCCCCCACCCCAACCCTACAACCTACTGATACCCCTGTTCCCAGTCCGACCCATTCACCAGCAACAGAAATTGCGCTATTGATTCCAACACTTGAAATCACTGTATCAGGTACTGCGCCTACCTCGCCTGGACCCTATTCCTATGCTGTGGTTCCTGGTAATCCTATCGCAATTTCAAGCGCAATTATGCGACCCGATGACGAATGCAAATGGATGGGTGTTGCAGGTCAGGTTGTGGATATGAATGATTCTCCAGTTGTAGGATTGCGTATTCAGTTATATGGGACGTTTAAAGGGAAGGTGAAGGCAATCACCAGTCTGAGTGGTACAGTCAATCGCTATGGTCCAGCTGGTTATGAGATTACGATTAATGATACCCCGGTGGAAACCTATAACACGCTGTGGGTTCAATTGTTTAATCAGGCAGGCGGAGCTATTTCTGATAAAGTCTATCTTAAGACTTATGCCAGTTGTGACAAAAACTTAATTATTGTTAACTTCAAACAGGTGAAATAGAATTACTTTTCCCCTATTTTTAAGATGGGAATTTGATTTCCTCTGCTAAATAATCCACCAATTCCACTGGATACAGGATCCATTACTTTGCTGTTTGCGAAATAGCCAAAATCAAATTCTGTCATTTCGCCAGAAACCTTACCGGGGACAGGCATTAACCTTGCGGTGAGAGGTTTTTGCAGGCGTGTGGATAATGCGGTTACATCCAGCAAAATGGAAGCTATCTGAGCAGCAGAAACATCTCCAGGCAAGGGAATACAATCCAATCCTGTACCGCACACTGTTGAATATAGCAGTAACTGTTGAATAGAAATATTTCCTGACGCGTTTCTAACTGCAAGGCGGGAATCCTCTAATATGGGCAGCATTAAACCATTGAAGCCGGTGCGCCTGAATTTTGTTTGATCCAATATGGACATCAGATATGCTGATGCCGCCAGGGATCCGGCTAGCCCATAAGCAGGAATACCAAGAGCTTCCAATGCAGCACCAATAGATCGGCTATCTTCAGGAAACGGTGCAAGTGTAAAGTCAATTCCATGGAATAATTCACCAGCGGCAGAAACACAGCTTTTTTCAATCTCCCGGCTGGTTTCTTCAATGGCTGAAATTAATTTCTTGGAAGCATGGATGGGCGAACCTGATTCTTCAAAGATCTTAATCGCAAGATCGGCGGCTTCCATCGCGATACCAAATCCTGGTTGTACTGGATCTGTGTAAGCAGCCGGAAAAAATGGACAATTGGGTTTAACATTTGCCAATCCAGCAAAACGAAGATTGGTAAACCCCTTTTCGTCAGTATGGCTGTTATTTAGAATTACCTCGCCAACCTGATGTAACCATTCCAGGTTGATAGGGCTTGTGATTGAAGATAAATGGCAGGTGCAGAAAGTATTCTTGGTATTTTGTAAGATTTGCGCAACCTGATTTAAACCTTTGTTATTGCCTGCGGGAACAGGACCAATTGAGAGGTAATCAAATCCCGCTTGATTTACTAATTTTTCAACCCCAATGATATTTTCGACTGCATCATCGCCTAGCCATTGGGTAAAGGATGGCATTGCTGCTCGCACTGTCTGTACTTCATAACCAGCTTTTTCAAGATTCTCTCTGATTACCTGTGCAGTAGAGGAATACTTTTGGATCGCTTGTTCGCTTGTCTCTGGAATAAATGCGGTGATGGAACGAATTCTCATTTCTGGCTCCGTTGACGAACAATCTCGAAAATAAAAATGGCTGCAGCACTTGCAGCATTCAAGCTCTCAAACCCCCCATGCATAGGTATGCGGATGGTTTCATTTGCGCAGGCATGGGCTTCCCGGCTAGCCCCTTCCGCTTCGTTACTGATGATAAGCGCTGTTCCCTTGTTAAAATCCGTTTGCCACAATGTTCTTTTTCCATCAGTAGCAGAGCTGTACACCAGCAGATGATTTTCCTTTGCCTTTTGAGTGATTTCTTCCCATCCCATACTATAGATCGGTAACCTGAAGTGTGCACCCATGCCTGCCCGCAGCACCTTGGGTGAAAACGGATCAACTGTACCGGGTGATATCCAAACAGCCTGTGCACCCGCAGATGCAGCTGTCCTGAGTATGGTTCCAAGGTTGCCCGGATCGCGTAATGCATCAATGATGAGGATAAAATCGGGTTCTTCCGGTTCTGGTAGAACGGTTTTTTTACAGACTGCCAGGATCCCTTGCGACTGTTCTGTATCGCTGATATTGTTGAGGATATCCCGTTTAACCTCCAGACACTCAACACCACCCTGCCTGAATCCATCTACCAGCGAAAGACCGCGTGCAGAAAGGTCATCTCCAAAAAATACACGATCCACTGGCCATTGGGTGTTTACCACTTCTTCAACCAACCTCACACCTTCAGCAACAAAAACCTGGTCTGCTTCTCGATCTTTTGCACGGCTCAAATATGAACGGACTGCTTGAAGATGGGGATTATGGATTGAGGTAATCATGAGCTGCTGCCAAGTTCACTCAAAAATGGCTGGTAGTAATTCTCATTGATTAAAATGATACGAATTAGTTGGATGGAAAGGTCAGATCTGTGTTCCATCCATTGTTTGATGGTGTGAATGATAATCCGGGCGGCTCTTTCTTTTGGAAAACCGTAAATTCCAGTTGAGATTGCCGGAAAGGATATGCTTTCCAGGTGCAGTGAGTTAGCCAGATCCAAAGCCCCTTTAACTGCTTCCATCAGTTTTCGGTCTTCTTCCCCTTCCCCCCAGATGGGTCCTACGGCGTGGATAATATGTTTTGCAGGTAGGTTACCCGCGCTTGTGAGTGCTGGCGAAGCATGCTGTACTCTCTGATGTAGGCGGATCCACTCATCGCTCTCACGCTGGATAATACTTCCCCCTTTTCTAACAATTGCACCCGCAACACCTCCGCCGTGTTGCAGGTACGCGTTTGCAGCGTTCACAATCGCATCCACATGCTCTTCCGTTAGATCGCCGATGCAGATTTCCAGCTTGATATTGTTAATTATTACAGAATCTAAGCACTGATTCATATGATGATTCTAGCATATCTTCCCCTCTTCTGGATGTCATTCTCTTATGTGATAGCCCATTTTTTCGATTGCTTTCAGGATGTGTTCCTCTGGAATGAGCTGGTCATCAAAATTGATGACCAGCTTCTGTTGACGAAGGTTCGCCTGGATGTCGTGGATTCCAGGGAGTTCATCTTGCAGACCTTCCAGATGTAGCACGCACATATTGCATTCCATATTTGATATAGCATATTCTTTTTTCATCATGGATATCCTACTCAGCCACAATTACACCGGTGAACATACCCATAGAGCATGAATAGGGTAGTTGCTCTCCTGATTGAAGGGCGGGTATCTCAATGGTCTGTAAATCGGTTGGTTTTAATGTCAGGCTGACACCAATATTGGGGATGACAATAGCCAGTGCACATGAAAAGACTCCGTCACTTCTAAATGTAATCCTGGTGGGCTGGTCAGCATGGATGGTCAACCTTTCGGGAGAGTAGCTTGTATTCATCACCTGGATAGTGTATTCATTGAACGGTTTATTCTCTGCTATTGTAGGTTGTTGGGTCGGCGATATTGGTAAGATCGGCGCTTGGATATCACTTCTTTCCGAAGTCCGATTCCCCATCATCCCGCAATTGCATCCAGCTCTGGGTGGCTCAAAAGCGTTACTGCCATACTGGGTTTTGGGAGATGTTATTGGTAGTGAAACCACGGGATCATTTGAAATGATGCTAGCTGCTTGTACAGGTTGAGCCTGAAGAATTTTTATTATCCGCTCCACAGTAAACGGAAAACCGGCTAAATTCAAACCGGTATTGATTGCTACTAATCCAAGGACCAGAACAACGATAGCTACAAATCGGGAAAAATACTGCTCCAGACGTGCTCCAAGTCTGGTTGCGAAGTATGCCACGACAAAGAAAACGGGTGAGGTTCCCAGAACAAAAGCAAACATCAACGCTGCCCCGGTCAGTGGATTTCCACTTGCCATTGCTGTCACCATCATCACCTGGGTGATACCACACGGGATCAGGACAGTTAACGCACCCAGAAAAATTGGGGTCAAGATGGCTTCTCCATTTCGGGATACCTTCCGAATGAGTTTTCTTATGAAAGCGGGTGGTTCAATATTAAAAAATCGAAAGACTGGGTGAATATTAAGTAATCTTCCAGCTTGTCCAAGCATAAATATGCCTATGCCAATCTGTAGTATTGATCTGGCGATGGGGGATAACTGAATCAATGACCCAATCCAGCCAAGCAGGAATCCGAGAGTGGTATAAGCAGTTAATTTTGAGAATAAAAACCAGATGATGGGAGAAGATGCGGAAGGCTTGGTTGCATTGATATTGGTTTCGGCACCACCCAGATCCTTTTCGATGTGATGTGCAATAGAACTGGCCAGCAATCCACCTTGAACAGCAAGACAGCTTAACCCGCCGGTTGTCAGACCGGTAATAAATGCCAGAAAGATTTCAGCCATTATTAAACTCCATAGAATGAGGTCTTTATGGGCTTCAGTTTATCTTTCAGGTTATGCAAAACAATAGCGATTAATACCTATTGAGTCCTAAAATAAGATTGGATATATTTGTCGATAACCGGTGCATCTATGCGCGGATTTAATGGAAGATTTGGAGTGTTAATGGCAGAAAAAAAACTGGTCACACTACCTATTACCGGTATGACTTGCGCGAATTGCGTGGCTACTGTGGAACGGAGTCTAAAAAAGGTGGATGGTGTCCACTCAGCGAGTGTTAATCTATCTTCTGAGAGGGCATCAGTGGAATTTGATCCTTCCTTGGCAGATCTTCCCGCGATGATCAATCGAATTCACAAAGCGGGTTATGGGATTGCAGAGGGAGAGGCAGTTTTTCAAGTAAAAAATCTGGGTGATGATAATGATTCCCGCCGGCTTGAAAAATCAATTCGCAACCGTGAAGGGATTCTCGATGTGCGCGTTAACCTGGTTACATCGCAGGCGATCATTCGTTACATCCCAACCGTAATATCCCAGCAGGAAATACGTCAATTCATTCGGGAGTCTGGATTTGACACTTACGATATTACCGGATCCGGTGAAGATGTCGAAGCACAAGCTCGGCAGAAGGAAATGGATGAACAAAAACATCTGCTCGTGGTTGGACTAATCTTTACCATTCCATTGTTTTTAATTTCCATGTCGGGCGATCTTGGCTTCCTGCCAATGTCTATCTCTCATTCTTCTTGGATCAAGTGGGTAATGTTAGCACTTGCGTTGCCGGTACAGTTCTATGTGGGAAGGCAGTACTATATTGGTGCTTACAAATCCATCCGGAATGGTTCCGCGAATATGGATGTATTGGTCGCGATGGGTTCATCAGCCGCATTTCTGTATTCCCTGCCGATCACCTTCGGGTGGATAAGCGGGCATGTATATTTTGAGACTGCCGCTGTCATCATTACCCTGATTAAAGTTGGTAAATATCTCGAGACTCGTGCAAAAGGTAAAACATCTGAAGCAATCAAAAAACTGATGGGATTGCATGCCCGAACTGCCCGGGTTCTGAAAAATGGCGTTGAAATTGAAGTACCGGTGGAGGAAGTTGCGGTTGGAGATCTAATTCTGGTTAAACCCGGTGAAAAAATCGCTGTGGATGGAATGATTACCGAAGGTTCATCTACTGTGGATGAATCAATGTTGACCGGTGAGTCAATTCCGGTAGAAAAAACCATCGGTAGCCAGGTAATTGGTGCCACCATGAACCGGTTGGGTTCATTTACTTTCAAAGCAACCAGGGTTGGTAAAGATACTGCCCTTGCTCAAATCATCCGCCTGGTGGAAGAGGCGCAAGGTAGTAAAGCGCCTATCCAGAAACTGGTTGATAAAATTTCTGCGGTGTTTGTCCCGGTGGTGATCTTAATTGCGATCCTCACTTTTGCTGGTTGGATGTTGCTCGCTCCTCCGGTTGCAGTTAATACAGATCTGACTCCCTTTACCAGAGCACTGATCCATATGGTTGCAGTGCTCGTGATTGCCTGCCCCTGTGCTATGGGTCTCGCTACACCAACAGCCGTAATGGTGGGAACCGGAAAGGGGGCTGAAGCGGGCATCCTCCTGAAATCTAGCGAAGCTCTCGAACGCGCCGGTAGAATCTCCACAATCGTTCTGGATAAAACTGGGACTATTACTCGTGGTCAGCCTCAGGTAACCAATATCACATTATTTGACCAGAATGTTTCCGAGAATGAACTTGTCCGCATCGCTGCCAGCGTAGAAAAGCGTAGTGAGCATCCCCTGGCTGAAGCCGTGGTCGCTGAAGCCAATATCCGCGAAATTGATCTGGCAGATGTGGCTGATTTTGAGGCTGTGGTAGGTCGGGGTGCCAGAGCCGTCATGGATGGAATAAATGTAATTGTGGGCAGTAGCCGCTTGATGGAAGAAGAAAACCTGGATATTTCAGGGATATTGCCTCAGCTGGAAAAATATCAGAACGAAGGAAAAACAGTGATTCTCGTAGCTCTGGATGGGAGACTTACCGGGATGCTTTCTGTTGCTGATACCATCAAGACTGGTTCAACAGAAGCCATTCAGCAAATGAAAGAGATAGGCTTAAATGTTGTTATGCTCACTGGTGATAACCGGCAGACAGCGGCAGCAATAGGTCGACTGGCGGGTGTGGAGCATGTGTTTGCAGAAGTGCTCCCTGATGGAAAAATCGATCTGATTAAGAAGTTACAGTCTGATGGCACTGTGATCGCCATGGTTGGAGATGGGATCAATGACGCCCCGGCATTAACCCAGGCAGATGTGGGTATCGCCATTGGAACTGGGACCGATGTTGCTATGGCATCCGCGCCCGTGGTCCTGATCAGCGGAGACCTGCGTGGTGTCCCCCGTGCGGTGGAGCTATCTCGTAGAACGTTGAAAACCATCCAGCAGAATCTATTCTGGGCGTTTTTCTATAACGTTATCCTTATTCCGGCAGCAGCGATTGGTTTGCTCAGCCCCATGCTCGCAGCTGGAGCTATGGCACTCAGCAGCATTTTTGTGGTGAGTAACAGTCTCCGTCTTAGGAATTATCAATTTGGTTCATAGATATGATGATGCTTTTTCATCGACAGCCTTTTTCACAACAACCTGTTAACTGATTTTCCTGAAGAGGCTCTATATTGTTCAGCTAATACTTGAATGATGTATTACTAACCCATCGGAGGGAATACCTCCTCCTGCCTGTCTGGAAAAATTTGGCGGTAATGTTGGTTTTTCGCCCTGCAGATGTTATGATTCAATGATGACTTTTACTGAAGGACCTATTCAGGTCATTCTTACAGATGATCATGCCGTTGTACGGGCGGGGATCCGAAAATTTCTTGAAAGTGACCCGCGCATCCGGGTTGTGGCTGAAGCATCCAATGGGAGAGAATTGATTTCTTTACTTCCTGAAACAGCAAGTGATGTGCTGGTGCTGGATATCCAGATGCCTGAAATGAACGGTCTCATTGCTACCCGTGAGATTCGTAAATCGGGTAATCGCGTGGGTATTCTTATTCTCACTGCTTATGACGATCCTCCTTATGTTCAGGCATTGATCCGGGAGGGAGCAAATGGTTACGTATTAAAAACAGCTTCTCCCGGGGAAATTATTCAGGCGGTGGTGGACGTGTATGAAGGTAAATCGGTGATGGATGCTCAATTACATCTTGCCATTGAAGATATTGCGTTCTGCAATCCCGATCCTCGATCTTCCCTCAGCGAACGCGAGATTCAGGTCTTGGAATTGGTTTCACTGGGATTGACCAATAAGGCGGCAGCCGCTAAGCTGGGTATCAGTATCCGCACGGTGCAAAATCACCTGGCAAATATATTTGAAAAATTACAAACAGAGAGCCGTACAGAGGCAGTTATTCGTGCGATTCGGCTGGGACTAATTACTATGCCTTCACCATCGAATCAGACACTGCTATCGGAAAAGCGAGATGAATAAAAAAATCTCTTCGGTTTGGTTTAGATCCCTACCGAAAGTCGTTGTTTTTCTGGTTATACCCCTGACCTTCGTTCTCGTCATCGTTGTTCTCGTTAGCCAGTCTCTTCATCACCGCGACATGCAGCAGATGGCTGCAGAGCGAGATCTGCGTGCAGCCATCCAATCTACCCGGATTATCGAAAATGGTTTATTCGCGCTGCAGGATGAACTGCTGCTGGCAGCTAGAATCCGGGCAGACGGCGGAGATGAACAGGGGTACCTGCCGTGGTTGGACAATTTCCGTTTGGGCATTTTTTCATTCAACTGTCAACAGAAATCCCTTTCACACCTGGGGAATACTAAAGAACCGCCTGGCGAGCCCACAACCAGCTTGTTGTGTTCGCTATTAGAAAATTCTGAAAAAAGCCGGGCTGCATACCATCTTGTTACAGATATGCAACCAATTCTTTGGATGGCGGTAGGTGAAGATTCAAGGGAAATATTAATCGGCGGGGTGGAAATAGATTCTTTCCTGAATGAGATCCTTCCTGTTTCAGGGTTAAGTTCATCACAGTCTTTCTTGATCTTTGGACAGGATCATAACCTGATATATGCCTCGGGAAGAGATGCGGTGTCTGATCATGATCTTTACCACCCCGGGGTTCTGGCAGGTCTGGCAGGTAAAACGGGGACGATTTACCCGGATAACCATCACGGAGAACGGATTATCACTTATACTCCCATCCAACCCGTTGGTTGGATGTTGATAACAGAAGAAGCCTGGCAGGATGTTGGTAATGCATCCTTGCAAACCACCCAGACAATTCCCTTGGTCTTAATCCCGGTGCTGGTTATTGCTATTCTTGGCTTATTAATCTTGATCCGTTGGGTGTTACAGCCCCTGCAAAGACTAGCCAACCAGACCCGACAGATGGATGAAATGAAACTTGAGTCTCTTGCAGAGCCAATTGGAGGTATCGAGGAAATTACCAATTTACAGGCATCATTGATATCGCTCTATAAACGTTGGATGGATGCTCGTCATAATTTGCAGGAATACATCGGTGGGTTGACAGCCAGCGTGGAGGCGGAGCGCAAAGAGCTTGCCCGTGAATTACATGATGGATTACTTCAGGATATGATAGCAATTAAGCAGGGATTGCAAATTAAAAAGGCGAACGAGGAGGATACCGAGAAGGTCCAAAACCTCATAGATCAGGTACGAGGCTTCGTCCGCGGGCTAAGACCGCCTTATCTTGAAGATTTAGGCTGGGTAACCGCGATTCGGACTTTGGTAATTGAATATCAGTCGCAGTTAAGTATTCCGGTAAGTCTGAAAGTTGCCGGAGAAGAAATCCGGCTCTCATCAGATGTTGAATTGACCCTCTTCAGAGTCGTTCAGGAGGCACTCACCAATATCCGTAAACATGCCTTTGCACAGCGTGTGGATGTATCCATTCAATTCCTTCCTGCATGGGTGGAGCTAAACCTAAAGGATGATGGAAACGGATTTGTTCTTCCTGATAGGATCGATATTCTGGCTGCAGCAGGGCATTATGGTTTGCTCGGGATGAAGGAGAGAATCGAATTGGCGCAGGGGACATTGAGCATATCCACTGCGCCTGGTCAGGGTACTACGGTTCTAGTTCGGGTTCCTTTGCAGAATTAGTTCGTCAATGGACCTGGTTCTCACTCGTTTTTATGCGAATCCAGAGTCTTTGAATCAGCCAGGCGGTAATCAATAAAATGACCGCAGCAACAAAAATTGGCACAACCAGCGACAATATTGAAACTACAGTCGAGGTGGCGTCTTCAGCCATGCTGACCGGCAGATTTGCAGTGCCGGCAGTGGTAGCTGTTACTGCTGGTCTGATGACGGCACTCTTAACAGCGTGAACACCGCCCGCGATGAATAAACCGCAGCCAAGTGCTAGTACAGGGTGCACTTCGCCAAATACACCCGATCCGGCTGCAAAAGCAATAGCTCCAGCCGAAGGACGAATGACCGTTTGGATGATGTCATTGACGTGGTTGACGACGGGTGAGCTGTCTGCAAAGAATTCAACGATACACAGTATTACCAGTAAACCGATGATCCACCAGGATGTCAAACCATCCCAGGGTTGCTTGAGGTGAATCAAATTGGTGAACTTTGCAATGAGGGAAATTACCAGTAAAGGAATGTAGGCGTTTAACCCGGCGCTGGCTGATAGCCCGAAGGCAGATAAAATTGCTAATGCTTCCATATACCTCCTGAAGCGAATGAAAAAGAAACCTGCTTTTAATATACCATTTAATATACGAAAACCTTCAATCAGAGTTTCAATTAAAAAAATAAACCGGGCAGAGAAACCTCTGCCCGGTATCGCTTGAGAAGGATGAGATTATGCTGCTTTGGCTTTGGCAGCCACAGCGGCAAACGCCTGTGGATCTCGAACTGCAAGATCCGCCAGCATTTTTCGATTGATGGTGATTTGAGCTTTTTTCATTCCATAAACGAATTTACTGTAGCTCAAGCCATTCAATCGGGCAGCCGCATTGATACGGACAATCCACAACCGGCGCAGATCGCGTTTGCGAACACGGCGGTCACGGGTGGCATAGAACAAGCTCTTCAGCATGGCTTCGTTTGCACGCCTGAACAGGCGATGGCGGGAGCCGCTGTAGCCCTGGTTCATTGTCAATATTTTTTTATGTCGGAGGTGACCCTGAGGTCCACCTTTTACACGTGCCATATGTTACTCCTTCACGAACCCCTGGACGCCGGTTGGTAACAACCCGTTGCAAGCACCCAGCAGCCGCAATAAAATCTTTATCCGAACTTCCCCAGTGGGGAACAATACATCTGTCTCAGTCTTTCTTGCTCATATAAGGGGCAAGACGGCGGACGCGCTTGATGATACCTTCACCTTCCACAGGCAGCATTTCTGCCAGTAACGCGGCAGTGCGGTCTGAGGTGCGGCGGCGCAGATGGCTTTTACCACCTTTGGTACGCATCAGTTTGTCAGCTCCCGTCAGGCGGAACCTCTTTGAGGTTGCCTTATGGGTCTTCAACTTATACTTCGTAGTTTTAACCTTGCGGGGCACAGCAATACTCCTCTCAATAAATTATTCGCGATATTCTCGCCGGTTGGGCAAGCGATAAACCCAGCCTTGAAAATCACACAAAAAAGTGTGGTTATTCCTTATTTTCTTCAATTTCGGTAGCTGGCGCGGTGGTGGCTTCTGTTTTCTTCTTGGCAAACTTCGCCGGTGCCAGTGTCATACCCATCATCTTGCCTTCAAGGGAGGGAGCCTGTTCGATGATACCAACATCGGCAAGCTCTTCAGCAATCTCTTTCAGGTCTTCCAGCGCCAATTCAGGGTAGGTAATTTCTCTACCGCGGAATTTAATCGATACCCTGACTTTCATTCCACTTTGCAGCCATTTGCGCGCATCCTGTGTTTTGAAACCTCGGTGATGGATGTTCGTTTTGGGACGCAGCCGGATTTCTTTGACTTCGATCTTGGTCTGCGATTTTCGGGCTTCGCGTTCTTTCTTTTCCCGTTCAAACTGGAATTTTCCGAAGTCCATGATTCTGCAAACGGGTGGATCCGAGTTGGGTGCTACTTCCACCAGGTCGCGTTCGGCTTCCCGCGCCATCCGCAGTGCTACGTAGGTATCGACTACGCCGACGTTTTCTCCATCTGCACCGATCAGGCGAACCTGTGGTGAGCGGATTAATTCATTTACCCGAAAGTTGGTTGTACTGATAGCGATCTCCTCTTGTGTTATATCTAAATACCGGTTCAGGGAACCGGTCAGGCAGTCTAGATAATACCATGATTCAAGCTGAATCGTCAAATATGACGATGAATTAATATAACCAAAATTGGCAATCTGCCATTATTTATAGGATCAGATTGCCAATCTCGGCATTAATTCTATATGTTTAAGCTTTCTTTTCCACCGCTTCCTTTGCCAGCTGGATGAAATCAGCCAGCGGCATCGGACCCGGATTTTCACCGCTTCGCATCCTTAGGGCAACTTTGCCTTCAGAATGCTCTGCATCTCCAATCACCAGCATATATGGAATTTTCTGTTTCTGCGCATTGCGGATTTTTGCGTTCATGCGTTCACTGCGGTCATCCAGTTCCACCCGCAATCCGGCTTCCTTGAGCTTCTTCTTTACTTCAGCAGCGTATTCCAGGTGCCTGTCTGCAATGGGGATGATCACAGCTTGCACCGGGCTGAGCCAGACCGGGAAAGCCCCGGCGTAATGTTCTATCAAGACGCCAAAGAATCGTTCCAGGCTGCCCAACAAAGCACGGTGAATCATATATGGACGGTGCGATTGTCCGTCTTCGCCAATATAGGTGATGTCAAACCGTTCAGACAGGTTGAAATCGAACTGGATCGTTGAAAGCTGCCATTCGCGTCCGATTGCATCCTTCACCTTCAGGTCGATCTTGGGTCCGTAGAAAGCGCCACCGCCCGCATCTACTTTGTATGAAATCCCCGCCCGCTTGAGAGACGCTTCAAGGGCATCTGTGGCGGCATCCCATTTTTCCTGCTCGCCAACCGATTTTTCGGGTTTGGTGCTCAGGTAAGCCTGGATCTCAGAGAATCCGAAGCTTCTTAAAATATGCAGGCTGAAATCCAGCACAAAATCGATTTCTTCTGGCATCTGGTCTGGGCGGCAGAAATGATGCGCATCATCCTGGGTGAACCCGCGCACCCGCATTAATCCATGCATCACGCCGCTTCGTTCGTAGCGGTAAACCGTTCCTTCTTCAGCGTAACGCAGGGGAAGGTCCCGGTATGATCGTAAGGAGCTTTTGTAAATATGCAGGTGGAACGGGCAGTTCATCGGTTTGAGGAAATACTGCTGCCCGTCGATATCAACCGGCGAGTACATGTTTTCTTTGTAGAAACCTAGGTGACCGCTTGTCTCCCAGAGTTGCGACTTGCCAATATGAGGTGTGTAAACAAAATCATAGCCTGATTTTTCATGTTCCTCAGACCAAAAGTTTTCTACAATCTTACGAATCTTGCCGCCTTTGGGGTGCCAGAGGATTAAACCAGCTCCAATTTCATCCACCGAGCTGAACAGGTCGAGCTCTTGTCCCAGTTTCCGGTGATCTCGTTTCTTGGCTTCTTCAATGCGCCACAGGTATTCTTCGAGCTGTTTGGGTGTTTCCCAGGCGGTGCCATAAATACGCTGCAGCATGGGGCGCTTTTCATCACCGCGCCAATATGCACCGGCAATGTTTAACAGCTTAATTGCGGAAGGATTGATTTCTCCCGTGTTTTCTACATGCGGACCGCGGCAAAGGTCGGTGAATTTGTCGTGTGTATAGGTAGAGATAATCGGTTTTTCCTGGATAACATTCCCGTATTCATCCTGTCCGCCGCTCTCCAGACCTTCGATTAATTCGATCTTGTACGGCTGATCTGCGAAGATTTTCTTGGCTTCTTCGGCGCTTACTTCCTGTTTAATAAATGGATGCCGTGCAGCAATGATCTGGCGCATACGTTTCTCAATCTTCGCCAGGTCTTCCGGGGTGATGGGTCGCGGTAAATCAAAGTCATAATAAAAACCATCGTCAATGGGCGGTCCAATGGTTACCTTGCCGCCGGGGAACTCCTCCAGCACAGCCTGCGCCATAATATGCGCTGCCGAGTGTCGGATCCGGTACAATTTACTATCTTCGTATTTTTCTTCCATTCTTACCTCCAGAATATTGTGCAAAACTGATGTTTGATCAGCGAGGTTATAAAAGAAAATAACCCTCGCCCATACTGGGGTGAGAGTTACTACTCACACGGTTCCACCCAGATCAGGTATTCATGTCATTCTGAGCGAAGTGAAGAATCTCTTCCTGGTTTATGAAAATCATCATTTTCCAGGGTGTTGAATGACAAATGAACGTCCCATCTCATGTATGCAGGTAACGGCTGCTGCCGGGTTGCTTACTCACAAATGTCTTCAGCTTCCAGCTCGCGGGAGGTTTTTGCCATTTGCGCGGAGGGCTCTTCCAATCACGAAGCCCTTTCCTGTACCGCGGGGAAATAGGTTACTCGTCCCGGTCTCGGCTGTTGTGAAAGTCATTATAGTATTTTCATGTGTTGAATGCAAGGGATTGTAGATTACTCCCACCACACTGTCTCCAGATTAAAACATGTCAGGTATCCATTCTCGTACACAAACACAAACCGTCCGTCCCGGGTGACGGCGATGCTGATTGGTTCAAAAAAACTGCCCTCTGGTCGCTCTGGGTCATCCACATAGTACAAATTTCCAAACTTGTGGATGGCATTACCATTAGAATTAAGAATATAGACTGCCATGTTATCAGCTGAATATCCCACCAATACATAAATATTTCCGTTCTCATCCAGTGCTAAATCGCGTGGATGGGTTTGCATCAGGTCGGTGTAGCCGAGATGATCGAGTACATCGCCATCTATGGGATTGATTTTCATGACAGTCGCAGAATTTACATCCAGTGTGTAAAGGATGCCTCCACGATCGAAAGCCAGACCGGTGTACAATCCCGGCTCCAGTTCAATATCCTGTATCCATTCGGCGGTGTCAGGTTTATAGACCCGAATTCTTGCATAATCGGAGGTCTGATCCAATAGGTAGATATTCCCGTTTTCCGGGTGTATAGCTACTTCGCGTGGGTTGTCCCACCCAAAGTCATCCCCCCCGGCGATGATCTGCAACCCCTCCTGATCTAGGGTGACCCACCACTGATAGGTTGTGTCGGCAACTACGATATGATCTGAATTATCTACAGTAACATCAGCCAGGTTGGATTCCACCGGGATGGAATAAATCTGCCAGGGGTTTCCCTCAACATCATAGCGGTAGAGTCCTTCCTTCCCGTTTGCCAGGTACAGGTTGCTCAGGCTGTCAGTAGCAAGACCGCCTTGTTGAACATCTTCGTCCAAATCATTTGTTGGGATGAGAACGCGCCAGAACACGGGAAGGTCAACAAAACCGGGGATGGTTCCTGCCAGTTCAACCGCGTCAATAGCTGTCGGGTTGTGGTTGCGGGCGAGTGTGAGTACGATGGTATCTATAGTAAATTCAATATTGACTGTAAATTCCTGTATGTATGGGCATTGACTAATTTTGACTGGATCTGCTTCGTAGATTACCCTACCCAAACCCGAGATGGAATTCATCACTTCCACGCGAATGATGCCGCCCGGGTGATCGTTCTGAATAATGTTGATTCTCTCAGGTAGAACCGGGGTCTGATATTGCAGTTGTAGGTAAATCTCTTTTCCACTGTCATCTGGTTCACCATCAGACCAGGCTGTTGATTGGTTACCGCAACCGTTGGTATCCGGCATCCCCACTGCCATGGATGGGTCTTTTGTATCTGAATTTGTAGTGGCTGCGATTGCCCATTGGCTGATCACATTGGCTGCATCCAGTGGAGGAAGACTGGGTACTGGTGTGGCTTCGGGAAAGGTGTTACTGACCGCGTCGATTTTTGGCGTTGCAACAGTTACTGTTGTAGTATCGATTGCTGTTATTTTTTGTATCTTCGCCCCAGTCAGACAGGCGGTTGATAACGATGTTAGAAAAACAATACTCATCCATGCTGCCCAATTTCGACCCTTCATAACCACCCTCCATATGTTTTATCATTGATAGTTATAAGTATAGCCTTACTCGAAATCCATAATATTTCATTTTTCAGGTGTGATTTGCTCAATCAATTAATACAGCTATAATCCAGACAGTATGAATTACGAAAGGTTAAGAAAATGATTTACGTCGGCGTTCTTGATCGTTATCGTTCCCTGATGCAGATTCCTTCCCATACAGTGGATATTTCCATTCACGAAGGAAATACCCCCCTCATTCCCATGCCTGGTCTTACGGAAACACTGGGCGGTGGGTTTAAGTTGTTTGTAAAATTTGAAGGATTGAATCCAACCGGATCATTTAAAGATCGCGGAATGACAGTGGCGATCAGTGAAGCTGCCGGCAGGGGTGTGCAAACAGTCATGTGCGCGTCCACGGGTAACACGGCAGCTTCGGCTGCGGCGTATGCTGCCCGGGCAGGGATGCGTTGTATTGTCTTAATTCCGGAAGGCAAAGTAGCTGCCGGAAAGCTCGCCGGGGCCGTTGCATATGGTGCAAAGGTGCTTCAGATTCAAGGCTCTTTTGATGATGCCCTCACCATGGTGGTGGAACTGACTCAAAAGCATCCCATTGCCTTGGTTAACTCTCTCAATCCATATCGACTCGAGGGGCAAAAAACCGCTGCATTTGAAATCTGCGATGTGCTGGGAAGCGCGCCTGATTGGCTTTGCCTGCCGATTGGTAACGCCGGCAATATCACCAGCTATTGGATGGGTTTCAAACAGTATGAGGTATTAAAGAAAACAGGCTTGCCGCAGATTCTCGGTGTGCAGGCAGAAGGATCTGCACCGCTCGTTCTGGGTCATCCGGTGGAGAAACCTGAGACAATTGCCACCGCCATCCGGATTGGCAAACCCGCCCGCGGAGAGCAGGCGCTTCAGGCTGCCGAAGAATCACGTGGGTACATCATGGCTGTTTCGGATGACGAGATTCTGGCTGCCCAAAAACTGCTGGCTGCCAGTGGCGTGTGGGTCGAACCTGCATCTGCTGCTGGTATAGCCGGGCTGAAAAAAGAAATAGACGCAGGTCGTTTTGATCCATCCAGTAAACGGATTGTCGCGATATGTACCGGTCATGGGTTGAAAGATCCTGATATCGTTACACGTTCTTTTAAATATGAATCTCTTCCGCTCGATATATCCCGGGTGGAAGAATTTATCCAATCTGTCGGATAGTTCTGAGCTCGGAGGGGTTGTTCGCGCGGGAGGAGTTCCAATGAAATCTGCAACAGTTCGTGTACCGGCAACAACTGCCAATCTCGGACCTGGGTTTGACTGTCTGGGCATGGCGTTGGATATCTGGAATGATACCATTTTTTCCCTCGAGGGCAGAGGGATGGTTGCCGTGGTTACCGGGGAAGGCGCGGATCAAATTCCGACTGGTAAGAACAACCTCATCCTGAAATCTGCAATGCGGGTTTACGACCTGATGGGCAAAAGACCTGAGCCCGGGTTGCTTATCCGTTGTTTCAATGCGATTCCTGTTGGATCAGGTTTAGGATCGAGCGCTGCGGCAGCCCTGACTGGTGTGCTGGGTGCAAACACACTTTTGGGGAATCCGCTGAATAATCTGCAGATTCTGGAGCTTGTCACCGAAATTGAACACCACCCCGATAATGCCGCTGCTGCTTTGGAAGGTGGGTTGGTTCTGGTAGGCAAGGTGAATGATCAGGTAGTTTATCGAAATATATGGGACGGGTCCATGGGAGGCGATATTTTGCAGGCAGTGGTGGTTCTGCCAGATGTGGTATTGTCCACAGTTGCTGCGCGGAAGGTCTTACCCTCCAAGGTGGCCTTATCTGACGCAGTCAGCAATATGGCGATGACGGCTTTTGTTCTGGAAGCTTTCAGAGCTGGTGATCTGGGTTTGCTGGGCGATGTGATGGTGGATAAGCTGCACCAGCCGTATCGGCTGCCGTTGATTCCCGGCTCTGCGAAAGCAATCCTGGCTGCAAGGAAAAGTGGAGCTGCCGCCGCTGTACTATCTGGCGCAGGTCCATCGGTGATTGCCTTTGGGTTGGAAGGGATGGAACAGGTGGCGAAATCGATGCAGGATGCTTATAAAGAAGCCGGGCAAACCAGCCGGATTTTCCTTACCAGCGTTTCCAGCCGGGGAGCTCAGGTAATTATGAATGGGGTGCTGTAATCTATCTTACAAAAGGGAGTTCATTCCATGCGGAACTTAACTTTTCGGGATTTTATTGAACAAACAGATCAACTGAAGGTGATCACCTTTGTTGGGCGGAAAGGCAGTCGGCCAAATATTTCTGATATTAGCGAAAAACTTGAAATCCCCCAAAATAAAAAGGATTGCAAGGTTTGGGTGGATGCGGACAACCACATCAAAGGTGTGGTTCTGGTGGATGATTATCAGAACTTTTGCATAGATGTGGATGATGAGTTGAATTTTCCAACCCTTGTGGATGAGGCTCTTCCCTGGGCATTGGAGATCGCTCTGAAAAACTTTGATGAGAAGGCGTTGGATACTTGCGAGTTCAGCGACAGCCCGCGATTGGCGATCATTAAACAAAAAGGTTTTAATGAAACCGGACTGCGTTCATTTCGGTACCAATTTAACCCTGCCAGAGAAGTGATAAATGCAGAAGTGCCTGCCGGATTTAAAATCCGTCCACTCAATGGGGAAAATGAAATCTCCGCCTGGTTGGATTTACATCTGGCGGCTCACCCCGATGGTCAGCTGGATGAAGAATATCGCCGCGCGATGATGGCTGTTCCTGAATACAGGCAGGATCTGGATTATGTAATGGAATCACCTGAAGGTGATCTGGTTGCGTATTGTGTGGGTAACCTGGAAAGGCAGCCAGATGGCTCATTTGTAGGTTATACCGATCCTGTGGCTGTTCATCCAGACTGGCATGGTAAAGGATTCGGGAAGGCAATCATGCGATTCTGCATGCGGCATCTGATGGATGAAGGCGCATCCTTGATTGAGGTAATGACCAGTTCGGAAAACCAGCCCATGCAGCGTTTGGCTGAATCAGTTGGTTTTAAACTGGTGGAAGAAAATATCTGGCTACGGCTGGAGAAATAATGGTTTTTAATGTTTACCAGATTCCGGGAATTATCCGGTGTATTACCCGATGTGCGTAATCAGCGTATCCAGGTAATTCTTTTCGTAGAAACCTATCTTCAAGATAGGTGCGCAGAAGAATGGCCGCTGAGCCCACGATACATGGAATCCCTGCCCATCTTGAACCCGTTAGAAGAGGCAGACCCACCATCGAAATCAATCCGCCCAAGTATCCGGGGTGCCTCACTATTCTATAGGGACCTGATTCAATTACATGGTGTCCTCTGTCTGCTTGGATCCGGACTATGGATGAAAAAAACTGGTTCACAGCAAATGCCCAGGTTGCAAAGGCTGATCCTGAAATTATCATAAGTATCCCCAAAAGATTTGTAAGAATATTTCTCTCTTCCGACCAGCCAAACCGATAATCCAATGCTGCAACAATCAAGGTGACCATAGGCAAATAAACCACCAGATAGACTAAAATCCTGTCCCAATGTGGAACGCCTGTGTTTTCCCTGAATTTTGCTCTTTCCAGCAGCAGATCAGGGTGATATTTTAATGCTATCCGCCTGCTGATGATCGCAGCGAGAATCGTTATGATGATGTATACCCATACCTGCCACCAATCCCACTTGCCAGCAATGAGAAAAACAGATAATGGAAGTAACAACATGGTGGAGAACCGGGCGATATGGACGAATGAGATTTTCTTATTTTTCGGGTTATTGTTCATTTGACAACCTTATGATTAGTTATCTAATCCTGAATCTGCTTGTCAATTCTGCGTTTTCCCAGGTAAGCGATCAACCAGATTAAAAACACAACAATTGCCGGGACGGTGGCAGCGGGCAGGATGGTGCTTGTCCAGTTTTGGGCTGTTGGCCATCCATGGATGATGCCTGAGGGTATCACGATGACTGCCACAATGGCGATATATTTCGCAATGTAAACGCGGAGGGGTAGAACCGGCAAGGCGCCGCTCAGATAGAGTCTGAATCCCCAATAGATACCCATAGATACAATCAGGATTGTTGAAAATGCGCCAGTATATGATGTATCCAAATGCTGGATATAACGTTTGTAAAAAATGGTTAGGGCAAGTGCGACTTGTGTGGAAATAAGAACCACTGCAGATACCTTCCCATTAATGAGTTCTGTTCTCTCATCAATTGCCTGTTTCATCATCTTATTCACTCCTGATCCAGAATAGGTCGTTCAAGGTTTTTCCAGTTTCTCGGGCTATCATTAAGCATAGTTTGAGAGTGGGATTGTATTTACCAGCTTCGATCAAGCCAATGGTTTGTCTGGTAACACCAACCCGTTCAGCAAGATCTTCCTGAGTAAGATTGCACTCAACGCGAGCCAGTTTGACTTTATTATTAAATTCAATTTCCTGCATTGTTCACCTGTAGAATTTTCAGTAATATATATGTACTATATATATTGCGTAATGTCAAGTATATATTACTAAATATTCATAAGAAGAGAGAGTAATTCAACAAAAATCTTTTTTCGAACAATCCAACAACTTTCTGGGAAGAATTACGTATGAAAAGTATAATTAGTTATACTAGTGTAACTAATTTTCAAGGTAAGGTGGCTGATGAACAAACCTGACGGAAAACACATTTTTGGGACGGTGAAGGTTGGTGAGAAAGGGCAAATTGTGATTCCGAAAGAAGCACGAGATATATTCAATATTAAACCGGGAGATACCCTGCTCATCCTGGGAGATGAGGCTCAGGGCATTGCTATTGTAAAAAATGAAATTTTCAGGCAATTTGCTGAAAGCGTATTACAAGCCAGACAGGCAGATGAGAGTGACCAATGAATGCCATCGAAACAAAAAACCTTACTAAGTATTTTGATAAGATCAAAGCCGTGGATGAACTGAATCTCACCGTTGGGCAGGGTGAGTTGTATGCCTTACTGGGTGTAAATGGCGCAGGTAAGACAACGACAATTAAGATGTTATCTTGTCTGATTTTTCCGACCAGTGGAGATGCAATCATGCTGGGTGATAGCATATTAGCAAAGCCATCAGCGGTAAAGGCAAAGATCAATTTTTCTCCTCAAGAAACTGCCATTGCTCCCAATCTTTCCGTTCGCGAGAACCTGGAGTTGATAGCAGGTATTTACGGGTACGATCATAAATTATCTAAGCATAAAGCAGACCTCGTTATTGGTCAGTTGAGCTTGACTGAAATCGCTGAGCGGAAAGCAAAAACGCTATCCGGAGGGTGGCAGCGACGGTTGAGTATTGCAATGGCGCTCATTTCTAATCCGCAGATTCTCTTTCTCGATGAACCAACCCTGGGCTTGGATGTGATCGCCCGCCGCGAACTCTGGGCATTAATCAAATCCCTTAAAGGAAAAGTGACGATCATTTTGACTACTCATTATCTGGAAGAAGTGGAAGCTCTTTCTGACCGTGTTGGGGTTATGGCAAAAGGTAAACTCAAAGCAGTGGGAACGGTGAATGAATTGATAAGCCAAACAGGTGCATCTAACTTTGAAGATGCGTTCATATCTCTGGCAGCTGAAGGGATGGTGGCGTGATGCGGGCAATGGTGTTTGCTTCAAGAAATATTAAGGAAATTCTAAGAGATCCGTTGAACCTGGCTTTCGGGATAGGGTTCCCCCTGGTAGTTTTATTTCTTCTCACGGCGATCCAATCAAATATCCCAGTCAGTCTTTTTGAAGTAGATAATCTAATCCCTGGTATAGCGGTCTTTGGTTTATCTTTTATCTCTCTCTTTTCAGGAATGCTGATCGCAAAAGACAGATCATCCTCATTTTTACTGCGCCTCTTTGCCTCTCCACTGACTGCTGGAAATTTTATTACCGGTTATACCCTTCCGCTAATTCCCATGGCTTTTGCCCAGGTTGGTATCTGCTTTATTGCTGCAGTATTTTTGGGATTAACACTGAGTGTGAACATCCTGTTGGCAATTGTGGTGCTGTTCCCTGCAATGGTAATGTTTATCGCCATTGGATTGCTCACGGGTAGTATCTTAAACGATAAACAGGTAGGAGGTATCTGTGGCGCTTTGCTTACAAATTTAAGTGCCTGGTTAAGTGGTACCTGGTTTGACCTGGATTTGGTAGGGGGGACCTTCAAAACTGTTGCCAGCGCACTGCCGTTTGTCCATGCGGTGGATGCGGGTCGGGCAGCTCTTTCGGGTGAATACGCTGCCATTTTACCGGAACTTCTCTGGGTCTGCTCTTATACGTTGGTATTGTTTGCACTGGCGGTATTTTTCTTCAATAAGAAAATGAAAAGTGATTCAAATTAATTTGAAAATCCCCAAAAGTAATTAACCACAAAAAAACTCCAGAAAAATTCTGGAGTTTTTTGTGGGCGGAATAGGGCTCGAACCTACGACCTCACGGATGTCAACCGTGTGCTCTAACCAACTGAGCTATCCGCCCAATAGCGAATGGTATTATACATAATCCTACCCAAAAGCACAAGGTGGGTGGTTCTATGTGAAAACCCACTCCAAGATTTTATATATGAAAATGTACCCAAAAACAAGAATGTGGAAAAATGATTCATGTTATAACGCAACGCGTTTTATAATTAATCTACTTCCCAGTCTAATGAGCCGTGCATGATTATTAAAAAAGCCTCCTTTCGAAAAGAAATAATTATCTCAGCACTGGAAGGCGCCATTCTGGCATGGATACTAAAAAATCCTATAACAGTAATGGTTCTTTCAGGAAAAGCTTTTTCTGGTCGAAGCATACTGATCCAAATATCGATATTTTCAACATTATTTTGTTTATGTTTTATAGGATTCTATTTTTTAAATCGGTTACTGGAAACAAAATATGGTTATATTGAGAAGATATTAAATAAGTTTCGTTTATTTCTGGTTAGTGAAAACTCCAATCTTTGGATGATCGGGATTATTGGGATTATTCTAAGAATACGGCAATATATTTTTGCTCGTTCGCTTTGGTTCGATGAATTAAGTTTGGCGCACAACTTTCTAAATCACGATTTGTTATTTCTATTGACAAAACCTCTTGACACTGGACAATCAGTACCTATTGGCTTTGTAATTCTTTCTGAAATTATCGGAGAAATATTCAATTATTCAGATTTAGCACTCCGCTTATTCCCATTTCTGGCCGGTATTGGCATCGTTATTCTTAGTGTTTTTGCATCAAGATTCTTCATCTCGTCTATTGCTCGATTTATGTTTGTTTGGTTGATGTCAACTTCTCCATTGCTGATCTATTATTCTAATGAATTTAAACCATATATTATCGATGTATTCTTTTATTTGCTTTTATTGATTGTTTTTCTTAATTACCGAGCACAGAAAATTGGCATCGTTTGGGTAACAATTATCGGATTGCTGGCAATTTTGTTCTCATATTCTGCAGTGATCGTTCTAAGTGCCTTTGGTATTGCAGAATTTCTATTATCTATAAAAGAGAATCGCAATACATCTCAAAAGGCTATTGTTCTAGTATCAATAATTTGGTTTATCTTATTTGTTTTCGTATATTTTGGTTTTAGTAGAAAAAATTCTCCGATGGAATATTTTCATGAATACTGGAAAATCCGCTTTGCCCCAATATCAATATCAATAAAAAGTTTGCAGTGGTATTGGAATGCGATACTTGAGTTTGCAAATTTAGGCTATCATCCAGAAAAACCTATTGGGGTAAAGTTTTTTTCAGGGATAATTGAGCCGCTCAATGTTTTACTTGCAGTAATTACCTGCTTGGGAGCATTTTTCCAATATAAACAACATAAAAAGATTGCTGTTATTAACATTTGTATACTGGTAGTATCCGTCATCATTTCAGCATTTAGCTTGTATCCATTTGGTTCAAGATTAAATCTCTACCTGATTCCCATTGCATTTTGCATGTTTAGTTATTCGTTATGGAGATTAATTTCCAATTCATCAATTACAATTAAATTCCTTGGAGTTCAACTGATTGTAATCACACTGGCATTGAATACTATCACTTCCGTAAATACATTTCTAAACCCGATTGATCATGCTGATATTAAAAATGCTTTGATTTATTTACAAAATAATGCTATTCCTACAGATTCATTAACGATGGTTGATAATACTTTTCCAGCTTATAAGTTCTACAGTAATTACTATGATTTACCAAATTTCTCCCATGTGTCGTCTTTCTCGCGTCCGTTTGATGTCAATTCGTTTCAACACCATTTATGCATTAACCGGACAAGCAATCAGGTTTGGATTTTAATAACCCAATTATTTTATGAGAGTAAAGGATTTCTAAAAGAACTATCAGAAATTGGCACATTATTAAAAAAGTGGGAAAGCTCTGGATCAGGATTATATTATTTTCAGTTTGATCTCGATAAATTGTGTCACGAAAATAACCTGAAGTAAATCCAGAATTACCCACCACCTCTGATTCCCTGCCAACTGGAGTATAATTCAACAGGAGTTAGTTCCACCCAGGCCTATGCCCGCGCGAAAAAGAAGACCCGTTGATGAGTTGACCAGCGCTGACTTACGCCGGATGCTGATGGAAAAACAGCACGGTGACCATAAGAAGCGCCTCGAAGAGTTTGCGAAAACGGGCAGGGTGATTCAGATTGCAAGGGATCCCATCCCATCCACATTGAGCAATATTCATAGCGAATATGTGGAAACAACTGCACAACCCTCTTTACGTAGTGAACGTGGCAGAAACCGTCAGAAAACCTGGTTCGACAGGTTTCTCCTCCTGGTCGAAGTAGGAGCGGTGCTGGGTTTGATCTTTATCATGTACAATACCTTTGCTTCGCTGCGGAATCTCAACGAAGAAGTCAGTTCGGCTTTATCTCAGCCGACGTTGGCTCCAACTCCCATTATCTCGGCGGTGGTACTCCCCTCAGGGCATACACCGCCAAATGCAGCTGGTGGTGCGCAACCGAATGATGCTGAGATCCCGGAACACCTCAGACCGGTGGTGCAGAGTCTGGCCAATGTGCCCATTCCCACCGCCAGTCCCCAGCAGGCAACCCGCATCCAAATACCTGCGATTGGTGTGGATGCACCCATTGTACAGGGAGATGGCTGGGAGCAGTTGAAGAAAGGTGTCGGGCAGCATATCGGCAGCGCGGATCCGGGCGACACGGGCAATGTTGTCCTGTCTGCCCATAACGATGTCTTTGGAGAAATTTTCCGCGAGCTCGACAAGCTCAAAGAAGGCGATGAGGTGATATTATTTACCAATACTCGCCAGTATGTTTACAAGATAACAGGAACACAGATTGTGGAACCCACCAGGGTGGAAGTAATGGCAAATACAATCGATCCGATCGTAACCCTGATTTCCTGTTATCCATATTTGGTCAATAACCAGCGGATTGTCGTCAGCGCCGCTTTACAAAAATAGAATTTTAGGAGCAGGAATGAGCAAAAAACAGAAACGTCAGGTGTCTTCCGGCACAACAGCATCTACCGGTAATGAGCAGGTTGCGGTCCAGCGTCGTTTCTCTGGAACAACCGAATTTAATCCGGACTACACAGTCATAAAAAAAGGTATCAAGCGTATCTTTCTACTTGCTGCTTTTTTCATCGCAATATTGATTGCATTAACTTTTATTCTGAATTAATACGGTCATCACCTCCAGTCAACGGACTGGAGTTTTTATAAACTAACCAAGACACAAAGGAGAATGGAATGTCACGAATGTTTGTTCCAGGTCCAGTAGATGTTGCGGATGAAGTACTTGCAGCGCAGGCTAAACCGATGATGCCCCACCGCAGCAAAGACTTTGAAGCAATATTCAGAGGGTGTGATGAAAAACTGCGAAAAGTGTTTGCAACAGAACGTCCGGTTTTTATCTCCACCTCATCTGGCTCAGGCTTGCAGGAAGCTGGTATTCGCAACTTTGCCAACGAGACGGTTTTATCATGCATGAATGGGGCATTTGCAAAACGCTGGAATGATGTGGCTGTTGCAAATGGAAAACAGGCTGACAAGTTGGAAGTGCCCTGGGGCGAGGTGATTAAACCCGATCTTCTGGCAGAAGCATTAAAAGCAAAAAAGTATGAGGTTGTCACAATTGTGCATAATGAAACCTCTACCGGTGCTGAGAATCCTTTGAAAGAACTGGCTGAGGTGGTGCATAAAGTTAGCCCCGATACCCTCATCCTTGTCGATGCTGTATCAAGCCTCGGTGGTGTGAAAATCGAATTTGATGCCTGGGGATTGGATTTCCTGCTCACCTCATCGCAAAAATGTTTTGCGCTGCCACCAGGACTGGCTTTTGGCGCTGCATCAGAGCGTGCGATGAAAAAAGCAGAAACCGTAAAATTCCGCGGTTGGTATTTTGATCTTTTATTACTCGAAAAACACCGCGTGAAGGATTCCACCCCTATGACGCCTGCCATGTCCCTTATTTGGGCGCTGAATGCCCAATTGGATCGCATGCTTGCTGAAGGTCTGGATAATCGTTATGCCCGCCATGCAGCAATGGCAAAACGTACCCAGGAATGGGCGATTTCTCAGGGCATGGAACCTCTTGCTCCTGCGGGTTTCCGTTCAAAAACGGTATCCACCATCAACAATACCCGAAATATGGATATCCCTGGTTTGAATGAATTCCTTAAACCTCACGAACTGCGTATAGCTAACGGATACGGCGATTTGAAGAACAAAACCTATCGTATTGCCCATATGGGCGAGATTCAAATGTCCGATGTTGATAAGCTGCTCGGTTTGATGGATGAGTACCTGAAGACACTCTAAACGCATCCCCCAATTTATTGAAAAAGCGAGAACTCATTGTTCTCGCTTTTTACTTTGTTCAGCTTGTAACTTACCCCCTGGTTCCTTGTACATTTGAACCGGCATTGTTGATTCCATGTGCAACAAATCATGTTCCATTTCAGTTACAATCATGATTGTAATTTGCGTTTAAAAACCGAATGGATACTTGCAAATGTCAGCGAAAATGGAAATTGTAATAACCGGGTTAACATATGGCGGAGAAGGCGTGGGACGATTGCCGGACGGGAAGACTGTTTTTGTTCCTTATACAATTCCGGGCGAAAGAGTTGTCGTTGAAATAAATACTGATAAAAAGAAATACGCTAGGGCAAAACCAATCCAGATAATTGAATCTTCTCCGCATCGAATCAATCCACTCTGCAAACATTATATGTTCTGTGGAGGCTGCCACCTTCAGCATCTTGCGTATGATGAACAGGTCCGCCTCAAGCAAAATATCCTGGCAGAACAGGTTGAAAAGGTTGGGTTAAACCCGGAAGTAATCCTTCCTGCGCAACCTTCACCGCAGGAATGGCATTACCGGAATAATCTTCAATTCCATCTCTCACCAGATGGGCATCTGGGTTATCAGGCAGCTCATACTAACCAGGTTATTCCCATCGTTGAGTGCCATCTACCCGTTTCAGGGCTGAATTCAATTTGGAATAACCTACAGCTGGAACCGGGGTTACCCATCGAACGGATTTCAGCACGGGTCGGGGCGGATGATGAAATCACGATCATGTTGGAAGGGGAGTACGATGCATTACCCGAAATCGAGATGGATTTTCCCTGTTCGGTTGTTCACCATTCTTTAGCAGGCGATCTGGTACTGGCGGGTAGTCCGACTATGTTAATCAAAGTCGGTGATACTGAATTTCAGGTTTCCGCAGGTTCATTCTTTCAGGTAAATACCCTTGTGGCACAGCTGATGGCAGACTATGCACTCAGCCTCGTTAAGGATTCTGACATTAAATCCTTGATGGATGTTTTTTGCGGGGTGGGTTTATTCAGCCGCATGTTTGCACCGCATGTCCGCAAGATCATTGGGATCGAATCATCAGAATCTGCTTGCAATGATTTTACAGAAAATCTTGCAGAATTTGAGGATGTATCGATCTACCAGGGTAAAGCGGAAGATATTTTGCCATACCTGGATGAAAAGCCAGATCTTGTTCTTGTTGATCCTCCCCGTGCTGGTTTGGATGAGCGGGTATTAGAATCAATCTGCCGTTCGGCTCCCTCACGGATCATATACATCTCATGTGATCCATCCACATTCATCAGAGATGCTTCCCGTTTCAATGCCAGAGGATTTTCGTTACGGAACATCAAGCCCATCGATATGTTCCCGCAAACCTACCATGTGGAGGTAATTGGTCTTTTCGAGCAGGGATAAGGTGTACGAGTTATGATGAATTTACCTGATTAAAATATTGCTGATTCTGATCTGTAAATTTCCCCGAATACTGGCATTGTATTTTTTTCATCAGATTTTGCTGATCTAATTAATTTGGGAGACTCCCACCAAACTGGCAAATTAGTTGCATTCATTGGAAGATAGGCGAATCTGTTCACAAACAGATTCAGGAGGTTCCATGAAAACTCAAAAATCGGTGTTTATCGTCTTGCTTCTCTTGATCAGCGTGATTGTTATGGCGTGCAATATGCCATTTATGGCAACACCTACTCCTTTTGTTTTTCCAACGGTAGATCAAACCATGACCGCATTATTCCAACCGACTGAAATGGCGGAACCTACCAGCACTTCCATCACAGTCATCATCGAAACGGCACCACCTGCAGCTACGGAACAACCAACTGAAGAGCCGACAGAATCACCCACACAAACACCTTCGCCCATTCCGCCTACACCTATTCCACCCACACATCGCTCTGGACCTCAAACAGAAGCCCTCTATGTAAAACATCAACCTGATATGGATGGTGGCTGGGGAGATTGGGAAGCTGATGAATACTCAGCGAACGCAGTGGTTTATGGCAGGGAAAATTGGAAAGGTTCCGAAGATCTCTCTTCTTCATATAAAGTACAGTGGGATGAAGATTACCTCTTTATTGCCTGGAAAGTAACGGATGATAAATATGTGCAGGAATCCCGACATGAAGATTTATACCTGGGTGATAGTGTGGAGGTATTAATCGATACAGCAGTTCAATATGATTACTGGCAGCGCTGGCTGGATTGGGATGATTATCAGATAGGCTTTTCACCCGGTTCAAATGAAGTGGGAGAAAAGATGGAAGCATATTTGTGGTTTCCTGGCAGCAAAGAAGGTACTTTATCCAAAGCCATCTATGGTGTGAAGAAACTATCCAATGGATATCGTGTCACGCTCGGAATTCCCTGGAAGACTCTGGGAATTGAACCATACACCGGTATGCGTCTCGGATTCGCTGCATCCGTCTCTGACGATGACTCAAAAAAGGGTGGCGAGCAGCAGAGTATGGTCTCCAGCACTTCGAAACGTATTCTGACTGATCCAACCACCTGGGGAGATTTGATTCTCGTAAAATAATTACAATACCATTTATAACGCCCTCTCAAAAATGAGAGGGCGTTATTGTTTTAGAATAGTATGGATGCGAGTTCTGTCCGGTAAGATCGAGTGTCTGGGTCTTCATCACCTTGAATGTAAAGTAAAGCTAAAATCAATTGCCTGACCAACCCACCTTTGAAATTCTTTTGCTGACGGAGAATATCAAGTAATCCGTCAATAGCAGCTGGAAAATTACCGCGTTTTGCCAGTCTGATACTGTTCCACATGGCTGCTTCCAGGGGTGTATCGCTTTCAATCTGTTCATCTGCTGCGTGGATCATCTCTGCCAGGGGGATAAGAAGCTGTGCGTTGGAGTAATCCTGGCTGGCGGGGAACCGCTTTAAAATTTGCAGGCTTTCTCCGGTCTTGGATTGTGCCAGAAGGCATCGCACCAGTCCAATTAATGCAGATGCCATCCCGGGGTCGAGTTGCAGGGCTTCGCGGAAAACCGATTCCGCTTCCTTCCATTTCTTGCCAGATGCCAGGCTCGTTCCCTTTTCCAGGAGTAAATCAGCCGGAGAAGGAGCAATCGTCCGTAAAAATTCTCGCACTTTAATCTCTGGTTGTGCTCCGGTGAACTCTGCAACCACTTGCCCTTTCATGAATGTTTTTACTGCAGGTATCGAACGGATTCCATATCGAATGGCGATGTTCTTATTGAAATCAACATCCAATTTTGCAAGCCGAAAACTCCCCTGTCCTTCTTTTGCCAGTCTTTCTAAAATTGGTCCAAGAATTTTACAGGGCGTACACCATTCAGCCCAAAAATCCACCACCACAGGTACATTCTGGGAATAGATTAAAACTTCTTGTTCGAAGTCATTCTCATTAACAGTGATGATGTTTTCAGAAGTCATTTATTGCTTCTCCATTCGGATTGGCTTAACATTTTCTAACCATCACATTCTCGGATTGCAGCTCATTCATCTTCTGGCGCCGGGGCACTGGGTTGAACCACATCCACAACTTCACCATGATGGTTGATGACTACCTTGAATCCCATCATACCCAGATACGCTCGCCCCTCCTCAGGAATTCCTGTCTGCATCATCATCTCAAACTGCTGATGGATGTTCTTGAGCTGATTGTTAATGATTGCCCGGGTGAAGATGTCATCCTGCCCCAGCATTTTGGCTGTCTGGTCAGAAAGCAGATCCTCCTTACCTTCAATCTGAGCACGCATATGATCAAGTACCTGGCGATCAACTTCTTCTGATGGTACATGCCGCATAAAACCGGCATCATTCACAATATAAAAAGTCTCTTCGCCAATTCTGGCAGTATCCACCGCCTGATTATCTTCATCGATCACTAAACCTTTAAATAATGGTTCCATAGACATAATGATACCCTGTATAGTTAATTAAATTGTATCAAGTTTTAGTAGTGAATGTGAACGATTGTGCCTACTTCAGCAAAATTATACAACCACTGGGCATCGCTGGTTTCCAGATTGATGCACCCATGACTCATAGGAGTGCCAAAGTTACTGTGCCAGTACGTTCCATGCAATCCATATCCATCTTTAAAATACATTACGTATGGAACATCTCTTAAGTAGTATCCCGGACCTGCCATATCTGCATAACGGTATTTGACATAAATCTTGTAGGTGCCGGTGATGGTTGGATATCGTGAAGTTCCGGTGGATACCAGGAATGTATCTACCAATTCTTCACCCCGATATGCAGCCACAGTCTGCGAGCTCAAATCGACATCGATCCAATCTTCTTTGCTTCCTACATCCGGGAATTTTCCCGGTTCATACCAGAATTTAAATGATTCTTCGGGAGTATCTGTGGGTAGCGGAGTCGGCGTGTCCGTAGGAGTGGGTGTAGGTGTGGGGGTAGCCGTGGGTGTTGGAGTGGCAGTTGCGGTGGGGGTGGGCGTGGGTGTGTGGGTGGGTTTCACAATTTCACCCTGGTATGAACGGGTATCGCTTTCCATTCCATAAGCATTGACAAGAGTTGTTATTCCCAGCCAGGCACCCAGACCAACACATAGGATTACTGCGAGAATGATCACAGGCAACCACGAGAACTGTTTTGAATAAAGTTTCTTTTCATCCAGTTTCCATGGAGTCTCTTGTTCCACACCGCTGTTTTCGATGTAATAACTGGAAGGTGGTTTTTCCACCTTGGGGCTAAGCGGATTTATTGCTGCGCCCGGAGGTGGATACGGAGGGGATTTCTTGCCCTGTGAGACTCGGGGAAAACCAGGTTGTGTCTCTATACCTGCTGGGATAGGTATGGCATCGTCCCCCAGCGGACCTTCCACCTCTTCTAGAGTCATTTTGAGTCCCAACTGAGCTTTTTGATTGTTGGGATTGATTTGCAAAACCTTTTTTAAATAGATAATAGCTGCCTGAGGCGAAGATACCGCTGCCATGAGAAGCCAGCAATCTTCATTATTGGGTTCCAGTTCTGCAGCTTTCCGGGCTAGTAGGCGAGCCTGATCTGGCTGGTCCGCTGATAAAGCGGCGTAGGCTTGTTGTAAGAGGCTTGCGACATTATCCGGTTGATCGTTCATGGTTGAGTTGATGGTACCGGCGTGGGGATATTGGGTTCATTTTCCAGATAACAATACAATCCATTAGCAATACCCTGGGCGACAAGGTCCGCCTGCTTGGTAAGTAATTCCTTATCCAGATTGAGATAACCGGGCTCCATGATAAGAGTGGGGGTATCAATATGCACTTCATCGAATGGATGGAATTTTGTCATGTCATCGGTGGTGTAATTCTGATATTTCAACCCGGTAGCTTCCTGATACTTGCTGATAATGCAAGATGAAAGTCGATCCAGTTTGGCGTCTTGTGTGGTGGAATAAAGCGATGGAGCAAGTTTGAATCCGGTTGCTCCATCATCAATATACTCACAGGTATCTGTATGGATGGAGAGAAGGAATATTCCCTGGTACTGCCTCAGTTTGGGATCAAACTCAGACATCAAGTCAACCGCATAACCTCTTTCAACCAGTTTCTGTCTCACCAGGGTGGTAATTGTATTGTTAACATCCACCTCACGGGTACCATCCGGACAGACAAAGCCCGGCTTCTCTTCCCCGGAATGTCCGGCGACTAATCCAATATGTGGAGTGGTGTACGGAGCTCTTGTTGGCAGGTTTTTGAGATTTGGATTTTCCTGCGCATTCATTGCTTTCGAAAGACTTTCTGCCAGGCGGTTGGAAAACAGGCTGGCAGGTGTCCAGAAGGTAAAAAGAGTTGCAACCACTATGGCAATACTGATAGTGGTGCCCAGGGAAGACCAGAAATTAAACTTTGGCGGACGGGCGCCTGAAAGTGGAGACTTTTTCCCGGAAGCAGCCGGAGTTTGTTGCATATCCATTATTCTATCCTCATTTTACCAAAACCCAAAACTCGTTACGAACGTGCCCGACTTGGCTTGACGCAGGTATTCACTCCATGTATAAAGAATACATACTAATGAATTAAAGGTGATCCCATGAAAATTGATGAAAATGAATTTAGACAAACCATGCGCCTCTGGGCGACCGGGGTAACTGTGGTAACTTCAGCCCATGCTGGGATATCTCACGGTATGACGGTCAGCTCCTTCACTTCTGTTTCTGCGATTCCACCAGTTGTGTGTGTGTCTATTAATAGTCAGGCACGCACCCATCAATTGATCAGTGAATCTGGTAGTTTTGGTGTCACCATTCTGGAGGAATCCCAGGGAGCAGTCTCCGATTGCTTTGCAGGTCGTGTTCCAGAAGATGGTGACCGTTTCAGCGGGGTTCCGGTGTTCACATTGGAAACCGGCTCACCTTTAATCGAAGGAGGGATTGCCTTTTTTGATTGTAAAGTGGTGCAAAAAATCCAGTATGGGCAGAATACTGTCTTTTTTGGTGAAGTGCTCGCGCTCAAACATCTTGAAAACGGCAATCCGCTGCTTTACACCAATCGATCATATCAATCCTTGCAAAAATAATGCCAGAAAACCTTCTTTCAGCTTCTGAACGTACGATTTTATTAACCACTGCCCGTGAAGCGATTACACGCGCGGCAAACCACCAATCGCTCACAATGCCATCGCACCAGGGTGTTCCTTCTGTTTTACTCCAGGATGGAGCCTCGTTTGTAACCCTCACGATTGATGGTGATCTGCGTGGATGCATCGGCGCGTTGGAAGCGTACCAGCCATTATTAGATGATGTCTGGGAACATGCTATCGCCGCAGCGATGGAAGATTACCGCTTCAGACCCGTTCAACCATATGAGCTATCGCGCATAAAAATAGAGATTTCCCGTCTGACAACACCTGTTAAATTAGATTACAAGGGATCAGATGACCTTTTATCTAAACTTCAGCCCAATGTAGATGGCGTGATCCTCCGTGAAGGCAGACATAGGGCAACGTTCCTTCCACAAGTGTGGGATAAACTGCCCCGACCGGAGGAATTTTTGACTCATCTTTGCATGAAAATGGGAGCACCGGGAGATTACTGGCAGAAGATGCCACTTGAAGTGAGTGTTTACCGTGTGGAAGAATTTCATGAATAAGAAAAAGCCTGCCATGAAAAATGGCAGGCTTTTTACTCGTACCTGAAATTTTACAATTATTTGCCGGTGGCGATCATATACGCCTGTCCAAAGAAATGACCGGTTATCGCCATGGAGTAAACCAGCGTAAGTAAAACACCAATACCACAGGCGATTGATCCCAGTGGGGCGATAAGCGATGCAATTAATGCCCCAATGAGCGCGAGGAATAAAGGTCCAATCGCTTTCTTGACTAAACCTAAAACTACGCCAAACTTAAGAGCTTCTGAAATCTTTCCAAATTCAGCATAGCGCCCATAAGCGATGGGGTAAACCAGATACAGAAGAATACCGAAAACGAAATACAGTAAACCGAAACAAACCGCAATGACAGCGGTGGCAATACCCGCAATTTCTGCGGCATCTCCATTGGTCATTCCGGTTAATATCGCAATAAAGATAGACTGGATGATAGCCAACACAATCAGAGGGATTGCGTAAACCAATCCAACTACAAACCCTCCAAAACCGCGGGAGAGTTGTCCACCAAAATCCAGGTTGGGCAGGGTAACCGGATCGTGGTTAATCATTTTCTTCATGATGTCCAGCATCCATCCCAGCAGAACGATCTGTCCCAGAATTGGGATGAGACTGATAAGACCCATAATGGCTACTTTTTTAAACCACTCTGAGTCTTCAAATACAAAACTGAAAGGTTTTCCGAATTGCATAGCTCCTCCTTATTGATTCCTGATGTTTACATTAGTTTAGCATAGCATACTTGTAAAATACAACGGATGCAAGCAAAAATCTATGCATCCATTGTAAATAATTTCCTTTAATGTACAAATGGATAAAAACAGCTTTCAGCAGTGGCAAAACAAGGCAGCATGGTAACCTGGTGATTAAAGGTATGCTGTTTGCTGTACATTCAGTACAAAAATGGTCGCCCGCTTCTGGTTTGGATCGCTGGACAGCGAGCAGGTATCCCGCAATATTTGCAATGCTTGTTCCACCTGGTGATCTTCAACACCAATGAGCAGTGTGGATGAGCCTTTCCTCAAAAAACCACCGGTGGAAGCAACCAAAGTTACCCTGAAGCTCATCGAAGTTAAAGCTCTTGAAACAGGTTCTGTGTCTTGGTCTTGAATTATCGCAATTATGAGTTTCATCGCTATATCACCTCAAAGTGTTCCACTTCCAGAGCGAAAATTGCTGCGCCGCCGATGGTAACTGGGGTGGGCGCTGGCAGGGGAAGAGGAGCGCTTTCTAATGGAATGGAAATATACTCAACCCGTTGGCGGCAATTCCTTTGCAGTTCCGCCATCACCTGGTTTTGTAAAGCAACAGGTATGCCGATGAGAAGAGTGGCATTACGCCTGCCTAAAAAACCGCCTACACTGGGTAACCGGGTAACGGTGACACCCAGTTTGGTGAGTGCGGATGTTGCGTTGTCACTGTCTTGAGCCTGAACCACGGCAATCCAAAGACTGGCATTCTGGCTGTCTGTCATGTTCTTTCACCGTCTCCTTTCCTCTCGATGATCCTTTTTTCCGGACCTGTCAACTGGATTGTCTGCCCGTCTCTAAAGGTGATCTCTGTTTCTTCTTTACACCTCATTAACCGGGTTCCCTTGAAATGGATAACCACATCCCAGGGATATGGATTTTTCCCTGATATTGTCATCCGTTCTGATGAAAAGATCTCCAATCCCAGACTTCGTAGGAACAATCCAATCGGAGGCAGACTCAGGATCGAATTTCTGGTGCCTGTTGCCAATCCGGTTTTTGCATCCAGATGATCCACAAAGCTGCCTGTCTGCCTGATTACTTTAATTATAGCTTCCATCAGCTTATTTACAAGCTGACCAGTCTCTTCTTGATAACCATACCGCAGCATCCCATCCATAACCATGCTCATCACGCCAATGTGAGCAAAATAGCTTGTTTCTTTATTTCGTGAAGCTTTTTCGGGTTTGTTCATCATCGGTAAGCCGGCAGGGAAAGGTTCAAACCAATGAGGCAGCAGATTCTTTCTAATCAATATTTCTGCCTGTTTGTCATCGAGCAACCCTGCCCAGAGGGGCATAAACTGTGTCAGGTCACTCTGATTTATTTGCAGATACTCCAGCTTCCATTGAATTCCTTCCGGTAGATTCCAAATGGTTAACTGGTCAATAGAAATGTATGAATTTAAACAGGTCAGGATAATCCCGTCATTTGTCCAATCGGATGGGGATGTGAGGATTTTTTGTAAGTCCTTTTTCCCGTCTATGCCTTTTCCAATGATCTGCACTTCCAGTGGGATAGGCGTTGGTTGCTTGTACTTTATCTTTAAACATAAGCGCGTGGGTTTCTGAAATGAGCAATCCAGGTGAAATGTCCCACTTCCTTCCCCAGTGGATAACACACCACCATCCGGTGTATCGTGTGAATCTCTGTCACGGTAACAATACTGCTTTTTGCGGGTATCCCACAAAATTTTGGCAGATGACCGTACTCGCTCAGCCAGAGCCTGATAGTTCGTGAAATCCTCTTTACGGCCTAGTTGACCAGCCAGAATTGCCATAGCCCGGCATTCATGGAAAAGGTATGCAGCCAGCTCTGGTGCCTCAATCACCCCGGGTGGATAACCTTTTCCATTGGGTTGCCAGCGATTAAATAGCGGGTTGTCCTCCCACCCGGTTTGAAGGATATGATCACCCTCAGGCAGCAGATCGCCATCTTTATCATGGTCAGCATCTATCCACCGGTCAAGGAAGTGCTTCAGCAGGTTATAGCTTTCAGCAATGATGGGATTTCCGGGCAGGCTGCCGGCTATCTCCGCCAGGCTTGCAGCCATGATCGGCGGCGCGAGGATCTTTGCCTCATATCCACCTAATCCATACCTGGCGTCAATGTTTCCAAACCCCTGTTGCTTTTGGATGAAATTGGAAAAAACGCCCAGGGCAAGATTTGGTTTAGCCGGTAGAAGAAAGTTCCGAATTGCATAATAAACCTCAAATGCAGTGAGCCCTTGCTGCTCGGGGTCATAGTCTGATCCATTACCCCTGATCGAATAACCGCTGTCAGGCAGTCTTGATTCAACCGGGTGGGCAAATGGCATTACTTCTGTGGGTGAATGAAACAACCGCTGGCTCTGAATTGCAGCCAGTTGAAATAACTCGTTCCACTCACTATTTCCGGTTTCGATATGGATATTTTCGTTTTCGTATGCTTTAACCTGCCGGATGATGGCGGGCGTCCGCGTGGAATCACAGGCCATCATCGCTGCGTCCAGACTGTGTTTACGACTGTTTTTTGCACTGACCGCCCAGCGTATCTGAATTGTACTGTCGGGTTGAATACTTGTTTCAACGACCAGACCCGGTTGTGGACGGTTGACCTGTTTGGGCATCCCGGCTACTACGCATACCGGGTATAGATTCTCTGTTTTACCTGTCAGAATGAGTCTGCCGTTCTCTTCCTGCACTGTAGTTTGCTCTCCAGGAGGGAGCGGAAGCAGACGCATTAGAACACCTGCGCGTAAACGCTTTTCACGGTTACTCCTGGAAGTTATGGAAAACTGCCCGGCCAGTGTTTGTGAATCCGGAACTGTAATAGCAAGTGTGACGTTAATATCATTAAATAAATGGATCCGGTATCTTGCCAGATTGGGTAGGAGAATCTCCAGATCTATCTCAGGAGGAGGTTCCCGAAACGGCAAGTTATTTGCATCCAGAATTACCGGTATAATTTGAACACTCCTGGCACGCAATCCATAGGTAGTCTGGCAGCAAAACCCCAGGGGATGTTGGATATTTGGCACAATCTCCCAGGTTTGATCGTTACAAAAATCGGTATCCGAATATTGGGAGTCAGCTGATAAAACCGGATGGAATGGAATTTGAAAGCCTGAATTATGGATTGGCATATATTCATTTTAAGGGTGAGTGAGTAACGGGTCAAAGGTTTTTTATATTTTGAGGGTGAGACGATGACGGTACCTGAATTTGAGGATTTTGATAATGCAAACCAGAATGGGGATGAAAATAATGATTCCCGTGAGAAGTTTCGAAAACTGATAACCTCGGAAGAAATGAGGTTTTATCTTGAATCTGGTGAGACCCTGGCAGATCAGAATGCCACGCTCGATGTATCTGAACTTTTACCAGAACCTCCCCATTCGGATTCTTCTACTCCGCCGCATATGGCAGAAGGTAACCCCAACCCCCACCCATCTTCACCCGAACCTGAGATGACGCCTTCCACTCCTGTCAATCATGCAAATCAACCACGTCCTTTCATCTCGAATGCAGATCTCATTCCACCAGCGCCACCTGTAAGAGGAGATACACCTCCCAGGCGGATACCCAATCCGCCTCCACCAATTTCGCTTACGCCAACCCCGAATTTATCCAAACCGGCAGTGGATAAAAATGGTATGCCGCTCCCCCGCCGGGTCGAAGAAATTGATGTCAATGCGACCCGCGTCATTCCTGTTAAGCGCAATCTCCCGTCATCTGGCAGTACTCCTGTAAACGCAGGCAGACCAACCGGGCAGACTCCGACCGTGAGATCTAACCAATTTCCATCCGATTCCATTCCGGTGCGCCCATTATCAGACAGTCAACCCGGACCCACGATCCGCTCAGGATCAGGGGGCGGTGGACCTTCTGGTAACCGCCCGCCGCGCAAACCATCTGGATCATCCTTCAATTGGGGTGGCTGCCTGGTCAAAGGATTTGTCGGATTGATGTTCACCATCATTCTCATCTTTGTCGGCATCGGTTCCTTTATGGTGTTTGAATACTTCCGCATCGCCCGTGCATTACCCGATTACAGCGACCTGCAATCCCGCACTTCTCAGTTTGAAACCACCCGTATTCTGGACCGGAATGGTGACATCTTATACGAGATACTTGATCCCAATGCTGGCAGACGGACTTATATTCCACTGGAAAAAATTTCACCCTATCTGGTGGCAGCAACAATTGCTACAGAAGATAAGGAATACTACCAGCATCCCGGATTTGACCCAATTGCGATTTCGCGTGCGATGTGGCAAAACTATACCAGCGGGGAGATTGAATCGGGCGCCTCGACGATCACCCAGCAACTCGCCCGTACCCTCCTCTTCTCGCCGGAAGAACGGTATGAACAATCCATCCAGCGGAAAACACGTGAAATTGTGCTGGCTGCAGAAATTACCCGTAAGTACTCCAAGGATGAGATCCTTGAAATGTACTTGAATGAAAACAACTATGGCAATTTAGCCTATGGTGTGGAAGCTGCGGCACAAACATACTTCAATACTTCTGCTGATAAATTGAATCTGGCTCAATCCGCTTTTCTGGCTGGGATACCCCAGACGCCTGCGGTCTATGACATCTATACCAACCGCGAAGCGACAATAAACCGGTTTAAGCAGGTCCTGCTCCTTATGCTGGAACTGAGTGGTGAAACAGATTGTATTGATGTAAGCAATAATGCGCAGCCGGTCTGTGTTTCTCAAACGGATGTAATGGCTGCGCTGGATGAAATTACCGGGTATGAATTTAAACCGGTCAAATTCGAAATGAAATACCCGCACTGGGTAAATTACATCCGTACCTTGCTGGAAGAAAAGTATGACCCGCAAACAATCTTCCGTTCCGGATTCACCGTTTACACGACACTGGACCCGGACCTGCAGGAGAAGGCGGAAGAGGTTGTCCGCGCCCAGGTGGATTCACTTGCCGACCGTAAAGTACAGGATGGGGCTCTGGTGGCTATCCGTCCGGAAACAGGTGAAATACTCGCCATGGTCGGTTCTGCTGATTTCTATAATGAAGCAATCTCCGGGCAGGTGAATATGGCAGTCAGCCCCCGTCAGCCGGGTTCATCCATCAAACCGCTCACGTATGTTGCCGCGTTTGAAAAGGGATGGACGCCCGCGACGCTCATCTGGGATGTTCCTTCCGAATTCCCCCCATCAGGGAATCCGGATGATCCCCGCGACCCGTACAAGCCGGTCAACTACGATGGAAAATTCCATGGTCCGGTCCTCCTGCGGGATGCGCTTGCCAATTCTTATAATGTGCCGGCTGTGAAAGCCTTAAACTTTGTGGGCATATATGACAACCCCGAAACACCCCAGAAAGAGGGGTTGATTGAATTTGCCCGCCGTATGGGGATCGAATCCCTCAACCGGGAGGATTATGGACTCTCGCTCACCCTGGGCGGTGGCGAAGTTACCCTGCTGGAGCTTACCCGCGCTTTCTCCATCTTTGCCAATAACGGCAGCATGGTTCCCTCGGTTGCGATCACCAAAATTGTGGATTATCAGGGTAACACGGTATTCGAACACCAACCTGAACCAGGTCATCAGGTGATTCGGGCAGAGCATGCTTACCTGATCTCTTCCATCCTCTCAGATAAACGGGCAAGGATTCCCATGTTTGGTGAGAACCCGGTCATCAACCTGCCATTTACCGCTGCCGTCAAAACGGGTACCACCAATGATTTCCGCGATAACTGGACGGTCGGGTACACCCCCGATCTGGCGATTGGCGCCTGGGTGGGGAATGCAGACTACACGCCCATGCAAAACACGACCGGATTGACCGGTGCTGCGCCCATCTGGGCGGAGGTGATGCAATACGGTATCGATAAACTCACCGGGAATAATCCCTCTGGTTTTAATAAACCCGGTGGAATTATCGAGCGTGAAATATGTGCCGTTAGTGGTACAGAACCATCAAAGTCGTGTCCTGACACGAAAGACGAAATCTTTGCTGCCGACCAGCCGCCCCTGCCGAAAGATCAGGATCTCTGGCAGGAAGTAACGATAGATACCTGGACGGGATTACGCGCATCTGATGCCTGTTCCGAATTCACCGATGATATCGCGACCATGAATATCAGCGATTCCTCTGCCCGCAAATGGATCCGCCAGACGGATGAGGGTGCTTCATGGGCAAAGAAAATGAAGTTCAAAAAACCCTATACCTTTACGCCTTCAAGAGCCTGTTCAAAGGATGACCCGCAGCCAACCTTACGTTTTGTGGGGTTGTCAGAAAACATGCGGATTGATGATTCACCATTGGAGATTGAAATTCAGGCATATGCAGATGATTATAAGAATGTTAGCCTCTCCTATGGTCTGGGTCGTGATCCTGATAAGTGGATTACCCTCGTAAAGGAAGATTCTGCTAAATACCAGCGGACAGACCGCATCTACACCTGGGACCTTGAAGAACTTCCTGCGGGTGTGGTTTCGTTGAAGCTTTATATGGTGAGCAAGTCAGGCGGCTATGCCGAGAGAATCATTCGGTTGAATTTACAGGTGCCTACACCTACCCCGACTGCCACTCCTACCGCCACGATTACGCCGACCATGACAGATACACCTACACCCACGCAGACGCCGACACCTACGAATACATCTGAACCGACAGCAACGACAGTACCACCCACTCTGGAAGCAACCACGCCCGCACCATAGGCGCAGTTAGAGTAAGACCATCTGCATGGGTTGGTATTCGGGTGGATCGTTATCCAGCAGGAGATCAAAGCTATCCCGTGTCAGCATGGGGTTGTCCATCAAACGGGAGACGTGCCTGAATTTGAGCAGATGCCACTCTTCCAGCATTTCTGCCAGCCAGGGATTGGTTTTCTTTTTGTAAACGATTAAATTGGATCGGCTACCGGGGATGACCAACACCCGGTTTGGTGCAGAGCCATCATCGCGGGAGAGCACCTCTGTAAATTTCGAGTGGGTGACAATGATAAAGCGGTAATGAATCTGCTTGTCCGCAGGATTTACCCATTCCAGCGTATTTTCCCTGTGGATGACTTCCATCTCCATTTGACTGCCCAGTTTTGCCAGCATGCCGCGGATGGTCTTCTGATCCAGATCGCGCAGGGAAGGATGCTCATTAACCCGAATCAGCCAGCGGTTGGGGTTGTTCGGATCTTCTTCTGCATATGAACTCAGAATATGCATCAACAGTTCGCGGATGGGCGAGAAGATTGGTTTAATTTCCCGGTGCAGCCTTTCTTCGAGCTGTTCAAACTGCACACTTTCTCCGCTGGACAACGCTTTCACCACAAATTCCTCAACCCGATCCATCTGGCTCGTCATCCCGCTGGCGGTATTTTTTAACATCCAGGTTCCGCTTTCCAGTGTCTGCTCACCGGCGCCAAAGTGCCTGAAATATGACGGGTTCGAAAATGCCGCTCTGACCTGCCCCAGCAGGGTGGTGACCGGAATATTTTCGGGAGAGCAGGAATTCTTGTTGATTCCCAGAACGGCTGCGGTGGATATTTCGAGGTAATCGGCGGGTTCACCTTTTTCACGCAGATACTTAAACACGGCAGATTGAGCGCTTTCGATTACCTGTTTTTCAGGTGCCGCACTGGCGGTTTCCGTGCGGCTCCACATGGTCTGCGCGATCTCATCTTCAGCGTGCAAGGCAAACCCGGAGCAGGTGAAACCGCTCCTGTGGAACGCATTAAAGGTGCTCCAGATGTATGCCGGTTCAGCTTCAGGCAGCAGGGTGACCAGTGGAAGTTCTGTTTTCATTGTCCTTGAGACTGCCTGCAGGGCGCTCACCAGCGCATTGGTATGCCAGTTCCAGTCATATCTGCGTCGGTTGATGACGTTACTGATGCGGCTGGCTTCCTCCCTGCCGAACAGCCAGGCAGACCAGATGGCGGAGAGAGTCCAGAAGGCATGCTGGGGTCGGGGCAGCACGGTGAGAATAGCCTGCATGTTAACGGGGATGGTCTCGTCTGCCAGCTCCCGGATTCTTCCCCGGTACAGGCAGATACCGGGTCCATCCGGTAGCTCAGGGTAAATCGTCAGCGGAACCGGGCGGGTTCTTTGCTGCCAGTAGATCACACTCTGCTCGAAGGACTTCCACAGGTTGTGTTCGTGAAACCTGACAGGTAACAAAAACTGGCGCGGACGGGGTAGCGAATGCCCGATCTGGTGGATGGGGGTCGCGTCATCCAGTACATCCAGCAAAATGCCGGAAATGATCTGTTTCTCCCGCCGGGTCAGATCGAGCGTCTGGAATTTATTAATAAAGGTGAACACGAAATATAACGCCCGTTGCAGGTGGCTGCCAACGACCTCCTCCGCCTCATCGCGGATGGGGTCACCCTTGGCGGCGATCTTCTCCACTGCCCAGGCAGCCGGCAGGTTGTTCTGGGTTGCGAGTGCGAGCGAGGCGGCATCCACATCATCCCAGGCAAAATCGCCTTTTGTCCCGCAATTCGGGCAATCGAGCACGGTGGCAAAGGGGGTGGCAGAACCCTTTTCCCACAGGTAGGCATCTGCCGGTAAGGTGATGCCACAACTGCGGCAGCGGCTCTCGTATAGCTTCTGCAGCACTACTTCGAGGCGCTGGTTCCCTTTCATGGCGCCTGCCATGATTGCCGCGCAGCGAACCACTTCATCCTGCGCGGGGGGATTCGCCTGTAATTCCAGCAGCAGGTTCAGGATGGGATTGTTCTGGCAGACCAGCACCCTGTATCCCGCCTGTGCCAGTTCCAGATCGAGGCAGGGAGATAGCCCGAATGGATCGAAGATCCAGCCTCCACCCGTCAGGTTGAAATTTGCCAGCCGGGTGACCATGCCACGCGGGAGGATGGGGAGGTATCGATCCAGTGGAATCCGGCGCGGAGGTGCATCTCCCATCTGGTAGGCAGACAGGATATTCCCAAAAGCTTCGGTAAACTCACGCGGCGCTGTCATTCTGATTGCGCTCCGCAAAGAGGATGCACAATGAGTCTTTAGAGTTCTCTTTGAAGAATGACCCCCTCATAGGCTTCAAGTGTCAACTGGGTTTGAACTGCCTCCGGCTTTCGCCCGCCGGTGGAAAATGCCACCGTGAAGTTCTGACCTGTTGGTAACGGTGCACTGGCTGTACCCGCACTGAAATTAAGGATGACCAGGTATTCCTCCTGCTGATAGGTCCTTCGGTATGCCAGCAGGTTGCGGTTTTCCAGCAGGTGCGGGTGCCATTCTCCCCTGGCAAATGCCGGGGTCTGCTTGCGGTAAGCCAGGATCTTTTTGTAAAAGTTCAGCAGTGAATCGGGGTTCGCGAGCTGCTTTTCCACATTCCGGTTGATGTAGTTGGGGTGGACGGGCAGCCACGGTCTGGCTGTGCTGAAACCCGCATTTGCCTGCGCATCCCACTGCATCGGGCTCCGGCAGCCATCCCGCCCTTTGTAAAAGGGATAGAACTTTTTACCGGGCGGGTCCAGAATTTCACTCCGTGAAAGTTGGATATCGCGCATACCGATCTCTTCCCCGTAATACAGATAAGGCGTACCGCGCAGGGTGCACAGCAGCAGCATGGCGAGCTTGCCCTGCGCATCGCTTTCTGAAAAGCGGTAGCGGGTCGCCGTGCGTGGATTGTCGTGGTTGTTCAGCACAAAATTGGGGTGTTTCTCTTTGCCAAGTGCATCTTCCCAGTTCTGGATCGCCTGGAACAGGTTCCTTGCCCTCAAGGGCTGATGCAGAAATTCGAAATCAAACGCGGCGTGCAATGCGTTCTCTCCCATGTATTCCGCAGCCTGTTTGCTTGTCCGCAGGAAGGATTCACCCACCGCGTACCGCTCTGGGTAGGCATCCAGCAGTTTACGTAGATCTGCCAGAAATGGCATCATCTCGGGCTGGGAGCTGTCGTAAATGTGATGCTGCCGGTCAAAACCGCGGATGCCGAATTTGGGCGGGTTATCCGGCAGATCGGGGTGCTTGTAGTAGGCGTTAAACACATCGAGCCTGAAACCATCCACGCCCCGGTCGAGCCAGAAGCGGATTGCTTCGAGGATGGCTCTGGGCACCGCCGGGTTGCGCCAGTTGAGGTCGGGCTGCTCTTTCACGAACATGTGGAAGTAGTATTCACCGGTTGCAGGGTCGAATTCCCAGCCATCTCCGCCAAATACCGATTGCCAGTTGTTGGGTTTTTTCCCGTTGGGTCTGGCCGGGCGCCAGATGTACCAATCGCGGTAGGGGTTGTCTTTACTGCTGCGGGATTGCTTGAACCAGGGATGTTCATTGGAAGTGTGGTTGTAAACACCATCCATGATGACGCGGATGTTCCTCTGATGGGCTTCGCTTACCAGGTTGTCAAAATCCTGCAGGGTGCCAAATTTAGGGTCAATATCTTCATAATTGCTGATGTCATATCCAAAGTCTTTATCGGGCGATGGGTTGATGGGGGAAAGCCAGATGGCATCCACGCCCAGATTTTGCAGGTAATCGAGCCTGGCGGTGATACCCGGCAGGTCGCCAATGCCGTCACCGTTGCTGTCGTTGAAAGAACGCGGATAGATCTGATAAATTACACCATCGCGCCACCAGAGGAAGTCTTTTGCCATAGGTTTCATCTCCAGATTGCTTTCATTATACATTCAGGCGGGGATGTGAAAAAAGGCAAAAAAAGAATTGTTTCGATTTTGGGGCACAATAAAACAAAAGGAAACAATTCACTGCCGGTTGCGGGGCGAAATGGGGGCAGGCTGAACCGGTGCAGGGATGCATGTTTGAATTATACGAAATTGGCGGGGACAGGGTAAGCTGTCATTTGTGACAGGTATTGGGGGAGATTGAGAACAAAGCTTATCTTGGTTGGCAGGTGAGTCAGGGACCCACCCTACCTGTTATAGTGATTGTGCTGCTATCTATCTGAATCAATTAAAAATAGCTGAAAATTGTATGATGCCGTGCCATTAATCTTGCATCCGCGCGATAATTCGATTAAAATAGCTTTGTTATTGGTAATTAGTCTATACTGCATTCATTGAAAAGTGGGTGACCCCCACTTTTCTGCATAATTTCAAACACTGTAACTAATCCGGAGAGAGTAACACATGAAGAACGAATTCGTGCTTGCCTTCAATGAAGTGCTGGAAGAGAAGCAGCTTCCGAAGGAAGTCATTCTGAAAGCACTGGAATCAGCGATGGTTTCCGCCTATCGCAGAGCTGTGAATGCATCCACAGCCCAGCATGTTGAGGCGAAAGTTGATCCCGATACCGGGCACGTCACCATCTATGCTGAAAAAGAGGTGGTCGAGGTGGTGGATAACGAAACCACCGAGGTCGATCTCGAAACAGCCCGCAGGGTGAACCCCGAAGCCAACCTGGAAGATCTGGTGATCGTAGAATCCACCCCCAGAGACTTTGGCCGTGTGGCAGCCCAAACAGCCCGCCAGGTGATCCAGCAGCGCATCCGCGAAGCGGAACGTTACGCGCAGATGGAATACTTCGAAAAGCAGGTGGGTGAGATCACCAATGGAATCGTGCAGGCGGTCAATGCTGCCGCGACCACCATCGGCATGGATCTCAAGGCGGAAGGCACCCTGCCCAAAAAGGAAATGATCCCCGGGGAACGTTTCCGCGTGCACGAAAGGGTACGCGCAATTCTGCTCGAAGTCAAAGACTCCCCGCGTGGTCCACAAATCATCCTCTCCCGGGCGCACCGCAACTTCCTGCGCCGGCTGCTCGAAACCGAAGTGCCCGAAATTTATCACGGAGTCGTTGAAATCCGCTCCATTGCCCGTGAACCCGGGCAGCGCGCCAAGGTTGCCGTGGCTGCCACGCAGCAGGGCATCGATCCGGTGGGCGCCTGTGTGGGTATCCGCGGTGTGCGCATTCAGGCGATTGTGCGTGAACTGCACGATGAAAAGATCGATGTCATCGAATGGAGCTCCGACCCATCCGTTTACATTGCGAAAGCCATCAGCCCCGCCCGTGTCAATGGCGTTTACCTTAACGACACCTCTGAAGGCGGAAAGACTGCTACGGTCGTTGTGCCAGAAGATCAGTTAAGCCTGGCAATCGGACGGGATGGACAGAATGCCCGCCTGGCAGCCAAGCTGACCGGATGGAGAATCGACATCAAGAAGCTCGATGAAGCCGCGGCAGATTCACTCACCAAGCTGCGCGACGATCCCGCTTATGCTGCCATCGCCGAAGCCGAAGCAGATATGATTCCCATGGTGGAAGCCGCCCTTACCAAGAAACGTGAAGGGCGTCCGCTCGGGATTGATGAAACCGATCTGCTTTCCCGCTTTGTTGACCGGGTTGAGCGTAAAACCGCCATCCGCAGGCTGGCTGAAAAGAAACCTGAAGAGATGCGCCGCCAGCAGATTATCCAGCTGCTTCCGCCCAGTTCCTTTGAGACCCCGGTGGATGAATTGAAGTTGAGCGACCATATTACCAGCATGCTGTTGGATGCGGGTTTTATGACTGCCGGTGACCTTGCCGTACAGATGCGTATGGATAGCGATACCATCTTCGCCCTGCAGGGAATGAGCCCGAAGGGTATGTCCGAAATCGAAGAGGCACTGCAGGCACGTAAACTCATCCCTGCCGGAGAAGCCGAAGAACCTGCCGTGGAAGATCTGGTTGAGTCCATGATCCCCGCAGTGGTGGAGGAAGAAGCTCCTTCGGTTGAAGAATTCATGCCGGTGGAAGAAGTTGCCCCTGTGGAAGAAGTTGCCGCTCCTGAAGTCGTTATTGTTGAAGAACCGGAAGAGGAACTTCCCACAGATCTGAATGAGATTTTTGCCCTGAAACCGGAAGTGTTGGAAGCAGCCGTCCCATCCGATGATGAAGAAGAAACATCAGCCACTGGGAAGAAATCCACCGGTAAGAAGAAAAAGAAACGTCACGCCGAGGTTGAGTACGATCCCGACCGTGACCTGGTGGTGGTTCACAAGAAACACAAACGTGGAGATTCCTGGGGAGATTGGTAAACCCCGGTAATAGAAAGTGATATTCAGTGGCTGGAAAACCTGGCAAAACACGACCTGGCAAGCATGTTCCACACCGAACCTGTGTGGGTTGCCGTGAGGTTCAACCGAAACGGCGGCTGATCCGAATTGTCAGAACGGAGACGGGCGTTTTCATTGATCAGACAGGCAAAATGAACGGCAGAGGTGCATACCTGCACGATTCATTAACCTGCTGGGAAAAAGCCCTCAAGGGTCCGTTATCGAATGCGCTGCGGGTGGAGTTAAAAGACGATGACCGTCAGCGATTGCTGGATTTTGCAGCCACACTGTCACTGGTAGAAAAGCAAGAATCTGATACGCCATCGGAGAATCCGATGAAACCTGCCTGATCTAACTAGATCACCTGAAACCGATCTCGCTCATCGAGATGGTTAAGGATCCGATCGGGGTCGCTTAACCTGATAAAAGGATTGCAGGCAGGTGAGCACAACACAACATGGAGGTGCCACATGAGCGAGAAAACAAAAACTACACCTATTGAACTCCCTGTGAGTATAAGTGTGAGAGACCTGGCGGCGAAGCTTTCAGCCAACCCGATCCAGGTCATTAAAGCCTTAATGAGCAATGGCGTTATGGCAAACATCAACCAGATTATCGATTTCGATACCGCCGCCATCGTCGCCTCAGAATTAGGTTTTGAAGCTTCCCTCGAAGCCGTTGAAGAAGTGGCTGAGAAAGAATCAGGCGAGCTGGCATCGTGGAAAGTTGAAATTGAAAAGGAAGACCCATCCAAACTGGTTCCCCGCCCGCCGGTGGTTACCATACTGGGACATGTCGATCATGGTAAGACCACCCTCCTGGATGCCATCCGCCACACGGAGGTTGCCGCTGGTGAAGCCGGTGGTATTACGCAGCATATTGGCGCCTACCAGGTAGAACATAACGGGCAGACAATCACCTTCCTTGATACACCCGGTCATGCCGCCTTCACTGCCATGCGTGCCAGAGGCGCCCAGGGTGCGGATATCGTCGTTCTGGTGGTGGCAGCCAATGATGGTGTGATGCCGCAAACCCGCGAGGCGATCGCGCACGCCAAGGCAGCCCAGGTTCCCATGATCGTGGCGATGAATAAAATTGACCGCCCCGACGCCAACCCCGATTTCGTGAAGCGCCAGCTTGCAGAGGCAGGTTTGGTGCCAGAAGAATGGGATGGCAATACCATGGTCATTCCGGTCTCTGCCAAACAGAAAATTGGAATTGAAGATTTACTCGCAGCCATTCTCATTGTAGCGGAATCAGCCAATATTCGCGCAAATCCCACCGGTAAGAAGATCGGCTCGGTAATCGAAGCCGAAGTGGACCGCGCCAAGGGCGTGATTGCCACCCTGTTGGTCCAAAACGGTCAGCTTGAGATGGGCGATATCATTGTGGCGGGAAAGTCGTTCGGGAAGATCAAGGCGATGTTCGACTTCAAAGGTCGCCGTGTACGGAAAGCTGACCCATCGACGCCGGTTTCGGTCATGGGGTTGAATGACGTCCCGGCTGCCGGTGAGATCTATGAGGTGGTGCCATCCGACCGGGAAGCACGCGCGAAAGTGCAAGTCCTAAAAGATGCAGCGCATCAGGCGGTCCAGGCTCCAAAAACCTCTCTTGAAGACCTGTTCAAGCAGTTTGAGCAGGGTGAGCTGAAGGAACTGAACCTCATCATTAAAGCAGATGTTCAGGGCTCGTTGGAACCGATTATCAACTCGTTGAATGATTTCAATAAAGGCGAGATCAAGGTAAATGTACTCCATGCAACCACCGGCAATATTACCGACAATGATATCCTGCTGGCTTCCGCCTCAGATGCGGTGGTGATCGGATTCAACGTGCAGGCAGAAACACCTGCCCGCCGTCTGGCAGAAGCGGAGGGAATTTCCATCCGCCTGTATAACATTATCTACCGTTTGATCGAAGATGTCGAAAAAGCCCTCAAGGGTATGCTGGCACCGGAATTCAAAGAAGAAGTGATCGGTCAGGCAAACATCCTGGCGGTATTCAAGATATCCAAACTTGGCAATATCGCTGGCTGCCGGGTTACTTCCGGTGAACTGCGCCGCAACGCGAAAGTGCGGGTGATCAGAAACGGTGAAGTCTTGCATGAAGGTGAAATGGCTTCTCTCAAACATGAGAAGGAAGATGTCAAAGAAGTGCGTAATGGCTTTGAATGTGGTGTGTCGCTGAAGAACTTTACCGATTATCAGGCGGGTGATACCCTGGTTTGCTATGTCATCGAAAAAGTGGGCGCACCCAAAGGTACATTATTGGATTAAGGGAATACTATGCCATCTAAAATTCGTCTGGAAAGAATTGCAGACCGCATCCGGCAGGACCTGTCGGAAATGATCATTCAGCGGGTGAGCGATCCCAGGCTGGCGAATGTAAATATCACCGATGTAAAAGTGGATCGTGAATTGGCTTTTGCAGATGTGTATGTATCATCCTACGAAGGCTCTGAAGCGGCTCCAGAAATTCTTGCGGGGTTGAATCATGCTGCGGGTTTTCTGCGCAGCCAACTGGCAGCGCAGATTGAACTACGCACCTTTCCTCGTCTGCGGTTCCATTGGGATCCCACCCCGGAGCATGCAGACAAAATGGAACGGATCTTTGATCAGATTAAAAAAGATAATAAATCCACGGAGGACTAACTGAGGCATGGAAGCTGATATACATCAGAAGCTTCGCGCCCGTTTTGCACAGGCGCAAAAAGTATTGGTAGTATCGCACGTCAGACCGGATGGGGATGCAATCGGCTCGCTGCTGGCTATGGGTCTTGGTTTGCAGGGTCTGGGTAAACAGGTTCAAATGGTACTGGCAGATGGAGTGCCCGCCAGTTTCAGGCATCTTGCCGGGGCGGATCAAGTTACCAAGAAAGCAACCGAACCAGTGGATCTGGTCGTTTCTGTCGATTGTTCTGACCTCAAACGGACCGGCAACGCGCTGGAAGGTTATTCTTCTCCGCATATCAATATCGACCATCATATTACCAATGATGGCTTTGGCGAGCTTAACCTCATTGATGCGAAAGCGGTGGCAACTTGCGAGATCCTCACAGAGCATTTTGAGACGTGGGGGTTTACCTTCACACCAGATATCGCGAATGCGCTGATGTCTGGTATCGTGGCGGATACGCTGGGTTTCCGCACTTCCAATATGAAACCCGAAGCCCTGCGGCATGCTGCCAATCTCATGGAGTATGGGGCGGATCTTCCCGAGCAGTACAGCCGCGCTTTACTGCGCAGATCTCTACCGGCAGCCCGTTACTGGGGGGCCGGGTTATCCAGCCTGAAGAGTGAAGGTGCATTGGTCTATGGCACCCTGCGCCTGGAGGATCGCAAACAGTGCGATTATCCGGGGAATGACGATGCCGACCTGATCAATATCATCTCAGCCATCGATGGCTTTGATATCGCAATGATTTATGTTGAACAGAATAATGGTACGGTTAAGATTAGCTGGCGTTCGGTTCCAGGGATCGATGTATCAAAAATAGCCACCCAGTTTGGCGGTGGCGGGCATCCAGCAGCAGCTGGAGCAGATATTCCCGGAACATTGGATGAAATTCAGGAAAAAACCCTGGCTGTGACGCTACAATTTCTGGAAATGAATCATAAAAATGGATAGAATGAATTTATAGGTTCAGGGGAAAACTCATGGATCAAAACCAATTTGATATGAAAAACGCAATATCAGGGGTGTTAGTAGTCGATAAACCGGTTGGAATGACTTCTCACGATGTAGTTCAAGTGATTCGAAATGGTACAAATATCCGCCGTGCCGGACATACCGGCACATTGGATCCACGTGCATCTGGTGTGCTGGTTGTACTGGTTGGACCCGCTGTGCGGTTGAGTGAATACATCTCTGCATCAGACAAGCGCTACCAGGCGATTGTCCGCCTCGGCGCTACCACCGATACCTATGACGAAGAGGGAAAAGTTACCACTTCTTCTCCCGTTGAAATATCCGAAGAACAGTTTGTAGAGTCGCTGGAGCAGTTCGTAGGTGAAATTGAGCAGGTTCCTCCGCCGTACTCCGCGGTTAAAGTACATGGTAAAAAAGCATATGAAATGGCGCGTGAAGGCAAGGAAGTCGAACTTGCGCCCCGCAAAATCAATGTGTACAGCCTGGAATTACTCGAATGGGCGCCCCCGGAGGCGGTCATTGATGTATATTGCTCGTCTGGTACGTATGTCCGATCGCTGGCGAACGACCTGGGCAAATCTCTGGGTTGTGGAGCTTACCTGGTGGGTCTCCGCCGCACCAAGAGCGGAAGGTTTACCCTGCGTGATGCGGTACCACTCCGTAAATTGCGGGAAACGTTCGAACAGGGCAACTGGTATCAGTACCTGATCCCCGCGGCAGAAGCCCTTTCTGAATGGCCGGCGGTGGATCTGGATGCCACCCAGGTGGATGCCATCCGGCATGGGCACCGGGTTCCTGCAGCAGAAGGCTCGACCGGCTGGGCACGCGGTGTCAGTGAACAGGGCGAACTGGTTGCCCTGCTTGAAGCCGATACAGCTGCATCAGAATGGCAGCCTAAAAAAGTATTTTTCTCCTGATCATTCTTGTAGAAACATCTTTCAAACCGGATCGCAACTATGCAGCATTACAGCGGATTACCCCAAAACAAAATTGGAGATGCCTGGCTGACGATAGGATCATTTGATGGCGTCCATGTTGGTCACCAGAAATTGATCACCGATCTGGTGGCTGGAGCGCACAAGGCGAACTGCCTGGCTGGCGTTCTGACTTTTTTTCCGCATCCGGCGGAGGTTTTGCGCGGATTACCGGATGGATTTTACCTTTCCTCCCCGGAAGAAAAAAATGAGTTGCTGGCAGAGCTGGGGGTCGATTTTGTTATCAGCATGTCCTTCACCAGGGAAATAGCCGAATGGCAGGCACACACCTTTATACAGGCGGTGACAAACGCAGTTCAGGTAAAACGCCTGGTGGTGGGTGAAGGGTTTGCTCTCGGAAAAGGCAGATCCGGTACGACGGATGTTCTGGCGGCAGAAGGGAAAGTTTTCAACTACCAGTTGCAGACAGTGATGCCATATATGCTCCAGGGAGATATTTGCTCCTCCAGCCTGATCCGTTCTGTGCTCGCTCTGGGCGATATCGAAAAGGCAAACCAGCTGCTTGGCAGGGAATATTCCATGCAAGGGGAGATCATCCATGGGGATGGTCGCGGGCATCAAATCGGCTTTCCCACAGCCAATGTTCAATTAATGCCAAAACGGCTTCTCCCCGCTAATGGCGTTTACGTCACCCGGGTAACGGTAGCGGGAAAAACCCATGCCGGAGTGGCGAATATTGGCGTGCGACCAACTTTTATCGATCAACCAACCAACCCGATTTTTGAAATACACCTGCTGGATTTCAGCGGTGATCTCTATGGTTTACAAATATCTGTATCATTTCTACGCAGATTACGCGAAGAGAAAAAATTCTTCTCGGTCAATCAATTGGTTCAGCAGATTGAGCAGGATATCACCGAGGCAAGAAAGGTACTCTCATGACGAATTTATCGCGACAGGTTTACCTCCTTAACCCGAAAGAGTTCAGCCCTGAAACGATTGCTGTTGCCTTTGCCAAAACCTCCCGTTCGCCGGAATCGTTCATGGATATTGCCCGTGACCTCTCGGAAGAAAAGAGCGCCGAGTTCAACGAAAAATGGGTGGTGGGATATGGTCACTCATCCGTTGCGGAACATGCCATCCTCCATATTGCCATCGAAAACGCTTCTCGCCTGGCTGTGGAAGCGGTTGAATCGAGCCGGCTTGCCTCCTTCACAGAAAAATCCACCCGCTACCAGAAATGGTCATCAGAGGCATTCTTCACCCCTCCCGAAATTGTCGCTGCAGGGTTGGAGCAGGAATACAGACAGGCATGTGCCCTGCTTTTTGAAGCATACGAACATTCTTTACCTCTCTGCCGGGATGTGATCGCCTCCAGTTGCGCCCGTAATACCGGAGAAAGCGATGCCTCATATGAGCGCCGTTTGAAATCGGTTTATGTCGATTCAAGCAGATTTCTCCTGCCAGCTGCGGCTCTCGCCAATGTAGGGATGACGGTTAACGCGCGGGTTCTGGAGCACCTCATCTCCAAAATGCTCAGCCATCCCCTCGCTGAAGTCCGTAGCATAGGAGCAGAAATCAAGCAGGTTGCCGTTGCCGAAGTTCCCACCCTGGTGAAATATGCCAACGAAAACCCATACATGGCAGAACAGGAAAAACAGGATTTCGCTTCAGAACAGACTACTGCCACAGAGAATGACTTTTGCAGGCTGGTTGATTCCACCGCTAATGGAGAGGACCGGTTCCTCAGCGCCCTGCTCTACCGTTACGGTTCAGCAGATTATACTGCCTGCTCTCAGCAGGTGAACGGGATGTCTGAGGTGGAAAAGAAGGCGCTGCTCGATTCAGCTTTGGGCAGGATGGGCAGGTTTGATTATCTTCCCCGTGAAGCAGAGTATATCTCTTACACTTTTGATACATTCATGGATCAGGGCGCGTACTATGAAGTCAAGCGTCACCGCATGATGACCCAATCTCCTCAGCGGCTCACCTGCACCCTCGGATATGCAACGCCGCGCCTGTTTGAGCAGGCTGGTTTTGAAGCGGAATACCGTGCGGTGATGGCAGAAACGATGGAAGCGTACAAAAAGATCCACCTCGTGGCGCCACTGTTAGCTGCCTACCTCGTACCCAATGGATTTTACCGCCGGGTGCTGTTGACAATGAATCTGCGCGAAGCTTTTCACTTTATCCAGCTTCGTTCTGCGCCGGGAGCCCATTACTCCGTCCGTCTGCTTGCCCAGAGGATGGCAGAACAGATCAAACAGGTTCACCCCATACTTGGCTCATACTTGCGCGTGAACCCGAATGAAACCTGGCAGACTGTTCTCCGGGAAAATTTTGTCCTCTAATTTAGATTTTTGAATACGATTTAGTTTGCTTCCGCTATGTTCAGGCTGAAGAAAAATGTGGTCCCCTGGTTATAGGCACTCTCAAACCATATCCGCCCCTGCTGTAGTTCCACCAGTCGTTTGGTGATATACAATCCCAATCCGGTGCCGGGGATATCGCGCAGTTGAACATCTTCTGTGCGGTAATAGCGCTGGAAGATGCGCTTCTGGTCTTCTTTTTTAATACCAATGCCGGTATCGCTTACTGAAAAAACCACTTCATCATCGTCGCGGCTGGCTGAGATGGTGATCTTTCCACCGGGCAGTGTGTATTTCGCTGCGTTACTGAGCAGGTTGATGAAAATTTGCGCCAGACGGTTTCCATCAGCTGTAACGGGTGGGATTTCTTCAAAACCGTTGGTGAGTAAAAGTAAACCCTTCTCTTCGAGTTGGGGCAAGAGATCTGTGATCACTTCTTTGAGCACCAGGCTGGCATCCACTTGCGTTACCTGAACCTTTACCCGCCCTGTGTCCAGCTTGGATGCGTCCAGCAGGTCATTGATCAATTCCGCCATCCGCTCGGTATTATTTACGATTGTCCGCAAAAATCCAGATTGCTGCTCATTCACATCCCCCGCTGCACCTGCAAGGAGAATCTCCGCGTAACCTTTGATGGATACAAGCGGATTTTTTAACTCGTGGGCAACCAACGAGATGATCTCGTTCTGTGTGCCCGTCTCTTCTTGCAGATGGTTTTCTTCTGGCGGCATCATCATCACCCCTTTTGTAACATTTTACAATTTTCGGTGCAATAAAGGATATGTTAAGAATCTAAGAATGAGTAGCAAAGTTCGTGCCGTTCTGAGAATCTTCGTTTGACTAATGTACTGAAGCCTCTGCTTGTGTATACTGTAGATATCCATCCTCACCCCTCAAAGGAGGAACGATGAAGATTGCCATACTCGGTTTGGGCGGGATCGCTCAAAAATATTACATGCCTATACTGGCAGCTGACCCGAATAATCACCTCATTATTTATTCCCGTACTGCGCAGACGGTTGCGCAGGTGAAGGCGAATTTCCGCATCCAATTCACGGCAGAAAACATGGAGGAAATCCTCTCCTGGCGACCGGATGCCGCATTTGTTCTCACGCCCTCCCATACTCACTATGAACTGACGAAAACTCTTTTGCAGAATGGCGTGGATGTATTTGTCGAAAAACCCGCCACCCTCTCAGTGGATGAAACCCGCGGACTGGCTGAACTGGCTGATGCCTCGCAAAGGATTCTGATGGTTGGCTTCAACCGCCGATATGCTCCCCTACATCAACGTGCGCGCGAATACTGGGGCAGCCGTAAGGTCGAGCAGGCTCTCTTCACCAAGCTGCGGACGCATCCATTTCATGATGATGTCCGGGCGCATATGTATGATGACACCATCCACCTGGTGGATGCGCTGCGCTTCTATTGCGGAGAGGGACGCGTGGTGCATCGTGAAATCCGTTCGGATGGGTACTTCACCGGCGCAACGGCTCTTATCGCCTTGGATCATGGCGGAATCGCCCAGGTGGTCACCACCATGCGTGCCGGTCAATGGCGCGAACATTATTTGCTGGCAGGCGATGGACTGACCCTGGAAGTGGATGCGTTTCAGCAGTTGAAGATTTCACAGGGAGATGAGCAGCGCACCTGGCGGGAAGATTACGATTCAGGAAAGGATACGTTTACCGGGCGCGGCTTCAAACCGGAAATCGATTATTACCTCGATTGTGTGAACACCCGCTCCCAGCCGCTTACTTCTGCCTGGGATTCGCTCCGTACACAGATGCTTCTCGAAGAGATCATCAAAGACGAGTAACAAAAGAGAGCCATCCAACCGGATGGCTCTCTTTCAAGTATATAAGTTTAGTAAATGATTATTTCACACCAGCAGGTATCCTGGTGCCAGACATACCATTGCCCGGTGCACCACGTGGGCGGCTGGCAAACCACCTCGGATGGCGTAGGCGTACCCGGTTTGGGGGTAGGTTCTTCACGCGGGCAGCTTTGCGGTTCCAGACCGGTGAGTTCAAAATTCATCGCATCGCGGCAGGTGTTATCCACTCCCCAGAGCATATTCAACGGATAGTAGTCATTCCCGCGGATGGGCGATCCGGCATCTGCTTCGCTGAACCTGTCCACATAATCTAGCTTGGTCTGGTCTTTCATGCCGGCATCTGCGAAAACCCCCAGCATATAGCTGCTCGCCGGGAAGGCGCGCTTGAAGGCGAACTGCACCGTGGAACGGGTGCCCGCGTTGATGCGCACCCACGCCAGATCGGGATCGTCTCCCAGACCGGCATCAAACAGCAGTTTCTCATAGCCGTCTCCATCCATGGGTCCGTCTGCCCGGACAGATGACAAACCGCTGGTGTCATGGTTCTGATCCTGCCAGACCTGCACGCCGTTTGTGCTCCATTCCTGCGTGTAAGGCGGCTTCGCCAGGATCAGGAAATCGCCAAAACCATCGCGGTCTTTATCGATCTCCACCCCGTAGTTGATCCCAGCTTCGTTATTCGGGTTGGAGCCAATCAACTCAAGGGAAACAAAGGTCCACATGCCCGATTGCAGGAAGTTGTATGTCTTGATATCGAGATCTGGAATATAGGTCATATCCTGCTGGAAGGGTCGCTCCAAACGGTTGATCTTGTAGGAATCACCATACGGGGCACGTTTTTCTGGAGCGGTGTCTTTGGATGGAACATCATAAACCAGAAAACCGAAGGGAACGCTGTTGGGCGGAAAATCTTTATGAACAATCTCGATGGTGGGTGTGGCGTCAGGTGGCGCGGGCTCTGCGGTGGGAGGCTCCGCCGTAGCGGGTTCGGCAGTGGGTGGTTCTGGCGTTTCTGTCGGCCACGGTGTGGCTGACGGGATAATTTCAAAGGTTGGCTGGGCTTCCGTCGATCCTTCTCCCGCTCGTGAAATGTTAAAGCCAGCAACCTGGCAAGCCATGATGATGAGTAAAAGGACGGCGGCGGCCAGCAGGTATATAAATCTGGCTCGCCTGTTCATATCTCCTCCTGTTATGGTAAAAGTGTATATCAATTTAAAACAGATTACAACCAGTGTTTTGGGTGAATATCCCTCCTACCACTAAATAATTCATCTAAATATCTAATCCATTAAATAATAATCAAGCCATTCCTGTCAGGAATGGCTTGATTTGTATATTTGATATTTGTTAAAAATGGGTTTATATCAATGTTAACCGGGAATACAAACGCAGTATGGTTCGCCTGCCCAGCCATAAGGGCAGCCTCCCTGTGGAGGTTGACAACCTAAAGGCTGTGTGGGTCCGGGTGTTTTGGGCTTGGGGGTTGGTTCGGTTCGGGGACAACCCTGAGGTTCCAAACCGCTCATCTCGAAATTCATCGCGTCACGGCAGGTGTTGTCTATACCCCATAATGATTTCAACGGGTAGAAATCATTCCCGCGGATCGGGGAACCCGCCTCAGCCTCAGTGAAACGATCTATGTAATCGAGTTTAGCCGGGTCTTTGAGACCTGAATCAGCAAATACACCCAGCATATAACTGTTGGATGGGAAGGTACGCTTAAAGGCAAACTGCACTGTGGAACGGGTTCCGGCGTTGATTCGCACCCAGGCAAGATCAGGATCGTTGCCTGTTCCACCGTCAAACAACAGTTTCTCATACCCGTCACCAGCTACCGGAGCATCGCTTTTTACGGATGATACACCACTGGTGTCATGATTCTCATCCTGCCAGATCTGTACACCTTCTGTGGACCAATCCTTATTAAATGGCGGTCTGGCGAGAATTAAATAATCCCCGAATCCATCCCGGTCTTTATCGAGTTCAACGCCATATTGGATACCAATCTCATGATTGGGATTACTGCCGATCAATTCAATGGATACAAAAGTCCATTTTCCGGATTGTAGAAAATTAAATGTCTTGATATCCAGATCGGGAATGTAAGTCATGTCCTCCAGGAATGGACGTTCGAGGCGGTTGATTTTGTATGAATCTCCATAGGGGGCTCGTTTCTCGTTGGCAGTCTCCTTGGATGAGACATCATATACCAGAAAACCGAAAGGCACACTGTTCGGGGGAATATCTGCGTGAACAATTTCCAGTGTGGGGGTTGCATTTGGCTCTGGCGTTGGCGGTTCCGTAGTTGGGGGATCCGTGGCAGGCGGCTCTGCGGTGGGGGGTTCTGGTGTATTGCTTAGTAAGGCTGTTGCGGTTGGAATTACATCTACGATTTGTTCAACCAGGCTTGGGTCCTCTACCGTCTTAGAGATATTGTATCCGGCGAACTGGCACGCCATGATAATTGGGATAAAAGCAAAACCAGCCAGGATTTGGGTGATTCTATTGCGTTTGTTCATACCTCCTCCTTTACCTGTAATGGAATGAGTGTAGAACAAACAATTAATGAATTCAAACAATGGTAGAAGGACTTTATACAGAGCAGGAATAGAGAAAAAATGTATCATTAACGAATGAACAACCACACCCGCAATCTCACCACGGTCAATAGAATTGGTCTTGCCGTCTGTCTTTCCCTGGTCGGAGACCTCTCCCTTTTTGCCGTCCTTCCCACCCGCTTTGCCGATGCCGGAATCACGCTCCTCAATCTGGGTCTGGTTCTCAGTATCCACCGCCTGATCCGCATCCCCGGCAATCCACTGGCGGGTTATGTCATCGATCGCTGGGGAAGGCGCAAACCATTCATCCTGGGGATGGTGTTTGCTTTCCTCTCCACGGCTGGTTATGGTCTGGTGCATGGATTGCTGCCCCTCGTACTGGCTCGTATTTTGTGGGGGATTGCCTGGATGTTCATCAATATCGGCGCACTCTCGATGGTGATCGATCTCAGCCGGCCCGCCACCCGCGGGGCATACACCGGGCGGATGACAGCCTGGTATATGGTGGGTCTGGCGGCAGGTCCAATTCTGGGCGGATTCCTGGTCGATCTGTTAGGTTTTAAAATTGCGATGCTGGTTTGCAGTGTTTTTCCATTGTTGGGGCTATTCATTGCGCTGCGATGGATCCCCGACACCCGCCGTACGGTTGATGAACTTCCCGAACCTGATTCTGTACCGGTTAACGGCTCCATCGTCGCCAAACTCCGGGCGCTCCCGCTGCAGGTCTGGGTGGTTTTCATCCTCTTCCTGGTGGTGCAGTTTTCGGGTGAGGGGATCATCCTCTCCACCTTGAGTTTAAAGCTGCAGCAAACGATCGCCGCCAATGATGGCTATTCGCTCGGGCTGGTAGGGATTGCTACCGCCGGAGGGTTGCTGCTGGGTTTCCGCTCCATTACCTCTGCTATTTCTACCCCCTACCTGGGAGGTCTCTCAGATTTACGCCTGGGCAGGCAGGGAGTTGTGACAGGGGGAATTCTCTTGAGCATGGCAGGCTTTGCATTTCTCGCTATCTGTACTTCACTGGTTTTCTTGCTGGCAGGGGTGGCGCTCACTGCCTGCGGAGGAGGGGCTGTTTCGGCGGTCATTGCCGCCTGGCTGGGGGATCTGGTCACGCCCGCCCAGCGCGGTTTCGTGATGGGCTTTTATTCCACCGCTGGAGATATCGGCAGCACCCTGGGTCCGCTCACGGCGTATGCCGTGCTGGCGGGCAGTGGCTTGAACAGCGTGTATCTGCTGTGTTCCATCCTTTTTTCCGCTTCTCTGTTTGTCTTGTGGATACCCCGGTTCTTTAAACGGGGAAACCCTGCCATTCCATCTACATAGTCTATCATCCTGAGAAAACTGGTGCATTGGCGTTTTCGAGTCTATCACCCTGAGAACACGGGCGGATTGGTGTTATCTTAGTCTGTCATCCTGAGAACCCAGAGGGTTCGAAGGATCTCTGCGTCATCCCCAAAATGATAGTGATTCCATCAGTAGCAGTAAAAATCATGACCTGATCATGGGATATCTCTAGTACAATCACATCAGTACTTCATCATATTCAAGGATTCATTCATGAGCACACCCGTCATTGTTGAATTTCCCCTCCGCGGCGAGTGGATGGCGCCCAATACGCCCGGCAGCAAAATCCCCAGCCACGGCACCGATGCCCTCGGGCAAACCTACGCTTTTGATTTTGTGGGAGTCGAGCCGGGTACCACCAGAACCAGCTTTTATCGAACCTCCTCTCTGCATTACTTCATCCGCGGGGTCCGCCTTTCCGAGTGCTACGGCTGGGGGCAACCCATCTACGCCGCCAATGCCGGGAAAGTGATCACGGCGAGCGATGGCACACCCGAACGCGATCCGGTTCACCTTGCCAGGGATCTGTTCATCATGTTCAAGAATGCCCGCGATTTCAACTCAAAGAATATGCCCGATCTAAAAGCGCTGACCGGCAACCATATCATCGTCGAGAGCGCAGATGGATATATGCTTTACGCCCACGCCCGAAATGGCTCCCTGCGGGTGGCAGCGGGCGACAAAATCACCCCCGGGCAGCTTATTGCCAATGTGGGGCACTCCGGCAATTCCACCGCCCCGCACCTCCACTTTCAACTCATGGATAACCTCGACCCGTGGGTGGCGAAGGGCATCCCCTGCTGTTTCCGCGCGTATGAAGTTCTGGTGAATGGCGCCTGGCAGGTGGTGGAAAATGGTCTGCCGAAGGCGGATGAGAGAATTCGCAGAGAATAGGTGATACTTCTCTTTTTGGAGTATGGTTATTGATTCCCGGTTTTGGTTCCCGAAAACGATTTTTAGCCAACATTGGCAACCTGTCCGAGCGCCTGGCGGCCAATTATAATGTGAATATACTCCTGTTGCATTTCGACAGGTAAGAAATGATTTGGTTAATAATCTGCTTGAATAACATATCTTTGCTCTTTAACGATATTTACTAATATGTACTACTAAGGAGTTATTTTATGGAAGACGAAAAGATAAGCAAAGCAATATGGCTCTTAAAAAATTCCATTGAAAATGCTAGAGAAGCATTGGTAATTATTATTTCTCTTCGAGAAAAATTTACATGTACAAAAGAGGATAGGGATAGTCTATTTATTAAGAACCTATATCTAGGATTGATAAACACAATAAATCTATGTCTCGCAAACTTTTACAAAGATAATGAGAATTCAATAAATTATTTTTACTTGGTCAATTGCATTAAGAATATTCACCCACCTTTACCTGATATTGAATACAGAAATCTTTTTACCGTATTAGATAATTTACAGAGCCGCCTTAATGCAAAGACTTTTATGTTCGATTACATATTTCAAGTTCGAGATACCACTATCGCTCATTTAGACAGAAGACATATTAATAACCCAAGAGCTTTGGAAATTCTAAATAGACCGTATTGGGAAGAGTTAATAGAATTAATAGAAGTAATTGGAGAAGGATTGGATTACATTGGAGTTTTTTTCGGATTAGAACGTACTTTGCCCGATATGAAGATGACCAATAAATCATTAACTTCAGAAACCGAGCGAGTATTTGATACCATTTACAAACCTACAAACCTACAAACCCGAGCCTAACAGAGGGTAAAAATATTTTGGTTTTTTAAATTTTTTATAAAAAAAATAGTAATGATCATCAAAAGTTATTGAAGTAGTTTTTCAACTTCTATGTAATGTTCTTCAAGTTCTCGCATTTTTATTTGTAAGTATTCGCCAATCGGTTGATTAGTCTCTAAATTCTTTGCATCATCACTGTATGTACCAAACGTTGAGAACATGATAATTTGATTATTCTGAGATTGGGCAATATATTCAGAATCCCATTTAGTACGCATAAAGGGGGATTTATCCATAGATTGGCTTAGTTTTTTTCTTAGAAATGTTAAATAGGATTCAATAAATTCTGTAATACCTACCCAGATACCTCTTTGATACTCAATTGTTGAATTTGATAGTGTATATGTAAACCAAGCTATTACAACCTGCCTAACACCTTCTTCAACGCTATTATCATCAGAGAAAAGTTTTCGTATAGGATGGACTCTGATATTTCTTTTATCATTACCCAAAAAATAAAAATCAATCTTAATTCCATTTAATGATGAATTTATTGGTGGAACAATGACTTGCCCTGAACGGAAATATTTGATTATGTCCGAGATAATCATCATTAGGGGAGTAGTAGAGGGTTGAAAACTACTCCCCTCTTAGGGGTTTTAGTTACTTTTCATTTAACTTTCTTAATTCAGCAAGAATTTGTTCAAATAAACCTCTAAATGATGTAGCATCTATAGGATTAATTAGAGGTTTTTTGTTTAAGTCTCTGAGTTCTTTTAATATTTCTTTTAGTAAATTATTCGTTTCATCATTCATTTTGGAGCTTTCCTTTCTTTTGCATTAGCTGATTTCCCTCTTGGTTAGAAATTATAGCCAGAATCGATGATTTTCAAACCATGGGAGTGATCAACTTTCACAAGCTTCAGGTTACATAACTAACATTAGCGTTATTGTTTAAGATATTGCAGGTTTAATTAATCATAAGTACGCTACCAATTATTTGCCTACAAAGTTCAAATATTGTTTTTATCATTCTTGTTTGGATTCTTTGTTTTTCTTATCTCTTATATAGAAATAAACAATAAGCATAATAACTAACAATGTTGGGAATACCCATGAATATTTAGGATTTGAACCAAAAAATACATCGGTTAATATCTTGATTGGAATACCCAATAGAAAAATATTAATAGCTTCACTAAAACAACCCGAATTCTTCTTTTCTTTTTTTTCATCACCCATAATAACCCTCACTTGGTCTGGATTGAATGAATAAAAAAATTATATATTAAAAGTAGATTGGAGTTTTATAAATGAAAATACCTTTTAATGGTAACTGCCCCATTCCGCAGAAATTTGGTGTGGGGAAAGGTTACAACAAATATTGTAGGAAAGATGGTACACATAACGGTTTAGATTGGGGGATGCCACAAGGTACACCCATTTTAGCTAGTGAAGACGGTACTGTTACTAGGGCTGATATGGATAATACAGGAAATGGAAAACATATCAGAGTAAGAAATTCAAAAGGTGAGCGATGTATCTATGCTCACTTATCAAGCCATGCAGTTTAAGCAGGTGCTAAGGTAAAAGCAGGTGATTTGTTGGGTTATTCAGGTAATACTGGAAATTCAACCGGAGCACACTTGCATTTTGAGGTAAGAACAAATTTAGACAATTGCAGTACTTGTGTTGACCCCCTACCCCTTTTGAGGAAGGAAACTATATCACCTGTTGTCTCGAGTGATGGAGTTGTAACTTGGGCTGGTCTCAATATAAGAACTGCTCCCGCATTGAGTTCAAAGACTGTAGGAGCTATGATTAATGGTGATACTTTCTCTTTTGATTGTGGTGAAACTTATCAAGCTGATGGTTACACATGGCAACCTGTTATTTTCTATGTTGCCAAAGAGGGATTAGGGGAGTAGTAGAGGGTTGAAGTCTACTCCCCTATTGGGGGGTTTTAGGTACTATCTTGGTAAAACTGTATCTAATAGGCTATTGTAAACTTCTATGAATTTGTCTGTTCGATATTTAATTAAGCTTTCTGTTTTCATACTTGGGTTTGTGTCTTTAATTGAATCATTCACAATCTCCATAGCTGTATCAATTAAAGCTATTTGAACATCCTCAAAACTACTTCCACATTTTTCAGACATACTTACCTTACCTTTCTGTTGCACTTGCGGATTTCCCTCTTGGTTAGGAATTATAGCCAGAATTGGTGATTTTCAAACCAGTGTTTCATAAAACTTATATTAGATTCAAATTATCTTATATTAATTAGAGGGGAGTGTTTTTTATATTCTGTGTGAACTTTATCAGTATCTGGTTGTCCAGTATTTGAAGTAGAAAGTTCAAAAAGGCATGACCCATAAGCATCCTTAATCAAACAACATTATCTGTCAATAGCCGGGTGATTAATACCACCCATAGCCGCCTTGGTGTATACCACT
>CAZYOF010000009.1:0-133965 GCA_964648485.1 uncultured Leptolinea sp.
TGGGGGTTTTATCCAAATTCTCCAATTTGACTGATTTGGCGACGTGGAATCCGGGCAAAATATTGTCAACTGGTCACCCAGATGAGACAATCAACCATCGCATCATCCAACCTGAACGGGAGAACACCAATGATTGAAAACCAGTTACCTAACTCTTTGGAATCACTTGCCATTAAACATAGAGCAAGTTTGATTCCATCCCGGCGTGTTTGGGGAATGCTGATCCTTCGCTCCTTTATCACTTTTAGTTTTTTACTTCTCCTGGCTCTTGTTTTTCATTTCGCGGGGGTAGATAACCCAATCAAGGCATCCTCAGCCTGGTGGCTCTGGTTTGTAACATTGGCGGGAGTCGTCTGCATCGTATTGATGTCACATTTTGGTCAAAAAGAAGGTCTCCGCTTAAGAGATATCTACAATCTCAATAAGTCATCCTGGAAAGGCGATTTGTTGTGGCTTTTGGTTGGCTTGGCGGTTACAGCTTTAGTCGCACAGGCACCCGGAACATGGCTGGCACAAAGGCTATGGGATGACCCCAATTACCCGAATACGCTGCTGATTCAACCGCTTCCGCTGGCAGCGATCAATCCTTTGTTTGTGCTGATGCCCATCATACACGGATTTGCCGAATTGCCCATCTACTGGGGATACGTGGGACCTCGTTTGCGCGCCGCAGGCATGAACCGTTGGCTGGTTATTCTCATCGTCGGATTTGTTCTCTCCATCCAGCATATGTTCTTTTCATTTCAGTTGGATTGGCGCTATGATCTTTGGCTGGCAATAAAATTCTTTCCCTTTGCCCTGTGGACAGGCGTCCTGATTGACCGTCGCCCGACAGTCTTGCCATATATGATGGCAATCCATATCCTGATGGATGCCATGCTCCCGGTTTTGGTTTTTCTGGTATCAACCGGGAGACCATTGAGTATGTAAAACTAGCTTTCCTTTAATAATCCGGATACAACCCGCCCGTGGATTCCATCCAATCGGCTATGCGCTCGACCGCTGCAGATATATGATTGTCTGAGATATCCACTTCGAGCAGAGGTAGAGTTGATTCAGAAACGAGCCTTCGCATCAGAACCTGTTCCTGATGGAAATAACCCAGGTCATCATACTGACCCGGATTCCCCGACACTTTGAGCCTTTCTTCTCTGGCGGCAGCAAAAGACTCTTCAGAACGGGTAAGGAATACCAGCCTGAACCCGATCGCGCGCAGACGATCCTCCAGCCAGCGAAAGTCATAATCTTTACCATACCGGGTGAGCTGGAAAGCCCTCGTGGAGATGTGAAATCGATCAATTATCCACGAATAGTACTTCTGCAATTCAAACAATTTCACCCAGGTTGCGTATGTTTCCAGCGCCAGGCTTTCTTCCTGCGGTTCAAAGTTGATCATCCCCCTGCCCCACGGGAAATCAGTAAAAGCACACCATTCAGCAGAGATCAGTGGAGAGTGGTACCTGTATTTTCTCGGTCCAACGATACGTGGATGTTCATTGAGAGCAAAGGCGATTTCTGTTTTGAAGGTCAGTCGGGTGCCTTCCAGAATAATTTTTGGACAAAGTTTATTAGACATTTTGTTTTCCTGTCAATTCAAGATTATCTGTGGGCGTAATGCAAACCAGGGCGATCTTTTGAGCATAACTCATTAAATCTTCTCGTTGCGGAGGAATTGGTACACCACCCGACCGCATGATTGTTCCTACCATGCGGGGATGTTTTTTATAGCGATATTCCAGAAAATCTGCCTTCTTTTCGATACCGGAGATAATTTCAGCCGTCCCGTTAAAGCGCTTTGATTTCACGCGGATTTTAATCTGTGGATTAGAAAGAATATTCTGATACCAGTCGGATTTTTCCCCGAGGGCAGCAGCAACATAGAAGCAGCCTTCAATCTCTTCATATTGCAGGGGTGTGATTCGTTCTTTCCCGCTTTTTCTGCCAATAGTTGTCAACAGCAGAACCAATTTGCCAATCAACGGTCCCAGTCCAATGGTATAAGCAATTTGTGGCGGCATATGGATGAAGTGGAGAATCCCTTTTGGAACCTTATGTAGAATTGTCATGTTTTACCCCATAATTCTGCCGGGTAGCTGACTGGATCAACCGGGCAGTTGCGCTTCTACCCTGATACCATACAGATTCCTTGATATATAAGAATATATCCCTAATTTATTGCGTTATCTCAACGGCCACAACAGCGGGGCGAGTGTGATCGCTATCAGATATACCACTACTGTTAGCAAACCTCCCACCTTGAAAAAATCCAGAAAGCGGTAGCGTCCGGGACCGTAAACCATTAAACAGGCGGGTTCCAGTGGGGTCAGGTAGGAGGTGCTCGCGGCGATGGCGATCATCATCGCAAAGGTCCGCGGATTCAAACCCAATTGCACCGCGGTTTGCAGCGCGATCGGGATAACAACAGCCGCAGCAGCCTGGTTGGACATGGGCTGGGTCAGTAGCACGGTCAGCATAAAAAAGCCTGATAACAACCAGATTGGATTCATTCCTCCCACAAGCATGGTCAGACGTTCAGCAAGAAATTCGGCTGTGCCAGTGTATTGCATGGCTGTCCCCAGAGATAACATGCAGCCCAGTAAAATAATCACCCGCCATTCCACCCGGCGGTAAGCATCTTCTGGCGAGATACAGCGTGTCACGAACATTAAAAATGCCCCCGCCAACATCGCTACCGGGAGAGGAATGATATTTAAAGAACCCAGTATCAGTGCGCCAACAAAAATCGATAATACTTTCAGTGCCCGGGTTCGGTTAAATCTTTGAACATGGACCATCCCCAGTACATCAAAAGTGTTTTCCGCCTCTAAATCGACAATCTGCTTTGAATTACCCTGAACCAGCAAAACATCCCCCATCTGCAGACGCGTTTCAGCGATCTTTGAATAGATCACCCCGGAACGGCGATAGATTGCCAGAATCTGAACCTGGTAGCGATCACGCATCTGCAAACCTTTGGGCGTACGCCCGATAAAAGGTGAACTGGGTAATAAGAATACTTCAGCCAGACGTAAACCATCTCCTTGCAGGTCACCATCAGAAAACTTAGCATCCGCCTGGATAGCAATTCCCACAACATCTTTGATTTTCAGGATGGATTGGGATGATCCCTCCACCAATAATGCATCTGATTCTTTAAGAACGGTATCAGCTGCGGGGTCTAACAAACGTTTCCCCCGGCGGATAATTGCCAGTACCACAAGATCAAAATTACGCCCTAGATCTGCCTGTGCAAGACTCCGCCCCACAAGTGGAGATCCAGGCAAGATTCGCAATTCCGCCAGAAAAGGACGTAAATTAAAAGTATCCGTCAGCGTTCCGGGTATTTTATGGGTTGGGATCAAGCGCTGCCCGATGATCAACATATATAAAATGCCGATCAGTAGAATAGGCAAGCCTACAGGTGTCATCTCAAACATACCCATTGGCTTTAACCCCGCTTGTGTCATCAACCCGCTAACAACAACATTGGTGGAGGTACTGATCAAAGTCATTGAACTCGCCAGGATCGCAGCAAAAGCCATTGGCATAAGCAATCTGGACGCGTTCATTTTGGTCCGTTGACTGAGTCCCATAATCACAGGCATAAAAAATGCGGCGGCGGCGGTGTTATTGATCATTGCGCTCAATCCGCCAACAGCCAGCATGATTGCTGTGAGCAAGCTTTTGGGATGAGCACTGGTGAACTGGAGCAGTTTCTGACCAACCACTTCCACAATCCCTGTCCGTACCATTGCGGCGGTCATTACGAGTATCCCAAGCATCAGCATGACTGTGTCGCTGCCAAACCCGGAAAACGCCTTTTCAACCGGCACAAGACCCAGTACAGTCAACGCGATCAAAACCCCCAGTGCGGTTACATCTGGAGGGAGCCATTCTGAGGAAAATAAAAACAGCGCAATGACGAGGATGATGAGAAGTAAAAGAATGGACAAAGTCATTTTGTGAGCACTCCAAAACTACCACTACGCATTATCACAGGGAAATATAACTTCAATAATATGATTGCCGGATTTTCCATTATGCAATTGATTATAAGGGAACAGCACCATTTAACGCATTACAAAGCCCAGAAATACAGAATCAGGGGGGTGGCAACAATGACAACGATAACCTCCAGAATCAATCCCATTCTCCAGTAATCCCCAAACTTATATCCTCCGGGTCCCATCACCAGTGTGTTGGATTGATGACCAATGGGGGTTAAAAAGGCGCAGGATGCACCAATGGCTATTGCAATCAGGAACGGATCAATCTGTACCCCCAGCCCCTGAGCAATTCGTATTCCGATTGGTGCCATTAAGACAACCGCCGCTGCATTGTTGATAATATCTGAGAGGAACATTGTTGCGACCAGAACGATAATCAGGGTCCCTTCCGGCGGCAACCATCTGGATACCCCCAGAATTGAGCTGGCAATCAGCTGGGCTCCACCGGTGCTTTCCAGCGCTTCTCCAACCGGAATCATCGCACCCAGTAGAATGATGATCGGCCAATCAATGCTTTCATATGCCTCTTTCAAAGAGACAATCTTCGTGACCAGCATCACCACAACAGCAGCCACAAAAGAGATTGCAGCGGGCAACCAACCCAATGCTGCCACAAGCAAAGCAGCGATAAATATTCCCAGCGAGACCAGCATCTGGCGGGAATGCCCGATTCGTAATCCTCTTCCGGCAAGTGGCAGACAACCCAGCGCATCCACAACCTCAGTTGAAGTTTCCACGTGGCTTTGCAGGAGGAGTACATCTCCATTACGGAACCGGATTCGATCCAAACGGTTGCGAAGCACCCTTCCCTGGCGGGATATCGCCAGTAGATTGATGCCATAATTTGCCCTAAGATTCAGGCTTCGTGCAGTCCCGCCCAGCATCTGCGAATCTGGCATGATGACCGCTTCAAGCAGGATTACCTCCTCTGATTCCAGGTCCGTTTTGCCAATTGTCTTACTGCCAACCAGTTCAAGGTCATCGCTTGCGACCAGTTTTTTTATGTTTTCAGCATCTGCGCTCAGGATGAGGATATCATTTTCCTTTAGCTTGATGAGAGCCGATGGTTCCATTCGGCGCTCCCCATCACGCACCAAACCAATAATATTAGCTTCCGTTTTTGAAAAGATATTCACTTCGCGCAATCTTTTTCCACTTAAAACAGATCCCGGAGTTAAGCGTACTTCGGTAATATAGTTTTCTATGTCGAAAAGATTTTCTGTTTTCGCCTTACTCCGCCGCTTTGGAATTAACCGCCAGCCTATCAGAGAGACAAAAAGGATTCCAGCAACCGCGACCCCCGCCCCTACGGGTGAAAAATCAAACATACTGAATGATTCTGCGCCGGTTTGATGACGGAAGGAAGAAATGAGAATATTGGGCGGGGTACCGATGAGGGTGGTCATTCCTCCCAAAAGTGAAGCAAATGCCAGAGGCATCAATAAAGCTGAGGGGGAAATATTTTTTTTATGAGAAAGCTGCAATACAACCGGCAGGAGCAGCGCGAGCGCGCCCACATTATTCATGAATGCAGAGAGGAATGCCACAATACCGGTGAGAACCAGTAACTGAATGGTGATGCCCCCCTTCAGCTTTTCAAGATGCTGTCCTATCCAATCTACAATACCTGAATTTTGTAAACCCTTACTCAATACCAGAACTGCCGCCACGGTAATCACCGCCGTGTTACTAAAACCGCTAAATGCTCTATTCGTGGGGATCAAACCCGTAATTGTCACGATCAGCAGCGCGATTAAAGCCACAACATCATACCGCCACCTTCCAGTAATAAACAGGATCATGGTGACAAGCAGTGTTCCGAAGATTATCCATTGATCAATTGTCATCAGTTAATTCTCCAGAATAATTAAAGCATGTCAAATTGAAGATGGAGAATGGCTATCTTTATGATTGAAGCAGATCAAAATGTTCACGATGATGTTCAAGTGAACCGGTCAATACATCCGCCAGCGCATATTCGGGTAACCAGGGGTACTTACCCGTTTTGAACAAATCTTCTTCCTGCAGCAGAGAACAGAGGGAAATAAAATGTTCGAACCCCGTGCGCCACAGGGTGAAGATCTCCTGCCAGGAGTTGGAAAGATACATCTGAAATATTTGTTCATTATCCTGATCGACATCATCTGTGTCTGGCTGCGAACTTATCAACCATGGGGGGATGATGGGATCATGTCCCTGAATAGCGGCTTCCAGCCTGGCAATAGATAATTGCTGCCAGGCAAACAAATGCGCCACTTTATCTTTGGTCGAAAGACTCTCTCCGGGCAGGTATCGGGTCAATTCATCCTCAGCGAACCCCTGCAAGAGAATCAGCCATCGGGAGTATTCTTTCTTAAGTTCCTCAATTAATTCATTTTTGTTCATGTTCACATCTTAGTTAAGGTTTTGTTTAATCCGGCATGCAGATGCCGTATTTGCCTGGTAATCACATTATCGTGCCCAACCCAATTGCTGTGCGCTACGGCAGTCTGAATCACAGAAAGGACAACACCCAGAATCACGAATATCCATTGTAAGGTTCGATCACCAGTTAATGCCATGCCACCAGCCAGTAGAATAATTATCAACGCAAAAAAGAAAAACAACCAGATTGCCTGTCCGGTTCCAGTTCTTGCCATCATCCGACGTGCCAGTGGGTTAGTTTCTGCGCTAACAGATTTAATCCGCTTAATGGTTGAAAACGCATCAAAAAATTTCGTAACAACCAGTAGAAGAATTACCAGACCGACCCAGACTGCCACATTAATACCTTTCAAAACATATTTGTGACTTCCGGGGGGCATACAGCATTTTATGGGTATCGAATATTTCTGTACCCAGTATTCCCTGTACATTTGCTGAGAGCAGGGTTGTTTCGAGTAACTCGGGTAAATTTCCAAAACATAAATCAAATACGGCATTTCCAACCTTCAGCTGTAATTGATAGGTGGATGTGGAAAAAGTTCCGTAATCGGGATAAAAATCTTCCTCCCGACCCGAGGGCTGCATGGAGTTTGTCAGGCTGGTGGATAAGTATGAAATCTTGGCGCCCGTATCAAGAAATAATTTAACCTGTTTATCCCCGATGGAACCAAGGACAATGGGGATCCCCAGAAAATTTTCAATGGCTACCGGATCGCTATTGAGTGAAATCGGTTCTACTGAGAATCCAATGGATCTGGATGCCGGATCAATGATGACATCAAACTGGTTCAAGATATCCACTCCGATCATTGCGTCCAGCGGAGAGCCAACATTCTTACTGAGTGAATCCAGCGTAATTCCAAGATACTGATCCACCACGGATATCGATAATCCGGCAAATTGAAAAGGTGAAACTGATGAGATGCTCGCAGGCGCACCGGTATCCATTAAGTATTTGTGATTCTGAGTTCCAATAATAATATGTCCATTCACCAGTTCATAATCATATGTATTCATACGAAATCCTCATGCTGTTCACGCCAAAAGCAGTTAACCACATTATGGCATACTTTTTAACCATCTTCAAAAAAATATTCCAGCTTATGGTTAATATCAAGTATTTGACTGATCGCACTACTGGGCTATCTGCCAGACATGTACCACCGGTTTGGCTTCATCCGCAAAAAGTTCCAGAATGTATAAAATCCCGTTTTCGCGATCGTACGCCACATCTCCAATTCGATATCTGCGCTGATTCCCCCACCCGAGGTTGAGATTCTCCCACTCTGGTGGATTCAGGTAGAGAAAGTCATCGATATCAATGGATAGATAAGGCTGCACCTGCCATGGTTGCAGTTCCTTCATTACCACCCGGGCAAGGTCCACCGGATCGTACAGAATCAACTGGGCATCAAACCGGTTCGACCACCATCCCCGGTTAGAAATACAGGTGCCAAGATCTGCATCGCAGCATCCATGCAAATCCTTATCGGCGCAAAAGCCGCCAGCGCTGGTCCGACACATTCTTTCGAACCCGTCCGCATGATGATCCACACAGACATTTGCTTCTCCATCTGGATGCATATACCCATACCAGAACATATCACCATTACTCTTTGTTCCTGCGAACAACACGGCGCTCTTTCCGCTTTCCGTTGTTATCCAGGCGCCGCCTTCCCATTCATCCGCATGCTGGTAACCTGTCATCGCTTTCGTAAACTCCTCGGTTTCGTAGGCGGTCTCATAGTGGATCAGCTCAATTTCCTGCAGGGTTGTGCCATCGGGATACGCACTGCCATCATCCTGCCAGGGGCGGATGGCAAACAGCGAAGGACCCATTCCTCCCATGCCCCCATCCCTCATCCTTCCGGTAGCCAGATACCTGCCCCCAAGATACTGATCCGCCCAGTCTGATGGAATCTCAAACATGTAGCCATTCGTGCTGTATGGATCCTGTTTTCCAACAGACCAGAACCCGCGCACGGATAATTTCTTTAGATTTGGCTCAAACCAGCCATGGGTTGGAAAAACATCAGATTGGAGGTGCTGCCCCCAGGCAAAATGAATCCTGGGTCCGGTTTGGGGGTTGTTCAAGTAAGCCATTCCAACCCGTGGTATCTCCTCCAGATCGGTAAAAGACCCCTCCAACACATTGGAAAAATCCTGAATGAAATCTGCACGATTGAGCTCATCCAGATTCCGCGAGATGACCGCAGGAGGGATGTTAATTTCTGCAACCTGGCTGCCATCTGCGAGACCGCCATAGGCAATCCGGTCATGCCCCATGATGAATAATGAGCCGGGATAACCATCCATCTCGCCATGAATATCTCCATCGGGATTAAAGGTCATGGCATTCCCGCCATAGGCAAATGTTTCTGGTGGATCCGATTCTCCCGGTAGTCGAAAAGCCCCCATATACTGAAAATCTACCATTGAAAGGGTCTCGTCGTTAGGGATGGCGCTGCTTACCGGAACTGCTGTTGATTGCTCAGGAGGCTGTTCCGTAGGCATGGATGGGGAACCCGCCGGTATCCCCACCGTACAGCCAAGGGTCAGGAATAGAATACCGGCAATTGTTTTTCTAAGGTTCTGTTTGGTCATCATGGCTGATGCACCATTTTTTAACCTCTTACTCGCCAGAACCAGACCATCAGTGCCAGCAAAATGGGCAGCAAGAGACCTGATCCACAAATTGGCAAACGGGAGCGGGGCGTTTCAGGCGAGGAATCTGGTATGGCAGTTGGTTCTTCCATCTGTGCGGGCGGGGCGTTACCGGATGTTCTGCTCGCCAGATGCAGGTTATCAATTCGGATCATCCCTGTATTCTTTTCTCCATTCACAGGGCTGAAACCGAATGCGATCCCGTTTATTTCCGCATTTTTTGTAAGCGCTGTTCCTGCATTTTCTTCCCAATCTGCCCGATGGAATTCCTGCCAGCTTAATTCATATGGCACCCAAACTTCTTTCGTTACAGTCAGGGTGGATACCGGGTGAATATAAGTCTCCCGGGCATCCCCTGCTCCAACATACAGGCTCACTTCAAATTCAGCGGTGTCTGCCAGTAGATCAAAAGCAACCGCATCAGCCATACTCCAGTCAACGGGGGGGTCAAAAAACAGCACACAGGTTGCCCAACTTTCGGGCGGGATATCATATGCGATGGCAAGTGAACCTTCACCGCTTTTTGCCATCTGGCTGTCCATCTCACAGCTAATTTGAGTCCCGCTGATTTCTCCCTTAAAAGTCTCCCACCGTAGAGTTCCACCTTCGAAATCATCAATGAGCCCTACCTGCTGCGGTGGAAGGGGTACCATCGGAGATGCTGCGGTGCTTTCGGGTAGAACTGGCGCGGATTCATTTGCGGGGGTTGCCGGTTTCGTGGATATCCACTGGTCATAAAAAAGATTCAATACCGGAATAAATTCTCGGGTGGCTTTCTGACTGCCTTCAACCGATGGATGATCATCTCCGGATGGATAAAACAAAGTGTTACTGTTTCCGGTAACATGCTCCAGCCTGCCATCCTTCATATAATGGTGCGCATCCTGCCCGGTGAGCACATTATAGAAATCAAACACAAATACATTTCCTGTTTGGTAATCATTTTCTTTGAGCCAGTCATTGACCAGCCAGAGGTTGAATGCCCTGGCATTGGCAGCATGTGTCCGGTCAGAAAGGGGTGGCGCCGTAATGACCACAAACATTTTGTCTGGTCTGGTGGAAAAATAGGTCAGGATTTCGTTATACACATATTTCGCCCCGGCAACCGAAAGTTCCGCGTAATCTCCGGCAGCATCATCCGGTCTGCCGGATAGGTCTGAATTGGGGAAACAGGATTTAAACAGGATGATCTGGTTTTCGCCACCCGGATCAGTTAATGTGCGCGTGTAAGATGAATGCTGACCAGTCTCTGAGAACAACGCCTGCATGTACTCATCGGTTTGGTCGCTGCGGAACCATTCCACCCAATCGGGGATATCCGTCCGGTCACCGATGGCATTGGGTCCCCATCCATAATTGGTATCGCTGACAAAGTAATTATTCTCGTCCAGCGTCCTGCCCAGGTCACCATACCCATCCGTCAGCCAGTTTTCGCCTGTGGAGTGATGGATAAAGATCAGCTTGACCGGCTGCTGCGGCTGTACGGTTCCGGCACTCTCGACAAAAATGCTGGCTGAATTAAAAAATACAGAAATGATGGATATAAAACAACACAGCATCTTCATAATATCCTCCCGGTACAGACAAGGATGAAAATCATGCAGCTTTATTGGGAGTGGCTGTGTAGGTAAACGGAACCGGTTGTGGTGCGGAATTAATCCCCTGCGTATCTATATATTATCCGTGAAATATCATCTGCACAAACGTTAATTCACACCGATACACATGAATTGTGGTTCGGCTTTTCCCCCTCACAAGTTTTATTTACAAGTGGCTTGACTTATCTCCAGATTACGCGCCGGTGGGCTTTTTCTTGTGCTTCACTTTAGCCAGGTTTTCCTCCACCCTGAACAATACGATTCTTATGATCAGGTCGGTGGGGATAGGCTCCCCCAGCGGGAATTGGACCGTCCCCTTGGATAGGCGGTATTCGCTCAATTCATCTTTGAACTTTTCGATCCCGCTGGATCCCGGATTAAAACCGATATGGGTCTTATACCCGGCAAAATGGACCAGGTTACCTTGCAGGGTGAAGGTGGGGATGCCGTACGCGATCTTCTCTCCGGCATCCGGTACCAGGGATTTGATCAGACCTCGTAGTTCATTCAGGACGGGTTGGATTTCCGGTGCTGATTGCGCTATGTATTCATCAATTGTGGATGTGTTGGTATATCTGTTATCCATTCTCTTCTTTCCTTTATTGGCGAAAATTCAAACCTTTTCTTCTCAATGCGTCGGCAAGGATGGGCAAAGAACTGGGACCCAACCCATGCAAAGCGAGGATTTCTTTTTCCGTGAACCGGGCAAGCTGCTCTACTGTATGGATACCCGCATTTTGCAATGCCCTCCTGGCAGGCGCGCTTAGCCCGGAAAACAATCCTTCCGCTGGCCGGTTTTCCTGTGCGCATATGGGGCAGACCGGGCAGTCGCTGCTTTTATAATAGCGATGTCCGTTTTTACAGACTCGTAAGGTTTTTGACTGGATAGTCATGGTGTCAAACTCTGGTTCCATTAACTATCACTTATCATCATATTTAAATCAAAGGAAAAGGTTATACGTAAAAGAGATGCCGCAGAACTTATAGTCTGGTCTATTTACAGGTACGATGCCTAACACGTAATGAGTGGTCTATGATTACTGAACTATGACTTAAGTACATAAGGGCAGGGAAGCTTAAAGAGTGAAAAATGCTTTTAATTGATGCCGTAAACCTTTTAGATACCCACCCGCATACGTATCGAATGAACAATTGGGTCAGGTTCGTAATATTTCCCAGTGTACTCCAAAAGGTGTTTAGTTGGATTTCTTAATTTATTAGGAACTATTTTTTCATCATATAATGATCAGCTCAATAAACCTAGAATCTCTCTAAATTCATTCTCAATTTCAGCTTTGATGGGTGGTAACTCTTTTGTGAGTTTTCCCCACACTAGCTGCCATTTTTCAATTCCCATTTTATAGCTCTCTTTATTTTCTAGGGAATAAATCACAATATTGAAATCACTCAGTGCTGTGTAAAGACTGTTAATAAAGCTGGTTACTCTTTCACAACAATCTTGCTTAAAATAAATCCGATTTTGTTCAAAAAACTCATAAAGCGTTTTTCCACTTTTGTAGGCTTCGATCCTCTTTTCGTTTTGGGTTGGCTCTCCAGCTAACTGGACAGGATTTGCTAATGAAATTGCTTTATGTTCAGCATGAACTAAAAGCATATAAAGTTCCGCTATTACTTCAGCCCGTTTAGAGTGTAAACTTAGATAACGTGTTTGATGCTCAAAAGAAGATTTTTGTAAATCTGCCTTAAATCGTTCTAACTCCGTTTCCCGGGTTGATTTATACTTTTCAATATCACGGGACAATAACTGAGTAAAAATACTTTTTGCAACAAAACCAACAACTACAAGCACTATGGCGGTAATTGAAGAACTAGCCAAAATAGTAGTTGTTACAGTGTTCCAATCTATCATTTTTCGCCTAAATAATAATTTTTATTATACAAGGAGCAATTCACCTTATATTAATACGGTCTCCTGATATACTGTACCCATTCCGAAAAATTACTCAATCCAAGTAGGGTATTCTGGATCATATTTAGCTTTTCAGTATTCAAATACAGCAAATTCTCTTACTATTTTATTCATTAACCTTTTGAAGCCCAACGATTGTGGGTGAGCAATTTCTCCCAAATTCATATAACACATCAAAAAAATCAATTTTTGAGCTTCTGATACTACTGGTTGAAGCCATCCTTCTGAACTATTTACCTAACCTATCATCTAAATTAACTCAAAGCAACACCTTATGCGCAAATTGGTCGCCATGCCCCGGATAGACGGTATTGATCCCCAAGTTATTCAACCTTCCCATACTTTCCCGGGCAGTGGAAAGATCATCCATGATGGAGTTCAACGCCGGGGTTTTGGTATTATCAAAAAGATCGCCGCAGAATAGATCCCCCGAGGCAGTCAGAACACCAATGGACCCTCTGGAATGACCGGGAAGAGAGAATACCCTGGCGTCCCAGCCGTATTCCGCCAGGCTCTGGTCATCCTCCAGGAACAAGTCAGCCTTAAAGCGTTCCTTTTTGCCAAAGCCTGTGAATAACGGCACCAATGCGCGGATCAACGCATTCGGCTTTTTTCTATTCTCAAACATATCGCCATGCTCCCCCATGCCGGCATCCGCCTGATGCATGGCAATCTTTGCCTTGAACATGCTTCGCAGGTACGCCGCGTTGCCGCTGTGATCAAAATCACCGTGGGTCAGCAATATGAGTTTCAACATGCCCGGTTTGCATCCGGCGTCCTCCATCTGCCGGATCAATTCCCTCCGGTTGGATGAAGTTCCGGTATCGATGAGAATAAACCCACCATCCACGCGGATGAGATAGCAATTCACACTCCCTATTCCCATGGGTAGATTTAACTTAATTTGGATGTTTTGATCCGTCATTTCCCCTCCACATATGTTGAAATTTGTCTCCACTCCATATATACGATGAATAAGAAATATGTAGCAGTGTGATGATCTAGTATTCCCAGAACCTGGGGATGATGAACGGGGTGGTTGCTTTATAATCCAGGTACCCCTGCCCGAACCGCGCTGCCAGTTCTTTCTCTTCGATATTCCTGATATACAAAATCAAGAGGGTAACGAAGATCAGCACAGTCAGAATGGCGGTGATGGAACCGATCAAGATCCCCACCCCGCTATAGGCGCAGATCGTCCCGAATGTCATCGGGTTTCTGCATTGCCTGAACGGACCTGTGACCACCAGTTTCTGCGTGGGCATAAACGGGAGCGGGGTGCCGCTCGCGTCAAAAATCTGCACACCAATCGACCAGAGGGCATAATACCCTCCCAGTAGAATAAAAATACTGGCAAGCAGTATGTTCCCCACCCCAAAATAAAGATTTGGGAATTGAAGCAGCCTATCTATTTTGGGCAGCAGCATGATGAGTACATATGGCATCAATCCCAGGAAGAATACACCTGCAGGGATCATCACCAGAAGCCGGCGCCGGAGAGAAAATTCCCTCTTCGCCCAATTTAGGAATCTATTCATTCTGCCCTCACCAATCAACTCTGCTGAATTTCCGAAGCGAAACGAATTCCCATCTTTTGCATATCCGCCATCAGGCGGACCGGTTCCGCAAAATGTCCCATCATCCACAATCCGGGCGTGGTTACGCTGCCGTCAATATATTGCAGCAGGGTCGCGACAACCGGGATGGCGGTTAATTCATACCCGTCTTTGTGTGAGACCTTTGCCAGCAAATCCACCCTGGCTTGATCCTTGATCCCCGTGGCGCGCACGATGAGTTCAACCCGGTAAGGTGGTTTATGGAACGTGCCCATGCTCCACCACATCAGTTTGCCCAGCGTCCGCACGGACCGGGGGAAGAGTTTGAGCAAAATCCATAAAATAGGGATCACCACCCAATCGGTCATCCAATGTGATTCGGAGATATAAAAGCCCACTTCCTTTAAAGAAGGGATCATTTCAGGGAGTTGCCTGAGTTCTTCGAAGAACATGGAATAGCAGTTTTTCACCCCGATATCATCACCAAAGTCGATTTTACGCAGGTCGTAGGCACCGGATTTTGTCCACGCACCATTTTTAAAAACCTGCGCCTGGTAGTCCTTAAACCCTTCCACCACTTCATCCACGGCTTCCGTCCAGGGCAGGTCTTTTCCCATGTTCAGGTACCCGGCGCTGATGGCAGACTCAACCACATCCAGCCTGGCTGCCGCATACCGCACCAGTGCAGAGGGCAACCCCGGGTGAAATCCGGCTTCGGTGATAAAGCATCTTCCCGCTGTTTTGATATTTTCAGCCTGCGCGTACAGGTAAGCCAGCTTTTTGGCACTCATCTGAACATCCAGATAATCTATCCCGGCATCCAGCGCCGATTGGATGACCGTCTCGGCGTGCATGGTGGTGGGGGCAGCCACAACCACCATCGTGTTGCCCTGGAAAGCAGCAACCAGAGAAGCAGCATCTGCCGCATCTGCAAAAACCGCCGATGCACGCTTGCCGGAGAATTCATGATTGAGCTCATCCACAAATGCCTGCGATTTTTCTAACCGCCGCGCCGCGATGACCACTCGCGCATCTGAATACTCTAGCAGATGACGAGCAATTAATTTACCGGTGTATCCGGTCCCTCCCAGGATGACAATGTCTGTCATAACACGCTCCTATCTGATGGATGCTTTCAACCGGTAATTCAACCGATATGTAATCAATCAAAATAATCCAATTACATTTACTTCAACGAACAGGTAGAATTCATTCCAATTTGCGTCGTAATTGCAGAAAGTAATCTGGTGAGTATTTTATATGACTGCCATACCAGGAGAATTTTTTTCCGTCCACCAGCACAACTTTTGTATCAGGGTGATGTTGTTTCATTTGTTCAATGTCGCGGTCTTTAAATGGATAAGGTTCAGAAGACAGAAGAATAATCTCACATTCAGCCAGATCTGCAAAATCTACAACGGGATAACGCTCATAACTGGAGAATACATTCTCAAAACCACACTGGCGCAGCATCGAATGGATAAATGTCCCTGAACCTGCCGCCATCCATGGGTTCTTCCAGATCATATACGCCGCCTTGAGCGGGGTAAACACGGGCAGATTCAGAAAACCTTGGGTAATTTGCTGGATCAGATCCCCGGCGGCACTATTCCGATCTGTTATCTGACCGATTGTTTGTATCAAGTCACTCACATCCTCCAGGTTGACTACATCACCAATCCAGACAGGAAGTATTTTTTGGAGGGAGTGAATGTCGCCTGCTGAATTTTCTTCTTTACTGCCTAAAATGAAATCGGGTTTTAAATCAATGATCTTTTGATTATCCAGGTTTTTAACTCCCCCGATTCGGGTAACAGCATTGGATATTTTTGCGGGTAATTCACAATACGATGTGACCCTCACAAGGTTGTCCCCTAAATCAAGGTCCAGCAACAATTCTGTTAAAGATGGAACCAGAGAAATGATCCTTTGCGGGGTATGGATCAGTTCAATATCATTCCCCATCTGATCATGGTAAATTGTCATGATTTCATCCAGGTGCCAATTATTCTATTCGGGATGCCGCCATCCCTGCCAGCGAACCACTGCTGAAGGCATACTGCAGATTGTACCCGCCGCACGGTCCTACCACATCCAGCGTCTCACCGGTCAGGAACAATCCAGGCACCAGCCGCGACTCCAGTGTGAGCGGATCCACTTCCGTGACCGGCACACCCCCCGCTGAAACCTGGCAGTATTCAAAACCGCGCGTCCCCTGCACAGGCAAACGGATATCCTGCAGCGCCCTGGTCATCTTCTCAATCGCTTGATCATTTAGCGCTTCCAGGCAGATATCTTCGGGCAAGCCAAGGTATTTTACGAGTACATCTACCACTCTCGGGGCAAAAAATGCGGTCAGAAAAACCCGCAGAGAAGTGCTTGTTGCCCGTTTCCCCATGAATAAACGATCGTACTCCTCCTGGAAGAACGTCAACAGGTTGAGTGAAAGTTCCATTTTGGAACCATCATGCGCAGACACCTGATGGCTGATATCCATCACCGCCGGACCGTTCAGCCCCCATTTCGTGAAGATCAGGTTGCCGCGTGCTTCTGCCAGGCGTTGCCCATCCTTCCACAGGGTAACCCCCACATCGAGCCGCATCCCCTCGAGGCGGTGTAGTTTCATGGTATCCACCAGCAGGGGAGCCAGCGCCGGGCGCAGCGGTAGCACCATATGCCCCAGAGATTCCAGCACTGAAAATAACTCACCTCTGGATCCCAGATTGGGATACGCTTTCCCCCCGGCAGAGACCACCACACGGTCAAAAACCTGGCTTTGCGCAACATCGGGTTGTTTGTACTGAACTGTGAATCCATTTTGCATCAGGCTGATGTTTTGGACCTGCGCAGACTCGATCAGTTTTACACCTGCCTGGTTCAGGGCGCTGGAAAGGGTTTCCACCACCGAGGCGGCAGAATCGGAGAGCGGGTAATACCATCCATCAGATGTCTTGGTTACCGGGATACCCAGATCTGCCAGCGAATTTAATAAATCAGATACACCGAAGCGGTTCAGCAGGGTGTCCATCCACTGCGGATCAGCGCAGGTATAAGCGGAGGGAGCGGTGGCATCATTGGTGATATTGCAGCGTCCACTGCCCGTCACCAGCAATTTGCGTCCGATCGCCGGGTTCCGCTCAAACAGGGTTACGTCCGCCCCGTTCTTCGCCGCGTATAGCGCCGCAAAAATACCTGAAGCTCCCGCCCCAATGACTGCTATTTTCATGATTCGATTATACCGGAGCATTCTAGGAATGGTTTATTCAATACGAGCGGCTCTATTTCCCCAGCCTAAAGTGCAGAATATATTGGATTTTCATCAGGTTCGAGATCCAACCGGCAAACCTCACATTGGGTTTTATCCGGCTGTCTTTGAAGTAATACAGGGTGTTCAAAATACCAAAGCGCTCATCCCATGCCAGAATATCACGGGTATGCGCCAACCCCCAGGTGAGGTAAGAGCTTTCATCCATCCCGGCATTTTTTAAGACCATCCTGTTTGCTGTTTTCACCCCCATGGGGGAGCAGACATCAAAGATGATCTCGCACCCGGGGAATTTATCTGCCAACCGGATCAGGAATTTCTTTATCTCAGCCTCTGAAAAATAGTAGAACACCCCGCATGACATGAAGAATACTCCATCTCGAACACTGATTTCATCCAGCCAGCCTTCCTCAAGGAAGGAGGAGGCGAGCATCTTCGCGCGGTCTGTCTCAGGGATAAACTGCCTGCGTAAGGCGATAGCGTCTGGCAGGTCGAGGTCGTACCATAGCAGGGAGCCGTTATCCACCCGGCTAAAGGTGGTATCCAGACCGCAGCCGATATTCACCACCGTTCCCCGTGGATGCACCTGAAGAAATTGACGGATCGCCTCATCCACCAGCGTGCAACGCTGGATCCATGCGATTTGTGTCAATGCGCTCATTTTCTCAGCGAGCGGAGAAAAATCAAAATCTACTTTCTCTATCACTTCCACTGCTTTATGATCAACCAGCATCGGATCCGCCTTCGCGGTTTCCTGTGCCCTGCCCCATAAAGGCAGGAAAAGTGTACGCTGAATACTGCCTAAATCAATCTTAATCTTTTCTGTCATAACCCACCACTAATCATCTTACAAACAAGCAGGATAAAATATCTAAAATAAATATTTTTAAACCAAATAACTTCAAATTACATATATTTATACGTAATGAACTCTAATAGGATGCAAGCAATACAACGCGCAAGGTTCAATGTGGAAAAAGAAATTCCCCCACTAGTAGAAAGAGAACAAAAACGCCCGGTAAGATCGTCAGCCAGACAACCCATGACCGCTCTCCCCTGCGGATGATGGCAGCCAGGCCAGACATCCCGGCAGCCAGACCGCATGCGAGCATGAGGATGCCATAGATGGGCAGAATCGCCTGCCGCCAGGGTTCATCACCCGGAAGGCGCATAAAGATGGTAGCGTTAATGATATTGGTTAAGCCGAAGATAAATGCCAGCGCCACCGCCCACCATCCCAGCTTGGTAGATGGCAGGGCAAAGAACCTGTTTTTACTGAATGGTTTTTCTTCTTTCTTTTTCATGTGCATCCCTTGCCAACATCATAGCACAAAAGCACCCGCTAATCATCAGGCATACTTCGCCGAGTGGATCAGGAACCAGATATCGCACTATCTCAATTCTTGTAACCGGTGGTTGATTCAATTCTTATGGCTGCTTATTCATATGCCGGGCAAAAGCCAGATACTGTTTACGGTAGGCTTCAAATGCGCGCAAGCCTTCTTTGGTGAGCGAGCAGCTGGTGTTGGGATACCTGCCCTTGAAACTTTTGGCAATAGAAATATAGCCACCTTCTTCCAGCTTGGTGAGATGCGCCGAGAGGTTGCCCTTGCTTAACCCGGTGGCATTCAGCAGGTAGGTGAAATCGGCGCTCTCGCAGGCAGACAGAACCGCCACAATGGCGAGGCGCGAAGGTTCGTGGATCAACCGATCCAGGTTGGCCAGGTCTTTGATCTCATCACCCATTTTGCTCTCCCCTCTTTTCAGAGATCAGCGTAAACAGCGTAACCAGACCGCTCGATAGAAGGATGCAGAACCAGATCGCGCCGATGAGCAGCACCGTCTGCCCGAAATCGAGCGGGAGAAGCAGAGCGATGATCGATAGCAGTCCGCCCGCCAGACCGACATACAAATAACGGGTCAGACCAATCTGCATTCCCACCGCAGCCAGGGTATAGCCAAAACTCCACCCTGTGGCGACCCAGATCATTTTCAGAATAATACTTTCCGGAACCCAACCCAATACCCACATCCCCGCCGCGACGCCGATGGCAACCAGGAAGATTAGCGTACTGATCAGGTTAACTTTGCGGGGAACCACCCAGCGGGAGGGTTTCACCGTGCCGCTTTCACGCCAGAGCCAGCGCTGGCGAACGATCTTCATGACCCACAGCATGCCCCACACCACCAGGATGGTGATAACAATCGGTGCCATGCCGAGCAGGGTAGCCCATTTGCCATACTGGATGGATGCTTTGATGATAATGGTCATCCAGTACGGCTGGAGGGCGAGCCAGGCGCCCAAACTGGCGAGACCAATGAGCAGGGCAAACTGAACATCGCGCAATCCGTCGGCAAATTCGTAGCGGCGGGTTTTTTGAATCAGGTGATCGATATGGGTGTTTGTAGTCATGGTATTCCTCCGTTTAATTTCACGGTTACAGAATACCATTAATGGTTTATATTGTCAACTAGTTTATATACATAACTATTCAGAGGATATCGATATTTGGAAACTTCGGTGGCTGGGTTTGCTGCACCAGCTTTTCCTTGCCGGGTAGAAGGTAGAAGATTACCAGCAGCAAAACTACCGTCACCGGCTGGTAGGCATTCTTGAAGAGTATCCATGCCCCGAGCGAAAGGAAAGGAATCGCCAGGGTGAGGATGTGGATACGCAGCATCTCCGCCTTGAAAGGCATGAACACCTGCTTCCAAATTTCATGATTGAGGAACACACCCGCGTTCGCGATGAGCGTACCCACCGCCATCGGCCAGAACATGCGTAGCAATTCCGCCAGCGGGGTGAAGAAATCCGAATTAATGAAGCCATCCGGTCCGAACAGGTCATCCGGCGGCATGGAAGCGAATACCGAGAGAAAGACACCGTAGAAACCGAATAAAAAGGTATAGACCCGAAAGGCAATATACGCTCCCAGCAGCACCAGCGGGATCAGGATAAGCAGGAATACACCGGGGGTGAGGGTGCTGAGGAAGGGCAGCCGCCTCTCAAAGAGCGGCTTATCCTCCCGGGCGGTGAACAGGACGTGCAGCGCCCACGAGACGATGCTCGCGTATGAGAAGACCAGCCCTGCCAGCCAGGTGCTCCAGGCAAATTCGGGCACCGTCCATTTTTCACTGACGGCAAAGAACACCGAGAGAGCCAATCCGACCAACGCCGCGGGGTTAAGTAACCTCTTCACATCCATGCTTCACTCTCCGTTTTGATGATTATAGTGGCGGGAATGTAAATATACCCATCTAATTTTCATTAAGAATTCCTGCGTTTCCCATCCAAAACGAATTACACCAAACCTCATACAGCAGCCATTTAGAATCCCTTAATAAACAGATAATTATTATGTTATTTAGCATATTAATAATGAGGTGCAAATATGAAGATACGCAACCTGTTATTTCCGCTTTTAATCTTCACCCTCGTCAGTACCGCCTGCGGATTGCCCGTCTCCCTCAAAAAAGATTCCCCGCCACCCCCGCAAAATGAAATCTCCGAAGCTCCTCCTGCACCGGGTTCTCCTGCCCCGCAAAAGCCCGCTTCACCCGGCGCTCTCACCGATCGTGACGGTGGTTTCAGCGCGGAGGTTACCTCTCCCATTTCCGTCGATCTCACATGGGAGGATCTCAGCGCAGATGCCTACCGGATCGAGATCAGCATTGCTGGCAGCGACTTCGTCCCCTTCCTCGAACTGGCAGGGGATGTTACCAGCTATGAAGACTTCCCCGCCCTGGCTGACCGCATTCTGAGCTACCGCCTGACACCTGTGTCCAATAATAAAGATGGTATCCCGCTGGAGGTGAGTGTACAGACACCACCTCAGGAACCCAATCCGCTCACGGTGGAAATCGACACAGATATCACAACCCCCGACATTGAAAATATGGATTTCTCTAACTTCAACCCCGAATCCTTCGACCCTGAGAACTTTGACCCCAGTATGCTGGAAAGTATGGGGTTAATGCCCACATTGATCACAGCTTCAGAAGAGATCGGTCCCGCTGGCGGTTCGCTGAGCGTCACAGGAACAAATGGTGCCCAATACACCTACACCATCCCACCCGGCGCGCTGGATGACACCATTGTTTTCACGCTAAAACCCGTGGCAAGTATGCAAGGCGCTCCACTCACCGGTGGTTTACTTGGCGCAGTCCTCATCGAACCAGTCGGATTGGAACTGGATGAACCGGCAGTGCTCACCGTCACCCCGCCACCGGGCACCACCATCGCCGAAGGAGAGGTGCTTTCTACATTTGATTTCTACCCGGATGGTAGCGAGTTTTACTTCACCGGGGTTTATGATCAAAACGACATGGCTGCCATGACGGGCAGGGCTAAACTGGCAGCGCTCATCCCGCCAGCGGATGACTGGGTAATGCAACCCTGGGATACCCAGCAAACCCACACCGGTCCCGCCGGCACAGGCAAGACCACCCGCTCTGCGGTCAAAGACACCGCCGTGAAACATCCCCCCACCGATAAACGTGCCCGGACAAAACAGAATAACGCCGCACAGGATAGTGACCTTACCCCGCTCACCCCTACATCATATTTGAATATGAATCTCACCAGTCAATCTTTAAGCGGATGGACGGATACACTCAGCCTGCTGGATGAAATGGAAACCCGCTACACCAACGCCGCAGATAAACAACAGGCTCTCGATTGGATGCAACCTTCCATCAAAAATGTCATCCTGCAATTTGAAAAAAACTTCAAGCGTAACCTGGAAAACTGTGTTGCCAAAGATGACTACGACGCATACTATGCCGCGCAATACCTTAAAAACCCCCGCTCGGCGTTTGGTAAGATCATCGCAAAACACTACAAAGATACTTATGGTTCTGCAACGATTGACGATGTGCTTAAGAAAGCTTCCCGATGCAAACTGCGCCTGATGGTCGAATCTACCGTCACACTCACCGGACCAGGTACAAATATTGTTCTTTCTATCACTTCTGAGGTGCCGCTCAAAATCCGTTACGACGCCAACACATTCAGCACATATTACACCGGTAGTGGCAAGATAGTTTATGATCAAAACACCATTCAGGCAGATAAATGTAGAGGCTCATACACGGGGCAGGATAAAAGCCGTTTTGTGGTTAATGTATTGCGGCCGTTATTTGGAGCATCTTCAACCCAGTTGAGCGGTTTCGATCTGGATGATTATTCCACCCCGGGTGTATCCGACACCATCCGCATCCAGTGTCCGAAATACAAGGCGCAAACGCCCATCCCGCCCGGTACAGATATGTGGGGAGCGTATTTCTGGCTTTCCCGCTTCGAAAACCCGCGCATCACCGGCTTCGAGGTGAACACCCAGGCCCCGGGTGGTGATTTAGCCAAAGTATCACCACTTAATACCCGAAAAATTGGAGAAGGCAACCTGGAGGTAAAGACTACCTTCAGAGTTAAAATAGACCAGTAAATGTTTTGATCAAGTCCGGAAAAAACCGGACTTGATTTTTGTCTGCAATCTCAAGCCAATGCATATTCGATGAAACGAGAATCACCTGACAATAAATTCAAAATCAAACGCTCCAACGCCCCCGGTCATTTAATGGTTCAAAAAGTATGCATTCCATTTTCCGCACGCAAACGGCTAGCAGAAACAAATCTACAATTTTTCCTTTGCTAAAACAAGCAGGTTCGCGCGATATAAATAAGCAAAGAAATGTACAGATATTAAAAAACCTATTGTATATACAAATATTTTTTTGTAAAATGTTTTTACTTTTTTGGCAATCCAGCCATTATTTTATTGTTGCAGCAAACACCTTCACACAGATATATTCGATTATTCCAGGTTTGCTTACATTAGAGAAGATACTTACCGGTGAGGAGATGAGAAATGAAAGCAAACAAAACAACAAAAGAAGTGAAAGAGCACACCTCTTCGAATTTCAATTATTATCAAGATCTTGACTCTCGAATAGAAGGCCTGATGGAAGAACTTCGCGGGATCCGCGCCGTAGCCATGCAACACGACGACTCTACGGAAATGAGTGAAACCAACAACAGTGAAAACCAAAAACAAAAACCGGCAAACACTTAATCTCTAATAGATTTGAGAGTTTTTGCAACTGTCCTAAATAATTTTTTTAGCTGACCAGCGAAACAGAGAGAAAGAAAAAGATCGCCACATCACTGAGAAAGTGGATCCACCACGCCCAGAACAAGCCGCGCGTCTCCACAACCGCCTTACCCAGAATCCAACCCATGAACACCGAAGCGATCCCACCCGGTATTCCCCCGGGAGTGCCAAAGTAATGTGCAATGCCAAAGAAGTACGCCGCCATCCACAGCGCCTGGCGGCTGCCGGCCACCGCTTCCAACGTAGTCAGCATCGGAACGCGGTAAGTCACCTCTTCATTGAATGCATTTAGCGCTGCGTAAAACAAAATCGAAGGCAAAATCGGCAACACCCGCCGCAGCGCTTCTCCATCCGGACGGCCGCCGAGATACAACAGGATCGCCAGCGCTGCCGCGATGTAAAATCCCCACTGCAGCCCGAACGCCGCCCATGGTACAGGTTTGAGAAAGCCAAGCGGCTTTACCGGTTCGATCGGCGCGCGGAGATCACCGCAAGCGAGGAACATCTTTCGCCGTTTGTACCCCAGCAAAAAGAGAAACCCGATCATCACCAGTGACAAGACCAGCTTGCCGGTCTGCTCTGCCTGCATCCGCGTATCGAAGGCTGAACCGCCGAAAAGCTTTTGCAGCGCGGGGATGGTGAAATCGAATTGCAGACGCAGTTCGCTCAACCCGAAGAAAGCCAGCATCGCCAGGAAGAAGTTGCGCAACCCACGCAGCGGAGCCCACACGAAAGCCGTCACCGCCAGCAGGGCAAGGAGGGCGATTTTGAACGGAAGCAAAACCCCCGGAGAGATATGGAACACCTCGATGCAGAGGATGTCTGGTAGCACGCTCACCAGGGCGGTTACACCCCAGGCGAACAGGGTCAGGCGCTGGTCACTTTTTGCAATCGGATACGGGTTGGATGTCATGCTGCTGCTCCCGGATGGAGGAGATATATTTAATCAGGCTTCTGCCAGTGGAAAACTTCACACCCGTTCAGCCGTCGCCATTCATTATATATGCATACCATACTCGGGTGGATTCTATCTGGGAATTTACCCGCCCCATCGATCAGGATTGGCTGGAAAAAGTCCAGGCAATCATTCAGCCACACATATCTTACACGGATCTACTCTCCCCAACCGCCAATCTCAGGGGATATCTCCCACAGATAATCCCCAAACAGCATCTCAGTGGATACCGCCCGAAATCTTTCTCCCTGTAGGGTGGGTCCTGACCCACCGCATATGTTTACCCACACACCCGTCGCCGTCTCACCCAGATGCTGCAAATCCGGTGAGGTGACACAGCGGAAGGACATTTCATCTCGTTCCGTCTAATATGGTTGACGTAATGAATTTGTTCTGAAGCAGATTAATTTATTCGGATATGAGAATTTAGCTTCTTCTTGTTTCCCCTCAAATCGTATGTACATTGGGGCATACCTAATCAATGCCCTAACCTTGCCTGGAAGAAATTAATTTTCTGAATTTATTTCAAGAAATTCTTTAGCATAATCGCTGTTATCAAATTTCATTGTTGCCATTAGGAAATCAAACCTTGTCTTTTTTACTGCCCTTTCTTTCTTTAAGAACCCAAACCTTTTTTGATAACATGCCTCACAATAAGGAATTTCAAACTTGATCCAAAACAAAGTGGCCGCAGATACACTCTGCCCGATTTCTGAACCTGGATCAATGATGTCATATTTAAATGGAACAGCTTCTTTCATGCAGGCTGCGCATCGCTGGGGAAAAACTAAATCGGATTTTACATAAAAGGTAAGTTCATTAGATGCACTATTCTTCCCTTCATAAGGAGGAGAAAATTTTATATTCGTCAAAGCACAAATTTCCCTGGGTAATTTTTCATATATTTTTTGACTTTCAGATTTCCATATATTACTCACTTTCTTCGGGTCATCAAATATTGGACCGGGATGATAAAATGCCTGCTCTTTTCCATCTTGGAAGATGATTTTAAACCCTCGATAATGCTCCGTCAGTGCACCACTGATGTGTAAAACTGGCACCACAAACAAGCCTGACATGGCAGCCAACGGGTATTCTGCAACCAACCAGTTATCATTGGAAAGGTCGATTGCCAGAAATCGCAGATTTGTGAGCAAGTACACCCATCCATAAACTGGTAGGGAAGACTGCTGTTCAAAAAATTTAATGGTTTCATCATCATTCAGGTAAGTTGTCTCGCTGATTGATTTACTTATTAATAGATGCCGCTTGGTGGTTAAAACGGAGATATTTCCCCCGCCAAAAATACCAGCCTTCTGGGCATCAATCACTTCTTCTCCTTGCACCAGGTGTGGAAGGATGTTTTCCATAAGCTTATCTGGAATATGCGATTTTGTCATTTCACTCACCTTTCTTATTATTCATTTTGTGAATTATGCTATTACCCCAATGGCAATAAAATCAATCTCTTTAATTTATTGGTTTGATGTTTTTAAATCCTTTAACAAAAAGATTGTGCTTGATGGGATTGCATTCTCCCGTTACGCGAAACCGGGTATTGTTTTCTCCTTGAGAGCAATCTTCACGATCACCACACATCAAACCTTTTACTGTCTCTGCAGAAAGTTTTGGATAAATACCAAGCGGCCAGGCAGAATCCGTTTTAGTACGGAGAACAACAGGCACCTTCTCCCCTGCATCAGCAACATAAAATACGCACATAATTTGTCCATCATCCGCCTGATTGCAAAAATCTATTAAGATATTTCCTTCTACTGAGGCTTTTGAAATTTCATCCCCTTGACAAGCCTCATCCAATGGAACAACCTGGGTACAACCAGCCAAAAGCACAACCAGTAACAACAGGAATAAAAGATTGGTGAACATTAGCCTCATATCATCATCCTCCAGGACAAGATAGAAACAGAGAAGAGCGTATTCACTTGGTTACTTCATCGATGGGGAGCAGAGAAAATTCAACGAACTGATTAATTCATATATTACACCCACATGATTCAAACAACAAATATTTCAATCCCAAATCCACCGGTACCTTTGCTGGATATACTCCCCCCAGCCGCGCATCTCAGGGGATGTCTCCCGCAGATATTCCCCAAACAGCGCCTCAGTGGATACCGCCCGAAAGCGGTCATCCTTTACCAATTTTGCCCACACTCCAGTGGCTGATTCGCCCAGATGCTGCAATTCCGGTGAGGTAACCCGGCGGAAGGGAAGGTTGCGCGCCGGGGAGATATGCAGCAGGCTGACCACATCTGCACCCAGTTCATGCGCCATTTCCATTTCACGCACGAGGAACTGCTGGCGCATGAACTGGTAGAACGGTTCATAGAAAAGCGCCTCAAACGAGGGGATCAGCTCCCGGCGAAGCGGTGAATCTTCCTGTTCGAAGAATGGTCTGTAAATGGCGGTGCGATCGGTGCCGCTCTTCGACACCCCGCAATAAAAACTCCCGTACGATTCGGTGTACTTCCACTCGATCAGCACAATCTGCATCCTGCCATCAGTGCAGTGAAACATCACCGCTGCATCCGTCGAAGTGCAGTTCGCCCCGCGTATTCGTCCATCTACGTCCCTCCAAATCGGGCTCGGATTTGGGGGGACCACAGGGGGGCGCACTCGTTCGCCCAGGTAATTGCGTGCACCGATCCATTCGAACGAAACATACCTGCCGCCCTCGATGGGCAGCATCGCATCGATATGCGGGTACAGCGGCAGGAGCAGTCGCTTCAATGCCTCGGGTTGATCGCCAAAGGGGAACAGGAAATTAACACAACACACCTGCGAATCACACAGATGGTTGGATGGGTTTTCACCCGCGCCGTCATGCCAGTGGATGCCGCGCTCTGCGAACCAGGCGATTGCCTCCGCGCGGATCTCGGGCGGCAGGTTCTCGGCGGCGTGTTCCACCGGCAGGCAGAAGGGATAGGTATGCTTTTTGTAAATACCATCTACCCGCGCGGATGGGGAGATGGTTGGTGAGGTGAGCTTGAATTGAATCTGGTTAGTTTTCTCAGTAATGAGAAATTGGCGCATGTTTTCCCTGCTTTCCTCGCATATTTTGCGTATCAGGATCCATCCACCCTGCATACGCCCGACCACGTTTATTGTATAGTAATTATGACCTATCCGACGTAAAATAATTATGTTGTCATAATTATCACCACGACCCCTACCGCTTACATTGCCTTTCATCACCTGCCTTAACCATCCTTTACACACGGAAGGTATTGCACGATTGATGAAGCAAAATAATCCTTATCTCCTTTCTATTTTCTTTCTTATACTTTTTCCAGCTATTTTTTTCGCTCAGCCTGTATCTCCTGTCCACGCCCAGAATTCTTTTGACTGGACAGGAGAATGGATAATCACCCTCACCTCGGGTGACCAGACTGCAACCACTGAAATCACCGTTACCCGAAATTCAAATGGAAATCTGACAGCAGCTCTGGGCGATCTGTTTTATTCAATCAAGAAGAATCCGCCAGCCGGATATCCGAAGCAATCTTCTACAACATCGGTCACGGAAAACGTCTCAGAGATCATTATCCGCCTGGATAACTATCACACAGGCTCGCCAACCTTTAACGCGCCAGTAGCCAAAATAAAAACCTCCACCTGCACCATTAAACTCAGCCAAACATCTGATCCGAATCGCATCACCGGAGAAGAAACTTGCCTGATCACCCACTTTGTGACCGGGAATGAGCAAGGCTGGTATGTTGTGGAACAACCGAAACCATTTAACCCCGGTTTGATCCAGATTGAAGGCGTCAGGGTGGGTGGATCGGACCAATCGCAGCCTCCTCCAGCCCAATTACCCGGGAATACTCTGGAAAAAGCAACCTTCAGTATTAGCATGGGTTGCATCGACCGGATTCAGATATCGGAAAATATTGATTGTAGTGTGACCATTACCCCCGATAATGCATTGTCTGGCACGGCTTTCAGTGTCATCTGGCTTGTGGATGGAGTCATGAGCGGAGAAAATGGTGGATCAATCACGCGGGATTCCATTTCGGTACCTGTCCGTTCTGCCGGATCTCACCAGGTGACAGTCAACGTCACCAGCATCGCCACCGGCAACACACTCAGTGCATCATCGACCACGCTGGTCGAAGCGCCGGGGGCGGTAGTTCCGGTACCACAGGAACCGGCAGATCAGTCCCAGCCGGAAGAAAACCCTGTTGCGCCTCGCCCATCAGCAGATTCTACTGTTGATTTCACTGGCGCGGGCAACCGGGTTAACGCCCTCGGACAATCTGCAGCCACAGCAGCTACATTTTTATTCGTGCTGGCTTGGCTCCTCCTGGAAGGACAGCCCCCACCCGCCAGCACAACCAGTTCCCTGGCAGATACGATCATCGATGAATCGGGAACCGCAGGCGAACAGGAGGCAGGAGAATGGCTTGCTGGCAACACGTCTGCCATCCTTGATAATCTAAATAAACCACCTGCCAGACCACCCTCGCCACAAGCACCCACCGTCCAGCCGATTCAAGCCCCGCAGCCATCCGAGACCAGTACCACCCAATCCGGAAATAAACCAGGCGCCCCATTTACCGGAAGTATCACCAATGTGCGTCTGGAAGTATTGAGCGATCAGGATGCCTATCTGGTCATGCAGGCGATGGGTTTGGTGCCCACAGAATTAACTGAAACCGATCATCGGATGGATGTTACCCGCGAAGACCTGGATCACCTGCTTGGAGGTCACCCGGATGGGAATCCACACTGGGTCAGGCTCCCCAACGGGAATGAGTTCCTCGCATGCAATGTGCGCGGACTGGCATTTGAAGATCTGTATAACGCCCAAGGTTCTGAGACAAACACGATTGACTTTCAGAGCCACTTTTCCATCTCAGTTTATATTGCCGACCCGGATACAAGTGTGTCACCACCAGCGCCCGCAGCCCATACTGGAGGCACAACTGGAACCACAGCAACACCGCCGCCTGTACCTGCATCAGAAGATATCGCTGCGGTCGATTCCACCCGGGATGATTCCTTTCCACAGGCTGTAAGCGAGACAGATCAGGATTTGCAGGAGGAAGCCACAAGTGTATGGCAGCCGGATGCCAGCGATAGCGTTTCTCCCGAATCCAGTGACCAGACAGCAGCGCAATCCTCCAGTGGCTCGACTGCTTCCACCAGGAACGCCATCAGTGAGGAAGAGGAACTGGACAGTTTCGTCGATGCAATGGAACCGGTCGGCGGTGAAGAAAGCTCTCCCGGTGAATTCGCAGGCGGCACAGAACCGGAATCGCTTGAATATGAATCTCCTGAGAGCCAGACCGGGCAAAGTGATGTATCAACGGGTGAAAACTACACGCGAGATCTGAACCGGCGCATCGATAACCTGATCGATGACCTGAAGAACACCCGCACCGAACCCCCGACCACTTCAGATGCGACCGGTGGGGAAGGCGGGGGCTCCTCCACTGCCGGGATTATAGATGGCGATGACAATACTTCTGCTACCGGGGGCTTCTAATGGGCAAGAAAAGGATGACATTTCCAGATGATGGCTTACAGGTGAGATTCCAATACTGCACCGCATGCGGTGCAGTAAACTATGGCAGGCAAAATTCCTGCCTTCGCTGTGGCAAGCCGTTGATACAACAGAAAGCGCCTTCGGTGAATCAAAACCTCATTCGTTACTGCAACCGCTGCGGTAAACCCATCTCTGCAACAGGTGTAGATCAGTACTGCCGGCATTGCGGCGCGCCGCTCCCGCGGCTGCGTTGAGGGAGGGACCATACATGGATACAGCTTTACGTTTATTGAGCATTGTAAGTCTGCCATTCACAGGGTTCATCTTCTTCCTGCTGGCACGCAGAATTGGCAGGTTGCAACCTGCTCGCACGAAAACGTACATCCTCGGCATGGTGATGCCCTGCCTCATGATGGGTGTGAACATGGTATTTATGCTGAGCTCCTTTATCGCTTGCTGCCCGGCTGTATTCATCCCATTTATTGTGGCGGGGTTTGGTTTCGGATATTTCTGGGGTGGAAGATCACAGTTATACCTGCAGGGCAGCCGGGTGATGATCAGGCAGACTAAAATCCACCTGGTGTTTTGGTTACTGGCTTATACGCTCACCCATCTGCTGGCATCTATACTACCGTCATCCATTGCCGCCGCCGGGCTGGCTACCATGTTCTTTAGTACCGCGTCTGCAGTCGGATTGAATCTGAATTATTTATTGCGTCAGAAAAAACTTGCCCAACAGCCGGCAGCCATCTCTGCCGTATGATAAATCAACGGGGGATATTAATAACTATTGTAAGAATAGATAAGATACAAACCGATACACACACAACAGACCACGATCACCCCTGCGATAAGGAGGGCGATCAGCCAGCCTTTGCCTATACCCTTCGATGGTGCACTGGTGGAGATAGAGACAGGAACCACCGGCTGCTGCCGCTGCTCCTGCCCGCAAACGGGGCAATACAGTGAATCCAGGGGAATGCCCTCCCCGCAACGTTGGCATTGCTTTTGATCCTGCATGGCAACCCCTCCTCTCGTAAACCCATATTCATTATACAGAGTTCGTCATCCCCTTCAATCAGCGGATTGTCGCAGGCAGGCCGAGTGGTGAGATTAAAATCAATTACTAATTTTTATTATTTTCTGAAATTGGAGGTAATAGGTTATGATCGAACCAGCTGGATGCAATCTATACTTCGAAAAATATTAATTTCTTCCAGTAATAGTTAACATTTTTGTATGTATTTGCAGGAACTCAGTGCACAACCGTCATTTGCTTGTGCTATACTTTGAATAATCTGTTTTGAATTTGCCAGGTATATCGTGGCAAATACATTTTCGGCAGATCATATTCCAATTACCATCCCATCAATCATCCTTCAAAAAAAATATACCAAAACTGCCGGAAACAAGTGACATAAAAGTGATGTACTTTCTTCTTTGTCATCAATCTAACTTGCTTAAGGAGATGACCCTATTAAAAGAAGACCTATCCTCATCGGATTAACCATCCTTATTATTTCACTTCTGTTTATCGGGTGCAACCTGCTCAATCTTATTAATAATGACACCCCACAATCCCCCCTTGCGCTATCCGGAACCCCGGTCAACATACCCAGAGAACGATTTTCCGTTGCAATAGTAAACCCGGAGAACAATTCATCCCTTCCTATTGGTACCCGGGTGGATATTCAGGTGATTATCAAAGGGAACCAAAAGCCCACTCATATTCAATTATGGATTAACGGACTTGTTGTTGGTGAAAGGGATTTCGTTGGGAGCCAACAGAAAGCCAATTTGACCTTTCAATGGCTTGTTCAATCACAACCAGCCACCCTCACTTTGCTTGCAACAGAGAAAGATGGACAGACTGTACTATCCAATGCTGTCACCATCTTCCCTGCCCAACCAGAAACCGGTTACACGGTACATACTGCCCTGCCGGGAGATTCCCGCCAATCGTTAAGCGCGCAATACAGCCTCCCTATAGAAAATATTACAACACGGTCTATACCTGAATTTGGTGACGGCGAAGAAATTCCAGCAAATACCCCCGTCTTTCTCAAACTGCCTGAGAGTAGCGCCAGAGACACTCCAGTCACTTTCATCCCTGATGGCTTTACTGCACCCGAAAATAAAAAAGCCACAACCAAATCTCCTGAAATTAATGGAAATATTTCTGGAAATCAGGCGAAAATTCAAATATCTGCAAATTCCGATGAGATTAATAATTTAGTTCTATTTCGATCAGAAAAAAATACCGGTATTTTTAAACCAATATTTGATCAACAGGTGGATACTCCTGAAAAAATATACATCGTCAAAGATCAGATTGATGATACTGAAATTGTCAGTTATTTTATTATGGGTTATAACGCGAAAAAATCCTTCCCGGGTAGATTCTACCAACCAGAAAAAGAGATTTCAGCACATCCACCCAACATTGCTGGCGCACTGCCAACCAATGACGGGCGACTCCATATTATGAATGGGGTGGGCATAGTTTACTTTTATGCTTCTATAAACCAAAACCAGGCTGAACGTGTGCCTGAGATTGGATTCATCCCAGTCATTAATGGTTTTGTTGACCTGAATGATGCGCTTGTATCTATTTCGGATGAAGCTCAATTCCCTGTTTGGGCAGATCTGGAGGTCTGGACCTGGACAGGTACTACCGCGCAACTCATCGGCAATATCCACACCCTGCTTGAAAAAACTACGCTGGCAGTCTGCGTGGATGGGAACATGCGCTGTGGTGGGATAGGATCTGGTGAATTTAACTCGCGAGAATTGGTAGAAGCAAAAGCCAATACTGATATTCAAGGGGGTACTGATTTTGATTTTCCATGGAAGACATCTCTTGCAAATAACCCGCAGGCTTTGGTACAGGTTAGCCTGAAACCGTTTTCAGATCAGTCAACTTCATCACCCGATGGGCTGATTTACGAAACAAGCATTACTGGGCAATGCACCGTGGATGGTTGTGGAAGTGTATTTAAGCTCGATTTTTCAGTGCTGTTAGAAAAACCGGGTCAGGGAAGTACTGTTATTCAAAACCACCTGCAATATCCAGATGGAACCAAATTATCGATTCCTGCTTTCACTCCAGGTAAAACAACCATCGGAGATATCAGGCAATATATGCTTTCATATACTGTTAATAATTTGTACGACCTGTCTGAAGCAACATCCAACTTTCACCAGTATGGCAACTTGATTCTCTATCCAATCCATTTTTATATACGGGTCGTACCAACATATGGCGGCGAAATAACTGGCAGTCCTTCTAACACAGTTCATGTCGAATATGGTCCGTTTGGCGCGGCATCAACAATCGAATATATCCCAACGGTCAGCCCGCCACCACAACCTGAACAGATTTATACAGCGAAAATTATTGAATTCACCCCGCCTATTCCTCCAAGCCTGGGCTGGGGATGTGTCTATATAACAGATGTAGCATCAGGTACCTTCAACGAATCGTATTTTAAATCGCTAAAGAACAACCACCAACCATATTGCCCAGAAATATACCAGGGTCAGGGGGAAGAATCCTGGTATGAAAGCCTGTGGAAATTTGCTACCGGCGCTGTAAACTGGGTATCTGAAAAATACGAAGAGTTAAAATCAGTGGCAGTATCGGAAATTGCAGGTGTGCTGGATAGCGCTGGAATATGCAATAATTGTGAAGCCTATGTTTCTGCAGCCCTGTCTGCGGGTATGGTTGCGCTGGGAATCCCTCCCGAGTTACCCGATTTTTCTAAGTTGACGGATATCGGCATCGAGTACCTTGTAACTGAGGTTTCTCAGAGTATTGGCGTTCCCTGTGATTCATATTGTTTGGATGCAATCAGAAGCGGGGTTCACCAATTAGCAGAAGATATGAAAGCACAAACAGTTACATCTTACATGGATGAAACGGAAGCCCACAACCACGGCAGGAAACCCCTTTTTATCCCTCCCGGAGTATCAGTCGAGCCAGCTAAAGAATCAAGCTGGCAAATGGCTAATCTGCATGTTCAGGTAAGTCGGAAACCAGGCACTGAGGGCATTAGCGCTGAAGAACTCGCAAAAATTGAATCTGCGCTATACATTAACTTGGATGGATATAACGATCGCACTGGAGATTCCTATACTGTATATAATTGCTGGTCAGGTGGATGCGATCTGATCAATCCTTCTCCTGATTGCCAGGCCGTTGCCGTACCTGGTTGTCCTGAAACCCGGCAGGTGACCGCCCCGCTTGAAGGGCAATTATTTAAGCCATACATCATAATGATTGGCGATGATCAAATCCCTCACCTTCAACCAGGGCAAGTGAAAGACCTAAATCTGGCTTTGATCCCATCTGTTTTCTGGATACCCGGTCACGAAACTGAAAACACTTACAATTGGTTTGATGATTGGGGTTATTTGTTCGAAGGCGGAACCGGAAAGATATCTCTGGATATGACAGCGATGGCGTGTCTTAAGAATATTTCAGGATATGCGCCTAGCTGTTCTTATACCCTTGAACGAACGGATTTTTGGGAGGTCAGTTTGCCTGATACTTCCACCTGGGGTTATAACCAGATGTGGACTTCCAAATAAACAATATTGGAGAGACAGTAAATATAAAACCCTATTTAATGACGATTGGGGTTTTAATTGGGAAAACTGGAATTAGTGTTCTGAGTGGTTGGATAAATAGGATGCCGCACTTGTTCAGGCTGATATCTGAATAAGTATCGCTGCGGGTCAGTACCTTGCCATCCTTTCCAATCACAACAAATTGATAGAGAACCGTCGCTTTATTGAATTGATTAGCTCCAGGAATCTGGCTTGATTTCACCAAAGTCTTAAAGGTACCGCCACCCTGGCTGGTCATCACAGAGTAAGAATCCCATTCGGTCGATTGTGATGATTCCTGGTCGAGCAGATGCAGATATAACTCAACATGCTTCACGTTTTCTAATGTCGAAAGCTGCACAAAAATTTCAGCACTATTGGGTGTACATGCTCCATAGTAAAACTGGTTGGTCGAGTAGCCAGGGCTAAAAGTCATCGGTCCGGCTGGTGGCGTGGGGGTGATGGTCAGTGTTTCGGTGGGGGTTGGCGTGAATGTTATCTCTTGAGTCGGTGTAATTGTAGGGATTAAGGTTGGGGTGGGCGTCGGTGCGTCCACGCGAAAAGTTACCTGGTTAAATTCACTCCACACGCCTGTTTCATCCTGAGCTCTCACCTTAAGGGTATAAACACCAGCCTTCTGAGGCATCCAATGATAGCGAAAGGTAGCCAATTTCCCTTGCCCATTTGCGGATGTGCCTCCCAGTGAAGCGTCATTCAGCACCCATTCTAATTGATTGACACTTGTATTCGCTGAGGCGTGCGCGATGAATTCATAAGAAGACATGGAAATTGAAAGACCATTGATAGGTGCATCTACCCAGGCGAGAGGCGGAATCGCGGTTGGGTTGGTGAATGCATCATCTTTACCGCCCCCCAATTCGCACCCTGTGAGAAGCCAGATCAGAAGTACATAAGTGAGAATGCGTAATCCACGCATGATTCCCTTAGTTATTGTCAAAACAATTGATAAGCCGCTGATCAACCCTGCCTGTATAAAAAGGCAAAAAAAGGATTGAATCCAGTATATTGCAGGTTAAGCTGGATTTCAATCCGTTGCTGGGTTGAGGGGATTCTGTATTAGTTAGCCAAACGAAGCGCAAGTGATGGTCTCAGGCTGCATGGTTTCATGACCCTTGCGACCTTAACCGGAGCTTCAAATAATCCTGCTCTCCGCTTGTTTTTTCACCCGCCTCATCGCCCGTAGGGTGGGTCCTGACCCACCGCTTGCTTTTCGCCGCGCTTCGTGAATCAGGTTATTGCCTCCGCGCGGATCTCGGGCCGCAGGTTCTCCGCGGCGTGTTCCACCGGCAGGAGGCAGGGGTTGGGGCAAGGATAAGATAATTTGGATTTGAGTTAACTGTTCTCTACTCAACCAGAATACTGTAGCCCGTACACAATCTCTTGATTATTAAATAAAAAATCCGGCAGGAGTTCATCTCTGCCGGATAAGGTAATTCATAACCTTATTTCTTCAAAATTTTACCGAGCACTGTTTCTTTTGCAAGTGGTTTGGTGCAGAAGAACCAGTCGTAGCACTTCATTTCATCCTTGCTTTCCATGCGCTGTTTTGCAACACCGCACGAACCTGCGGTAGGAACGATGACATCATCACCTGGCTGCCAGTCTGCCGGAGTGGCAATAGAGAACTCATCGGCTGCCTGCATGGCGATCAACGCGCGGTAAAGCTCATCAAAATTGCGTCCCAGACTCAGTGGGTAATAAATAATGGCGCGGATGATCCCTTTGGGGTCAATGAAGAACACTGCGCGTACGGCTTTCGTGTTGCTTTCACCAGGCTGGATCATGCCGTATTTCTTGGCTACATCCATGGTAATATCTTCGATCAGCGGGAATTTGACTTCGACATCTTTCATTCCCTTGTATTCAATCTTATCCTTGATGGTCCGCAGCCAGGCAATATGGCTGAATAAACCATCCACAGAAAGACCCACCAGCTTACAGTTAGCCTTGGCAAATTTTTCTTCCTGGCTTGCGAATGTCATGAATTCAGATGTGCAGACAGGGGTAAAATCAGCCGGATGGCTGAATAGAATTACCCAGCTGCCCTTGTAATCAGCCGGGAAGTTAATCTCTCCCTGGGTGGTGACAGCTTTAAATTCAGGGGCTTTATCTCCAATGCGCGGCATGGGTATAACCTGAGTTTCATTTGTTTCCATAGTTTTACTCTCCTTTTATGAATTTGTTTGATTTGTTTCCCGTGTTTTTGACTGGCACGAAGGGCAGACGCCGTAATACATCATACGTGCCCCTAATAACTTAAAACCTGAAACTTGACTGACCTCATAATCAATTTCCGGCACATGGGCGGAATGAACATCCGTGATACTGTGACAGGTTATGCACGCCAGATTGATGTGGGGTGAGGTGTCTGCATCAAAATGTGCGGTTTCATCGCCAGCGCTGCCCAGCACATTGATCAATCCCATCCCGACCAGGCGGTCGAGTGTGTTGTAAACTGTGGCCAGAGAGAGGGTTGGGAACTTTACGCGGACCTGATGAAACAGCATTTGCGCGGTGGGATGCTCAGGAGATTTTGCCAGAATGTCGCAAATAGCCATTCGTTGCGGAGTGATTCGCATTCCCGCCTGTTTAAGTGCCTGGATCATTTCTTCTGAAGTATTCATAATTATTTAGATTTATTCTTTATTTATAATTATTCTAACTTAAGGTTCAAATTTGTCAAGAGGCAACATTACAGAAAAGATTGCTTGCCTCGGATGTTGTTAATACTGGTGCTATCATCGAATTTTTTACAACAGGGGCTGCGATGGTACTTTCTGTTTCTCAGTGGCTCTTTGCTTGTATCCCTCTTACTTAATAATTATCGGCGTCTTGATCGGCTCCACGTGCCCAGGGTGATCAGCGGCTTTAAAAAATGAATCCGCACTTGTTCAGGCGGATGTCATTGTAGGTCACGCTGCAGGTCAGCACCTTGCTGTTCCTGCCAGCGCAAAAACAGATATAGTACAAACCCGGGTTGGTGCTATTTACCTTTAGGATTATTTTCTTCCAGCGAGATCACCTCTGAGCCATCATCGTAGCTCAATAATTCGGCATAGCGACCCCAATTGATCAGCGTGGTAATCTGACCTTCTGCAATATCCGGAGGAAAATCAAGACCCAGTGCCGTCAATATGACATGCCACTTTAATTGATGATCCTCGGCATTCCGCAGCATTCGCAGCAGCCAATTGAAGAGGGGCAATCGCCTTGCCCGCGAAGCAAATATCTCTTTACGGGCAATAATACTTGCTTCTGCAAAGGTTAGACCAAGCGGGGTCAGGGCGATATCGCCTTTTGCGATGGTGGCAAAACCCAGCAGTTCTGCGGTTTCGGTTAGCCTCAACAGATGATCTGAATCCACACCCAAATCATCTTCCAGCAGGTAAATATCAATCTGGGGTTCGGTTGATTCTGCCAGCCGCTCCAACAACCCCGCCAGGTCACTGATAGCCACTTCCGGAAGTTGGCGGGTAATACCGGGTTCTCCCGGGGCGGAACCAAATTCTTCGTGCTCAGAGCGTGTTTGCCCGGCCAGTAGTTCATACACCTGATCTACATGGGCTTGAAATACTTCTGATTTTCTTTGCCGTGGATGGGGAAGATCAATGACATGCTCCGCGATGATGCGTCCGGGTTCTTTATCCATGATTACGATTCTGTCAGCCAGAAATACTGCTTCTTCAATATTGTGGCTTACCATGAGGATAGATTTGGTTGGGATCTTGCCTTCTGTCCACAATTCCAATAATTCACCCCGCAACGATTCTGCGCTTAATACATCCAGCGCAGAGAAAGGTTCATCCAAACATAATAGTTCTGGCTCAACAGCCATCGCCCGGGCAAAACCCACCTTTTGGCGCATCCCGCCCGAAAGCTCACGTGGATAGGCAGTTTCAAATCCATCCAAACCGACCCGGTCTAAAAGCTCTTCGGCTTTTTGAGACCGCTGCGGCTCTTCAAAACCTTTAATCTTTAAAGCAAGTGATACATTTTCAATCACACTGAGCCATGGAAAAAGTGCAAATGTTTGAAACACAATGGATGCATGCGGATTTACGCCGGTCAATCGCTCGCCCCGATAAATGACATTTCCACGTGAGGCGTTCTGCAGCCCGGTGATGATTCTCAACAGTGTGCTTTTTCCGCAACCAGATGGACCCAATAAAGCAACAAATTCACCCGCAAGAAGCTGAAGGTTGACATTTTCAACCGCGGTAAAACGTCGTTCGCCCGTACCATATTCCTGGTAAATATTTTCAAGTGTTAATAATGCAGCATCCATATCAGACCTCCATGCGATATTTTTCTTCTGCCAAAACATATAATCTGCGCCAGATCAAACGGTTTATCAGGATCACGGTCAGCACCATTGCGAGCGTGGCAGCCAGCAATGAGGAGTAGTCTCCAATTGCAGTTGCATTGGCAATAATCGAACCAATTCCAGTTACCGAGAGAGACTCACCGGCAAAATTTTGATATTCAGCGACAATACTGGCATTCCAGGCGCCACCGCTGGCAGTGATGGCTCCGGTAATCAGGTAGGGGAAAATTCCCGGCAGAATTAAAGTCCGCCACTTCTGCCAACGCGAGAGTTGCAATAGCTCGGCAGTATATTTTAAATCCTGCGGAATCGCGCTCGCACCGGCGATCACATTAAACAATAAGTACCATTGCGTACCCATGAGCATCAAAACTACTGCCGCCAAATTCAAACCACCAGGCAATTTAATCACAAGGAGAAGAATGACCGGGAATAACGCAGTTGCCGGAACCGAAGCGGTAACCTGGACGATGGGTTGCAAAATTGTCGCGAGCCGTCGATTGGTTCCAATGGCAACACCCAGGGGAATTGTCCACACGAGGGCAATGATCAATGCAATCGTTACGCGTAACAGGGTTGCCAGCACACCCATGCCAATTTCCTTCCAATGATCCAGTGGTATGCCAGTCAACATCAAAAAAGCCTGTATAAGATAATTCAGTATTCCCGCTCCAATCAGGATGGCGAAGATCCACGGCAGTATCTGTTGCTTATTCGAGGTTTTAAGATCATTTTTGCGCATCGGGTAATGTTTGATCATGAACCGGTCGAAAGATTCATTGATCGGCTTCCCGATACGGCTCGAAAACCAGTGTGCCAGTCTGGATTTACTGACCTGATTAAAAATCCAGGATTCCGGCGGGTTGTCATTTTCGATCATTTCGACCTTAAAGCGGTCAGACCAGGCAATGAGCGGGCGCCAGACAAATTGATCCAGTATCACCACGGTGAGTATCAACGAAGCAACACCCCATGCAATCGCGCTGTAATTGCTCTTCTGTGCTGCTTCATGCAGAAATGCACCCAGCCCGGGCAATCGAAAATCTTTTGAACCGACAGTAAAAATCTCGGCAGCCATTAAGAAAAACCATCCGCCCGCCCAGGACATCATACTATTCCACACCAGGCTGATCATGCCAAACGGAAGCTCAAGCCTCCGAAATTTCATCCAGGTATTCAAACGAAAGATCGAACTGGCTTCTTTGAGTTCTTTTGGAATTGTCGTCAGTGACTGGTACCAGGCAAAAGTGAGATTCCAAACCTGGCTTGTGAAGATTAACACAATCGAAGCAATTTCTGCCGCGAGATGCTCGGGGAGGATCGCGCTTAAACTTAATAAAACAACCGGTAAAAACGATAATATTGGAACGCTTTGCAGCACATCCAATAATGGCATCATAAACTGTTCAGCCCGGCGATGGTATGCCGCGATTCTTCCATAAAAAAGCGTGAAAATGACAGAGAGAATGTAAGCAGCTGTCATCCGCCCTACCGATAAAGCCGTATACCAGGGAAGCGAGGTCGGGGCGAGAGAAATTTCAGGACCTTGAATAACTTCAGGAGCATTAAAGGTTAGTTTAATGCCCAGATAAAGCAATCCGACGATGAGTGAGATTGCAAATACATCACCCCAGGTAAACGCTTTTTGGTTCGATTGTGAAACGTGAAAAATTTGGGAGTTTTCAGTCATGCCGCCGGTGCCCTCCAGAAGTAAGGTTTACCCTGAAACGGCCAGCAACAGAAAACCAGTCAAGGTAACCTTAATATTTTCTTTTACAGTGTTCGTCAATAAGTTTAGTCATCACAGAACCTGGCAATCATTACTCGAATACTTTGAATACGTATTATACTCCACCCGAGTTTTTTTTATTCAATGAATCTTTCCTTGGACAGATACACTTGCTGGCAATATTGTAAATATCATTCTGACTATGTTCACCGTAAGCCTGAATAGGGGAATGAGAATAGCTGCACAAGATCGGGATACATGCAGAAATACCTGTCATAAGTGACAGGTTGCGCGCCGATTCTCCATCACGTATCATGGAACTGGCATTCATCTGCCTGTTGCCAGAAAAAAGGGAATTGTTTCGATTTGTTTAAAAGCACCTTTTTAAACTGCGAATCTGCTTCGCGGCGCCCCGCCAACCATATCCGCGGTAGTCAGCTATTATGGTACCACCTGTTGATCCAGATTTCCGCGCCGGCGCGAAATCGTCCCACGATCACATCACTTTTATCGTGACCATATACACCCGGATCGATTGAGACTGGCCTGAAGATTTAAAAGACCTTAAAATCCTGCTGGCACTTTTTGAAACCAACTACAAACCCTGCTCAGACCGCGGGGCTGTCCGCACAGACCACGACGGCCACAATTCATCTGAAGCCTGCGGGTCCAACGGCTGCGGATCACTGCCATCCGCCAGCATGGTGTAAATCTCGAAGTTGCCGTCCCGGCGGGTCTGGAATGCGATGCGGCTGCCATCCGGAGACCAGGCAGGGTTCTCATCATAGCCGGGGCTATCGGTGAGCTGGCGTAGCCCGCTGCCATCGGCATTCATCACACAGACCTCGGTGTTGCGTGAGTTGGGAACCAGACCGGTGAAAGCAATCCGGTTGCCATCCGGTGACCAGGCAGGGAAGAGCTCATAATCCGGCGAGTTGGTTAGCTGTACTTCACCGGTGCCATCCACATTCATGCTGAAAATATCCCAATTCCCGTTCCGGTCGGAGGCGAATGCAATGCGGCTGCCATCCGGAGACCAATCGGCGAACTGCTCATTCGCCCGGTTATGGGTCAGACGTTGCGGGTCTCCGCCTGTTGCATCCATGATGTAAATCTCGTAATAACCATCTCCGTCATAGTCGGCATCGAACAATATGGATTTTCCATCCGGTGACCAATCCGGATGATCTTCGGCGGCGGTGGTGGAGGTTAGCTGCTGCAACTCCGTACCATCGGAATTAATTACATAGATATCGTACAGCAGGTTGGGTGGAGAGGGGTTCGGGTCGTTTCGCGCGCTCAAGAAAACAACACGGCTGCCTTCCGGGGAGATTTCCGGGCTGTCATCAAAAGCCGGGTGGTCGGTTAGGCGCAGGGTCTCTCCGGTTGCGAGGTTCATAAGATAAATATCAGGGTTACCGGCGCGGTCAGAATAAAATGCCATCATCTCCGTAGCCGCTGCCTGCGGTTGCAACGTGGGTAGCGGGTCTGGGTCAGGCTCGGAGGTGGCTGTGATTTCCGCGACGGGTACAGAGGTGGGAATCTCTTCCACTTGCATTTGGGGTTGTGGCGCTGCCGTACAACCAGCAAGCATGATCAACAGGAAGAGATGGGAGAAAACTTTATTTGCGAGCATGTCCGCCAGCCTCCTGAATACACTTACTGATTAATCCAGTATAGGGGGTGGGATCACGCAGGAGAACCTACAGGTGTACTATTTGCTTATAAATCCGGCTGCTTTATCGATATCGCGGATGTGCTGTGTGATGTGATCACGCACGATGGTTAGGTGCTCTTCGGGGGAGTAATCCCTCGAGCCCGCCTTGTAGGGAATCAACCCAGCGATTCTTGCAAAATGCATCCGCGGATGTCGGTATTCGCGGTCTCGAGTTCTGCGAGGAGGTCATCTAGGCTTTTAGCGCGCTTCTGCAAGCCAATGATCATGCAGGGGAATCTGTCTAATCAACCAGGTAGCCTTGTTTTTGATAGCGCTGGAAGAGGCTGCCCCATGTTGTTTCTTCACGCCAGCGGGCAGCAATCTTGCGGTATCTCAGCGGCCAATAGAGAAAATCCTGTTCCACCTCGCCAATGAAGGTGGGAATAATCACCAACGGAGTCCGCAACACGAGCTTTTGGAGCACCCGGGTTGGTCCGTACCATGCCAGCCAGGCAAGGAAACTATGCGAGTTATATCCCACCTTGAATTGCCAGTTCACGCCAGAAATATCATCTCCCACTATCTCAATCTCACGGGGATCGCCTATCCCCAAACCCTGTTCATGCGCCAGGCGGATGTATTTGATGGAAAGCGGATCGAATCCCATCAGCTTCGCGGCAACGGCATCAATGGCTACCTGATCTCCTGAAGCGAGGATGATATTCTTTGCCATCGGTTGGATCATGCGCGGTCCGGCGCCATTCCCGGCAGTGGTGCCATCCATGACCGCAAGAATTCCCGGATGAATCTCCTTCTGGATGGAGAGCAAATCCACCAGCGTTTCATGAATCCAGGTATGGGTGTAATGGCGATACTTGCTGAGCAGACCGCCAAAGGCGTTTTTCATCGCCCCGGTGGTGGTTGTGTACATGTGCGTCTTTACCGTGGGCAGGTGAACAATGTTTTTCCCAATAAAGTAATCAGGAATGTGGATCCCTTCGGGGTAGATATGATCCAGCGCAAGCATCTTCGCCCTGGGTTTGTAAGGAATCCAGGTCATATCGTTGGTGCGGAAGTTATACAATGCCGGAATGTTGTGATGTTTGAAGATGGGCACGTAACCATTCAAGTCTTCGCCCTTGAACGCATTGGTCACCACAGTCTGGTTCTGTACGCATACAAGGTCAGAATAACCCAGGTTACGCAACGCCAGAATGGTGCCCTCCAACTGCCAGGGGGTGGTATTCGCACCGGGCATGGGAAAATGCCATGTTATGTTGTCTTTGAGAATGGTTGTAGTGCCCCTTTGCAGGGTATCACCCGCAGCAGCCAGCTCAATCAGATGCTGATAATCCGCAAGAACAGTTTCGGGTTTTGTGTAAAGCACTGCCACTTTCGCTTTGGTTGTCATCTTTCTCCCCGCCCAGCCAGTATAGGGTAATTATGCCACAAAGCGGTCCTGGCACTAGACAAGTTAAATGAATACACCCAATCCAAACCGCCATTTGGATGGGCGTATCCATTACCACTAACCAGAAACTGTAAGGAGAGGTTACTCTGTCATTTTTTGAAGCCAATTCTCATCGGTTATATCCAGCCGGAGGGGGGTGAGGGAGACAAGATTATTGGCAACAGCCCAACGGTCACTATTCTCATCCGGGTTTGTGAGGGGAATAGCCGAAAACCAGAAGATTTTCGTCCGTTTGGGTCCTGACTTTCAACCACCTGCCCGTTGTACTGACGGACCGATTGATGTGTCCAGCGGATTCCCACCGGATCTTCGGGCAGGTTTACATTTACCAGACGGGGGTGTTGACCCGTTGTCAGCATCTTGATCACTTTAAATATGAAAGGTTTTTGCTTTTCATAAGTAGGTTCTGCACCATTGACATCCATGCTGAAAGCAATCCCCTGCACACCCAGAATGACACCCTGTTTGGCAGCCGCTACCGTGCCCGAGTGCCATACATCGCTGCCCATGTTACTGCCGAGATTGATTCCCGAAAGAACCAAATCCGCTCCCCCGAGGTGGTACAAACCCATCGCCACGCAATCGGCAGGGGTACCGTTGACCCGGTATGCTTCAAAACCTTTGATCATCTTCACCCGGTGATACTGCAATGGGCGGCGGATGGTGATTGCGTGTCCCACCGCGGATTGTTCAAAATCAGGGGCAAAGATAATCACTTCACCAAACTGGGCGGCTACTTCTGCCAGGGCAATCAAGCCGGGGCTGAAGATGCCATCATCGTTACTAATTAAGATTCGCATTTTTTATGTTCACTTTCACTTCTATTATGCATGCAGTAGGTTAACACACCTTAAATGGCATGTTAAGAGCAGGTTATATTGTAGGCGGAAAAATGGTTTACTGCTTTCTTCTGTAGAAGCCGCGCTGCAACAGCTGAAACTAGTCTGGCTGTGTGTTTTTTACTCTCCGGGCAGCCAGGGGATTAGTGAAGCTTAAGCCAGGCTGCGTTTTCTTCCGCAGCCGGCGCATCTGACGGATCTTCTGACGCTCCAACCGTTGTTTTTTCCATGCTTGCGGCCATTGCTGAATATCCCAAAACACTACATGGTCAGGAAGCTCGATCTGATGATTATCAAATTCATAATAGTGGAAAACTTCTTCGAACTCACTGTAAATCCGTTCTTCGCTTAAACCCATCTCATCTATTGAATAGGTATGCCTGCTGCGAAAGCTCTGGGCTTTGTGAGTCTCACTACTGACAATACTCCGAATCCCATCTGAGTAATCCAATTCGAGCCAGTCATAGAGATCTTCAATACACTCGTCCGGCTGTTGAACCAGATCATCATATTTCATGAACATGCATTGATTTTCTTTATCTTTGAAGTATTCAGCAGGGTAGAGGTAATAAAAACGCATTACCTGAAAAAACTCATCCATAAATGGATAGGGTTCCAGTGGATCGCAGAAGATTTTCCACCCGGTGGACATGTAATCGACCATGGAAGGCATGGCTTTAAAAGGTGTACGCACCAGGTTAATAAAACGGGCATCCGGAAAGGTTTCGGACAGTGCGGCGATTTTGGAGGTGTTGGATGGATTCTTAGAAAGGAGTATTTTATCTCCACCGTGGGCGTAAAGATGACGCTGGATCATGCTGCGGTAGAACTTCATCACTTTTTGCTGGCGGTCTTTTGGCAGGTCGCGGTCAAAGTAGAAGTATGGCAATAGCTCATCGCGGAACGGGTAAATTGCCCATAGCGATTCACTTGTCCAGTTATGAATAAGGATATGACCATCTTCCTCTGCCTCATCCACCCGGATGGTATGCGCTTTATGACCTTCTCCGTGAGTGAGATGCTGGTTGATCCAGTTAATAACCTGGTTGATGGGATATCCGATGGCTTTCCCTAGGTTGACCAACCCCCAGATAATTTTGCGTTGTGTGATGGAAGGAGCCAGGACCATTTCCCACACGGTAAAGGCAGTAAAAATCTGTTTATCCTTGAATATCAACCGGTGCAAGAAGGTAGTTCCGCTACGGGGGTTGCCAATAATAAAAACCGGCTTCCTAATCTGTTGATTTCGGTAAGCCGGAAAGAAAACATCATCTAACAAAAAAAATAAACGGTTAATTACTTGAGCAGGTATATAGAGGAAAAGCCAAATTACCAATACAAGAAACCTTTTTGCTGTCAGTTGATACTGCTTACCCCGTGTTTGAAAGAATGCTCGGTAATTGTATCTGATAAATCCAGCCAGATCAAAGGTCATGTGTCTCATCCAACAAATGGATTTACTTGCTTACAACCATTATATAGTCCAACGAATTATTAAACATCCTTTCTGGAAAAGGTTCACAATATCTATACAATTTTAGTCAGGATAAAAACCATTTTGAACTGATTTATGAAATTAGCAACGGATTTCCCTGATCTCCTGATCTTCAAAAATCGTACGCATAAGTTCTTCATGTTTTTGGGGAGAACCGGCAGCCTGCCAGATGCAGGTCATCTGATCACCACTCTTATGTTGGCTGTGGTTCTGTATGCGCAAACCGCAATCACGGAAAGTTTTCTCCAGGGCAGCATACTTTTCAACCCCTGCCGCACATACAATTTCATATTTACGCTCTTCGCGTGCGTTATCGATGCGAAATTCAAAGAAGGGCAATACCCATAAGATGATCATTGCCGCCAACACCATCACCCCAGAGATCATATACTGCCCCCCGCCGATTCCCATCCCCACAGCGGCAGTGAGCCAGATGGTGGCTGCAGTCGTCAATCCGATCACCTTGCCACCATCGCGCAAGATCACCCCGGCTCCGAGGAAACCGACACCGGTAACAATGTTGGCTGCGATCCGGTTAGGGTCTGAGTTGGGGGCAAGGTTAGCAGAAATAATGGTAAACAGACAGGCACCAGCACAGATAAAAATCAGTGTGCGGAAACCAGCCGCTTTATCGCGAAACTCGCGCTCGATTCCGATCAATCCACCCGCAGCAACCGCCAACAGGATTTTAATAACATCTTCAGGGTTAAGAACCATCCTTAAGCCTCCATGAAACCTGCCTGGTTTTTTGGCATAGTGGGATTCTAGAGCGGACTATCCTGCATATCCAGGAATATTTTTACAATTTCCGGATTGAATTGCTTACCACTCACATTTTTTATATAGTCAATTGCTGCCTGCTCCGTCCATGCCTTACGGTACGGGCGGTCAGATGTCAGCGCATCAAACACATCAATAATTGAGAAGATCTGTGCGATCACAGGAATCTGATCCCCCTTAAGACCACGGGGATATCCGCTACCATCCCATTTTTCATGGTGACAATAGGGAATATCCATTGCCGGAGTCAGATATTCTATTTTCGACAGGATCTTATACGCCATTTCTGGATGGGTACGCATGATCTGCATCTCTTCATCGGTTAATGAACCGGGTTTCTGAAGGATTGCATCCGGTATCGCCATTTTACCGATATCGTGCAGCAGTGCGCCACGACGCACCTGACAGAGGTCAACCTCTGGAACACCCATTCGTACCGCAAGCTTCATCGTGAGATCCGCAACCCTGTGGGTGTGCTCATCGGTAATATGATCGCGCATATCCAGCACCTGCGACCAGCCCATCAATGTCGCATCATATGCATAGGTCAAATCCTTCAGAGCCTGCTGTGCTTTTTGGAACAATCGGGCATTTGCCACCGCCAGTGATACCTGGTTGGAGAGGATGTAGAGAAGGTCTATCTCGTTGGCTGTAAATTTGCGTATATGATCTGTTGAACCAACAATAAACACTCCAGTTACATCCTCTTTTAAAAGTAATGGAAAGTACAAAATGGATATGAGATGCCGTGTTTCAACAACCGCTCGTTCCGCCTGCGTAATCTCTGCTGTTCTGGCATCTTCCATATACACCGGCGCCTTAGAGTTGACAGCTTCCATGATGTGGGGATGATCACCCAGATATGCCAGGCGTAATTCATCTAGAAATTGGGGTGGTAGCGGTGGAGTCGTAGCTCCTAATACCAGATTTCCAAACTCGAGGGTGTAAATGGCACCGGTCTGGAGATTCATTAAATCTGCGGCGCTTTCAATGGCAATTTGAAGAACGGTGTCTAATTCCAGGGTCGAAGCCAGGGCGCTGCTGACTTTTAGCAAAGTGGAAAGTTCTTTGGGCGTACCTTTATAGGTCAGCTCTTCATAGACATTGGCAGCATCCGATTCCATATCTACCTCATCCCAAAATTATCTATCAATAACTTGTAAATATTTGAGACTGCTAGTTTTATCCAGCCCTACGCTTAAAGTAATTATACAAGTGCGGTAAAGATCATGCCGATTGAAACAACCAACTTTTTAGCCAATGCCCCGCTGGTAAAGAAGGAACATTCCCCAGAAATAAAGGATAAACAGGATCAGAGAATCCAGCTCAATGCTGAAGATCCGCCTCTCCAGTTTTGCCAGGTTACCTACCAGACCCACAATTGTCATAAGTAAGCCAAACAATCCGACCAGAACAAATGACGGATCAATTGTCGAAAGAAATCTTCCACCGGTAAAAAATAGATCTGTGAAACCCATTGCAAACATGTTGAACATGTTACTGCCAAACAGGTTGCCGATTGCCATGTCGGATGCGCCGATTCGAATGGCTGCAATTGTAGTGACCATTTCAGGTAGAGATGTTACCATTGCCACCAGAGTAGTGCCTACAAAAGTCGTTCCCAGCCCGGTGATCTCGGCAATTTCTGCACTACTGCTAACCATCACCGGTGTGATGGCAAATAAGGCTGCAGCAGCAGCCATGAACCCGACTAAGCCCACCCAGAGTTTAGGGGTGCCGGTCGGGATTTGCACATCAACTGCATTATCTGTCCCGGTGTCTTTGGCAATCAGTCTGACACAAACAATGTAGGCTGCCATAATGATGATGGAATCCAAACCCACCCATCCGATTTTGGTGTCGATATCAGCAACAAGAAAGAACAATGCCAGACCTATCATCAGGGTTGCCAGACTGCCATTCAAGGCATGCCGGCGGGCTGCTTTTCTCAATATCCGTTCGCTCCGGGTAACAAGATCGAGAATTGCCAGCATCAGCATATTAAAAGCATTACTACCGAACAGATTCCCCGCTGCGATATTGGGAGAATTTTGAGAGACAGAGACGATTGAAGTTAACAACTCAGGAAGCGATGTAGCACCGGCAAGCAGCAAAATACCAATAAACATACCCCCCAATTTAGTTCTAACAGCAATCACATCTCCATACTTTGCAAGGTAATTTGCAGCAACCACAATCAATGCGGCAGAAATGATAAACTTAATCCAAACCATTTTCAGTCTGCCTTGCTCGTATCAGTACGATTCAACCCTTTGACTACATCCAACTGCCAGGCAGCGAAGATGCCTGTATTGGGCTTATCCAGATCGCCAATCACCTGTTCTGCCAGGGCAAGGCAGCGATCCACCTGTTCTTTACTATCCACTATTGCCAGCAAAGTGACATTTTCTTTTTCGCCCTCTTCTCCGCTGGAATACAAATAGCGCATATGTAGAAGCTGTTTCTGGTGGCGATACAATCCGGTGGATTCAATGATCGTAGCCCCTCTGATCCCACCTTCGGACCAGGATTTCAATACCAAATCCAGTTTACAAGGGTCATCCAGAATAAGCAGCGTCATGTAAGCCATCAATCCCTCCTAACTCATCATTCTTTCTTTAATAGAAAGATAATGGTTTATCTTCAATATTGTGAAAATATTCACTACCTGAATAACAATCTCTCTGATAAAGGTGCATGAATATTTTCTAGTTATTTATATCATAGACAAAAAATCCTAAAATATCTCAATTATCCGTTTTTCTCCGGCTCCCACTCGTATGGTGTGGAATATGCGAGACAGCGGAAGCCGTGTTTTGCGAGTATGGGCTGGCTGTCGGGACTGGCATCCACCTGAAGAAATTGGAAACCCAGCTGTCTAGCTTCACGGGATCTCACCGCCAGGAGCGCTGAATAATATCCACGATTTCGGTGCTCCTTGAGGGTGGACCCACCCCATAATGATGCAAAAGATGTCGGAACGAGATAATGCATCCACGCAGCACTGACCACTCTCCCACCCTGCCAGACAGCAAACACGCTGATAATATCCGGATAATGTTCCAGATCATATTTCATCCCCCGCGCAAAGCCGGATACATCTTCCCCCCACACTTCATTTTCCATGCGCACAATTTCATCCACTTCGGCAGGTGTGGTGACTCTCTTTACCGCTGACACATCCATGGACCAGTACATGTCGGGCAGATCGTTGATATCCACCACCATAAGAGCTTCAGGCTCATCCTTTTTGAATCCATGGTCGAGCAAGCGCTGCGAGAGGTCGGCAGGTTGATCATAATCGTAGAGCTTCCACTCAAAACCGGCTTTTAGATTACGAAAATACGCAATTTGTTCTTCGATGACTCGATCTGCATCTCCCCGATTCAGATCGGACCAACTGATGAACCCTTCAGATGGAGTCTCTTCGGTCAGGACATAACGGACAAGCTGGGGTAATTCCTCCCGGCGCATACGGGTCCACTCACATTCACGCCTCACTTGTCTGTTAAATATTTGCAACATTTCAGCATCGTTCATCATCACTCCAGTAAGAAACGAAGACAATTAAAAATTGTTTTCAGAATGAAAGTTGCTTATCAACTTAGAAATAAAGGTGTTTTACCGTCAGCCCGTTATTGATGAGTTCCTTAAGCGCGTCAATTCCTATACGTAAATGCATATCCAGGTATTCCTGAGTCACCTTTTTATCACTTTCAGCGGTCTTAATGCCCTCAGGAATCATCGGTTGGTCAGACACCAGAAGCAGTGCGCCGGTGGGAATCTCGTTGAAAAACCCGGTGGTAAAGAGTGTGGCGGTTTCCATATCCACCGCCATTGCGCGGATACGGCGTAAATATTCCTTGAATTGTTCGTCATGCTCCCAGATCCGCCGGTTGGTGGAATACACTGTACCCGTCCAATAATCACGGTCGTGATTACGGATGGTGGTGGAAATGGCTTTCTGCAGATTAAATGCCGGCAGAGCAGGCACCTCTGGTGGGAAATAATCATTGGAAGTTCCCTCGCCGCGAATGGCAGCGATCGGCAGGATGAGATCGCCGAGGGTGTTTTTCTTTTTCAGCCCACCGCACTTACCCAGAAAAAGGGCAGCCTGTGGCTGGATGGCACTGAGCAGATCCATGACCGTGGCAGCGTTGGCACTTCCCATGCCAAAGTTGATCAGAGTGATGTCATCCAGCGTCACATTGGGCATGGGTTTATTCTTGCCGCGAATGGGTACGTTGAACCATTCGGAGAATTTGAGGAGGTAATCTTCAAAATTTGCCAGAAGGATATACTTGCCAAATCCATCCAATGGGGTATCGGTATAACGGGGTAACCAGTTTGAGACGATTTCTTCTTTTGTTTTCATTTAACCTCGCTATTTGAGCAGTGCACCAGTTATTCTAAGGATGCATCCAGTTGCGCCATCTCTTCATTCGTGAGAGCGATATCCGCTGCCAGAAGGTTTTCCTGCTGGTGCTGCGGGTTGGATGACATCGGCACCGTGATAACGCGCGGCTGAGTGGTCAGCCAGGCAAGCGCGATCTGCTGGGGTGTTCCTCCCCGGGCAGAAGCAATAGTTTGCAGTACCTGGTTGGTTTTTACATTACGGTGTTTTACCGGGGTGTACGCGGTAAGCAGAATATCATTTTCCTGGCAATAGGCAAGCACACCATTCTTCACATATGAGCGGTCTGGAATGCTGTAAGGAACCTGGTTCGTGAGCAAATGCGATTCCGACAAGGCAACCGATTGCTTCAACAATTTAAGGTTGAAATTACTTACTCCCAGGTTACGGATTTTCCCAACCCGTTGTAATTCATTGAGCGCCTTGAAAGTTTCCTCCAGTTTCATCCCGGTTTTTGGCCAGTGGATGAGATAGAGGTCCAGGTAATCCATACCCAGACGGCGCAGGCTGTTTTCACAGCAGCGGATCACATCTGTATATTTCAAATGATCTGGTGAGACCTTGGAGGTAATAAACAGCTTTTTCCGGTCGATACCCGAATCGCGAACTGCCCTGCCGAGGAGCTCTTCGCAATAACCGGCAGCATAATACTCGGCGGTGTCGAAATGGGTGTAGCCCAAGTCCAGCGCGGAACGCAGCGCCAGCATTGATTTTTCATCACGGGTTGGGTCTGCGGTTGATTCGCCACCGATGGTCCAGGTGCCAAATCCGATTTTGGGCATTTTCAGATCGTTGATTTCTTCGTAGCGCATAATTAAATTACTCCATGAGAACTACTCTATTTCGTCCGCGTCCTTTTGCCTGGTACATGGCTGTATCTGCATCCCGTAACAATGCGTCAAGGTCGGTCATCTCCTGTGTTAATGAAGCAACACCAATACTGGCAGTGACATTCGCTTTTCCTGCCAGGCTGCTGCAACTGGTTGTTTCAATTTCATGTCGTAGGCGCTCAGCCAGTACAAGGGCATCTGCCGCATTCGTGTTGGGTACGAGAATGGCGAATTCCTCACCGCCCAGACGGGCTGCAAGATCCACCTCACGAACATTCCGGGTCAAAATAGAAGCGATACACACAAGCGTTTTATCACCCGCTTCATGACCAAAGGTATCATTGATTCTCTTGAAATGATCGATATCCAGCATGATGACAGACAGCGGGTTTTTATATCGTAATGTGCGTTTTACTTCTTCCAGCCCGCGGATGAAGAAATATCGCCGGTTGATCAATCCCGTTAAGCCATCTTTCATCGCCATATCTTCCAGCTGGTTACTCAGACGCCGGGTAATCATAAGGGTAAGTGAAAATGTAAGTGCAATGTGAAGAAACTGATAAACCAAAAGGACAGCCGTATCGTATACATTCGATGCTAAAAATAACTGATCGGGAGGGAGGATCATTGCAATGATCACTCTTGCGAGACTAGATATGACCAGTCCCGCACAGATTAATCCAACACCAATGGAATTAATCTGCTGTACTCTGATTTCACGCCGGACCAGTAACTCCAGACACTGGGTGAAGATCAGTATGGTTGCCATAGAAAATACGATCTTCCGCAAGGTCAAATCAGGATTGACCAGTGAAAAATATGCATGCAAAATAACATACAAAATCAGAATTGCATAATTCAGGTTGTGGTTGACCCTGGTAGATAGAAATTTTCCAAACCCGAAGAGGAGAAAAATCAACCCGGTTATGATCATGGTATTGCTGATCAAAACCGAGAATAAATCGGGAATCAGGTTTCTGAAAGACAACAATACCAAAGCAAAAAATTGAAGGGAGAAATTTACCAGCCAGAAACCGATACCATTAAAACGCTGCCGGTACTGCCGCCATAACAGGAAGATCACAATCATCCCCAGCAGGTTGATGATGGATATGCTGATCAGAACGGTTAGTAAGTCCAATTCGAACATAATCCCGCCTTATGACATAAATTCCACCTGCCACCGGGGACCGTAACCGAGATTATATGTTTCTACAAAGCTGCCCTGGTTGACTGCCACGGAGATGCGCATCAATTCATTAGTATAGATAATCACATCACCCTTCTGGGTATAGCCAAAGGATTTTTCAAAAAGTACCTTTTCTTTAAATACAACCTTACCTTCATTGTACACACTCAGGGTAAGAAAATCTCCATATGAAAACCCAGCTCTGTTAAACAATTCAAAGGGGATATTCGTCCAGAGGTTGCCAAAATTAGGATCTCCAATTTCAAAAATTCCCTTAACCCTTCCATCCGTAATTTCAGGTTCGAGAATCGGGAAGGAGACGATCTCATCCACGGGGTAAGCTGGACCCACGCCTTCATAGGTAATGATGCCGCTTGCCAGGCGGGCGGCGGTGTACCCGAACACATCCCGCCCGTGAAAAACGGAGGTTCCTTCAGTGTTTTTTCCGCGCAGCCGGTTGACAGTCTGGTCGATCTCGCGCACTTCACTGATGCCAACCCAGGCTTTAACGTGGGTTAAGGTGCCATTATCGGGAGTGACGATGTAGTAACCATTCGTGGTTTTTGCCACGCATCCGCGACGGTGAGTGCCCACCCCGGGATCGACCACCGAGACAAAGATGGTACCCTCAGGCCAGAAGTTCAAAGGCTGGAATAAACGGTAGGAAGCAGACCAGACATCATACTGGGGGATTTCATGGGTACCGTCTATAATCTCCAGTTCGCGATCCACACTTTTCACCACACCATACATGGCGCTGACCGCGCTCTCTTTATAGGTGAAATCCGTCTGGAAAACAAGGATGGGTTTCATATTTTTTACCTCTAAATAAATGGATTGTAAAAGCGACTATGGTTTATGAAAACCGACACAAGTATTGTGGCAGTAAATATCAGGGCAGAAATTACCAGCGCGATCACATCCTGACGGGTGATGCGGCGGGAAGTGTACCAGGTGCGGGTTTTGCTCTTGGAAAAGCCGCGCAGATCCATGGCGTTACTAATCACTTCGATGCGGTCGAGCGTGGAAAAGATGAGCGGAATAACGATGAGCAGAGAATTTTTGAAGCGGTCGATAAACTTTGCCTTGCTCGAAAGTTCCAATCCGCGCGCCTGTTGAGCAAGATAAATATCGCGATAATCGCGTTGGATATCCGGGAAGTAGCGCAGGGTAAGTGCCACGGCATAGGATGCCTTGTAATTTACCCCGATGCCATTCAAGGAAGAGGCAAATTCACTGGGGTTGGTTGTGAGCAGGAAGATCATGCCAAGGGGAATCACTGACGCATACTTGAACATCTTGGTAACCTGGTAGAAAAGCTGCTCGTAGGTCAGCGAAATACCAAAGAGGCGGGCAAATTCATTTTTTGTACCGTAAATGGTCGTGCCAAACTCCGGAGAAAAGAAGAATGAAATGACCGCGTTGGTAACAATAAAGATCAGAACATAGATCACCATCACCCGAATCTGCGAAAAGCGGATCATTGCCACGCGCATGAGCAGGATGGAGAAAAGCATCACTGCCAGTATCACCCGGATATCGTAGGAATACATCACCGCAAAGGTAAGGAAGAGAAAGCAGATTAGCTTGGTCAACCCCGACAGCCGGTGAATGGGTGTATCGGCGGAATTGTAAGAGAACAGCTTCATCTTCGCGTTCATCGGTTTTTCAACCTCCGTTCGTAATCAATGAAACGCTGAACAAAATGGGTTCCGTCTTCAATGCCCGCCATGCGAGAAAGTGCGAAAAGCGAAGTCTCTTTCAGGTTGGCTTCTCGGATCACCTGCGGATCTGTCAGCACAACCGCAGCTGAAGTATCGGCGATCAGCCTGCCACCCGCTAGTACAATCGCGCGGGGGGTATATTCCAGCATCAGGTGCATATCATGGGTGATCAAAATCACCGTCACCCCGAGCTTGTTGACTTCCACCAGGAATTCCATGATCTCGGTGTAATGGCGAAAATCCTGCCCGGCGGTTGGTTCATCAAGTATCAGTATCTGCGGATTGAGAACCAGGATGGAGGCGATGGTTACCCGCTTCTTCTGCCCATAACTGAGTGCAGAAATAGGCCAGTCAACGAAAGGCGCCAGACCACAGATTTTCAACACCTTCTCCACGCGGGGTTTGATCTCCTCCTCCGGTACCTGGCGCAGGCGTAACCCCAACGCCACCTCGTCATAGATGAGCGGTTTGGAAATCATCTGGTTGGGGTTCTGCATGACCAGACCAATGATTTCTGCCCGCTCCTTGATTGATTTATCGTGAATATCCTCTCCCCGGTAAAGGATTCGTCCGCGGTCTTCCTTTTCGAATCCGCACAACGCTTTGGAGAGCGTGGACTTGCCCGCGCCGTTCTTGCCAACGATGGAAACCATTTCCCCTTCCTGGATATCAAAATTGATATCCGCTAGAACCGGACGGACGCCATCGTATGAAAAGGAAACATTTTCCATCTTCAATATGGAAGGTCGGTTATCCCGGACATCAGGGGCAGGAATATGTTCGTGCCAGCTCTGCAGGGCTGCACGAGAAAATTCAGTTTTGAGGGTTTCGATATGCCCGGCGCACATCTGAGGGGTAATCTCGACACCTGCGTATTTCAGTGCGGTGACATACAATGGTTCACGAATGCCCGTTTCGAGCAAGATGGGCGACGCCACGAGCGAATGAGCATCCATATCAGCGATAATCCGCCCATCATTGAACACGATCACCCGATCAACATCGCGGTGGAGGACATCCTCTAACCGGTGTTCGATGATGATGATGGTCTTGCCGGATCGCTTGTGAATGTCATCGATGATCTCGATGGCTGTTTTCCCGGTGGCTGGATCAAGATTGGCGAGCGGCTCATCGAAGAGCAGGATCTCGACATCGTCAATCATCACCCCCGCCAGGGAGGTGCGCTGTTTCTGCCCGCCAGAAAGCTCAAACGGAGAGGAGGATAGCCAGCTTTCCATATCCACCATTCGCGAAACATCCCTTACCCGCTGGTGCATGGAATCGCGGGCGATATTGTCATTTTCGAGGGCGAAGGCGATATCTTCGCCCACCGTCAAACCCACGAACTGACCATCCGAATCCTGCAATACTGTGCCGATGGTTTTCGAGAGATTAAAAATATTCAGAGTGCTGGTTTCTTCCCCTTTGATCTTGAGGCTGCCCTGGATCTCGCCCTTGTATGAAAATGGAATCAAACCATTGAGGCAATGCCCGAGGGTGCTCTTTCCACTGCCGCTGGGACCCACAATCAGAATTTTCTCCCCGGCATAGATCTTCAGGTTGATATCATGCAGGGTGGGTTCCACCTGGCTGAAATATTTTAAGGTAAAGTTGGTAAATTCGATGATCGGTTGCGGCTTCATATACCTCTAAGTTGAATAAAAAGCTCAGACTTGTAAACAGCCGAGTCTGAGCTTTTTTGTGCAAAAAGCTGCATCAAACCTTTCGGCTTTTACTTCTTGCTCAGACTGCCCTTCTTGGTGCGGGTAGCCGCATAAGCGATGAGCAGGAGCGTGCCGATGACACCGGCGCTGATGGAGTTCATAATGGCAGCGGTAATGCCCTGAGTGAAGACCAGATTAGTGGGTTCCTGGTAGATGAGGATATCAAGCACAGGCGCCACAATGACCCAGGCGATGATATTGCCGATGATCTGAATAATGTTGAAGGTGAGGATGTCCTTACCCTTGAATTCGCCTTCTTCCACCTTGGTGCGTTTGAAAGCGAAACCAAAAATGAAACCGGAAACACCACTGGCGATGACCCAGCTCCACCAGGGGGAGCCGTATTGAATGGCATCGCTGAGGGCATGCCCGATGAAGGAGATGAGCGCGCCGGCGATAGGTCCAAACAGGGTGGCGAACAAAGCGCTCACACCATAGGCAGTCTGGAAGCTGGTTTCCGGTACGGGGGAGGGAACTTTTACATACATGAATAATAACGTGAAGATTGCAGCACCCAACCCGGTGGCAACGATGGTTCTCGTGTTCACCTTAAATAAATCTTTCATGTTCTTTTCTCCTTGGAAAAATAATTATTCATTCAAGCAGGACAACTATCATTTTATACAATCGACAGACATTCGTCAATTAATTCCGGTTACGACAATTTTTAACATCAGGTGGATAGGTCCATCTCAAAATACTGATCCCCATTCAACAGGTGCGTGAGCCTGAAACCCATGCCCCGGTAGAAGGTAATCACCTCCGCCCAGGTCGCGGTGGTTTCAAGAATGATACGCGAGAAGCCTTGCGCCTTTGCCCTGCAGATCAATTCCAGCAGGATACGTTTGCCAATACCCATCCGGCGCAGATCAGCGGAAACCGACATTCGGACGATTTCGGCTGTATCTTCTGCGCGCGGCACCAGCGCGCCCGTACCCACGATTCTGCCATCCAGACGGGCGACCAGGAAAATCGCATCTGCATATGATCGGGCGATATTATTCAGATCGGGGTTTTTGGTCGGATCGAGCGTTCCCCAGTGATCCGCCAGCCCGGAAAGGATGAGTGTTTTTACCTCCTCCTGGTCTTCGGGTTGAAAAGGACGGATTACCAGCGATTCTGCTTTCATTCAATGATACTCTCGGCAGGATGGCGTTTACAATGCTTCCTTGAGGAAGCGGATTTTTTCGATGGTCTGGAAACTGCCGCCGCCCTCGTGCCCGTTGTACGGGTACACCCGGATATCCTTTTCTCCCGCCCAGCGGTTGTAGGCAGCGAAAACGGTGGAGGGAGGGCAGACCTGATCCATCAGCGCGGTGGAGAACAGGGCTTTCGCCCCGGCACGCTGCGCGAAATTCACCCCGTCAAAATAGGAGAGCGTGTTGAAAACCTGATCCACTTTATCGCGGTGGGTGTGGCAGTAATCCGCGACTTCCTTGTAGGGGTAGCTGTCGACCAGCTCGGTTGCCCGGCGATAATGGCACAAAAAGGGAACATCGGGCAGCGCAGCCGAGAGATCGGGCACCAGCCCGGCAACGGCAATGGTGATGCCCCCGCCCTGCGAGATGCCCGTGACGGCGACGCGCGCGGCATCCACGGCGGGATGGCTGCGGGCAGCTTCTACTGCGCGAACGGCATCAGCGATGACACGGCGGTAGTAATAATGCTGGCAGTCGAGGATCCCATCGGTCATGTTGCCTGGTACATGCGGATTGCCTCCCGCGGCGTAAAGATCGGGGGTGTCGCCGGGGAGCCAGCCGCTGCCCTGCCCGCGCGTATCCATGACGAAATTGGCGAAACCGGCGCTCGACCACAGTAGCCAGTCGAACGGAAAGCTGCGCCCGCCACCATAGCCAATGTATTCAATTACGCACGGCAGGGGACCTTTTTGACCCGCGGGGAGAAGCAGCCAGCCCTTAATCGACTGCCCGCCGAATCCGCTGAAGGTGACATCATACGTTTCCTGGGCTGTCAGCCCGTAATCCACTTTTTCGAAGGTTACGTTCAATGGGGCAGCGCGGGTTTCGGCGAGCGTGGATTGCCAGAACGCGTCAAAATCGGCTGGCTCCGCAACCGATGGGCGGTATGTTTGCAATTGTTCCAGGGGTAGATCAAAAAAAGCCATGGGTGCACCTCGAGAATAATGATATGGTTAATTATGGAGTTCCCCTGCGGGAAAAGCAAATACTCCTCATGTAGAGATGAATGTGGCGTATACGATATATTTTTAGGATTTATCGAAATTTAAAATTAATTCTACTTACAACCTGGGGAAAGTGGATTTTAACAACGGGTAAAGATCACGATAAACCGCGTACCCCAGTGCGTATTTTTCCACCTGCGCCGGGTCCGGTTGGGTGCTGCCGGTGATTTTGACACACTGTTTGCAGGCTGCGGAGACATCTGCCCATACACATGAAATTCGCATTGTTGGGCTGCAAATTTAACTCGATAACAATACCCTTACCATTCAATTCTCAAGGAGTAACCTGATTCAAAAAGCCGCTGTTAATACCGTAATCGCCTATGCTCTTGAATATAAGCGTGCCATCTGCTTGCAATTGGAAGAAATCCTGACCATAGCCGCAGACTCCCTGTTTGTTGATCTCGGCAAATTCGTACTGATTGTCGTCAGTCGTCCCGATGAACACATAATCACCGGAACAAGGCAGGGTGGAAATATTAAAAGTCCCGCATGGGATGCCGGTATTGCAGCTACCAGTAAGTGTGATTGTAACCTGCATGTCAAGATTGCCATTGTGACTAGTACCAGACCATGTTCCCTTTAAAGCAGATAGGTTTTCCGTCGCCAGAGCTGGTTGACTGTTCAGTGTATCCAGGAAGACCTGTTCGAACCGTCCGGCATCGATAGCGAAAGCCACTTCCATTTGCGGGCAGTCATCCTTCACTTCAGTCCGCCCACTTTCTGCACCCTCGGTTTCCACTACGCAGATGGGATATTGCTGGTAAGTCGCCAGGTTGTTGTCTACCAGGATCGCGGCTGACAACGGATCCCAGAAATAATAATTGCCAGATCGAATGGAATCCTGCATCTGTGTCAATACATTGTGTATGAATGTGGTTGCGTTTGTCTTCTGATTTGTTTCCAATCGCTGAAAGAAATCCATGGTTAGAGGCGCATGGTTGGTTGCATCCAGGCTTACCAGGGTAACGGGAACCCCGGAAGCGAATACCACATTCGCTGCGTACGGGTCAATATAGATATTCCATTCAGCTGCAGAATTCCCGGTAACATTCCCATCCAAATTTCCAGGAACATTTACTGCGCCGCCCATGACATATACATCTTCTATTTGATTGGCCAAAATTGGAGTCGCTTGAAGTGCGATCGCCACATTAGTCAGCGGTCCCAAAGTCAGTAGCGTAATTTTTTCAGAAGAAAACTGAATGGTCTGGGTCATTAACTTGATTGCGTCGATGCCAGCGCCGGGGTTTACCGATACTGACAGATCCTGACCTGCAAGAACATCCACAAAATCCCGCCAACCTTGCGGGAAGGTATGGTTCCCTTGCAGTGGGTTTTCGGGTCCGCACGCGACTGGGATGGGAATGTGCTGGGCTAGAGCGATTAAGCCCAGAGCGTTTGTGACGCCAGCACCACAGTGGGCTTCACCTGCACCTGTGACGGTAATGGCAAGCACATTAATATCCGTGCGATTCAAGAGAAAGAGAATTGCCATCCAGTCATCAATAGCCATGTCTGTATCAATAATGATATTCCGGCTCGTTCCAGGGGCAAGGGTCGCCTCAGCCGTTTTCGTAGGTGCCGCGGTAAGCGAGGGGAGTGGAACTGGTGTTGAAGTGACGGGAACCTTTGCACCTAAACAGGATACCGTGGATAGCAATAACACTGAAACAAGTATCAAACTCCTGAACCAGATTGAGTTCTTGTAGAGGCATATTTTCATGTCAGTCTCCACTGATAGGTCAGGTTCTGTTTCCAGAAATCTTGAAGCGGCGTCCACGAGTAATTATTCAGACACCTGATAACCTGCATTTTTTCCAAATGATCAACATATTTACATAAGTTATACTGCATTTTCTCTTGATTTTTTCAATTACGAAACTGCACCCCCACTTTTCTCAGGTATTTTCTCAACACACTTTCGGTGGATTTTTCATTATGTTCAAACTATCATATTCAAATATAAGCTACCCTCCACAAACAGATACACAAAACCAACTACTACCCATATCAGTGTTCCAATGAATGGGTTCAGACCTCAAAGCTAGTTTGAATTTGAATGTTACGGTTCTTGCTGTGTTCTTCGGCTACAATCTGGGAAAGGTGGTTTTCAACAGCGGATACAGGTCGCGATAGACCGAATATCCCTGTACATATTTTTCCACCTGCGCCGGATCCGGTCGGGTGCTGCCGGTGATCTTGACACACTGTTTGCAGGCTGCGGAGACATCCGCCCACACACCGGAACCAACCCCCGCCAGCAGGGCGGCGCCATACGCGGCACCTTCGGTAGTGTTAACGGTCACCAATTCAGCATCCAGAACCGATGCCAGAATCTGCCTCCAGAGCGCACCCTTGGTTCCACCCCCTGAAGCGTAAACCCGGTTGATCCCCTCCAGCCCGGCGTTTCGGATGAGGGTGAAGCTGTCTTTAAGACCATACGCTACGCCTTCAAGCACCGCGCGGGTGAGGTGGGCTCTGCCGTGGCGGAGAGTCAAGCCGATGAACGCGCCGCGCGCCAGGGGGTCGGGATGCGGAGTCCGCTCGCCGCTGAGATAGGGCAAAAACTGCAAACCCTCGCTCCCGGCAGGCACCGCTTCCGCTTCCTTTAATAGATCATCGAAAGCCATGCCCGGTGCCAACGAATCGCGGTACCACTGCAAACTGCCCGCGGCAGAAAGCATGACGCCCATGAAATGCCACATCCCCGGCACGGCGTGGCAGAATGCGTGCAGTCTGCCTTCGGGTTCTATCAACGCGGATGGCGTGGTCGCGAATATGACGCCACTGGTACCCACGGTGAGACCGACAATGCCCGGCTCGACCGCGCCTACCCCCACCGCCTGGGCAGCCTGGTCCCCGCCACCCGCCATCACCGGAGTGCCAGCCTTCAAACCGGTCAGCGCGGCAGCAGCTTTGGTGATGTAGCCCGTGATTTCAGGACCCTCATAGGTGGGCGGCATCCAGGCAGGGTCGATCCCCAGCCGGGAGAGCACTTCAGCAGACCAGTTGCGTGATTTCAGATCAAACAATACAGTGCCCGCGCCATCGGCTTTATCCATGGCGTAGGCATCGGTTAATTTGTAGCGGATGTAATCTTTCGGCAGCAGAATGTGCCTGGCTTTGCGGTACACTTCCAGTTCGTTTTCGCGCACCCAGAGAATCTTGGGCGCGGTAAACCCGGTGAGCGCCACATTGCCTGTGATCTGAATAAATCTTTCCCTGCCCACAAGCTGATGAATTTCATCGCACTGCGCCTGGGTGCGCTGGTCATTCCACAGAATGGCGGGGCGCAAGATATTGCCAGCCTCATCGAGCAGTACCAATCCATGCATCTGCCCGGTCAGCCCAACCGCGCCAATACTCTCTGGTTGAATGCCAGCCTTTTCAATGGCAGAACGGATAGCCGCCGTGACCGCGGTCCACCACTCCAGCGGATCCTGTTCAGACCAGAGCGGATGGGGAGTCTGCAGGGTGTGTGGTGCAACACCCACAGCGATGACCTCGCCTTTTTCATCGATGATCAAGGCTTTACTGGATGTAGTCGAAGTATCGATTCCGAGCAGGTACATAAGCTTTTCTTCTATTTAATCGTTACCGGGCAAACAAACACAGGTTCTTTCACAGCGGTTTTTTGAGCTCCGGTGATTTCGAAGCTACCAGACAGGCGGATATCTTCAGAGGAACTTCCCACCATCACCTGGATATCACCCGCTTCCAGGACCAGATTCAGGTCAATATCATAGAACGCCAGTTGATCTACCGGTAGATGGAAGGTGACTGCTTTGGTTTCCCCTGGATTGATATTCACCCTGCGATAACCTTTCAATTCCTTGATCGGGCGCGGTATCGAAGCGTACTCATCAAACACGTACAACTGCACCACCTCATCCCCCGCAACAAGGCCAGTGTTTTTGACTTTGAGGGATACATCCACGGTGTCACCAGCAGCCACTTTGGCTTTGCTGATGCTGAGGTCGGAATATTCAAACGAGGTATAGCTCAACCCATGACCGAACGGGTAGAGCGGAGTGGTCTTCTCGGCAACGTAATCACCATACCAGTGCGATCTTGTGCCCGCTGGTTTGGTATTGTAAAAAATGGGAAGCTGTCCGGCTGAACGCGGGAAGGTCATGGTGAGCCTGCCAGCGGGGTTTTCATCACCAAAGAGCACATCCGCAATTGCCGCGCCGCCTTCTTCGCCGGGCAGCCACGCTTCGAGGATGGCATTGGCTTCATCTGCCAGATCGGTGAGAACATAAGGGCGCCCGGTCACCAGGACCACGACCACCGGTTTCCCGGTCGCTTTAACCGCCCGGAAGAGATGCTCCTGTACACCGGGCAGGCGGAGGTCGGCGCTGTCGCGTGTCTCGCCTACCGAGCATTCGGGGGTCAACCCCGAGCGGTCTCCGAGCACCAGAACTACGGCATCCGCCTGATTGGCTTTGGTTACTGCTTCCTGAATGGCAGATGTATCCGCTTCGAGGATTTCACAACCTTTCGCATACAACACCTGCGTGTCAGGCGATACCGCATCGTTCACGCCATCCAGTACATTGGTTACTTTAATATCATGTTTACAGAAATGCTCCTTATCCATATTAATGAAGCAGGAGTTTTCCATCTGTTTATATTCCATCATGTAAGACATGGCGGCGTACGAGTAATCACCCAGCTGGTTTCTGCCCGCCGCGGCGTTCGGTCCGATCACCGCGAGTGAGCGGATGGTCTTTTTCAGGGGCAAAATGCCGTCATTCTTCAACAAGACCATGCTCTTTTGGGCGATCTCGCGGGCGAGTGCACGGTTTTGGGGAGTTTCAAACATTTCCAGCACACGGGCTTCATCCGCATAGGGGTTCTCAAATAATCCCAGCTCAAATTTCGCGGTGAGATGCCGTGATACCGCCTGGTCAATTGCATCCAAGGTGACCGTGCCGTTTTTCAGCGCTTCTTTGAGGGCATCCCCATAACACACCACGCTCGGCATTTCCACATCGATACCGGCATTCAAAGCCATCTGCCCGGCATCCTCCAGATTCTTTGCAACTTTATGGAAGTTGTTAAGCATAACGATGGCTTCATAATCAGAAACCACCAAACCCTTGAAGCCCAGTCTGTTCCTTAATAAATCAGTGAGGATCCGGCGCGAAGCAGCGACCACTTCCCCATCCAGTTCGGGGTAGGCATTCATCATGGATGCCAGTTTCGCGTCGCGGATGGCTGCGTGGAACGGGGCGAGGAAGTAATTGAATATCTCTCCCATGCCCATGTGGACTGGCGCGCAATTTAACCCGCCCTGCGAATTGCTGTGACCAATGAAATGCTTGCCCGTAGCGATGACACCCTGATTGAGGTCATCAGATTGCATACCGCGGATATATGCCGAACCGAAATGACTGGTGAGAGTGGGATCTTCGCCGAAGGTTTCTTCCACCCTTCCCCAGCGCGGATCGCGGGCGACATCCAACACGGGGGCAAGTACCTGCCTTGCGCCCAGCGCCATGATCTGCTTGCGGATGGCGGTGGTCATCGCCTCGGCGAGTTCGGGTTGGAAGGTGCTGGCAACTCCCAGCATCTGCGGGAACGTTGTTCCCCCCAGCACCATCGCGCCCGAACAGCTTTCTTCATGAAGGATGGCAGGAATCCCAAGACGGGTTTTATCAACTAGGAACTTTTGCAGTTCGTTCCCGGTTTTCGCCGCTCGAACCGGGTCGAAGGTGGTTCCTCCGGCGACACGGGTAATTTGCCCGATACCATTCTTTAATAAACCTGAGGTTTTGTCCCAATCGAGGACACCATCGGTTTGCAGCTCGTGCATCCAATATGAACCAATCTGGGCAAGTTTTTCGTCCAGTGTCATTTTTTCAAGCAGTGTTGTTACGCGTTTCGCAATGGATTCCATACTACATCTAGTTCCTATCCACCTTCAAAAATGGTCACCCCGCCGGAAGGCAAATCCCTTCCGGCAGAGTAAAGGGATTTACCGTACTCCCAGTAATAATTCGTTTGTCAATTGATCCAAGAATTCATATTTCAATCCGCGGGCACCCAGCGCGACCCGGTCAAAGGATACCGCTTTCAAGCCGCTGGCTTTCTCGGGACTGTACTTGCCAGAATATTTCTCCAATGATCCATCATCCGCGTTAATTTCTGCAACCAACGCCTGTATTTCCTTATCCGCGTTCCACTGGGCTGCTTTTTCTTTGAGGATGAGGTAAGTGCGCATGCAGCCGCGGGCGAAATCTTTCACGCCGCCAAAGTCCTCTGTGCGCAGGGCATGCGCGTCAAAGTGGCGGCTGCCGCTGTAACCATAATCTTCGAGCAGCTTCACCAGGAAGAACGCGCTCTTCAGGTTGACCATGCCAAAGCGGAAATCCTGATCGTAGCGGCCAAAAGCCTGATCGTTCAAATCGATGTGGAAGAGTTTGCCCGCATCCAATGCCTGGGCAACGGAGTGGGTGAAGTTTAATCCCGCCATGTGCTCGTGAGCCACTTCGGGGTTGACACCCACCATCTCGGGATGGTCGAGCGTGGCGATGAAGCCCAGCATGTGCCCGGTGGTGGCGTTGTAGATATCGCCACGCGGTTCGTTGGGTTTGGCTTCAAGGGCGAGTTTCATCCCGTACTTATTATCAATGACGTATTCACAAAGGAAGTTCATGGCTTCACGATTGCGCTTTATAGCTGTAATCGGATCCTTCGATGAATCGGTATCTGTACCTTCACGTCCACCCCAAAATACATAGACTTTCGCCCCTAATTCAGCGCCCAAATCAATGGAGTTCATGGTTTTCTGGAGGGCGTAAGCGCGAACTTTGGGGTCATTGGAGGTAAATGCGCCATCCTTGAACGCCGGGTCAAAGAACAGATTGGTGGTTGCCATCGGGACAACCAGTCCGGTTTCTTTCAGTGCCTTTTTAAAATCACTCACAATCCGATCGCGTTCAGCCGGGGTGGCATCGATAGGCACTAGATCGTTATCATGGAAGTTCACCCCATATGCGCCGACTTCCGCCAGCAGGTGAACCAATTCTACGGGGGTTTTCGCATCGCGGACAGGCGCACCAAACGGATCACGTCCGGTACTTCCTACTGTCCATAAACCAAATGTGAATTTATCTTCGGGCTTGGGTTGAAAATTTTTCATTATGGAACACTCCTTTTTAACCTTTGACTGCTCCAGCGGTGAGACCGGAGACGATTTGCTTTTCGGCGATGAGATAGAAAATTAACGTCGGGATGGAAGACAGGGCGACAAATGCGGAAATTAGCGCAAGATCCTGCCCGTACTGTCCCTGGAACTGCATTGTCCCCAATGGCAAGGTCCAGAGTTGATTACTATTCAAAACCACAAGAGGGACAAGTAAATCATTCCAACTGACAATCATGACCAACGCGGCAACGGCAGCCAGTGCCGGTTTGACCAATGGCAGCATGATCCGCCAGAAGAAATCAAAGTTGGTACAACCATCAATGTATGCGGCATCCTGCAGCTCGCGCGGCACAGAAGTGAAGAAGCCCTCGAGGATAACGATATTCCCGGATAACTGAAAGGCAACCTGCACGAGAATCACACCCATCAGACTGTCTATCACATTCAGCCCGCTCTGTTCCAACTGGCGGAGTACGAAATAGACCGGAAGGATGGCCACATTGATCGGGAACATTAATCCAACTGTAAAGAGGTTATAAAAGAAGTTCTTCCCCTTAAACTCCATCCGTGCAAACACAAATGATGCCAGAGCGCATATGATTACTGTGGCTGCTGTTGTGGCGATCATCACGATCAAGCTGTTTTTCATCATCCCCCAGAAACCGGGCGTACTGAGAATACCAATAACATTTTCCCAGTGGGGTGGATTTGGAATTGAATAAGGTGTTGAGTACATCTGCCCGGTGGTTTTAACCGCACCAAACATCAAGATTATGATGGGCACGAAGATGAGAATTGTCGCTATCGTCAGAACCAGATATTGAACAAATCTGGGTACCGCTTTTCTCATCCAGCGTGGTGTTGGAATGACATTCTGCATCAAATAGCCCTTTCTATAAACCGGTAAGATAATCTGGTTTACGGGTGAGATGCCTGTAGACCAGGGAGAATATCAAACAGACAATAAACATGATGATTGCAACAGCAGCACCATAACCCAGCTGATATCGAACAAAACCGAAGCGGTACATGTAGGTAGCCATTGTCTCACTGGCATTCACCGGTCCACCCCTTGTCATCACCCAAACCAGGATAAATTGCTGAATCGATCCCAAAACAGACATATAAACAGATGTTTTGATCGTTCCGCCCAGCAGAGGCAGGGTGATGAAGAAAAAGTTCTGAAAAGAATTGGCACCATCCATACGCGCCGCTTCTTCGATTTCTGTCGGGATATTCTGTAAGCCAGTGAGATACAAAAGCATGTGGAAACCGAAGAATTTCCAAGTGAGCGTTATGAAGACGGCAAACAGAACAATATTCATATCTGCCAGCCAGTTCACCGGTTTCATCCCCAGAAAGACCAGTATTCCATTCAGAAGTCCCCGCTCAGGATCTGGATTATACAGAAGCATCCACATGATGCCGGTATTTACTTCAGATAGAACATAAGGGAGGAAAAAGATTAATCGGAATACCGCCCGACCAGGTAAATTGCGACCTACCATTACTGCCAGCATCATTGCCAGCGGCAATTGCAATCCCAGTGAACACACGATGATGATCAGGACATTTTGAATGGATTTGATGAAGACTTTGTCGGCGAATATCCTTCGATAATTTTCCAACCCAATATTATGAACTGCAGGACCCAGGCCTTTCCAATCAAACGTACTGTAATACAAAGAGCGAAAGATGGGATAAATCACGAAAAGAAGGAAAAGAATAAGTGCTGGTAACAGAAACAGGGTAATGACCAACCAATCCTGACGCGGACCTCGCCGATTGGAAGAGTCAGATGCCTGCATTGATTTAAAAGTCGCCGGAAGTGACCGCATGAATAGTCGCTTTCTATGTCCTATCAATACCCGGAAAACGAACTACCGAATATTGCTCAATAAATAATTATATATACGATTGTTCTTGCCAGAAACAAAATGGATATTTGAAGAACAGGTGCGGGATTGAGTTTTACTCCAATCCTCGCACCTGTCGGCAATGTTAGAGCTTATTGGGCAAGGAAGCCGGCTTCAATTTCTGCACAGACTTCTTCAGGTGTAGCGGTACCAGCGTAGAGCTTCTGGACTGCATCATTGATAATGCCACCCATCGCGGAGGGCAATACCTGATCGAAGTACAGCTGATAGTAAGTTGAATTGGCAACTGCTTGTGAAACCATCACCATATTAGGATCAGCCAGAGCAACTTCAGCTCCCTTGGCAACGGGGATACCCGTATTGGAAGCAGCAATCACTTTCTGGTTTTCGAGACTGGTCAGATATTTCACAAATTCGATGGCTTCTGGTTCTGCATCTTTACCAATAGCGAAACCATTACCACCACCAACGATATCGGTAGCCAGACCCTTGCCACCTTCAACTGCCGGGAAATTGAACATACCGAGGTTGGCAACACCCTTGAGATCAGCGCTGTTGGCAGCCTGAACGGAGGGGGACCACTGTCCACCAAGAAGCATGGCAGCCTTACCATTACCGAAGGTAGCCTGCATTTCATCGTGGGTCGCGCCGAGGAAGCCTTCCTGGAAGGGTTGCATATCGATGAGTCTCTTCAGTTCATAACCGGCCTTGACAAACGCTTCATCGGTGAATTTTCCGGTGCGGGCATCGCCAGTTGCGGCAGCGGCGCTGAAGGCTTCAGCTCCACCCACGCGGGAGACGAGATATGACCAAATGTGCATGCCAGGCCATTTATCGCCTTCACCAACAGAGATGGGGGTAATACCGGCATCTTTGAGTTTCTGTACGTCAGTCAGGAATTCTTCCCAGGTAGCGGGCGGGGTATCGATGCCAGCCTGCGCAAAGAGGTCTTTGTTGTACCAGAAGGTAACGGCGCCCATATCCCAGGGAACGCCATAGTTACGGCCATCGACTGCAAAAGCATCCAACGCGCCGAGGGTGTTACCCCATTCGCCGCCATTGGCTTCGAGATCAGGGGTGATGTCTTTCAAAAGACCGGCATTAACCTGTTCAATCATGCCACCCTGTCCCCAGCTCTGGAAGATATCAGGCACCTCACCAGACTGAAGAACGGTTGTGAGTTTAGTCTTAAAGGCTTCGTTCTCGAGAACGGTGATTTCAATCTTTACATTGGGATTCATAGCCATGAAATCATCCGCCATCTTTTGCCAGTCAGAGAGAGCAGGATCTTTTGTGGAGATATGCCACCAGGTGACGACAACGGGTTCTGCTGCTGGGGCAGCAGGTTCAGCCGGTGCAGCAGGTTGTGCTGGAGCGGCGGGTTCTGCGGGGGCAGCCGGTTCAGCTGGAGCCGGAGCTGCGGGGGTTGTGCACGCAGTTAATGCAAAAACTAGAATAAGCAAAACACTCAATGGTTTAAAAAGCTTGCTGGTCATTACTCCTCCTTTAGGAAGTTTCTAGGTTATACTAACGGCGTGCGGAGATATACTCCACACGAATGCGCAGGTCTTCCTTCGTTCTGCTCAAGTCTGAAGCGGAGACCTGTTCTTTTATTCCTGTAGCTTTCTATACTCACCTCCTTTCAAAGCATAGCCAATCTATTAGGAGTTACCGGTAAAAGGCGATATTAGATTGCACGACATGAATTGCGAATCACCAGCTTTGTTTTCATCCGGTATGTATTTTCTGCTAGCGGCGGATCATTGATCAGCTTGATCAACATTCTCGTCGCCATATAACCCATGTCTGAGATAAATTGATCTATGGTTGTCAATCCCATATATTTTGATTCGGGGATATTGTCGAAACCAACCACAGATAGATCTTCTGGAATCTTCAGTCCTAACTCTTCTGCCACCTGATAAACGCCCATTGCACTCTGGTCGTTGGAAGCAAAGATAGCAGTGGGTTTATCGGGAAGAGTCAGGAGATCGTGTGCGCATTTGATGGATGTTTCGGTCGTGTAATCACCGGTCGCAATAAGCTTTTCATCAATTGAAATTCCAGCATTTTCGAGACTATCCCGATACCCGCGCAAGCGGCGGTTCGAGCTTTCCAGTTCTTCACGGCCAGTGATAAAACCAATTCGTTTATGACCCAATGAGAGTAAATATTCCATACCATCGACCACACCCTGATAGTTGGTGGCATGGACTGATGGATATTGAGGATTACTCATAACGGGATCGATGGATACAATCGGTGCAATTGTGGAAAATTCACTGGTGACCGGAGCGACGATGACAACGCCATCGGCAATGGAATTATTGAGCAAGGAAACATATTTAAGCTCGTGACTTGCCCGTCCGCTTTTTCTCACATCCCCGGTGGTATAGACCAGAAGATCAAATTCCGATTCAGATATGGCGCGGTTGACCCCCTTCATGATCTCAACCGCGTACGGATAAGCAATATCAGGCATGATTAAACCGAGCAATCCCTTTTTGAAACTGCGCATACTACGGGCTGCAAGGTTGGATGTGTAACCCAGTTCTTCAATAACGGCGAGAATGTGATCCTGGGTATCGCTGGCAACATCAACTTTTCCATTGAGTACACGGGAGACTGTAGAAACCGATACGCCCGCGGTTTTTGCGACATCTTGGATTGTCACAGATTGCTTTCGATTTCCCATTAGAGTTCCCGCCCGAAGTGATATAATATCGGTATCGTTTCCGGTATCGTTTCCGGCATCGTTACCGATATTATTGCATACCCGGTTCGAAATGTCAACATGTTTTAAGAAAAGTCCAGTAAACCAACCGCCCACGCCAGGAGGAACCATGTCGCGCGATGCTTCCCAGACCAAAAAATTAGAAGCTACTATCAGAATTTCCCGATCCGACCAGACCCCTGCAAAGAACATGGAAGTCACATTAACACAGAAAGAACATCAATTCCTGTTTGGCACTGCGGCTTTTGACCTGCTGCCCCTGACAAACGGAGAATACATTGGTGCTGACCTTGAACAAGCAGAGATGCGTGCAAATAAAATGCTCGCCATTTGTAACGCAGCCACACTCCCTTTCTACTGGGGAACCTTTGAACCCGTGCGTGGCAAGCCGATCACAGCGAAAATGAAAAACGCTGCCACATGGGCAAAAACACACGGAATGACCGTAAAAGGTCATCCGCTGTGCTGGCACACACTCACCGCAGACTGGCTGTTGAAGATGAATAACACAGAAATACTGGATGCCCAGCTCAAAAGGATACAGCGGGACGTGGTAGATTTTAAAGGAATGATTGATATGTGGGATGTGATCAACGAGGCAGTGATCATGCCCATTTTTGATAAGTACGATAACGGCATCACCCGCCTTTGCAAAGAGAAGGGACGTATTGAAACCATCAAGGCGATGTTTGAAACCACACGCGCCGTGAATCCCTCAGCGACCCTGCTGATCAACGACTTTGAGACTTCGGTTGCCTACGACATTTTGATAGAAGGCTGTCTGGCAGCAGAGATCAAATTTGATGTGATCGGCATCCAATCCCACATGCACCAGGGGTACTGGGGGGTGGAGAAAACATTGGAGATCCTCGAACGGTTCAGCCGCTTTAACCTGCCCATCCACTTCACCGAGACCACCATTATCTCAGGGAAGCTCATGCCGCCAGAGATCGTGGACCTGAACGACTACCAGGTAATGGACTGGCCATCCACACCTGAGGGGGAAGAACGCCAGGCAAGAGAGGTGGTGACCCATTACAAAACTCTCTTCAACCATCCGCTGGTGGAAGGCATCACCTGGTGGGATCTATCTGACGGGCAATGGCTGAATGCTCCCGCAGGTCTGCTGCGTAAAGACGGCACAAGCAAACCCGCCTATGAAGAATTACACAAACTGATCAAGGGAGAGTGGTGGGTTCCACCTACGCGGTTATCCACAGACGAGAACGGCTGCATCCGTTTTAGCGGATACCCCGGGAAATACGAGATCACCTTTGAGAATAACAGCTATACCTTCGATCTCACCCAAGCCGATCAGGTGATTGAAGTCTCCTAAAAGTACGCGATACAGCGTACTGCACATTACAAACAGCCTTATCTGTCAGAGAACATGTCCTGTCTCCTGCCGAATATATCCGCAGGAGATTTTTCTTTTGCCGTGATAAAAAAGGGGAAACCGACCGAAATTAGTGTCCCCGTCGAAATAATCTACTCTCCAAATCCTTTTTGCTCTACCATTAAGTACTTAACAGAAACGCCTCAACATCCGCGATGAACTGCAGGGTTCCAGCTTCGATCTGGCGGGTCAGCCCAGGCAGATCATCAAAATCAGGGGTTTCAACAAGGTTCATCTCAACAATCGAGTCATATCCCTGTGTGGAAGGTACAATCTGATACTTGTTCCAACCGCTCCCTTTGATCTGGTGCCAGAAATCCGTTTGGATTTTCTTGTTGACAGCGGCAAGCCATACTTCGAAGCGGAATGTTTCATACACAAACACAATCGCAATTTTTAAACCACGCTTCTTCAAATTCTCAGGCACCACCGAAAAATAGGTCATATCCATGTAGCCGAAATACGGCATACCAGACACGGAAAATTCCGGGTGCGTTTTGGCGAAGTGATGGCGCAGGCTTTGGATATAATCGAGCAAACCTTTGTAAGCAACCTGAATGGAGCCTTTCTGTAAGTGGTTGCGAAAATCAAGCATGGATTCCTGCAACGCCGACATTTAACCCTCCCCAGGATAGAAACTGCTTATCCTCCCTAAAAATCAATCACTTTCATTCTAACCCCATATCTTAATCAGCCCCCAAAAAATCCAGCAGACGAATCACCTGATTTACAGAATGGATGTTTTGCTACTTCAGTAGCGCATTCATCTGAGAGGTGATAAATTCAGCAGCTCTTCTAGGCGCCAAACGGTAGATGAAATCCATGAAGCGGGCATCGCTGCCCACCAACACCCGATATTTATTCTCTTCCATACCAGAAATAATCTGCCTGGCGGCATCTTGCGGGGAGAGAGTCTTCATCTTGTTTGAGCTTGCATCCACGCCCTTTAACTCCACCCCTGAGTTATTCATGATGTTCGTGGCGATCGCTCCCGGGAAAACAACGGTCACATGCACATTCGTATGAAGCAGTTCAGTATACAAGCCTTCGGTGAAAAGTTTCGTCGCTGCTTTGGAAGCGCCATACAGGGTTTGACCGGGAACGGGCAGGAATGCGCCCATGCTGGCAATGTTGACGACATGCGCTTCGGGTCTTTTGAGGAAATGGGGCAAGAAGTTTTTGGTCATAAAGATGGTGCCATAAAAATTGACATTGATCATGCGCTCGATATCTGCATATGACAACTCTGTGAATCGGACAAACGGCTGGATAATCCCCGCATTATTAATCAGCCCATCCACCTGCCCGTGGGCAGCAATGACCGCATCGGGCAATTTCTCGACGCCAGCACGATCGGTAATATTTACCACATGCGTAGAAAGCCTTTCCTTTAGATCGCCCACCAATTCAACTGTCTCATTCAGTGCCTTCTCACTGAGATCCACCGCAGCGACCCGGGCACTCTTCTTTAATAATTGCAGTGTCAGTTCTCTGCCAATGCCACTCCCGGCGCCGGTCACGACAATCACTTTAGATTCAACCTTCATCTCATCTCCCTGCCGGGGGTCTATAAATTATTTTGCCCGGCAAACATACCTTCATCATACAAGGTGAAGAATGCCAGGTATATGGTTTGTATAAGCATATAATTTTCTGAGGATAAAAACCCTGAGCGGGAATCCCCGGAAAATTTTCAAAAATATTTAGGATAAGTACGCTTATTTACTTTTACGTTTTATCCATTTCCAGAGAAAGGCAAATGGCAACCCGACCCAGATGAGAAAAGACAGTCCGACAAAGAGCCATTTGAGAATTGAAAAGAATGGGGCAAGTTGCGCCAGCAAGGTGGTGACCGCAGGATAACGTGCCATCACTACCGCAGTGGAGATATTTTCCAGATAATCCAACAGCGTACCTACCAGGGGTACCAGATTTGTTAACTGCCAGGTACTTTCAGGGGGACATGCCCGGCGGGTAAGCCAACTGATGGAGGTGACAAGAAATGCCGCATAGACCAGCGGCCAGATCAGGTCGAAGGTAAACCGAACGCGGATGTACTCCGCCCTGCCGGCAAGACCGTATTGTTCCGCCATGCGGTAGAGATCCGCCGTTGTGTAAAACAGGGATGTGTCGGGAGTTTCGCCACCCGATGACTGCCCGGGCAGGACAAACACCATAAACAGGATGAACACGATCATGGCAACCAGGGTCACCCATCCGGTAGATTTCCGGTTTAACCAGTTTGAAAGCTGTTTTAACATTTTGACACCGTTGATAAATTCAGTCTGAAAAGAGGGATTCCATTGCCAGTGCTTCCACCTGCGCACGCATTTCTTCAACGGAGGGAGACGCAGTAAAGCGGTCTGCGGCATTCAGCACGCGGGGCAGCAGGTTAACATCACCCACCGAATTGAGGAAGTGATCACCCCGTCCCAGTACCCAGTGGACCGCCTTATCAATATCTGCCTGCTCTTCGAGTGGTCGATACCAGGTGGCACGGGTGTGGGCGGCATCTCCCCAGGGGGTGTGGACCAGCGACTTGATGGTCTGCACCGCTACATTCCGCTCCCGGCAGAGCTTGAGGAGTTTATCAAAATCAGCCTGATACTGTGGAATTTGATGCATCAAAAAACTGTACGGGAGGAGGACAGAATCAAAATCGAAGCGTTTGAGGGCACGCAGGTGCATGGCAGGGGCAGTAAGTCCATGCCCGGTGATGCCAATATACGAGATCAACCCCTCTTCACGCAGGCGGATGAGCGCTTCCAGCGCACCGCCCGGACCCAGGGCGATTTCCCACTCGGCGGGGTCAATAAGGAAGTGCAACTGGAGCAGATCCACTTTATCGACGTGAAGACGTTCGAGGGAGCGGAGAAATTCTTCACGGGCTTTCGGCGCGGTACGTTCACCGGTCTTGGTGGCTAGGAAGAATGGAACGCCATGGCGGTGGATCCAATCACCCACACGCAGCTCGGCATCACCATAGCTGGCTGCCACATCCACATGGTTGACACCGTAGGTAAGCGCCAAATCGATGGCGGCATCCGCTTCTGCCTGTTTAACTTCTGAAAATGCTGCAGCTCCAAGTAGGACACGTGAACTGAGGTGCCCGGTGCGTCCGAAAACTGATTTTGCGATCATACATCACCTCCACTTCTATTTTAACCATTAACCCGGGTGGGAAATTTATCTCATAAAAGGAAAACTGTCAGACTGACCAGGAATAACGGTAGAAAAGCAGATTGACAGTCGGTACATTCATCCCCACAGGTAAACTCTGCACAATGCCTGTTATCGTGGTTGACAGCGAATCGCGCAGTTTGCATCTCTGCGTTGACATCGGGAACTGCACGGAGTATTAACAAGGCGAAGACGCCGAGGACAAAAAACCAATGAGCGGTTTGCTTGAGAGATTTCAAGAATCCAAGCAAAATACCCTGAAGACGCCAGACACCTAAATATTGACCTTCAACTAGACCGGCGGGAGAGAAGAATACCAATGGCAGCACCAATGGAGATCCCCGCGCCCACACCAACCGCGATGTTATCTATAGACACACCGAATCCAGCGCCAATTGCTACACCCACTGCAAGCCAGAGCCCGATGATTCGTTTCTTTTTTTCTTCAGGTGATTGATCATTTTTCATTTTTCCCTCCGTTTAAGAAGCCCAACCAAATATTTATCCATTATCGAGAATCTGAAATGCAAAATTCGTAAACAAACCTTATGTACACTGGAATTCTGCCACAAATTTTTTTCGTTGTATTTGTCGAAAAAAGACATCACGAAACAAAAGGAAACAAATGCCAGGCTTAAATGCGACCGTGACAACCTATTTATATTATAGGAGATGCAGATATGAAGGGGAACCTGTCATCTGTAACAGTCCTCCATCTTTCGGATTGTAGTGGTACGCATCTCCCAGAAAAACCATACGTCAGGGTGTTTAAAGCATTATGGCAGCGCTATCAAATCGTAGGTTAAGGTATTGGTTTTATGATTAGCCAGATTTTGCCAGTCTCCCTCCGCGGGGACTGAAGTCTCAATATATTGAAGTGTGTCTGCCGAGACTGATTGGACATTGTACTGGTGCGTCAGATCGGATTTAGCAATTTCAGTGACAACTCCAGTTTTCAAATTAATGGCACTGATGCCCGGCGCTTCACCGGCGCCCCAGGGGCGATTATCAAACCTATCACAGGTGTTGTATATCAAATAATCTTTCCAGAATAAGTGGTTGCCATTTTCTCCTGCAGACAGGCAAAATTCATCCACCACCTGCCGCCTTTCGGACAGGTTTATCACAATCGCCTGCCGTAGCGTATATGTGCCGGGAGAGAGCAGCAGGTAAGCAGCAGATTCGTCACTGTATACCTGCACGGAGCCCATCAAGTTAAAGGAGCCATCCACTTCAATCAGCCGGTTATTGGATTTCTGCAAGACAAATATCTCACCGGATTTTTCCATGGAATCATCAGCGCCTTTTTCCTTGAGGAAAACCAAAAAACGGTCATCTTCACCCAGCAGTTCGCGATTGGGAAAATCATCCAAAGACAGGCTTACGGGTTCTGTAATCACCGGTTGAGTGGTGGGGGAATCCTGTTCCTGGTTGAGTGCAGCCAATGTACCGGCGATATAGGTTTCCAATTGCCCACTATTATTCTCTGGATTTGGCTGTAAACCGCTTAACCTACAGGCAAGCTGCAGGATCAGGAAAAGCAAAAGGACCATGCCTATATACACTTTTTTCATGCCAGCCTCATTTCTATCAGACGAGAAACAATCGGTTGATTGACCTTTGATATTAAGGGAATATCTCCGTGTAAATACAATCCTGTTCAGTGTGCAACGCCCCTATTCGTTCCATTATATCGGCATCAGCCAATGACGCAACAAGCCCTGCCCGTCACTTACCTACGGTGTTTGATCAGGGTTTTCGTTGCACGGTGCAGATTTTTATTTTTCAAGCAGAACGAGGATAACCCACCAGGTATGCAAACCTGAACACGGGGGTGCCGGTAGATGCATACCCGATTTCCCAAATGTAATCAGGTGAATCGATCTTATTCACCAATCCGGTCAACTCCCGGGGGGAATAAGTGCGCAGCAGGGAGATCACTCCATCCCAGCTGGTTGCCAGTGAGACAAGAGGTACGAGATAAGATCGAAAAAAACGGGCAAAAGAGCGTGGCTTGATGAAAGGTGTGACAAAGAAGTAAGTCAGGCAGGTGATAACCGGTGAAAGGATGAGTAAAAGCAGACCCAGGGGTGGTTTCAGGCGGCATCAAACAAACCGATGGCGGTGCGCTTTTCAACCGCATCTGCCAAAATCTTTCGGGCATGGTCAGGCTTGAAGTGATGAAACCCTTCGAACATTGTCCGCATTCCCCGCAGCGACTCCGGCACATCCAGCGCCCTTTTGAAAATCGGTACCAGGTTCACGTGTCCTGACCCGAGGGAAGCAGCAAACTGTAAATATTCAATCTGGAACTGCCGAAAGAGATCGGGGAACCACGATTGTTCGGTAAATTCGATAAGGTGAATGCGTTTCATTCCACACACATCGCAATAACTTAATTCTGGAAAACGAATTTCAACCCGCGGGTATAAACCTCAGGTTTATTGCTGGAATGACCCGCGCCTTCGATCACCCTGAAATCAAGGCTCAGCGAGGGGTAACTGCGGTCTTTCAGCATCTGTGCGTAATTTTCAACCGGTTGGGTGAAATCGTTGACTTCCCCGATACCGAGGTAGAGCCGCGCGGGAAGGTCTTCATGCGTGCGGGCATATTCGATCTCCTGCTTGATGGCAAATCCGCTGCCGTAGGGGATGACCGGGCTGGTGGCGATGTAACCCATGAAGAGGGCGGGGTCGCGGAACATGGCATAGAGGGTGAAGGTGCCGCCAAAGGAGCTGCCCATGAGAACACGGCGGGCGGAGTCCACATGGTATTCGGTTTCAATGAAGGGGAAGACTTCCTCCGAGATGAATCTGTAGAATTGGGGAGCGTCACCCGAGCCTTTGAAGTTCTTATCGGCAACCGGGGTGTAATCCATGGCGCGCAGGGCGTTGTAATCGGCATCCATGCCGGAGTAGGTAATACCCACGATGATTAATTCGGGGACGAAGCCGTCATACACAAGGCAGCCGTAGATGGACTCAACCATTTTAAAATCCCACTGGGCATCGAGGAGGTACACCACGGGATAGCCAGCCGCCCGGGAGGAGTCGTAATTGGCGGGCAGACGGATGTAGAGGTCGTAATCGCGCCCGGTGGTGGTGGATGTGAGTTGGCGGATTTCAGAGCCGGGGATGGTGACCTCGGGCAAACCGGATTCGGGAAGCGGCGCAGGCGTGGGTTTTTGTGCGCAGGCAGCCAGCAGCACGAACAGGCTGGAAAAAAGGCAAATTTTGGAAATCACAGATATCATGTTTTGAACCCTCCCCCGGTATTTGCAGGTCCTATTTTTTTATTGTACACACAATGTGGAGAAGGGTGGATGAATTTGTGAAAATTACTGGTGCGCCAGGGCGCACCCTACCATAAACTGATGTACAATTTTTCGAAGAAAAAGAGCATGTGAACAACGGGAGGAAGTGAAACATGACCGCCATCTATATCATCCTTGGTTTGATCCTCATCGGCATTCTTTTCAGCGTTGCCTGGCGCAGAGATGCAATCCCCTGCCCGCCATGGCTGGCATGGATGGTGGAGATGGACAACCCGTTCACCGAGGTCAACCGCGCCAAAACCATAGTGGCGTTGTTGGGTGTGATCCCGGGAATGAAGGCGCTGGATGCCGGCTGCGGACCAGGGCGCCTGACCCTGCCCCTGGCAGAGGCGGTGGGTACGGAAGGGAAAGTGACGGCTCTGGATATCGAGAGCCAGATGCTGGAACGGGTACGCGCCAAAGCGGATGCCGCCGGGCACCGCAACATCACCTACCTGCACGCAGCATTGGGTGAGGGCAAACTGCCCCAGGGCTATTTTGACCGCGCTGTTTTAGTGACCGTGTTCGGCGAGATTCCGGATAAGGAAGCCGCCCTGAAGGAAATTTACCAGGCGCTGAAAGCGGATGGGGTGCTATCGGTGACCGAGGTGATTTTTGACCCGCATTTTTACCGGCGCGAGGCGGTGCTGAGTGTGGCGGAAGCGGCTGGCTTTCGCGAGAAGAATTTTTACGGCAAGAAACTGGCTTACACACTCCACCTGGTGAAACAGGGGGAAGGTGGATAAATTATATAGATAATTGCTGGTGCACCTTGGTGAACCTTATCATCCTTCCATAAATTTATTTAACTTGGAATACAACTCATAAATTGCCAAGGCGATTTTCCCACCCGTTCGATTTGTCATCCTTCTAAGATTTGCGCAAACTACTCCATCAGTTTCCTATTCTCGGATTTCACTTGGGTACCGTGGTTCTCGTCTCGTAAGTTCAAACTTTATCCAATGGTAATTATCGACTACACTTTCTGGGAAGTCTATATCTCTTAAGGGGCTCATTTCAAGATGAGCAATTAATAGTCTAGACCGCACATCACCTTCTCCAGTCGATAGTATTTTTATGACATCAGATAACTTTTCTTGTGCATAGCGATATTTATTCATTACATAACCTGCAAGGGAATAAAAAATTAATATCAATATCAACAATAATTGATTAGCTATTTTGAATTATTGATAAAGCCTCCCTCCAAGCTCTGATTATTTTTTCTCGATTTCCAGGCCGGGTATTGATATTTGTTGGAGAGGGATGAGGACATTCTAAACTAATTAGTTTTGAGGTTTTTGGCGCAAACTCATGCCATCCCTTCTTTGCCGCCTCACCACCAAGGATTACGACCTTCAGGTGAGGTAATAAATCAAGCAGGTCTAACAATAATGGGCCTCCAGCTGCAATATCACTTGGATTGAATGCACGGATCTTGGTATTTGTACCAATATAGTATGGTATTACATTCCAATGAACAACAAATCTTCGATCCACACCTGCTTCTTGCCTTGTTTCCCAAGTGTTCTGTGCAGTCTGGTCATTGTTGTTGCACGAAATAAAACCACTACCGCCTCTTTCTCTAGTAGATTTTGGTCCTGGTGCTTCAAGGAGCCACAATATTTTTGCATTAACACCACCATCATCTGGATCAAACCATGGGATAATCGCCCCAGAGCCAAGACGGGTTTTTAATTCGCTTACCCAAGTGTTTAAAGTGACAACATTTGGCGAAAATATCCTTTTTTCCCTTTTTTGTATCTCCAATTGAGATGAGAAAAGTCGTGGGGAATCATTCATGTATACCATCCTTTCCTTTACCATAAGTATATATACACATCAAACAACAAAACACAATCAGATACCATTTATAACAGAGTTATTGTTTTATAAAATGGGATGGGTTAGAAATCGACCACCCCAATATTTTTCAGCATTCGTTAATACTTACTTGTAACGCAGCACCTGGATATTCTGCAGGTGGGCATTCCGGCGGGCGGGGTGAATGATTTTATCGGCAAGAAGGTTGCTTACACCCTCCATCTGGTGAAAGTAAGAATTGAGGGAAAAGGCTCAAGAATAAAATTAGATTGTGGACTAAAATAAACGTGGTCATTTATTATTGTCATGCTATTCTGTGGTTCATTACACATTACGAATAGGTAAAAGGTAACCATTCATGAAGAAACATCGAATCCTTATTGAAACCATCGTCATCACTTTAATTACCTTGCTCGGAATGTTGCTCCTCCCAATGGCGAAGACGTTTTTTGCGCTATTGCCTGTTATTTATCTTCTGGTAGAACGCCGGTTGCGGCATCGTTCCTGGGGCGAATTGGGATTTAAAATAAAGACTTTCTGGAATGATTTGCGGGCGAATTGGGTTTTATTCATCCTGGTGGGTTTTCTCATCCAACCCCTTCTGGTTTTCTGGGCAAACCAATTCTTTCCAGCTTACCTGGAACATGTACAGGCACGGCTGCCATTTGAAACGGGAATTTCCTGGGGTATCTTACTCCCCCTTCTGGCTGTTTCGCTGCTTGGCGAGGAGATGACCTACCGAACCTTAATTCAAGGACGTCTGGTTCCGTTCACAGGTGTTTGGGCAGCAATCGGCGTGGCTTCCTTGTTATTCGGACTGGCTCATTTCGCTCCCGGACCCGTGCCTGTTGTGGCATTGGATTTAGGTTTGATCTTCATAGATTCCATCATTTATGGTGTGATTTTTGCACGAAGTAAAAACATCTGGCTGGTTTGGCTGGCACATCTGTTGGGAGATATTTTTGGATTGCTGGTGCTGACCGCAATTTAACCCCCAAAAATATAAGCTGTGATTTAAGGTATTTATTAGCACCCTCCGAAATGGAGGGTGCTTTTTTAATCCTATCTACTCGTAACGTAGCGCCTGGATGATCTGCAGGCGGGCAGCCTGGCGGGCGGGGATGAGCGAAGCCAGCAAACCAAAGAGCAACCCGATGACCGCGGCGGCGAGGATTCCGCTGAAGGGGAAGGTGTAGCCCATGGGGAAGACGATCTCGACCGCGGTGACCAGTACAAAGCCCAGGCAGATTCCACCCACGATGCCAAAGACGGCGCCAATGGCTGCCAGCAGGAGCGATTCCGCCACCACCATATTGCGGATCTGCCCGCGGGTGCCGCCCACGGCGCGGATCATGCCAATCTCACGGGTGCGCTCAATGACGCTGATGGTGAGGGTATTGAGCATGGCGATGAGCGAAGGGAACGCCAGGATGGCGAACAGGATGTACACGGCGCTGAAAGCTGCCCCAAACTGGGCGACCATGCTATTGAAGTAATCGGCACCGGAGATGGCTTTGAACTGCGGGTAGTTCTCTGCAAGCGCCTTGATGCCCGCTCCCGTGGCGGCACGGTCGGCATTGTCACGCAGATCCACCTGGAGGAAGACATCATCGGTGACACCAAAATCTGCCTGCAGGTTCGCCTGCGAGATGTACACAGTGGCGATCTTGGCGTTGAGCAGGTCGGTTGCCTCGGCGGCAACTTTGTATGACACCTTTCCGGCGGCAGATTCCAACTCGACGGTATCTCCCACCTTCGCGCCGGTACCCATGAGAAACACGCTGTTGGCGATGAGGGCGCGCTGCTCTGCGATCTCGATATAGGCTGACTTATTGCCATCCATGAAGATGACGCCACTTACCTTTTCAAAGTCTTCGGGCTGGATGCCCAGCACCGAGACCATCTGTCCGTTCACCAGTGAGGCGGCATAGCGCAGGGTACTGACGGTATCCACCCCCTCCAGCTCGCGGAGGTCATCTGCCAGTTGCGGTGTGGCACCGATGTTACTGCCCCACAGCCCGACAGAAGGGGGAACAAAGACATAGTCGCTGCCCAGGCTGTATTGCACCATATCGAGAATGGTGCCTTTCATGCTGGTAACCAATCCGCCGGCTGCCACGATGACAGCCAGAGCAAGCAGACTGGTGGATGCGGTAACCGCGACCCGGGAAGGCTGGCGGGTGAGGTCGTTGCGCGCCAGATCGCCTATCCCCTGACGGCGGGTGGCAAGGGCAATAACACTGCCGAACAGACGTGCAAAGGGGCGGATGAGCGCAGGCGCGACCAGCACCAGTCCGACCAGGAACAGGATCCCGCCGGGAAGAATGAGATAGGCTTCGCCCAGAAGAATGGCAAGCACGGTGAAGACCATGAAGACGACGCCCACCCAGAAGCTGGGTCCGGTATGCCGGTTGAATTCCAATTCCGCAACTGTCAGACGGAGCGCCTCGAGCGGTGTCACCCGGCTGGCTGCGATAGCAGGAATGAACCCGGCCAGCATGGTAACCCCCACACCCAATAGGATCGAGACACTGATCAGCCCCGGCTGGAGGTCGGGCATGCCCAGCCGCACATTCATAAACGCGTTGATGGGACCCTGCGCGACCTGAATCACACCCAATGCCATGAGGTAACCGAGGAATAATCCGACCACAGAGCCGAACAACCCCTGCAGGAAACCTTCAGTGAGGATGGCACCGATGATGGTGCGGCGGGTGGCGCCAAGAGCGCGCAGCATGCCGATATCGCGGCGGCGTTCAGTAACCACCGTGCGGAAGGTGTTGAAGATGATGAACCCGCCCATGAAGAGCGCCAGCGCACCAAATACATTAAGTGCAATTTTGGCAATTTCCATAGTGGCGAACATCTCATCTCCTGAGATGAGCGAACCGGTTTTAAAGCCGGCGCCCATGGTAGATTCTATGGCTGCCTGAATTTCGGCACGGCGTTCCTGCCCGGCAAACGCATCCACATTCAGGCGGATGGTATTGACCCTGCCGGTGTCACCGGTCATCTGCTGCGCCTGGGGCAGGTTCACAAACACTACCTCGTTATCAGATTCGATTGTGGCGGGCAGCATCCCCACCACGGTCAGTTCCGTGACACCGGTGGTGGATGGCAGATGAATAGACTCACCCACCTGCACAGCGTAAGCATCCGCCAGGGTCTGGGTGATGACCGCAGCTGTGGTATCGGTGTCTTCCAGGTAACGCCCTTCAAGGATGGAAAAAGCGCGGACAGCGCGGGTTTCTTCGGGAACGATCCCCATCAGGGTCACCGCGATGATGCGATCCGGTTTCGCGGGGTCCTGGTCGACAAAATCTGCGGGGAGGTTGATGTTCTTTTCCAGAGACGACGCAACCGCGCGGACGCCATCGATATTCGGTAATGGGTCCGCTTTATCTGCGGCGAAGCTGTCTCCGGTGAGGCTGATGACGGTGAAATCAGATTGACCTTCCGCCCCCTGAATGCTCGCCTGCAAGGCGGATATCATGGTGGGCAGAACCGCGTTCATGCCATAAATGAGCATGACCCCAAAGATGACCGCCAGCGTGGTAAGGGCGGTGCGCAATTTACGCCCGTAAAGATAACGGGCAGCGAGAGTAAGTTGGAGTCTCATGGCACACCTATCCCTTGATCTCTTCCATTTTCTTGAAGACTGCGGCGGCGTTGTCGCCATTCTTACGCTCGAGGATGGTTTCATCGATGATGGTGCCATCCTTCAGGAAGATGATTCGGTCGGCGTAGGCAGCGATGCGTGGATCGTGGGTGACCATCACCACGGTACGGCCGTATTTTTTGGCTACATCGCGCATTAAAGCGGCGATCTCATCCCCAGAGTGGGTATCGAGGTTACCGGTTGGCTCATCCGCGAGGATCAGCGCCGGTTCGGCAGCCAGCGCGCGGGCAATGGCAACGCGCTGCTGCTCTCCACCCGAGAGCTGGTCGGGGCGGTTATTCATACGAGCAGAAAGACCAAAGCGGTTAAGCCACTCGGCTGCCTGCTTCTGCGCATCGGCAGGTTTGACACCATCGAGGGTCACAGGAAGGGCGGCGTTCTCGATCGCGTTCAGCACAGGGATGAGATTGAAGAACTGAAAAACGAAGCCAATCTGGCGGCGGCGCAACTCGGTGAGACGGTCGTCATCCATTTCGTCGATGGCTGCGCCTTCGAGGAACACCTTCCCGCTGGTGGGGCGGTCGAGACCACCAATGAGGTGCAGCAGGGTCGATTTGCCGCATCCGCTGGGTCCCATGATGGCAACGAATTCACCCGGGTTTACGGTGAGGTTGACATGATCGAGCGCGGTGACTGCGGTTTCGCCTGAGCCGAAGATTTTTGTTAGGTTTTGCGTGGTAATGACAGACATGGAAAACTCCTGAAAAATTCAAATAATGCAATATCCGGCGTTAAAAGGCGCCAGTTGGAAGAACCATGATGATTGGATTATGGGGTTGATGTATCAGCAGGAGGCGGGTACGTGGAACCCTTCTCACCCTTGCGCGGACGTCCGCGGCGAAGAATTTCGGGTTCAGGCATCGGCTGCTTGCGAATTGCATCCATTCGGCGCTCGATGAGATCGAGCCAGCGCAGGTCCGCTTCGAGGTGCATGATCACTTTATCGAGCAGGAGGATCTGCGCCATTTCGGTATGCGGATCATAGGAATCGCGCTGGTTGGTGGCATCGTGCATCTCTTTAAAGAGAAGGGCACGCTGGTTTTGAATCAGCCGTTCGGGATCTGCCCTACCTGAAATCAACCCGATAAGAATTTTTATGTAGAACTCATCCCGTTGATGCGCAGGCAGCACTCCGGTTGAGAACCACTCGCGCAGGGCGTCTTCACCAGCAGGGGTGATGCTGTACACACGTCGGGAGGGTTCCTCGCCCTCACCCAGATCAGATATCCGCTCTACCAGACCGGCTTCTTCCAACCGCTCGAGCGTGGTGTAAATCTGCGCGGGTTTGACCTCCCAGTTCGCGTCTCCGCCCACGAGGGATTCAAAGGCGACGCGGGTTTCATACCCGTGGCGCGGTTTCTGAGAGATCAATCCGAGGATGGCAAAACGAACAGACATGTACAGCTCCATAATTAGTAAACGGATTACTAATTATTATTAGTATACGAGTTACTATTTACTTGTCAAGAGGATTGGATGGGATTCAGGACAGCATGGGGAATTAAATGATCGGTTTTTTGTAGCGATTACGATGGTTTTCTGCCTTCTTTATAGACCTTCCCTGCCCGATCGTAGGTTGTCCATTCGCCCACTGGTTCGCCTAGCTTGAACCAGCCCGAACGCTTGATAGTACCATCCAACCGGTACCACTCCCAGTAGCCATCAGGTGCGCCATCCACAAACCTACCCTTCGACCAGACCGTCTGTCCGTTGGCGTGATATTTGATGGTGATGCCATCGATGATTTCAAATTTCTTTTCGGGTATGGGTTTCGGAGACATTGTTCGGATCCTACAATACGCTCATCAAAAAACAATACCTAACTATTGGAATATTCAAGAATAGATCATAGAATTAAACATGCTGATCAAACAGGATCTGGTTTCCATCCGGGTCAGTCAGAGTAAAGCTGCCGGGACCGATAGTATTTTCTGCAACCCTGGATGTTAACACCAATCCTTTGCTTAAATAATCCGCCTGAATTTCACGAATATCCATAAAGTTTTCCTTCGGGTTTGCGTTCTGATCCCATCCCGGGTTGAATGTCAGGATATTGTTTTCAAACATCCCCTGGAATAAACCGATGACAGAATCTCCATTTTTCATAATCAACCAATTCTGGGTAATGTCCCCGCCGAAAACATCAAAACCCAGTTTTTCGTAGAATTCTCTGGATTTTTGAATATCCTTGACAGCCAAACTCACTGAAAATGCACCCAGTTCCATCATCACCTCCGGTAGTTTTTTACCATCCAGAAATCAAATCCTTTAGCATCATACAGGAAGCCTGGAAAGGGCTATTTTGTATGGAAACAGAGAAGCAACCATGATCCCCTTTTGAACTGCTGGATCGGATTTCATAATTTCGTTGGCTTCCGTCTCACCGTTACATTCGAATATGACTATGCCAAAGGTATGTGTATTCGTTTCCTGCGTCCGTCCGGCGAGAACCAGAATCCCAGCTTCGAGCAACTGCTGCAAATAAGCAAAGTGTAGATCTACAGCCTGATCATCTTGGGGCAGCCAATTTGCAGAACGCTGCAGACGCGGAACCAGTTTCAAGACATAAATATATGTTATCAACGAGAAGCTCCGATCAATCGTTGATACCCTTACCGGCAAGAATCAGGGGAATACTTTTTTCTATTCGGGCTATGCGGGTTTTGGATTGTTTGGGTGCAGAAAAGTAAAACAACCAGGCTCGCTGCCGTCCGGGGGTCAGTGCTTTAAACGCAGATTGCAGGGCTGGGTCTTCATCCAGACTGCTCTGAAATTCTTCGGGTATGGCAAATTCTTCGGTATTTTTGAAACTCACCTTCAAACCGGCTTTTTCTACATCCATTGCCTCCAGAATGTAAGCTTTCAAGATAGGCTCCATCTCAATAATCTGATCCACATTTGTGAAGCGGATTTGACGTGCCGACTGAACATTCTCGGTCTGGGTGATCAGCACACCCGCGGTATCTTTGAGCAAAACACCCTTGACGAACAGAAGGGCACAATATTCTTTGAAACCATGCATCAGGACCACATTCTTTCCCTGCTCGGTATAGCAGGGAACACCCCATTTCATATCTTCAGTGAGCGGAGTATGCAGGAGAATTTCCCGTAATTGCTTAAATTCTTCCTGCCACTTCTTTTCCCGATTAATGAAGCTATCTACTTTCGGATTCTTCTGATTCATTTCCTGATCCCTGTCTTCATATTCACGAACTCCATCCGTATTTTTGCCGTAAAATATCAGCTGATCGCCTTTTTTACCAGATCCACAATTCGTTTCTCTACATCGGGTGTGAGTTCTTTTAATGCAAACGAGGTAGGCCACATGGGACCATCATCCAGGTGCGCATCTTCATTAAAGCCCAGCGTGCAATACCGTGTTTGAAATTTCTGTCCGCTCTGAAAAAAACAAACCACCTTGCCATCCTTTGCGTATGCAGGCATCCCATACCAGGTGCGGGGGAGAAGATCGGGGGCAGTGGCGGTGATGATTTCATGCAGACGCGTACCTATCACACGATCCGGTTCAGCCATCTCATCCAGCTTATTGAGCAATTCCTTCTCTCCGGCAGCCCGGTTTTTCAACATGCGCTCTTCGGCTTTTAATTCCTTTGCGCGCTCCTTCATGGCAGCTTTTTCAAAATCTGAAAATCCCTGATCGTTTTTGGCAGCGGATTTATTTTTACTTTCTGGCATCGAAAACTCCTCTCAACAGAATCCACAGGATTTGTGGATATCACATCATACAATGACCATGCTTCTTTAGTATATTGCCGCCATCCGCGCGGATACAGAAGGCTGTATAAGCATGTAAATAGCCAGTGGAAAGGATGAAATAAATTACGCATAAATTCTGTTCAAATCATCCGAATCAACTCGCCTTCAAAATGGAACGTTGATAGAATCCAAAAGAGCCACACAACAAACCGACAGAGAGGGATATCAAGCAATGAAACCTAAAATGGCTGTACTTGTAGTTATTATTTTAAGCTGCGCCTTGATACTGAGCGGATGCAGCAATACTCCGGCAACCACAGTAGTAACCGCGATGACAGATACACCCGCCTCGCCGACGGCAACAGCGACCATCGAACCCAGCAGTACACCGGAACCCAGCCCGACACCCGTTCCACCCATCCCCTGTAGTATTGTCTTTGAAAGCAACCGCGACGGCAATCAGGAAATCTACCGGATGAACCCAGACGGAAGCGGACAGACAAACCTTTCGAATGATGGGGCAGAAGACATCAACCCGGTTTGGTCGCCGGATGGATCACAAGTCGCTTTTGTTTCAAAGCGTGAGACCTCTGAAGAGGGAGTTCAAAATATCTTTGTAGTAAATGCGGATGGAAGCAACCTTCGCCAATTGACACATCATTTTTATGCGGATTGGCCAAGCTGGTCTCATGATGGTAGAAGGATCACCTATACTGACGGAATAGATATTCTGATCATGAATGCGGATGGAAGCGGCGAGCCAATCAACCTGACCCATGATGAGGTGAAAGATACTCGACCCACCTGGTCTCCAGATGGGACCAAGATTGCCTGGTCATCCGGTGATGATGGGCAATGGAACCTGTTCGTCATGGATGCGGATGGCAGTAACAAAAAACAGATAACAGATAATGGACAGGTTTTTGGAGCGACATGGACAATCGACGGACGATTACTGACCAATTGGGGATGGTAAAACCGGGAAGAGTTCTGCCATAACTGCGTGGTAACTGCCGATGGATCAGAAATTGTTGATGGGGGCGGCAAAGGCACCCTGGTAAATTTTGTTCCCTTTGTCACTGCCAATGGGGAAAGAGTGGAGCTTGCCGCAGTCGATAGTTTTGAAGGCAACTCTGAAATTTATATTCTGAGTGACAAATTACCTGACACCCTGGGAATTGGTGTGGGGATCGTTAATCTTACCAATAATCCCGCACAAGACGTAAATGCACACTGGCCAGCGAATTGCTTAAGCAGGATTGCTGTTACCTCAGTTGCGATTGAACCGGTGGAAGAAGAAATAGAATCAGACCCAAATGACTTTGTATTTGGTTACGCCTCGTATGACGCCAATCAATTTGCCCGTGAGCGGAATTTCCAAACCGCTTGTGATGAACTTGGCATCCAGTGTGTTTATGGTGACATTCGTGGATTGATCGGACAAGGAGTGGACGCAATCATCCAAAATTCGGACAACATGACTGTGAAGGGGTTGCATGATGATATCTTGAGCGCGCGAGACGCAGGCATCCCGGTATTTCTGTTGGACGCAGAATCGATCACCCATGGAGCTTATAGTATCACCATAGATCACAGTAAATGGGCGAAAACCAGTCTGGGTTGGCTGCTCAAACAGATTGGTGGAAGCGGCGAGTTTGCTTACTTCGACCTTGATCCATACAACCGGTATTCTGATACGATCCAGGATCTCCTTCTTAGTAACCCGAACGTCAGGGTGGTTGAGTTCAGAGATGGGAAATATGATCCTTCCAAGATCAAACCTGAAACCAGTGATTTTGTTTATGCCCATCCTGAGTTGAAAGCCATCTGGCACAGCCACGATAACAATCAAGGCATGTGGGGTCTTGAAGAGAATGGGATTCCTTATGACAAATGGCCTGCCATGGTCTGCGAAGCCAATCTGGATGGTTTACTACTCTGGCAGAAGGCAAAACAGGCGTACCCCGGTTTTGAGTGTTTTGCTGTTGCCAACCCTCCCGGTATTGCCTATGACGCAGTTTATGCTGCCTATTACCTGGTCACGGGGCATCAAATTGATGAGTCTGCGCTGGCTGGACCATACGGTCAATCTTTGTACGTGGATATCCCTGAAGTTACCAATGAAAATTACCAGCAAATACTTGCAGAAATGAAAAAGATGAATTTGTACGAAGTCGATCAATTCATGTCTCCCGATGAGATACTGGAAAAATGGTTCATTGATTGATAACCAATTAGACGAGTTAATGGAATAACGATCCATCTAAAGAAATCAGTGCCGGCACTAAATGCGATGGCACTGATTTTTCATCAAAGGTGGTTATAGATATTGCAAATTTCCGGAAGGCGAGATGCGCCACACGGTCAAGAACATCGACCAGAAGTAATGAGATGCAGCCTTTTTGGATTAGCTGCTGACCCGATTTCTGCCTTGTTCTTTCGCCTCATACAGCTTTTCATCTGCTTTTTGTAACAATTCTGCAATCGTTTCACCTTCATAGGTTTTTACACCACAACTAATCGTTACCCTTAAATCATCGTTATATTTAATTTCGTTAACCCCTTCCCAGATTCTCTCTGCCACAACCAGCGATTCTGCCAGGTTTGAATTTGGAAATATCACCAGGAACTCTTCGCCACCATACCGCCCGGGAATATCCGTTCTCCGCACACTTCTGCGAATTGTGTCTGCAACCTCGCGTAATACATCGTCTCCCCGCACATGTCCATACCTGTCATTCACCTGCTTAAAATGATCAATATCAATCATCATGACGGACAGCGGACTTTTATATCTCTTTGCACGATCCACCTCATATTCCAATTTGCTATAAACCGTCCTTCGATTGAACAACTTCGTCAACTCATCGGTAGTCGCCAATTTTTCTAAAAGCTCATTCTGCTCTTCCAGCTTATTTTGTAATTCTTTTCTCTCTGTGATATCAAACACAATCCCCGCAACCAATAATGGTTTGCCTTCTTCATCCCTTTTGGTTATTTTCCCTAAATCGTAATACCATCTCCATTTTCCATCTTTGGTTTTAATCCTGTATTCGGTCTCATAAACCGATTTAGTACCATTCAGATGTTCGCGCATGGCTGTCATTGCGCTTTCATAATCTTCGGGGTGAATTTTTTCTGTAAAATACTGGTAATTTGGTCTTTCAGGAATATCTTTAACATCATATCCAAGGGTCGTGACTTTCAATGGATTGAATGTAACAACGTTCGTCTGAAAATTCCAATACCAACGCCCCAGGTTCCCCGTCCACGCATAATTCAGTTTTTCTTCTTCAATGTTTTCTCTCTGATACTCTTCGACCAGACTTTCCAGTTCTTTTATCCGCACCAGTAATTGTTCACGGTTGAAGCTATCGTATTGGTTCATTCTATTAACCTCATTAATTGTTATACCGTTGTAATAAAAATTATACAGCGAACCTTTTCTGGATTTTATGCTTGCTAAACGCAAGCCTGTTCACGTAGCCCTTAAATATTTCTTGTTACCTTTTTGAACCGCACACTTTGGACCGTCGCACCCGTCTGGCGCATCCTTTGTTGTAAGCGGATTTTACAAGGGCAGTATCATTTTAACCCGATAGATGTTGCTTTAAAGCCGCCATTTGTGATCTCCGAAATTCCTGAACGACCGGTAATTGAGAGTCAAATACATCAAACCCATGAAAAGCGCCGGAGACTGTGTACAGTTCGCACTGGACGCCGCTCTCTTTTAATCTCTGGGCATAAGCCAGATTTTCATCAAGAAAAAGATCGATTGAGCCTACCCCGATCCATGCCGGTGGCAAACCCGTCAGATCAACTCGTCGTGCGGGCACAGCATACTCCGGCACAACTTCCGATCCAAAACTCGTTCCCAGATACGATCCCCATCCAAACCGATTGCTCTTCTGGTTCCAGGCAATATGATCGATATTTTCAATCTTCGGGCGGAAAACCGTCCGGTCATCCAGCATCGGATAGACTAGGATTTGAAATGACGGCTTGATTTCCTGACGATCACAGGCAAGCTGGATCAGCGAAGCTGCCAAACCGCCTCCCGCACTTGCACCGCCGATAGCGATGCGGTTCTCATCCATACCAAGCGCTGGCGCGTGTTTTGCGACCCACTGCAGGGTTGTATAGCCATCCTCCAATGCCACCGGAAATGGGAATTTTGGGGCTAAGCGATAGTCGACCGAAACCACCTGGATACCCAGCTCCCGAACATACTGAATGCAAAGGCCATCATCCTGTTCAGGGCCCCCCATGACATATCCACCCCCATGCAGCCAGAGTAATAACGGTGTGGGAGCAGACAGGGATTTACGTTTGTAGATACGCAACCGGATTTTAGCCCCATCAATCGCGGAAAGGATAAAGGTATTTTCAACCAGGATATCCCGGGGTAGCTTCGCGGGTGGTATCAGGCGCGTCAAGAAACGAAACAGCCAGATATTCCTGCTGGTAAAGCTGATATTTGGCATCTTCCGCGCGACTGGCTGTAGTTCCGGGTGTATTTGTGAAAGGTCAATTTTCATTGGAGTTAGCCTTGTCGATAGACCGCCCCCTACATAACAACTGTAATAATAACAAAATTCACCTTATAAATGTGCGTATCCGAACTGGCAGCAGATACGCCGATTGCGCCAATGCTTTATCTAATCATCAACGCGAACACACCCCAACCGAGGTATTCACGCGAGTAAGCGGTATAGCGCGCGGGTTCCGTGGTCAGGTTGGCGCGGACCTCTTCCACAAGCTCATCAGAGGGATTGGCATCAAGCCAACGGCGCATGGTAAGCCATTTAGCTGCCTCGTACCGATCCCAATCGTCCTGGTCAGCCAGAATCATTTCGACAACATCGCAGCCAAGGGGGTTGAAAGACGCGAGAAGTTCTGAAAGCAGGAGAAAATCGGAGATTGCGTGAGCATGACATTCCCTGGCAGTATCCTCTGTTGGAGGCAGCTTCCGCCAGTAAGGCTCGCCGATGAGGATGATCCCTCCAGGGAGCAGGCTTCGCGCCAGAAGCTCAATCGTGCCGGCGACTCCACCGGCGATCCAGGTGGCGCCCACACAGGCTGCCACACTGACCTTTTCATCAGTGATATATCCGGCAGCATCGCCGTGGATGAACTCTACTTGATCGGTGACACCGAGTTCTTCAGCACGGATTTTCGCCTGCTCGGTGTACAACTGGCTCATGTCGATGCCGATGCCGGTGATGCCGTGATCGCGTGCCCAGGTGCACAGCATCTCCCCCGATCCGCTGCCGAGGTCGAGCACCCGGTCTCCAGATTCCAGCCGGAGAGCTCTGCCAAGGGTGGCAAGCTTTTCGGGTGAAAGCGGGTTGTGGATGCGGTGCGCACTTTCAGAAATATTGAATATTCGTGGAATGTCCATGATGGAAAATCTCCTTGATGAATTGAAACTACACAGCCTGACGGCTTTTGTTACTTAGAAGAATCAGTAACTGATTATCCCAATTATTCAGTATCCCATATACCAGTATTTAGGTGGGCATGAGTTCTTTTTGTGAAAAACCAATAAAGTAATTGATATCTCACTTGAGAATTCTACTCCTAAAAATCATTCGCCAAAAATAAAGTCGTCTAGCAAATTGAGGTTGCAATTAAGCAGAACTCTAAGCCATACTGCGCAAAATACATATAAATCCCACTTACTATTAGATTAGTCCTTTATGGCAGCAGCGTGCTTTTATAGGAAAACACATACAATGACACCAGTTAGATTAGTAACTAACACAAGTCTCGGAGAGAACATTATTTCCGATGCAACTTAATAACTATTCACAGCATAGGATATGTGGCACATAGGATTCAAGTTGAGTTTGTATATATATAGCTCGGTTTTGCGTATTTACATTAGGTGAGTAAATGAAACATAGAATTCAAGCCACACAAGTTACTAGGTCCAAAGGTTGTATAGAAAAAACTACATGCCTAATTGCACATTAGAGAGCAAAGGATTTAATAATTATTTATGGATCAATTGAGCAATGGCTAAGTAAAGAGAAATAAGGAATGCAGTCACTGTTAAAATATCTCTAATTATGATTAATACTTTACTATTACGAAATTGCAAATACGAGTCCTTCTTCCTTTCTTCATCGCCCAAAGCTGTGAAAGGATAACCTATTCCTCGTATAAACTCTTTGTGATCAGAATTTCCACTAGTCACATCATGAAAAGCATCTTCATTTAGAATCTTATGAACTAGCCAGCGTTCAAGAATCAAATTTTCTTCTCGTGTAAAACTATGGTCATTTTTATACGGGGAATTAAAAATAGCCAAGAGTTTCTTTGCAAGCTTTTTCTCTTCTTTATTCATTGGATACTCCTACTCATTGTATACTTCATGATTTCTTACGCCTTGCGGTTTACGTTACCTTAAAGTGAGCGAGGTTGTATTTTGTTTGGGAGCAGAAAAACCTCGAAGCGAGGGAAATACATTGAAAATACCATACACCGCCGAAGGCGACAGTCCCCACCCGTCAAATGCCCGCTGTGTTGTGTGGCTTTTGACTTTAAGACTCTAACACTGTAAGCGACATACACTTTGGGCAGGCTGAATATACTTCATTCGGATTTTCTTCCCAGGCGTAACTACAGTATGAACATTGACGCCAATTATCATCAATTACCTTTGCGGGGATAGCTTTTGGAGACGGAACTTCTGAATTCAAATGTGCCTTCATGCCTAAATATTCTGATTGAACTCGATAGAACAATTGCCTGGCAGAAATTTTGAACGATGAATCAAATTTCATTTCAATTTTTCTGACTTCATTGTACGCTGATTCTTGTCTTACCAAACCTGCTGCTCCAAAATACTCGCCCGCATCATTGATGGCAAATTTTATAACGTCAACAAATAATATTTCAACTGCATAAGGTTGCCATTGCGATTGAATAAGTACCTGTGCGTCAAATTGATGATTCATTAGCTTTTTGCTATCGTGCAGGACTGCACCACGATTAATAATATGAATTTCTTTTGTCATGCTATCGTGGAAATTGCCAATGGAATTTAACAAACCGTCCATCTCGCCTTGATTTACGACTTCCTGATAATGCTTCATCTATTTTGCACCTTCATTTTTACAAGACAGCCACCCAACGGTTTGCGTTACGTGCGGGTGGGTGGTCGTGGACACTGCCGGGAGCAGGCTTCAATTCAATTCCGGTAATCACTGTTGACAAATATCTTGCCCCTCAGCCTCAATTATAAAAAACAACTGTAGCTACGTAAAACAAAAAAAGCCTCCTCCATCCCTGGAAGGTGCTTCATCATTTTATCTTTATCCTTACCAAGCCATTACCGGGCGGAACTTATACCCGTACATCCGACTCGGTCCGCGCGGGAGAGGTGAGAGTATTGATTTGACAAAACGAATCACCCATCATCAATTCTTAATAATGGATCCACATACTTACACCGAAGGCGGTCGGATGAAGACGGTACTAGCCTACCTCGTCTAAAATATCTGTTACCTTATCTGCAAGCAAACAGACTTGGTGGTATAAGACGCCTAAATCAAATCTTTCTCCAAGGATCATAAATAGGTCTTCGTCAGACTGAATTGCTCGAAGGGCACGATTTTCAGGAAAGTCCTTGGTTCCAGAATCAACCAAATTACAATCAAAAAAAGGGCTGCCAGCATACAAATACAACCATGCATCAAGCCTCTCCTCGAAGTGTTCTAAGTGATTTCGGGTTGTCCGATACAATTTTAATTCAATATCACTGAAATCAATGATTTGACTTGCCAATTTTGCATTAATACTGTTTGAAGGAATAATTAATTTGTCAATTAGCTTATCCACATTAGCTATGTGAACAAGGAAATGGTGAGTATGTAGAAAAACCGCCTCTGAATCTGCAACATTTTTTGCAATCAAGTAATTCTTATAACAAAAAATAGCAAACCGTAATTGAGTCCCGATTTCGCGCAAGTATATATAGGTACGATTTATTGGAAACCAAGTCTGACTCTGAACAAAACCTCTCCAAAATTCTTTCGGTGAATCTAATTTTTGTTGTTTTAATTCTTCAACCAACTGCAGGATACAGTTGTCTTTAATCGAATTACCATCATTATCTACAACCTCCTGTTCTAAAGAACCAATAATTAAAGGAAATTGACGGTGTGATTTTCGAAATTCCTTGAAATGCTTGTCTACTTCTCTTTTGTCAACACCAAGCACTTCATTCAATATCAAGCTTAAAAATTCTTCTGTTTTCATTTTCTGTCGCCCCTAAAGCGAGTAGGGTGAGTTCAATTTTGAACACGCAGTATTAGCAATGTTAATATTATACGCCCCGACATCAAAACCGCCCTCCATCACTGGAAGGCGGTTCATCTTTACATCAATATGGGTTCTATTATCGCATCACCGGCCTAAACTTGTAGCCGTAAACAATGATGCCGCGATCCCCTTCATTGGTGCAAAACTTTGATAGGTTAATCATACACACCCGCAGATTCAGGCTGGTAGAGGATCTCATCGACGCGCAGGCTGGCTTTTCCGGCAGGGGTATCCCATTCAAACACATCTCCCACACGGTAGCCCAACATGGCGGTGCCGATGGGCGCCAAAATGGAGACCTTCCCCTCCCCCTGCGCATCTGGTGGGTAGACCAGGGTTAATTCAAGATTGCTGTTATCTTCAAGATCGGTGAGGATCACCCGCGAATTCATGGTGATCACATCCGCCGGGATTTTTTCAGGCGCAACCACCTCTGCCCGATCCAATTCACTCTTGAGCTACTGGATGTAAACGCTGCTGCGGTAGCCGCTATTTTCGGCTTCACGGATCGCCTCACGCAGATTTTTAAGATCATTCTCGGTTATTTGTATTTTCCTGGCATTCATAAATCACCCTCTTTTTTGAAATAGTAAGCAAACAAAAACTTCCGGGGTGTAACCATCCCGGAAGCTGTTCTTGTAATTGATGTAACTGGTTACTGGTGCATGACCGGGCGGAATTTATACCCGTACATACGACTCGGTCCGCGGGGGAGAGGTTAAGGTTGTGGTTTAGCAACTAATTTTTCAAGCCCAATCGGTACATGGATATATACTACTGCTCTACTGTTAGTTTTTGAATCCCAATTTTGCACAAACCGAATACCAAGAAATGATCTACGCTAACAGAAAATGCTACTTGACGATCAGTCCGCCTAGAAATTGCTTGCCTCCCAGATGCCAGATGAGTAGTCCTTTGGTCGAATTTCGATAATTTGTAAATCATGGCTATCTGATACCTCCCATCAAAAAACCAACAAATCGCACACATTTATCCGGCGATGATTTTGATGTCTGCGGCTTCAATGGAAGACTCATTTTTCTTTCGGTCAAAACTAGGCTTTAAAGCAAATTCGACTTTCGTGCCTTCTGTGCATTGTTTTGGAAGGTTACGAAGCCAGACAAAAACAGGTTTTTTTCCATCATCGCGGTGCAAAAAAGTAAATTTCTTTTCGGGATCTAAACGTCCTACGTGGCCAGTCACTCGTTCTAACCCAACCACAGCTTCCGCTTTCCAGTGCTCAGCGCATAACTTAGTCAATGCTTTCACATCTTGAGGTAATTCTGGCCACGATTCTCCTCGTGTCTTAAGCATTTGAATCGTTTTTTGCTCCAATTGAACCAGCTTTGCCGGAATCGACCAATTTTCTTTCTGCCGAACCGCTTTTGCAAGCGCAATGCTTTCTGCCGCTGATATCGGTTTTTGTTTTGCTAGATAAATTTCGGCCATGGTCACAAAATAACCTAACTTATATTGATTGCCCTGTGGATTTAGGACAGCTTCACATAAAAGTCGATTTGCTTCATCCAAGTTTCCAAGCTGATACTCTAATTCGCCTAAGTCTGCCTTTAAATAAGCATCCACACGCGGGTGGTTTAGAAGCTTGCGAAGTTCTGCGGCACCATCTGTAATTTTTCCCAAGCCAGCCAGCGCAAGAGCGGCTGTCCGTGCTAAAAATAATTCATTTGGGAACTCTTGCATCCCTTCAAGTGCAAGATTCCTGGCTTCATCAAACCGGTCGAGCTCTAACAGGGCTCGCGAACGGTTCAGATACCACTGCTCTCGGTCACTCATCCCTGGTTTGCCATCAAAATCAAACCCCTTCGTTTCAAGCTGTTTTGGTTGCACCCGAGCAGACCATTCTAAAACGGTATCCCATTTGTTACGCTTCTTAGCGACTTTTATAACCGCTAGAACTAATCTCGCAAGTAATAAATCCGTGGGATGGAATTGCCACAGTTCATTCGCAGCATGGAGGACCTTGCCAAGGTCGTTCTCTTCGATGCCCGGCTTTATTTCTTTATCGTATAATACCCATCCAAGCTCGCTGATCACATACTTATCGTTTGGATACTTTTTTAGCAGCTCCCGGATCACCTGTTCAGCCTTCACTAGTGCGCCTAATTTTCGCAAACAATACACCCATTTTGTTCCCACAAATGTCGATGGCGTTTTTTGCCATATTTGTTCGAATGCCTGGGCGGCTGCTTCTAAATCTCCCTTTTTACGCAACGCTTCAGCTGTTTCCACAGTTAGAGGGGTCTGATCAGACATTAGTGTTCTCCTTCTGTTTTGATCTGATGATAAATATTTTCTAGTGTGTCAAAATCAGGAGTGTTTTGTAAGGAGTTTTCATACCTACCCAAACATCCTTTTTGTTGGCAAGCTTTTTTAATTACACTTGCCAAGTTAGAAAAGTCGAACATGCAGTCGCGATAAGGCAGTAGTATTCTGTAATAATATTCGACTTCGGAAAGAGAAATATCCTCCGATTGCGGAAAGCAGACAAATTTTGGATCGCTGGAATAAAATTCCTTCCATAAAACTGTAACCCTACGCTGAAATTCAGGATCGGTAAAATTACTGAAGTAAGGTTTCTCTGGCGGTCTCTTTGCTGTACAGTATATATCCATTTGTCCGGTAGGCTGGAATTTTATCCGAACGAATTGATTGTTAAAAATACCAATAAGGTTTGCATGAATATTTTCTTCTTGCAAAACCGCGCTGAATGAGCTAGCCTTCTCATAAACTTCTGGAAGAGAAGTTGTTTGTTTTAACAGAATGGTTTCTGGTTTTTTTGAGCCTTTCTTTGCTAAATGATCTACATACTCATTCCATTGAACTCCAGAATGGCTTTTTACCTTGTTCCAAGTTATTCTGATTTCACACGCTTTTATAAATTTGGCATAAGCTTCGGTAGCGGGATTCTTAGCTTTCCACCTGCCAGTTGCCCAGCACTCGATCCCTTCGTAATCATAAAAAATTGATATCTGTTGTATGTGATTCTCTTTGCACCATTCTATTACTGCGTAAACAGCTTGCAGTTCTCCACCAACTTGATGCATATCCAAAAGGGCTGGATCATCTACTGTTGAACCAACCTCAAAGACCAACTTTCCATCTCTCAAGATCAATGCCCCATATCCTATTGGGCCATCCATAAAAGAGCCATCTACATATGCCTCGTACTCATCCGGGGTAACTGTTTGACTAGTTGTTAAAAGGCTTGTCTCCTTTTGAATTTCTGTTACTCTACTGTTCCAGGCAGATTCAATATCGGGAATAACAGATTTGTCCTTTAATTCGTGAGTCTTAATGGAGAAGTTCCGCTTGCTTGGGCTGTAGTACAGATTAACATTCCCATACCACTTCTCTCCATGGAAGATTGTCACCTTTACTAAATAATCTCTGAACCCATCAAGAGCGATTCTCCCTTGAATACCACTCGCTTCCAACACCCTGATGAAATTCTCGGCCTCAGCTCGTAGTTCCACCTCAAACAGATACCCCATAGAAACCTCTTTCGCGGTTTTGTAAAATATCCCGATTGATCTTGTTTAGTTCCTGCAAGAAGATATTCGATGGATCCTGGTAATACACGTACAATTTTTCAAGAGGGCGAGTCAGGGCGACATATATTTTCCGTCTCGATAGCTGCTCTTCCTGCCAACGTAATTCCTCGTCGACAAACAGTTCAGCCGTCTTCGTGAGCTCATATAGATCCTCAATACCGCAAATTAAGACAACCTCTTTTTCTAGGCCTTTGACATTCATAAAGTCGGTGATGCTTACCAGTCCACCATTTTCACTTTCACCAATGTTGGATTTGATGGATTCCCCTCGCAGGCTCTCTTGGCATAGATCTAATCTTTGCTGTGAAGTTATGACCATAATGTCATCTTCCTGGTAACCGCTTGATAAAACTTCCGCAACTTTGAGTGCAAGATCCTCCTCAGGTTTATGCGAGAACAAGAAGCTAGCTCCATTTTCCAGGGTATTTGGAAATTTGTAGTTTTCGGTGTATCCGTTTTCAGAAAGTTCTTGGCGAGTAGAAGAATCTGCTAGCATAAAACGCGTTGCCAATTCTGCGATAAAGCGAGGCGTCCGATACATTTTATAGGTCTTTTCCAGGTCAAGTTTCTCTGTTAGAAAACCTAAACGTGCCAGGTTGTAGCTGCGCTGGTAAATTTTTTGGCCGAGATCGCCAACAAAAAAGTAATTCGGTTTTCGGGCGAAATGGGTCAATATTCCTAGAAAACGGTCCGTAAAATCTTGTATCTCATCTATAAAAATATAATCGAATAATCGAAAATCGTCTGGCCTTTCTTCTAATATTTCATAAACATGTTCCTGTAAATGCTTTTCATATTGCTGTTGGGTTTCGCTCGCCGGGCGCTGAGATCTGTAAGAAAGGGGAGTAACGTCATAAAAATTACTGACCATCTCCTCCATGATTGTAGGTAATGAGGCAATTCGTATCGATTCCCGATAAAGCTGCCGATCCGTCTCAGGGGCTTCAAAAATTTTCTGACTAAGAATCCGGCGAATATTCTTTTCCAAGTTTACACTATATGTTGTTAGGAGAATTTTTGGCGAGGCACCTGCCACCGCTTGCCTCACCAAATATAATGCCTTTGAAATAAGTGCGTTGGTTTTTCCACTTCCGGCCACATCTAAAAGATAATTTTTCGCTTGATCCTGGTTAAAGATCCACTCCAGCTGTTCTTCCGTTAGCTTTTTTAATTTTTTCTGTCCTGCCTGGCGCTTGGTGTAATCGCCGATGCGAAATAACGGTGGGAGCAGCCGACGGTGAGCTGTGTTCGCCTGCTCCGGGGTGCAAGGTTGAAACTTCTCGCTAAGTTGAACAATCCGCTTTAGCAATCGTTCGGGATGTGCCCAGGATGCGTCAAAATCCTCTTTGAACAGGGTTTTCGTTAAGTCTAAATAGAACTTTGAAGCAGGATTTTCTAAAGCCTTAAAATTTTCTACTTTATCAAGAAATTCATTGCGGCAGATGCGTGGAAATGCAACAATGGAAGTAACAAAGATCCCAATCCCCTTCATTTGCTCCATCAATGCGTACCGATAAGTATCTGCTTGAAAAGCGGGATTTTCTAATTCTTCAATCGTTCCATCCGAATTCCTTTTGATCACTTTGTACTGATTTTTCCACTCGTATTGATTGCGATATAGGTTCCAATCTTTCGCCTCGATCGATAAAATTCCGATCTCAGGTGCAATAACTACAAAATCTGGCTGCTTTTTCTCAAGTCCTTCTACCCGATCAGAGTATTCGGGCGTAATTTGTAACTCTCGATACACAAAATAGTTTTCTGGAAGATTGCATAGAAACTTAAGCAAATCTTCTTCTGCCTGGTTGTGAGGTCGGCTGGGCGGCGATTGTATGAGTTGACATTTCATCGGTTAACCTCTCTCGGCTCTAACTTGTTGGAAACGGAGCAGATGAAACTGCAGGCGCGCGAAAGCCTCTTTGTTTTTGTTTATCTTCCCCTGATTAATGGCATCAACGATATATTGATCTACAGCAAATATCCTGATCGATTTCATTTCAGGTGAAAATTCAGACTGTACCGCCTGTACGAGCAGGTCAAAAACAACTTGGTTCTGTTCGCCAACTGTTGTGGGGACATACACGTTTTGGTAGCTCTTTACAACCCATTCACCATTCTGCCGTTTCACAAATAACTCAAGATCGAAATGATCTGGCTCTTTTTCAAATGGCTCAACGGATGGTATGAATGCGTTTTTTCCCAATAGGTATCCCAAGAACATAATGGCAGTTGGTTTATCAACATCCGCGGCTGCGTGTTGAGTGTAGTAACTCCGTAAACAGGCATAGCAGCCATGCTTACAGGGTTGATCCTGAGTGCCCGGGCATTCAGTTAGTTTCTTATAGGCCAAGTTTATTATCGAATCAAATTCCTTGTATATTCGTTGTAAGGGAACATTTCCGTTCCCAGAAGCATCATAAAAAATGATGTATGCGTAGCCTTTTTCCTCGGGATTCTGTTGTTCTGGCACGGCATCCGTGATCAACTGTAGCTCAGATTCATCCAAACCATAACCATCTATGATGGCGCGATTGATCGCGGCAGCGAGACTAACTGTATGGCTGGGTCTAAAGCAAATATTCCGGTCAAAACGCAAAATCAACGAATTTCTTATGAGCTGGTAACCAACTTGGAACTGCTGATCGCCATCCGAATATGGTCGCACCTCTCCCTGCGTTTTTAGCCCTTGATTAACAAACGTGAGGGTAGTTTCTGGCTGGTAAGCAAATCCTAGTACTTTTCCCTTTTCCTGGAATGTCTCATTAAATTCAAATGTAGTAACACAAGCATACTTAGGACGGAACTTATCTTTTGAAGCGAAGCGCAGATCCTGCTCTGCAAGAAAAATGTTGTAGCTCCGGGTTGGAATCGGATAGGGCAGTGGAATATCGTGAAACTTTCCTTTCCCGCTGATTTTGTATACATCCCCGGCCATAAAAACCTTTTGGCCTGGTATTAGCAGCCGGAAGGCCAATTCAGGATCCCTTTCCGAAAGCGCCAGGTCGCTGACCATTCTCTCGTTATAATTTTCAAGCACCTGTTCATATTTTTCATCCAGAACATAAATTTGATCACGCCTGAAAGAGTGCTCTGGGAAAAAACCTTGTGCATAAAAAGATTGCTGGAGATTTCTGTTTGAGGAAGCACTGGATTTTTCTACCGCTCTCGTGAGGCAGTCAACAAATTCGGTTTCCAAATAATCTACTGCTCCAGAAGTTGGTGAGAAAACAGATTGAATTTTTGTCCGGTATTTATAACGCTCTCTATCAAACTCATCCACGAAATGATTTAAGCGCTGCTTTGAGTCAATATGTTCGGGCAGAAGGTAAGCATTGACGTGTTTTTCTACAATCGGGCGGTTGTACGGATTGAAAATAGGGGGCGATATAACGCCATCAATCATTTGCTTCGGATTTGAAAAATAGTGTAAATCATGCGAATTTGTGTCACTGCAAAACGTCACAATTAAAGCATATTTATTATTGGCATCCCGACCAGCCCGACCTGCGCGCTGCGCATAATTGGATGGCATGGGAGGAACACCGATCATCAGTACCATCTGCAGCCGGCCAATATCAATTCCTAACTCCAGTGTGGGAGTTGCGCTAAGGAAATTAATCTCGCAATTTTGAAATTGTGATTCGATCTCTTTGCGCACTTCACTTTGTATTTCTGAACTATGCACATCTGCTGTACGTAGAAGGGCTCGTTTCAACTCTTTGTAACTAGTAAACGAACTGGGGCGGAGATGTAAACAAACTACTGAAGGTGAAAGGTAGTAATGAGTTTTCCCATCACTAGTCTGGTTTTGAACCAGGATCTTTTGTCTGATCAGCTTTTCTACTGCGTGAAGTATCCCTTGCGCGCTATTTTTTTTGATGAACTCTTTGTATTCAATACCTTGGCTTCCAAGCGATATACCTGGATAGGAGGGTGACTCAGATTTATTCTTTTCATCCAGGTAAATACCCACACGGTCTGTGGCTAAATATCGCATAAAGTGAATGTGGCGACTTTCCGACAATGAGCCAGTGTACCGGAATGCAATCGCTCGCTCGGCCAAGAAGATATCGAGTAGTTCTTGTTCAAGCAAACTTAGGTTCTCTAACCTTCTCAAGCGTAAAGAATCATCTGCAAGCGGAAATTTTCGGGGAGAAAGTCCTATCTTTCTGAAAAACCATAAGTCCATCTCTTTAAATAAATTCTGCCCAATGTTTGATAGCGTTTCGGAGGTGGGTACTTGTTCGTGAAGCAGGTCAAGGGTTGTTTCTAAATCGATTTCGCGATCCGAGGGATAAATCAGGCGTAAGTATGCCTCAAAGAACTCGTTCGCAAACTCATCCTGCATGACTAGCCCGTACTGTGTTGCTTTTTCCCGGTTATCAACAAAGCCGATCAGCTTGCGCTGGTTGGGCTTTTGATAGGAAAGCATCTGATCAACCAATCCATATAAATATTGATAATCCTTGCGTTCATCGCTCAAACGAATACCCTGGGAAAATACCTCTTCTGGGTCAGATATTGGTAAAAAAGTAAGCTTTAGTCGACCATATTCTTGGTAGTCTACGACAATCTCCTCTTTGGTTATCCGGAGATCATCTTGAAATGTTAATGCCTCGCCAGTGCCTGGCTCATAGTCATGAGTAACCAACACATAATAACTATTTTTCCGGTCGTCCGATCCGGGCTTTAATTCCCACTTTAAGCGGTTACCAGAAACTTTTCCAATGCACTGTTGAATATTCTGTTTATAGACAAGAAACAGAGGGAAACCACATTCCTGGCAAAACTCTTGCTGGCCAGAATGATATTTCTTGCACTTGATGCAGCGTTTTAAGTAGCCTCCAACATCACGTAGGAACAAGTGAACTCGCAAATCAAGGATTGGATGATCTCCAGCCAAATGATTCAAAAACATGATTGCGCTCAGGTACGCTTTTGTTATGTTCACGGCATGATCAGCAGTGGTTGGCACTGGGAGCATTTTGGTGAGCAGTCTGACCAAGTCAATAAAACTTTGCGAGCCAGATTCAATCAAAGTTTTTCGCAGACGGAGTACAAAGGGGTTATGGGCGAGGCTTTGATAAACCTTCGATTGAACAAACTCTTTATTATCCAGATATAAATCGTCTGGACGATATCGTTCTCCGGTAAGATTGGATAAGTTGGATAAACCAGCTTTATTATCTACTTCTAAAGACCAACCTAGAGGTTGTGAAACATCCGGTAGATGGTTTAGGTGAGACTCGATATTTTCGGCTGGTTCAGGTTGGTATTCTGGCTCGATGAATGCATATTCATCAACATCCAGCAAAGGACAGATGAAATCATCTAACCGTTCGGAGCTGTTTTCCTGGAGATAACCTTCATGAGATTGGCTGCGCAGGGTGGCGCTGGTTCCAATTTGAACCAGCGGGCCATCAACCAGCGCTTTTAGTCGAGCAAGCAAGTATTTGAGGTGCGTTGCCCGATTGCCACGATAAGTATGGATCTCATCGAGAACGATGAAACGGAGGCTTTTTCGTGCGCTTTTGAAGATGAAACGGTCTTCCAACCGCGTAAGCATCCACTCCAACATAACATAATTAGTGATAAGAATATCTGGTGGGCTCAGGCGAATCTGGTTTCGTTCTTCCTGAGAGGTATCGCCGGTAAATAAGGCGTATCGAATTCCACACCCTTTGCTAGCCCGGATTGCTTTATCAAGTCTAGAAACCTGATCATTGGCTAGTGCATTCATGGGATATAAGATCAAGGCTTTAACGCCTGGGCCAGGATTCTTAAGACAATGATCCAGGATTGGAATGAGAAAGGTCTCTGTTTTCCCTGAACCAGTGCCGGTTGAAACAATGGTGGATTTACCACTCAGAATCGCCCGGATGGCTTTTTCCTGATGCGCACGCAGTTGGGTAATTTTATGGAACATATTGGGTAACTGCGGCGCCATGCCCTGATCTACACAGAATTGTCGAAAAGAAGTCTTTGCATTCAGATAAGGGCGGTTTATGGAAAGATACAGACCGCGATCCACCTCGATGCTGTTACAAACTCGCGCAATGTCATCCCCTGATAAGCCAGCTTTATCAAGATTCTCAACTAGCTTCTCTCGATAGCTATCCAGCAGGCCGAAACTCATTGTGATTGGGTTGATGAAATTATCAGTCATATAGAAACGCCATATTTCTTGTTTCTCATTCCAGAAATATATTCATTGATTAATCGTCTCAAAGGTTAAAAGAATAAACAAGTTCTTCTAAGAAACTCTTTGCCAATCCTCTCTTCAGCTCTTCATGATATGGTTGATTTCGATAGTTCCTTAAACATTCCGTGCAACTTGTTTCAGGACCGCAGCAATCAAGGCTTACCCTTTCCCTGGCGGCCAGTATCGTATCTGGCAGATAATTCAAAACGCGCTTCACATGACCAGCTCCGCCTGGTACATCATCATAAAGGATTAAAGAGGGAATATTACTTCCCTGGTTATAGTAAAGAGTTCCGTCCAAATCTTCGCGTCGAATACCCAGTGATTCGCTGGCACCTTCCAATATTGCATATAAAACAGATCTCCAGGTATTTTCATCAGCTTGGTTAGCAAGCATTCCTTCAAACCGAAGTTCCAATATATCTGTCATAAATTTGTGGCCTAACGCATATGTTTCCAGAAAGCCATTACATTGCCGGCCTGTGGGATTCGTATGGGGAGCTGGTTTACTCTGCTTCACTCTCTCCCAAGGCGGAGGAACAGATTCGGCTGCACCGCAAGAGCGGCAAACCCGAAAGCCTTCCTTTGACTTTCCTTCGTTTATTACGATCATCCATCCATACCTGGAATATCTCTGACTAATCTTGATTTTCGGAGCATGTAAGTTTTCGACCTGTTGAAGGTCGTTTGTTGGCAAATCCTCTTTTCCAGGAATTCGATATTCCGCAAAATATACTTTCGATCCATAGATGCGAATTGGTCGACTTTCCCCAGATGCCCGCGGTTCTTGATTTTTCACAACAAAACCGAACTCCGGTTCAATAAATTCCTTTTCCCAGGGGTAATTATCGGATAAGCGTTTAAAGAACAGGAGAGAGAGAATATAGGTTTTATAATCTTCTACTTTCCCATAAAGGATTTCTGCCATCCCCCACAGGGTGTTGCCAAGTTGTTGTTTGTTGATCATTAATCAGGCCTCTTTGAGATAATATTGGCGGTTTGGATAAATTTAATCAGTTTTTGTTTTCTCGTAAACCAGTAAATCCCCCACTTGGCAATCGAAGTATTCGCATAGCGCCTTAATTACCGGTGCATCATAACGGGTCAACTGGTTATTTGCCCAGGAATTCAGTGTTGACCAGGCAATGCCCGTCTCGCGCTGTACGTCCATCAAAGCGATATTTTGTTGTTGCTTGGTTGCTTTTTGTGCCAGTAAAATGCGAAAGTGATTGACAATTTTTCCGGGCATGAGCCACCTCACGTGGGAGTATTCGATAATCATAGGTGAGGAAACAAAAAATGTCAACGAAAATGGAGTACAAGTCGATAAACATGGACCTTACAAACACTTTTCAACCTCGAAAAATTTAAAATTGTCTCTATCGCGATTTGGCAAGATAGAAAACTCGTGCTATAATGAAATTACAATTGAATGAGACGCAAAAGCGTCTAAAATAGTTAACGATAGCTTGTTTTTATACCGTAATACTGAACGTTGGCCTGTTTATTTCCGCCCGGGTGCAATGTTCGGTATTTTTGTTTTAACACGCAAAAACCGAACCGGCACAACCAGGGGGAATGGATCGCCGGCATATGTTGCTGTTCGCGTGAGAATCCCCAAAAGTTAACCTTGCACCCATCACCTTCCCAAAGCGAAGTACGCAGCGGGAGCCGCTCAACAGAGTCCAGTCGATCTATTGAGCGCACGGCAGCGAGATTTGACCGTACTCTTGCTGGTCCGTGGGCCTCACACCAAACGGTCACCCTGTCCGATGGATAGGGCGCCCATCCCTGGGTGTGCAGCCGAATCGGCTGTCTGAACGAGGCAAGTACAACAAAACGCCCCATTTTTAGAAAGGGGTTCCCTTAAGGAAACAAAGGGAAACAACCAGAAACGGTAAAAAAAGCCGTTCGAACCCGATTTAAGCGTAACCAGGCAGGTGCAGAATTATGTCACAGCAAGGTGGATTATCTTATCAAATGATGAAAGCGCTCCAGGCAATCTTTCGACCTGGTGGCAGCCGGCACGAAGATAAACAACATGGACGCAATCAGGATGTGATCCGCAGTATTGGAACCATGCAAAGCATGGTGGCGGATGTGCATGAATTTGCGCGATTCATCCGCAGGCAGTGGCCTGAAGTGAGTGAAGTTGAAGATGTCGAGCCAGAGATGGCCCAGACATTCGTCGAAGAATTAATTCGGCGTGAACGCAGCTGTGGCCGGATTGGACGCGTTATGGCATCGTTACGTAAGCTGGATCGCGCTTGTAGGATTACCGGAGTATTTGGCAAAGATGCCCCCCCGTTACTTCCTTATAAAACCGATGGGGGATTAAGCGGCTTCCACTCCGAACCTCGACCGGTGGCTTATTTTCCGGAGCAAGCGGAACGAATTATCGAGTGGATCATCAATATCGATCCAATTTCAGCGCGGGTACTGCATGTGATGCAAAAAACTGGGCTGCGGATTCGAGAAGCAGTCTATCTTAGAGCACAAGATATTGATGTGGCAACATGCTTTATCACTCTGGAAGGGAATGTGAATCATACTAAAGGTGGCAGACCTCGCGAGGTACGCATTTCACCAGAAGAAACACCCTTCCTTTCCGAGATCAAAGCCATCGGCGAGAAAAATCCAACCGGTCACATTTTCCATGACCGCGGCTCTCTCCCGGATCGAGTGCGCGAACAGGTGCGTAAAGTGTGTAAAGCCCTCGGAATTCCTTGCCTGGGCACACACGGCTTCCGGAAAACATTCGCAGCGCAAAACTATAAAAACAGGATTGAAGCTGGCGCGGATGATGACCAGGCGTTATTGGATACATCCATTCAGTTAGGCCATAATCGTAAGGAAGTCACCATCCAGAGTTATGTTCCTCTCCAGGATCGGAGAAACTAACCCTTGACGAGCTGCATCCTTAACACAACTTCAAATCGATTATTGGCAATATGCCGGCTGCTTTCTCAACCTCCGTTTGCACATCCTGAAATTCAACTTTCTGTGATGGTTGAGAAATGGGAGATCTCACTGGAGCATAAAACCTGGGGATCATTGGTGGCGTTCGGTGTTTCTGCCTTACCAGCTTCACAATCATTTTTAATCACTCATTTTCCGGAATATCCAAATACCGCTGAAACTCAGTTGTTTCGCACTGCCCTTTTGTTGAAGTTGAACCCGATTCAACCGGATATACGGCGATTAGCCAGCTCCGCTTCTGATGAAGAGCAGTTGTTAGCGCACCTGGCAAACGAACTATTTCAGATACGCTCAGAACAGCGTGCCAATGCAATGAATTGGTTTTTGAATGGGTTGAGAATTTGGGGAATAGACACGTTGGATCAACCCCAAAGGGATAAACCCAAGGACAGTTTATGGGGTCAATGGAGTAAAAGAATGGGGTTACTCCAGATACCACGAGCTGCCTTTGAATTTGTCATTCAGGGTTCGCCGGCTGAATTTGCAGTTATGGCTCGCGAATCGATATTGAAGGAGATGGGGCTGGTCTGCACCGTCCTTAATCCTGGCACACAGCGTAAAATCCTGGAATTTCCGCTGGATATTAATCCGATTGCCGTTCGATTTTTGGACAGGGATACTTCTCTTGACCTGGTTGCCCACAAACTACTGAACGGAAATACCCTTCTCAAGGTTTCTTTGTTTGATATTGAAAAGGGGTGGTGGCTTTGGGATGCTTTTCGGGACGAGATGGAACGGCTTGGCTGGTTTTTGATACCCACTGTAGAAAGCATATCTTTACCTGTTGATTTTAAACCCCCGGAGATAAAGGGCTCAGAAATTACCTCGTCAAATACTGATTCGGAACCTCTCCCAACTATCGAAGAACCAAAGAAAGAACCTTCTCAGACCTGGCTAATGATTCCAGACAAGGGTTGGGATAGGGAGTGTATTCGTCTGTGGCATCGTGGGTTAACCTGTAAAGACATTGGAATACGTCTCCAGAAAACGGATAAGACAATTCTCAACCGTTTGAACCAGTTGCGGAAGGAATTTGGCGAGCAAATTGTGCCATATCGGAATGCAAATTACCGTTCAGGGTAAATTGGGATGTTTCAGGACATTTCGGGATATTCTGGGATATTGCAGCAAGGATATCCTTCGATAGAAAATGGCGGCGAAACACAGAACCGCCATTTTTATATTGAGGAGCTAAATGATCAATCGCTTACGCATCATCCTTGAACAACCCGAATATTCTGCCCTGATCAAACTTTCAGGTCAGGAAGTCCGCAGCCCTGCCGACCAGGTAGTGGTTATTGTCCGTAATGAATTGGTCCGGCGTGGACTGCTGCCGGCAGACAAGCTGCCATATGGACCAGACATGAAAAAAACTACTGAAACTACCCTCAGGCCAGAGGAGAAGTGAAATGACGAATACAAATTCCCTGACCCCTAAACCGAATGGTACGGCGTCTCTGCCGGCAGAGCTTCGCGAAATTTATGATCTACTGGCTGCCTATGGCCGGAAGGCGCGCCTGGCTGCAATAGCGAATGGTGAGCAGCAGAAACAGGCTAATTACCAAAGAATGATCGCAGATGCCAATGAATTCCTGTCCAGGATGGAAAAAGAAGAGAAGCGGAATGGCAAATCTGCTTGAAATTGCCCGCTCTTACGCGATGGCCGGGCTATCGGTAATTCCTGTAGGCCGAGACAAACGCCCACGGATCAAGTGGGCTGAATATCAGGACCATATCGCGGATGAGCGAACGCTGGAACACTGGTTTGGCACTGAAGGCAATATTGCTGTCGTTACCGGAAAGGTGTCCGGTAATTTGCTGGTGATTGACTTTGACGAACCACGTTTTTACGAGACCTGGTTGGAAAGAGCTGGAGATCGCACGAAGGGATTGGTAGTCCAGAAAACCGGCAAAGGAATTCATGTACTTTTCCGCTGTCCGGAGCCTGGGATTAATCAGAAATTAGCTTTTGTCACAGATGAACAAGAGGTGGACGGCCGTCGAATTGCAATAGAAACGCGCGGTGAAGGCGGGTACATCTTAGTGGAGCCGAGTATACATCCCAATGGTGCTGTTTATTCCATCATTTCGGGCAGCCTGACTGATATTCCAACATTCACGCAAGAGGAGGCTAACGCATTGGTGCAGGCTGCTCGATTATTGGATGAGTGTCCATTAACCCGTCGACAATTGGACAAGCAAAATAAAGCGAATTCGTTTCACTTGAAGTCTTCCGGAAAACAATCTGCCGATGTCATTGGCTCGTATAACAGCAATGTGACCATCGCTGAAATTTTGTCCCGAAATGGCTATCAGGTTTGTGATGTTAGAGCGATCCGACCCGGTGGTTCTCATTACTCCGTATTCATTTCAAAGGAAAAGAATCGCAGCTTTCACCATAACACGAACGATCCGTTAGGGGATGGCTATTGGCACTCACCCTTTGATGTGTTTTGTTTACTTGAGCATCAAGGAAACATTTCTGCTGCAGTGCGAACTGCGGCAGAAAGGTTCGGGCTACACTGCAATGATACAGAAGATGAACCTGACACGAATCAAGATGGACTTCCGGGCATTCGTGTCAACCATCGCCACTTCCGCGATGTGGTGGATGATTCAATTCAGGCATTATCATCGGCTAATGTACCCCCGATTATTTTTATCCGGTCTGGATTGTTGTCCAGAATCAGAATAGATGAGCATCATACACCAGCCATCGAACCTCTTTCTGAAGTAGCGTTACGTGGACGACTCGCCCGGATCGCCAACTATTATTCGGAGCGTACCTATAAAAAGAACACCTTCAAAGATCCGGTACCACCACCTTATGAGATAGTACGCGATATCCTTTCTTTGGGAGCGTGGCCATTTCCAATAATTAACGGATTAATAGAGTGTCCAACAATCCGTCCAGACGGATCCATTTTGGCTGATCCAGGATACGATACATCGACAAAGTTGTATTATGTTCCTAATGTTCAAATAACCAATCATTGGAGTACTCACGCCTCCTGCCAGGATAGAAAAGCATTGGCCGTTGAGTTAATCCAAGAGCTGATGCGGGATTTCCCATTTGTAGACCAATCATCCTGGGCAAATGCAATCGGGCTTCTGATTACGCCGATTATCAAGCCGGCAATATCAGGGAAAGTACCTCTGGCTTTGATTGATTCACCCCAATCTGGAACGGGAAAATCCTTGCTTCAATCAGTGATCAGCCTGGTCGCAACCGGCCATGAACCGGCAATGATTACTGCCCCCAGAGATTCTGATGAGTGGCGTAAAAAGATTACAGCAACCTTGATGACTGGGGCTTCGGTAATTTCAATCGACAATGTGACAGAACCGTTGGACTCCAGCGAAGTGGCAGCAGCAATTACTGCGCCTATCTGGTCAGATCGGATCCTTGGCCACTCGGAGATGGTGAAAATACCACAAAGCGCTACCTGGATTGCAAATGGTAATAATATTCGCCTCGGCGGTGATCTTCCACGGCGTTGTTACTGGATTCGTTTGGACGCCAAAACTTCACGTCCCTGGCAACGAGAAAACTTTCTACATTCTGACCTGCCAGAATGGGTACTGAAAAATCGTGGTGACTTAATCAGCGCTGTGCTGACGCTCGCCCAAGGATGGTTTACTGCAGATCGACCGGCAAGTGGTTCTCCGGTCATTGGTGGATTTTTAGAGTGGTCGAAGGTTATTGGGGGAATCTTGACATATGCTGGAATATCCGGATTTTTAGATAACCTGGAGAATCTTTATGAAATCATTAATGATGAGGGTCCCCAGTGGGAAGCCTTTTTGATGGCGCTCCATGAAATCTTTCAGAATTCTCCGGTCACGATTGCAGAAATATGCAAAGAACTGGCCTCAATACCTGATTTAATGGATTTGTTACCAGACACTTTTGAAGCACCGCTGGATGAACGTGGCTACATTCGGCCAAATTTCAAGAAAAGATTGGGAAAATGTTTTGTTCAGCGTCAAGGTACCCGTTATGGAGAGTCACATGTGCGGATTGAGCGATGTTCTAATGACAGTCATTCAAAGGTAGCTCGCTGGCAATTTACTTGCGGTGTATGCGGGATTTGCGGGATTAATAAAGCAGACTGAGCAATACAAATAATTGCCGAGAGAGTTGGTTTCTAAAACCCAGCATAAACCGCAAACCCCGCTTTTGGGATTGAATACCGGCAAGTCAGGACTTTAATAATTGAATAAGTGGAAAGCTTTTATTGCATTCAACGTCATGAGACAGTAGAATCATGATGGAGTATTTTTTATGGCTGAAGAATGGCTTAAAACAACAGAGGCTGCCGAGATCAGCGGATACCATCCGAATCACATACGCCGGCTAATACGCGCTGGCGAAATTGTGGCTCGCAAATGGGGTTCCGCTTTGATGATCGACCGGCAATCTCTTATGGATTATCTTCAGAAAGTGGAAGCACAAGGGGGAAGAAGAGGCCCGAAACATCAGGGTTGACACACTTCCATAATTTTATTTTTATGCTATAATGTTCATATAGGTGAACATTTATCACCCTTATAAGGGCCAAGTCAGTGCTGGTAACACAAACATGGCCCTAACCCTCTCGCCGGGTTGACGGCACAGGGCTGAAGGTATTGTACCAGAACATCCGGTACAGCCTCACGCTATGCTATCGGCCGCTCTCCCGGTGAGGATGAGCGGATTTTTGTTTCTATAAATGAGGTGAAAATGGATTTACGTAATATCGATAGTTTTGAAAACGGAGCGATTGATCTGGTGGCAAAGATTGCGCCTTGGTGCGCTCCTATACCTACAGCTTACCTGGTTGGTCGGGCAACGGTCAACCATCTCGAATGGCCCGTACCCATTGGAGTTCTTGCGGCTGCTGTGATTGAGTCTCTTGGCTTAGTTACCTGCGCAACGGCTTTAGATCTATACCAATTCAACCAGAACCGGCGAAAGAATGATCCCCCAGCTCCTTTTTTGCTGGCGGTATTTTTAATTGTTATCTACTTTTTTGTCGCTGTTCTTCTCACTGTTGTTTTGGATACCCAACCTTCCTGGTCGGTGATCGCGCCGGCAATTTTCCCTTTTCTCAGCCTGGCAGGTGTTACGGTCATAGCACTTCGAAAGGATTATCAGAAGCGGCTTCAGCAAATCGCTAATAAAAAAGCTGAACGTAAAGCAGAGCGTCAGGTGAACCACGGATTTCAACGTCAAGATTTGAGAGGTTTGTTTGAATCCCCTATGTCCAGCGATATGTCAAACAATGGACAGATTGACATGAATTTGAACAGATTACAGGTAGGCAGAAAAGCAAAACTAGACAATCGACTTGCCAGATTATTGGACGCATTTCGTGTCAATCCATCTCTGGGGATTAGTGATGCTGCGCGAGCATTGGATGTTTCTCGACAGACCATTTATAGCTACATGGATCAGCTGGAGCACTCTGGAAAAATCCGGCGCAATGGTCATGGAGTCGAGGTACTCGAATGAATGAGATAAAACCTTCCAATCGACTAGCCGCCATTTATGTAAGAACCTCGTCTGAACACCAGGGCGAAAAAGCCAGCCCGGATGAGCAAGAATCTGAATGTCGGGCTCTGGCTCAACAAAACAATCTGACGGTTTATAAGATTTATCGTGACACTGAAAAGTATCGGGTCAAAGGCCGGTTGGTTGATCCTTCGGGGACACGAGTGGACAGGCCAAAATTACTGGAATTACAGAAAGACGCAGCTGCAGGGCACTTTGGTTACATTATTGCGTGGAGAGAAGATCGTTTATATCGCAGTATGCGGGCCATGCTGACTGTTTTAGATACTATTCAGGATAATCATATTCAAGTCCTTCTCGCCCGAGAATCGTTTGATCCGATGATGGCCCCACTCAAAGCATGGGTGGCCAGCATGGAATTAAAAGGGATGCGTGAACGCATGAGCATGGGAGTTAAGGCTCGTTTACGTAATGGGAAAGCAAACACCGGGCAGGATCGCTATGGTTATCGTAGGAATGGTGAAATTATTGAAATCGTTGAGGAAGAAGCCAGGTGGGTACGAAAAGTTTTTGAATGGTATAACCAGGGCGTCAAACTGATGGAGATCCGAAGGAGATTAATTGAAGCGCGGGCTCCTCAAAAAGGCTCAACTCGTCTTCGGAAAATTGAATGGGCGGTCACTTCAATCCAATCCATTTTACAAGCTGCCGATGCATATTATCGCGGGGTTAAGAAACAAAGTCGAGATGGAGAAGTATTCGAGATTCCTGCACCACCAATTATTGATTCCAAAATATATGAACGGTATCGAATTGTTCGAGAACGAAACGTTAAGCATCCTATGTTCAACTATCGCCATGATTACCTGGTCAGTGGATTATTAAAATGCGCCTGTGGGCGTAAATGGGCCGGCAGAACCCAATCTTCTGCAACCCGAAAGAACCGTAAGGGTGAGGTTGTGCCGCGTAAGACCATGTCCAGCACTTATTGCTGCACCCAACACCACAAGGAATTGATTCACGAGGACTGTCCTCGCAGCATTGGTCATCTCAAAGCAGATGACTATGTTTGGGGGAAAGTAAAAGGTGCGATTGATGACCCTGAGATTCTCATCGCAAGGGCAAGAGATTATGTAGATGATCTACGTAAGAAGGCAAAATCCGCAAATGATGACAACGATCGGATACAACGAGAGTTGGATAATCTGGTTTTAGAACGGAAATGGGTGATTACCCAGGCGCGAAAAGGTAGTATTTCAGAGCAAGACATGGATGAACAGTTAGCAGATCTTTCAGCCCAAGAAATTGCGTTGAAGCAGGAAATGGAGATGGTAACTGATCAATCTTTACTGTCTGCCCTCAACCAGTGGGAAGAACATGCACGGGAATATTTTGCTGATCTTAAGGTCGGTTTATTGGAATTAAATACCGTTCCTCAAACAGATGAGGAACGGCTTGAACAATTTGAGTTGAAACGAAAGATTGTAAATACTTTGGTCGAGAAGGTCTACATCCACAAAGATCGGTCTTTAGAAGTTACGATCCGTTTAAATCTCCTCCAGATGATTCGGCAACGACCTAGTGCGGACCAAGTCCCAATGGTCGGAACTTGTAGCCGTAAACAATGATGCCGCGATCCCCTTCATCGGTGCGGATCTTACGGGTAACCATCTCTACAGGCATGCCAATTTTGACTGGTTCTTCGCCCAGGTCGGTGAGCTGCGCGGTTACCACAGGACCTTCCTGCAATTTCACGAGCGCGACCGTATAAGGGGCATTCTCTTCGTACCCGGCGGGGGCATCAGAAATCGTGGTAAATGAATAGACCTCACCTTTACCGCTAAAAGTAAACTTGGTTTTCGCATCCTGACCACAATGCGGGCAGACATCACGCGGGGGGAAGATTTTTCCATCGCAGTGCGGGCAGACTTCACCCACCAGCGTGTAACGTTGATTTTTTAATCTCCAATAACGTGGTACTTCCATGGCTTTACTCCTTTGTTAGTGCATGTTGAGTCTAAGGGGTGAAAGCTATCAAAGGCTATCAAGTTTGAGAATGCGTAGATTAAACTCTTTCAAGCAGGTGAGTGGCGACCGTGGAGGCGGGTCCTCCCCAGCACTGGGTGAGCGCTACACGCGCATTTTTTACCTGGCTGGCGCCGGCTGTTCCGCGCAATTGCTGGACGGCTTCGACTACCTGGTACACACCGGTCGCGCCAACAGGATTCCCGCGGGCTTTGCTGCCGCCCATGGTGCAGACAGGGATTTTTCCTTTGAGGATGATGCCGCCATCCTGCGCGAGTTGCCACCCTTTGCCCGGTTCGGCAAAGCCGGCGGCTTCAAGGGCGATTGCCGCATACACACTGTAGGCATCATCCAACTCGAAGAGATCAATATCTTTCAGGAGTTTCCCAGACATCGCCAGAGCCCGTTCCACCGAAAGTACCGCTGAACGAAATTCATCAGGGTTGGCGCGATCATGCAGGGCAAGTGTATCTGTAACAATACTTGACCCGCTGAGGCGGATAATCGGGAGAGCATAATTTTTAGGCAGTATATCCCGGCGGGTAATAACCAGGGCAGCCGCACCATCTGCCAGTGGAGCCGCATCCATCAGGTTGACGGGATCACTCACCAGGCTGGCTTTATCATAAGCCTCGCGGGTGATGGCTTTGCGGTACATGGCATTCGGGTTATTCACCGCGTTGGCATGCGCGTTGATGGGGAATCCGGCAAAGCCTCCCTGCGGCACATTATGTTTCTCAATATAGCGGCGCATCACCAATCCCGCCTGTCCGGCGAGTGTCAAACCCGGGACGGCTTCGTGATCGGCATCCATGGTATATGACAGAATGCGGTCGAGATTGCGGGTGTTGGTATCGGAAACTTTCTCGACACCCACAACCACCGCGACATTGACAAACCCAGATTTGACCGCCAGATAGCCCAGACGCAAGGCAGCACCTCCACTGGCGCCACCAGCTTCGGCGGTGGTCCCTTCCACACCCAAAAGATTGGACCAATCTGCCAGTAAAGATCCCAGGTTTGACTGGTGAGAAACCATCGACCCGAGGCTGTTACCGATGTAAAGTGATTCCGGCTCTAGATCGGGAATTTCCTTACGGGCTGACAGAATTGCCTGTGTTGCGAGGGAGCGCAGGGAAACATTCCAGTGCTCACCAACGGGCACCTGCCCAATACCTGCAATCACCACATCAGACATATCTGCTCCCCCTTAATCCGCCAGAATGTGGCGATAGCGGGCGTACTGCCCGTAATCGATCTGAACGCGCCGGGCAATGTAATTCTGCGTCTTGAGCGCCAAATTCTGCCGTTCGGTTACCTTATCGGTAACCACAAAAGAGAAGGAGTCAGAACCGGCTCCGGAACCGTAAGATGTCATCAGAATGCGGTCACCGGGTTTCGCTTCATCCAAAATTGCTGTGAGACCGATGATTGCTGCCCCGGCATAGGTGTTGCCAATGACCGGAGAGAGCAGCCCGGTTTTAAGCTGTTCGGGGGTGAACCCGAGCAATTTGGCGGCGCGTTCAGGGAATTTGATGTTAGGCTGGTGGAAAACACAATATTGATAATCTTCAGGTTTGCGATTCAGTGCCTCGAGCAGATATTTAGTGGCACTGGTAACGTGATGGAAATAAGCGGGATCACCGGTGAAGCGCTGTCCATGCGAGGGGAAGCGTTGTTCAGGACGGCGCCAGAAATCGGGGGTATCGGTAACAAAGGAATAAGAACCTTCTAGTACCGCGAGGGAGTTCTCTGCCGGACCAAATATAAAAGCCGCACCACCGGCAGCAGCGGTGTATTCCAATTCATCACCGGGTCTGCCCTGAGCGGTATCCATGCCGATTGCCATGGTGTAATCTGCCATATTCGAACCAACCAATCCGATCGCGGCGACCATCGCCTCGGTACCTGCTTTACAAGCAAATTCCCAATCTGCCGCCTGAACAGAGGGCACCGAACCGAGCGCTTCGGCTACAACCGTTGAGGTAGGTTTGACCGCATAAGGGTGCGATTCTGAGCCAACCCAGAGGGCACGCAATTCTTGCGGGTCGATCTGGGCGCGATCCAGCGCATTGCGCGCGGCTTCAATGGACATGGTAATAACATCTTCATCCAATCCGGGAACAGACTTCTCTTTCACCGGCCCGCCACGGGGAACGCCAACCCAGATGCGAGAAATTTCTGAATTTGGCAGACGGTACATGGGCACATAGGCACCATAACCGACGATGCCCACTTCGCGGGATGGTTTGAGTATGCGTGTATGCTGATGATCCATAATTATTTACCCCAATCTTTCAAGATTTCCTTAGCCCGATCTATCCGGATATTTTTTTCTGCTATCAATTGTTGCGCCAGTTTTTCGACATCATCCCCAGCGGCACCGACAGCGATGGCGATCTGACGGGCATGTAAACCCATATGTCCACGTTGGATTCCCTCGGTGGAGAGGGCACGGATTGCCGCCAGGTTCTGAGCCAGACCAACTGAGACAATGACTTCAGCCAGTTCACGGGAGGTTGAAACGCCCATCAATGCCAGTGCTGCTTTCGCGCCGGGGTGAGTATTGGTCGCCCCGCCAAAAGTTCCCACCGCCATGGGTAATTCCAAAAAGCCGGTAAGATTGCCATCTGTATCTTTGCTCCAGGTGGAAAGGCTGGTATATCTTCCGGAACGAGCGGCATAGGTGTGGGCTCCGGCTTCCACCGCACGCCAGTCATTGGCGGTGGCAAGCAGCACGGCATCGATCCCATTCATGATGCCTTTGTTGTGGGTAGCTGCCCGGTAGGGATCGGACGCTGCGAATGCCCAGGCTTCGAGGATGCCATCGCGTACCTGCTGCGGAGTAAAGTTATCGAACCCGAGTGCTTCGAAAGGAATGGTAACCCTGGCTCGGGCAAGACGCTGATCTGCCAGGTTGGTGAGGATGCGCAGATGCACTCTTCCAGAGGTAATCTGTTCAATATCAGGCGCCATGCGCTCCACGATGGTATTGACCGCGTTGGCACCCATCGCATCACGCACATCCACATGCCAGTGAAGTACAAGGTATGGACCGATGGGGGATTCGCTGATTTCACGGACGACCAGATCGCGCGGTCCGCCACCAATGCTGACCAGAAGCGGATCAAAGGAAGCTGCCTTGTTGAGGAGGTCCTTTTTTGCGGCTTTAAGCTTTTGCATGGCGGCAGAACGATCTGGCACATCGAGCACTTGCATCTGCCCGATCATGATGGGGGCATCCGCTTCGGCGTGGAATCCTCCACCCGCGAGAGCAAGTTTTGCCATAAAGGAAGCACCCGCCACGATGGAAGGTTCTTCAACCACCATGGGAACCAGGATATCTTTACCATTTACCCGGAAGTTCTGCGCCACGCCAACCGGCAGGCTGTGCAGACCAATGACGTTTTCGATCATTTTCGAGGCACGTTCCAGGGTGAGCCCGCCATCGGGTGAGTAAGCCTGCAATTGATCGGCAGATAATCCACGCAACTGCTGGAGATGCTCCAGCCGTTCGGGGATGGTCATTTCGTAGAATTTTTTAGAAGATTCGTGCATAAACCTGTAATTCTTTGCATGAATAATCACCCTGCAGTCATATCCTGCAGGTGTGTCGATTGTTAATATAGCCGTTGTTTGCTGGCAAAAGCTATCAGTTCTGAAAAAAGTGGTGTTGAGAGTGGAGTACAATATCTGCACATGCATATGAAAGCCAATGCTACTTTATTGATAGTGGGGATGTTGCTGACTGGCTGCACCCAGGCGGATGTCACTAAGACCCCGGATGTGTCGGGGGAGGTGCTCGAGGCGGTCATCACCCAGCTTTCCGGTATATCCACACCCACCCGCAGCCCTTCCTCCACACCCACGCCATTTACTCCTACGGCGACAGCAACCCCCAGTACACCCACGGTATCGCTAACGATCTCACCCACTTCCGGATATCCATACATCACATGGACTCCCAGCACGTGTGATAAATCGGCTTTTCTCGCTGATCTGGATATCATCGATTACTCGAAGGTGGCGCCCGGTACGGTGTTCACCAAAACCTGGCGGATTCAAAACATTGGCACCTGCACCTGGACAAAGCAGTACCGGTTCACATATATCAGCGGAGACCCGATGGGCGCGGATACCATCTACCTGCCACGCTCAGTTGCGCCGGGCGACACGATCGATATTTCATTGCAGATGAAAGCACCCGATATCGAGGAAGATTACTCCAATTTCTGGCGGTTACGGAATACTGCCGGGGAGATTTTTGGCACAACTTTTTATGTAGCGATCGAGGTGAGTAAAGGCGCAGGGTCAGCCACACCGGGCACATCCACAGCCACCGCTACTATCACGAATACCAGCACGCCCAGCGCAACAGCATCTGAAACCGGCGTTGCTACAACCGAAGCACCGTAAACAAACTGCAAATAGATATTTATCCAACTAATTCAGCTTTTTGAAAAAATCAGGTATAATATCGGTCGAGAATGCGGGCGTCGCCAAGTGGTAAGGCAGTAGCCTTCCAAGCTACTATTCGCCAGTTCGAATCTGGTCGCCCGCTCAACAGAAAAACTGGCTGCCTTTCGGCAGCCAGTTTTTTGTTAATTTTCAATCTTTATCTGAACAGCTCTTACGTAATATCGCCACAGATATAGACCGCTTGTTTCATCATATCCCTGGCAGGTGACCAAGGTCAGTACCGGGTAATCGCTGTGCGTGAAAGCTTCCTGGCTATCCGGCAGGATCCGGTTGACTTCCCTCACCTCATAGATATATTTCTGCCCATAAGCGGTGATGATAATCTGATCTCCGTATTTCAGTTTCGACAGGTCGCTGAATGGACCCGGATTGCCATCAGGCAGGTAAACGTGCCCGGTAATGACACTGTTACCAGCCTGAGTTGGGAAGGCAGTTCCAGCCAGGTAACCCGCCTGGTTATTCAGCCAGGTTAGATCCCATTGACCATTGGTGATGGGTACGCCTACCACTGGCATGGTCTTTGAAAGGGCAGGAATCTGGATGCTCATGCCGCCTGTTTGGGTGTAGGCTTTTTCAACCGGCTGTTCAGGCAGGATCGAGCTTACTCCAGGAGCGAAACCGGTTTCAGGTAATTTGGGAGCATTCCAAGATTCACTGGCTGAGAACACCCGGATTTCATTCGGATCATCAGTATCGCCATCACCATTGCGATCAGCATTGATAAAGGCAGTATTGCGGACACGTCTTACACCATCCAGGCGGGTAACGCTGAAAACAATGCGAATATCATTGACTGCTACCTGTGGATCACGAATACCCAGGTCTGGTCCCAAAACACCCTGCCATACTATCCTGCCGCGCGGATAAAGACCGGTTGGACCTTCGTAGTAACAGTACTGTGTGATCGTAACTCCTGAATCATCCGTGCAGCTCACGCCATTGGTGGTCGTGCCAAATGGCTGGTCACCCGGAGGCAGAGGGTAATCGTTGGGAATCAGGTTGTCATAATAAGATGTACCCACTGGAATTTCATCTGACACAGAAGCATTGATGGCTACGATATTGGTATCGTTGATCCAATCCATGGTCCACTGCAGAATGGGCAGGCTGCTGGCGTCGAGGATCTTGATTCCAAAGGGAGGATCAAACAGGTTGGGTCCGAAATCCACCGGTGTCGGATCGTTGTTATCGGTTGGATCACCATTACTATCCGGATCGGGGTTGTTTCCATTTTGAGAGGGATCTGTTACCGGCTGCCCGATAATCGGCTGACCTGAACCATTGGCAGAGTTATTGAAGGGTCCAAAGTTTTGCGGAACCACCCTGACCACCACTGTAATGGTGCCTGATTCGTTTACATCAAGCGTGTCGGTTCCTTCCAACAGATTCAGGTTTCCGGCTGATCCGGTATAAGCGCTATTTACTGTGAAATCACTGCTGGTGACAGATTGGATGATAAATGTGGCACCAGTTGCGAAAGTTGCAGAGAAGTCATCCGTTACCTGAACTGAAGTAAGAGGAACATTACTATAATTGCGGACAAGAATCTCATAGGTGATGTCCCAGGTGCCTGATGATACTTCCACCGGGCTGCCCACCACACGTTTGGCTACACCGATACGTCCAATCTGCTGGTAAATACCTGCATCCCAGGTGAGATCAATTTCATTTGAGATCAATGTGGTGGATGGAGCAACGCCCGTAAACCGGTTGGGGTCGCTATCGAGTGTATCATCCGAGCCCTGGTTCGCCAACGTAAACACATATCCGCCCGGTAGTACAAATTCAACATGGTATTCACCGGGAACCAGATCAACAAATGCATAGATGCCATCTTCACCCAACACATTCGCGGTTGTAGTGGTAGCAATTAATGTGTTGGTGGAGTCATACAGCCTGACTGTTACGTCGTTAACCCCCGGTTCGCCTATGTCTTGAATCCCGTTTGTGTTGAGGTCATTCCATACTTTATTGCCCAGAGTGGTCAGTTGATAGAGTCCGGCATCCCACGATCCATCATTTTCGCCGGAGACCAGGGTGGTGTTCCCTGTTTGTCCGGTCAGGATATTTGCGTCACTGTCGGCAGAATCATCTGCGCCAGCATCCAACGGACTGAATGCATATCCGGTGGGCGGAACAAATTCAAGATAGTATGTTCCAGGGATCAGGTTGGTGAATGTGTAAGATCCATTTGAAGCGGTTGTAGTTGAATCTACAAGGCTTCCACCGGATTCATAAAGGTTGACCGTAACGTCCGCCAGACCGATCTCTCCACTATTCTGAACGCCATTGGCATTTAAATCTACCCAGACAAAATCGCCCAGACTGGCAGGAATATACATCCCTGCATCCCAGGTGAGATCGACTTCATCAGAAGTGAGTGAGGTGATCGCAGTCTGCCCTGTGGTTCGATCAATATCGCTATCGAGCGTATCATCTCCGCCCTGATTTTGGAGAGTGATAGCGTATCCGTCTGGAGGCGTGAAGGTAAGATAGTAATCTCCAGGAATTAAATCAGCAAACAAGTACGAACCGTCAGAAGCAGTCGTGGTGGTATCAACTAATGAGCCGGTTGAGGTGTAGAGAGATACTGAAACACTTTCAATACCTAATTCACCAGAATCCTGAACTCCATTACCATTCTCATCGAGCCAGACAAAATCACCAATCGATGCCGGCAGATACAATCCGGCATCCCAGGTTAGATCAGTCTCATTAGAAACCAGTTCAGTTGTTGCAGTCTCGCCAGATGTCCGGTCTGCATCACTATCCAATGCATCATCAGAGCCCTGATTTTGTAATGTGATGGCATAGCCCGATGGCGGAGTGAAGGTAACATAGTACTCACCAGGCACAAGATCGCTGAAGAGGTAGTCACCATTAGCATCCGTGGTGGTTGTAGCAAGCGATATTCCGGTAGCAGAATAGAGATCCACCGTCACACCCGCCATCCCTGATTCACCCGCATTCTGGATGCCGTTACCATTGGTATCCAGCCATACATGGTCTCCCATGGCGGCATACTGATAGATACCCGCATCCCAGGTGAGATCCGTTTCGCCAGAGACCAGTGTAGTTGTAGTTGTCTGCCCGGAGGTGGTATCTGCATCACTATCCAACCCGCTGTCACTGCCTTCATTTACGGGTGAGAAATGGAACCCAGATGGGAGAACAAATTCAACATAGTAGTCACCGGGTACCAGATTTTCAAACAGGTAGATACCCTGTTCTGATCCATCGGGGGCAGTTAAGGATGTGTCCACCAATCCAAAACCAACCCGGTAGAGATTTACGGTAACCCCATTGACGCCCAATTCGCCGGAATCCTGAATGCCGTTCGCATTCAAATCCAGCCAAACACGGTTACCGAGAGCAGTCGTCTGGTATAAGCCCATGTCCCAGGTGAGGTCATCCTCTCCGGGGTCAAGCAGTGTAAGATTTGTTCTGCCGTTGGTGCGGTTGGCGTCACTATCCAGCGCATCATCCGCGCCCTGGTCAAGCAGGGTCACATAATAGCCGGATGGAGGGGTAAAGACGAGATAGTAATAATCGGGGATCAGATCTGAGAAGGCATAAATACCATCATCGCTGCCAACAGTTCCCGTAGTAGTTGTGCCAACCAAATTATTGGCGCTGTCATACAGATCAACGGTAACTCCATTCAGTCCTGCCTCGCCGGCATCTTGAATGCCATTCCCATTTTCATCCACCCAGACCCGATTACCGATGCTGGAAAGCAGCTGGTAGATACCCGCATCCCACGAAGTGTCATTCTCGTTCGGGATCAGTGTCGTTAAGACGGTGGTTCCATTTACCGGATTGACATCGCTGTCTAATGTATCATCGGAACCCTGATTTTGAGAAACAAAGGCAAAACCATAGGGTTCCGTAAAGTCGAGATAGTATTCACCCGGCTCCAGATTCGTGAAACTGTATAACCCGCCACCAGACGTCGTAGTCGTTCCGATCAATGTTCCTGTGGAATTATACAGATCGACAGTTACGCCGTTCACGCCAGATTCACCTGCGTCTTGAATGCCGTTTTGATTCAGATCATTCCAAACCCGATCGCCCAGTGAAGCCAGTTGATAATACCCTGCATCCCAGGTTACATCATTTTCGCCTGAAGACAGGGTGGTTACAACGGTTTGCCCGGTGGCGGGGTTGATATCACTATCAGCGGCATCATCGCCACCCTGATCCTGGGAAGTAACTGCGAAACCTCCCGGCGTATAAAATACCAGGTAATAATCTCCGGGTTCCAAATTGGAGAAGTTATACGAGCCATCCACACCTCCAATCGTGGTAGTGGATGTGGATGCCACCAAGGAACCCGCCCCGGTGTACAACTCGACAACAACATTATTGATACCAGCTTCACCCACATCCTGGATTCCGTTCTGGTTGAAGTCATTCCAGACACGGTCACCGATAGAAGCCAGCTGGTAGATGCCTGCATCCCAGGTTGGATCGTTTTCATTAAAGTCCAGGGTCGTCTGGATGGTTTGACCGGTGGAGCGATCTGCATCACTATCCAGGGTATCATCGCCTCCCTGGTTCAAAGGGCTGAACGCATAACCGGCAGGCAGGGTGAATTGAACAAAATAGGTGCCCGGAACCAGATTGGTGAAGGAATACAGCCCTGTACCGCCTGTAGTCGTTACACCAACCGGATCTGCATCATCTGCAGTCAGATAAATACCATCCGGACCGTAATCAGGGCGGAAGAGAGATACAGTTACGCCCGCCACGCCTGATTCACCGGCATCTTGTATGCCATTTAGATCTGTGTCATACCAGACCAAATCGCCAATGGAAGCGGGAGGTTGGTACATCCCCGCATCCCAGCTGATATCATTTTCCCCTGCGATTAAAGTGGTTGTTGCTGTCTGACCAGTGGTGATATTTGCATCACTATCCACATTATCATCGCCACCCTGATTTTGCGGGCTGAAGGAATAAGACGACCCGGGGAGGGTGAAGATTACATAATAATCTCCTGGCAGCAAGTCGGTAAAGGAATACAATCCACCACCTGAGGTTGTCGTAGTGGCGAGTAATGTGTCTTCCCCTGAATATAATCGCACGGTTACGCCAGTAATACCGGATTCGCCCGAATCCTGAAAACCGTTGTAGTTCGAATCCAACCAGACCCGGTCACCTAACGAAGCCAGCGGGGTAAAGCCAAAATCCACCGTGAGGTTGCCATATGCATCGGCTGCGGCGCCGGTTGCTGGGTTTGGATTCGGATCCAATTCTCCCAGCGGTTCCAGACCTCCAACTTCGAGTGTGATTGTATGGCTGCGGATGGCATTACCTACCAGGAAGACGCCATTATCATCATTGTCAGTTGGATCCAAATCAGGACCCAATGTTGAATAAGTGCTGGATACAAAACCTGATGGGACGACCACTTCCACAATATATTGTCCGGCTGTCAGATTATCGAAGCGATAGTAACCATCGGCATTGGTAATAATTGAAGCAATGGCAAAGCCATCGGGTGTTTCGTCGCCATTTGTATCCCGATAGAGGCGAACAACCGCGTTTGCCATACCAGGTTCTTCTCCATCTACAATACCATTTCCGGCGATGCCACTGCTGCCAGCACCGTTATCATTCCATACCCGGTTACCAATAGAATACGGGGGTTGGTAAAGTCCAAAGTCCAGCGTCCTGTTGGAATAGGCATTGGGCGCTTCACCTGCCTGTGGATTGGTCGTTGGGTCATTATCATTTGTAGGTTCACCACCATCCGGACCCAGACTGATTGGACTACTATAGATCATCCCTCCAGATGAGGTGATGCTGTTATTGTCATTATCAATATTATTATCCGGGTCACCGCTGTTATTAGCAGAGCTTGCGAATCCAGCGGGAGGCAATACACCGATAATATAGTCACCAGTAATAACATTATCGAAACGGTAGTATCCACTTCCATCGGTGGTAGTAGATGCGAGCGATGCCTGATCTGGCACTCCATCTGAATTGGCATCCACACCTGGATATAGATAGACTGTCACTCCTGAAAGACCCGGTTCTGTGCCGTTCCGGACTCCGTCATTCGGACTTCCACCCGTTCCTGTGCCGTTGTCATTCCAAACCCGATTACCAAGGCTGTAGGTCTGGATCAAGGCAAAATCGACAGTGCGATTGGAGTAACCATTGGGCGATTCACCGGTGATTGGATTCGTAAGAGGGTCATTGTCATTCAACGGTTCACTATCATCAGGGCCCAGTGTCACTGGATCGCTAAGAATATTCAATCCCGAAAGCAACACACCATTATTGTCATTATCTGCATTATTATCCGGGTCTCCTGCATTAATTGCTGCTGGAAGATATCCGGATGGTGGAATGATTTCGACAATGTAGGTATCAGCGATAAGGTTGTTGAACCAATAGTAACCATTGGCATCTGTTGTTGTGTAAGCGATGAAAGACCCATCCGGGGTGCCATTGTTATCCGAATCTCTGTACAACCTGACAATTACATTTGGAATACCCGGTTCAGTGCCATCCAAAAACCCATTATTTGCGTTTCCACCACCCGCACCATTATCATTCCAGACCCGATTGCCAAGGGTGTATGGTCTGAAAAGACCAAAATCGACGGTTCGGTTGGAGTACTCATTGGGCGCTTCTCCGGATTCTGGGTTGGTGGCTGGATCATTATCATCTTCCGGCTCAATATGGGTATCTTCCAGGGTAACCGAATAGCTCCGAACAGTTCCGGTACCTGAGATCACTCCATTGTTGTCATTATCAGTATTATTATCCGGATCACCGAAATTCACTGTGGAGGCTATATAGCCCGAGGGGATGACGACTTCGACAATATAGTCGCCAGGAGTCAAATCATCGAAGCGGTAATACCCACTGGCATCGGTTGTGGTTGTTGCGATCTGGGCACCATCCGGAGTATCGTCATTATTCAAATCCGCATACAGCCGTACTGTCACACCAGCCAGACCGGGTTCGCTGCCATCGCGCAACCCGTTATTGGCAATGCCGGTTCCGGCGCCGTTATCCTCCCAGACCCGATTGCCCAGGCTATAGGCTGTTACAACCAGTGTGTCTTCTGCAGGATCTCCATTGGTAATTTCTTCTTCCGTAATCAATGTATCGGCGGGAATGATGTTCTGATAACTATTTGCGATATCACTCACCACCGGGATTACCATCATACAAGATTCACTCGGTCCGATCGTTCCATCTTCCAGAGCAATCTGCTGATTACCAGGAATTGCTGTCAGCGTGCCACCACAATAATTCACTGAAGGAATGGCATTGGAGATTGTCAGATCATCTGGCAACGTATCGACCAGTCCCATTCCGGTTAATGTAATATCATTCTGATTCCAGATGGTAATCGTTAACAGGGAGTAGACTCCAACCGGTACAGGATTGGGAGAGAATGATTTGCTTAAACTCGCTCCCGGCAGGTTTACCAGGCTGGCAGAGGCAGCGTCCGGGTTGGTGGCGCCCTCAGAGGTGGTCACCGCACCCGCAGGAATGGTGTTCGTGAGTGTACCCGTCACATTCATGGTGGCATGGAGGGTTAAGGTACATCTTCCAGAGGAGGGAAGAGAACCGCCACTATAGGTGAAGCTTTTCAGATCCGCTGCGGCAGACAGAGTTCCACCGCAATCTCCTGTATCAAAAGCGGGAGGATCCGCCAGAATCATGCCTTCGGGCATTGTATCTACAAATCCGATACCAGAAAGTGGCGCATTATTGGGATTATTTAACTCGATAGACATCACCGAGTAGCTACCTCCCAGAACAGACTCAGGGGAGAATCCCTTGACGATCTGGATGGAAAGGGACCCTACAGTAAGTGTAGCCTGGGCATTAGCAACCGGCCTGATATCCGTAGTTGTGCCAGAAATTCGAGCCAAGACATTACTTGTAGTGATGGTGTTGATCCGCGATCCGGGGCTGCCGGTAGCAATCACATTCACGCTAAGTCTGCATAATCCGGGCACCACGCCATCGCTTGGCGGAACAGATGTACCTGTGATGGATACTGTTTGAGAAAGCGGGATGGGGTTGAACGTGCCCCCGTCACAAGTAGACTCTGCCTCCGGACTTGGAGCGACAGACAAACCACTTGGCAGCGTATCTGTAAGGGTTACATTAATCAAAGGCACGGTAGCTTTGTTGGAAAGATAAATGCTCAACCGCGAAATGCCGTTTGGATTGACAGTGGTGGGGGTAAATTGTTTACTGATCGAAAACTCTGTGACCGTTAAGTTCGTTGAGCGTGTTGTTGGATCCGTACGTCCCTCAAAAGTCGAGAGGGATCCTCCGGGGAGGGTATTGGTGTAAACACCAGAAGTATTCGAAGTCACATAAACAGTTACCGTGCAACTAGTACCCGGTGTTGTAATCGATCCACCTGAAAGCTGGATTACCTGGGTGCCTGTCTGAGTGACCAAAGTTGCTCCTGCGCAGTTGGTTACTGGTGCAGGAGAACCCAGAATCACCAGGTCACCCGGAAGGTTATCGGTGAGGGATATCCCACTGATTCCGGTATCATTGGGCGCGGTGATGGTTATCTGCAGCCGCGAGGAGCCTCCTGCTGAAATCGTTGTTGGAGAAAATGCTTTTCCCACAGTAGCATTACCCCCAATCGGGTAAGCTGTGGTTGTGGCTGTATTGGAAGCAGTATTGGTCACTCCCTGGTCAGATGTAACATCGCCTGCCGGGATGACATTTGAATATGCCGCATTGACTGTAGTTGTCACCGTGGCATATATATAGCAATATCCCGGGTTGGAAACCGTGCCGGGTGGAATTACTCCATTTGAAAGAGTGATTGATGAAGGGGTACTGGTAACCACCGCGCTTCCCCCACATGAAGCAGAAGCGGTTGGGGTTCCCACCACCAATAGATTTGCCGGTAAAGTGTCTGTAAAAGTAACTCCGGTGAGTGTGGTGCTGGCAGCATTTGCCAACCTGATGGTCAGGGCAGTGGTTCCACCAACAACAAGAGTGCCTCCAAAATCTTTTCTGACGGCGATTACCCGAGCCTGGACATTCAAATTATCAGATGCCGGGAATGCATTCGTGATGGGTCCCTGTAAAGCACCTGCCGGGATGGTATTGATGTGGTTCCCCACCGTTGTGCTGGTAATTTGGGTAACAATGGTGCAGGTTCCCGGGGTGGTCACATTTCCGGCAGGGACCACACCACTGGTCAGTGTAATTGAGTCGCGCGTGTCTGATGGAAAGCTAACCGTCCCTCCGCACTGATTCACCGCGGGCGTTCCGAATATGGTCACACCGGCAGGAAGATTATCTGTAATACTGACACCGGTATAAGGAGAACCCGTTGGATTGCGTAAAGTGATCGTCAGCAGGCTGGTATCACCCTGCTGGATATTTTCAGGAACAATCGTCTTGGTGATACCCACCGCCTGGACGTTGATATTACCTGAAGCGGGAGCCAGGTTAGTAACCCCCTGTCGGGTTTGTACTGAACCTGCTCCGGCAGGTCCTGCGGGTATGGTATTGGTGTACTGTCCCTGCGTTGAGGAGATCACCCGAACCCTGACCCGGCAATTGGAGTTGGGAGCAATGGTTGCGTTATTAAGGGTTATGGATGTATCGCCCACATTGGCTGAGAGGGTAGCAGATCCGCATCCGCTCAGAGAAGTTGTCAGAGGCGAGGATACCGTGAATGATGGTGGTAAATAATCGGTGTATGTTGCTTCAGTTAATGCAGTATTTAAATCATTATTAAATAGATTGATTTCAAGCTGGGTCGATTGTCCCACCCAGGTAGTTGCAGGGCTAAAACTCTTGCTTAATGAAGGAGGTTGTACTGAATTTACCTGCAGGGTTGCGCTGGCAGAGTTGGTGTTTGTAATCACATCCAAACCACCGCGCGCAGTCGCATACAACCCCTCCCCGCCATACGAGGGGGTTTCGCCATATGCAGGAATGGTATTGATCAGGTTGCCGGGGGTTGTTGAGGTTACATCCACTGAAATCACACATGTTCCGGGAGTGGATCCCACCTGAGGGGGAACGGTTCCCCCGCTCAGGGAAATGGTTGTTGTGCCAGCGGCAGCTATTACTACACCTCCGCAGGTATTGGTTAAATTGCTGGGTGTGGCAATGTGCAATCCTGGTTGCCTGCCGATCAGGCTATCGGTAAATGAAGCATTTTCCAATTGAAACAGATTCGGGTTGAAAATGGTAATATCCAACCGCGAAATCTGACCGGCAACAATTGAAATGGGGGTAAACTTTTTATTGATCTCAGCTGAGAAGGAAAAGGCATGAACATCTTTAAAATAGGAAAAGAGAATACTGAAAGCAACGATTACTGCGATTAAGATATTCGGTTTTTTCTGCATAGTTATCCTAAATTAAAGAAGATAAATGCGGAGTAAATAAATACTTCGCATCGTAATATTGTATTAGAGTATTATTAAAAATGCAAGGAAAATAGCCATTTAAATTCATATTTGGGGAGTCGTTATGACCAAAATCGCATTGGTGGGACCGGTTTACCCCTACCGGGGAGGGATCGCCCACTACACCTCACATTTAGCCAGCCACCTGGAAAATAATGGTATTGAGGTAAAGATATTTTCTTTTCGAAGGCAATATCCACAATGGCTGTATCCGGGGGAGTCTGACCGCGACCCAAGTTTGGAAGCGATCAAATCAGACGCATCTTACGATCTGGATCCGCTGTATCCCTGGACATGGGAAACAAGTATCCGCAAGATTACCGCATACCAGCCAGATCTGGTGCTGTTCCCCTGGTGGACGACTTTCTGGGGAATGGCTTTTGGATGGATGCTATTCAGACTTAAAAAGAAAGGGGTGCGGACAGCGGTCCTCATTCATAATGTAATACCGCATGAAGCCAAATCATGGGACCGTCTGATCACCAGGAAAGCGCTGGTGCAAACAGATCATTTCATCGTCCAGGCCCAAAGCCAAAAAGAGAGATTACTGGGGATTCTTCCACATCCTGAAATTCGAATGGCACCCCATCCGGTATATGACCAATTCCCCGGAATGAGGATGGATCCAATTGAAGCCCGTAAACTCCTGAATCTGCCTGAAGATCGCCCCATCGTTCTTTTTATGGGAATCATCAGGAAGTACAAGGGCTTGCATCCATTAATCGATGCCATCGGAGTGATCAGAAAAAAGGATGAGCCGATTCATCTGGTGATTGCCGGTGAATTCTGGGACCCGGTGGGAGAGTATCAGGATCAGATTCAGAATTTGAACCTTTCTGAGCACGTTACTATTTTTCCGGGATACATCCCCAATGAAAAAATTCCTATTCTCTTCTCGGCTTCTGACCTGTTAGCCGCACCATATATTGGCGGTACGCAGAGCGGTGTGGTGAAACTGGCGATGGGTTTTGGGCTACCCGTGTTTATCAGCAGAAAAATCACTGATGATCTCTTAAACCGATATCAGGGGAAAGGGGTAACCATATCATCCTCAGAGTCACCTGAGGTGGTGGCAAATGAAATTTTGACAGCACTAAGGTCGGCTAACTTACAGGATTACGGTGATGTTTTAGATAAGAGCTGGGAAGTGATGATTGACCAAATCATTTCTTTTGTAATTTGATATTTACTGCTTATTCTCTTTTCCTTTAAATTCATCCACCTGCGAGAGGACTTCCATATCGTCGTAAGTCCGATCCTTTTGTTCGTTGGGGAGGTTTCGCATCCGTACCAGAACTTCCTGCAGCATACGCATGTTGGTGCGGAGTGCATCTCCGAGAAAACCGACGATAAAAATCAGGATGCCGAACAGAAATATCGTTCCGCCGATGGAGACTGACTGAATGTACCGCGTGTAGCCAGCTCCACCCTGAAAGTAAACAAAGAGAAAGCGTAATATAAAGAAAAGACCCGCCAATATCATCGGCGATCCAATTAGAATCGCAGTGCGGATGGGGCGGTAAAGTACCACAGAACGGATGATGGTTCCACCTTGCTTATAAAGGAAGTTGATAATACCTTTATGCAATCTGGATGGTCTGACGGCGGGATTTGTTTCTATGGGTATGTATTCGATACGGATGTGCTCGCGATTGCTCTGAATGATGGTTTCAAGCGTGTAGGAAAACTCATTAAAGACTTGAAGGCGTAACGCAGCGTGACGGGAATAGGCCCGGAAACCACTGGCTGCATCATTCACCTTGCTGCCACTCAAGAAGGAAACAAACCAGCTCCCAATCACTTGCAGTAGCCGTTTATGCAGCGGAAAGTGCTCATTCTTTCCCGGTTGGCGGTCTCCGATAACTAGATCAGCCTTCCTGTTGATGATAGGTGCAACCAGGTCAGGGATTTGCCTGCCCGGGTATTGCATATCAGCATCTGTATTCACAATAATATCCGCACCCAATTGGAGCGCATGGTTGATGCCCGACATGAACGCCCGCGACAAACCCAGGTTGGTTGTATGCCTGACCACATAATCAGCGCCATTCGCCAACGCCACTTCTGCGGTGTTATCACGTGAGCCGTCATCGATCACCTGAATAATGATTTTTCCAACTCCGGGGATGGAACGGGGAATATCCTGAATCGCGGAGGCGATCGAATAAGCTTCGTTATAGGCAGGTATCTGGACGACTACTAAAGGATTTCTTTTCATTGTTATGAAGAGAATAAGACTAACTTATTTTAATTTTACTGCAAGATGATTGTTTATTCGTTGTTTTATTGATGTTTAACTCTCCCACACAATTTATTCAAGGTAATACTTCATCATAACGGATTGATAATAATTTCATTTATCCGGAATTTTTAATCAAATTAAACAATCGGTGAAACTCCTCTTGCGAACAACCTTTCATTATTTCAAATGCTTTCGTTTTTACAAGAATATTTTGTGATTTTAAGTTAAAAATATAACGAATTCTTTTAATCATACTGTCAATAGCCGGGTGATTAATACCACCCATAGCCGCCTTGGTGTATACCACTG
>CAZYOF010000010.1:0-127848 GCA_964648485.1 uncultured Leptolinea sp.
TTAAAGAACTGTGGATATTTCTGGCTCGAATTTACAGAAAAAAGGTTGCGTAATCCATAATGTACAAGATTGCATTATTAATAGAATAAATAACAATATTCATGCTCTCTTAGCATAGAATTTACGCTTGATTTATAGAGCATGTAGGAATGAATATGTTACAACTCAACCGGAGAGATATTGCATCTTACTCTCCAGTCATTATTTATTTTGTAGTTCCTATCTAGATCCTCATGGAGGATATATATGGATTTAGTATTTGACATTAGTCCTGATGAAATGCCAATATTTTTGGCCGAAACTGAAGACCAACTTGTTGTATTAGAAGAAGGATTGGTACATCTGGAGCAACAAGCCGACGATGAAGACCTCGTGCAGGCTCTCTTCAGAGCTGCTCATACCTTAAAAGGCATGGCCGGTATGATCGGGCACAAACGCCTAGTGGAACTTACCCATACTTTGGAAACCGGTTTTGACGGTATACGCAAGAAAACTTACCCGGTGACTTCGCAGTTTGTAGATGTCTGCCTTCAATCGATTGACGGCTTGCGTTTATTGCGAGAGGAGGTCATTGATCTTCAAGAATCAGATGTGGATGTTGAATTCCTTGTTGAAAGCATCCAGAACTATATATCAGCAGCCTCATCAGGAACTAAATCCGAAGATACTAAAAATACACCTGCGCCCGTTAAAAAAGAACCCGAAGTTCAGATAAAAGAAAAAACAGCGGTAAAAGCTGCTTCAGGGAAAAAACCAGCAAAAACAAAAAAGGAAGCGCCTCAGGTCTTAGAAATACAACCGGAAAAACCAATCGTTGAGCCTGAAAAACCTGTTGAAGAAGTAGCAGCTTCGGTTCCTTCATCTGCATCAAGTACAGAAAAATTCATCATTGTTGAAGCAGATATCTCACCCAAGAGCATCGCTTCGGCAGCCCGGGCTTTTCAGATTATGATGGCGCTTCAGAGCGCTGGTACCATCCTTGAGATGCAACCAGCGATGGATGACATTGATAGTTCCAAACCAGTCGCTCACTTCAAAGCGAAATTTGTTCCCTCTCAACCAATCAACACCATTCGACAGGATCTAACCCGGATATCCGAAATCGATCGCCTAGTTTTGGATGATGCTGTAATTGAATTGGTACAGCCAAAATCTCTTTCTCCAGCCGATACCGAAGAGAAGGGAACCCACGAACCACCCCGGCTGGGTGATTTCCTGGTCGAAAATGGAACGATTTCTCAGAAAGAATTAGAAGCAGCCTTAAAAAAGCAAAAAGAAAGTTTAAAAACGGGTGGACCTCCTCCACCACTGCTGGGTCAGATTCTAATTCAAATGGGTGCATGTGACCCTGATTCACTTGAGCAAGCTACTGCCAAGTATATGCAAGCCCAACGGGCAGCTTTGCAGGCAGCCCAAGAAGCGGAAAAGGCAAAAGAAAAAACAGTCGATAAAACGGTTAGAACCAGTGTTGAAAGACTGGATGCGTTGATGAACCTGGTAGGAGAATTAATTACAGATCGAAACCGGTTGAATCAGTTACGCAACCAGTTGGAGGTGACTTACCGCGGAAATGAAAAAGTAAGCATGCTATCTGATACCGTTGTCCACATTGGCCGAATTACAGATCAGCTTCAGGAAGAGGTAATGCATATCCGTATGCAGCCTGTTGCCAATGTATTCAGTAAGTTTCCTCGCATGGTTCGCGATCTCGCCCAGAAAACAGGGAAAGAGCTCGACCTGGTAATTCGCGGTCAAGATACTGAATTGGATCGATCAGTTATTGAAGAGATTAATGATCCGCTCATTCATTTATTACGTAATTCGGTAGATCATGGAATTGAAACACCATCAGAGCGTATCGCTGCCGGGAAAAATCCACGAGGGACTGTAACATTATCAGCTCGTCATGAACAGGGAAGAATCATTTTAACCGTAGAAGATGATGGTAAAGGTCTGGATGTAGACAAACTTAAAAAGAGTGCTGTTCAAAAAGGAATTATCACTGATACTGAAGCCAGCACCATGGATGACGAAAAAGCAATTGACCTGATCTTCGCCTCTGGGGTGTCCACTGCAAAATCGGTATCTGATATTTCAGGGCGTGGCGTTGGGATGGATATTGTCAGAAATAATATCGAGCGTTTAAATGGAACCATTATCGTTGAGACACACAAAGGTTCCGGAAGCATTTTTACAATTTCATTACCTCTGACCCTGGCTATTGTTCCAACATTGCTTGTCAGGGTGGGAGGGATTACATTTGCAGTTCCCCTGGTTATGGTAATTGAAACTCAACGGCTGGAAAGTAAAGATATTTCCATTGTCAGCAACCGGCCAGTCACTAAACTTCGGAATAAAGTCATTTCTTTGCTTGACCTGGCAGAAACTTTCAACCTGCCCAGACAAGAAAAGAAAAGTGATGACTGCTACATGGTAGTTGTGAGATCAAGCAAGGTAGAAATTGGACTCGTGGTTGACTCACTTGTCGGCGAAGAAGAAGTGGTTGTGAAATCACTTAGTTCGATCGTTGGTGATACGGTTGGAATATCCAGTGCTGCAATTCTCGGAGATGGTCAGGTTGCACTGATCGTAGATGTTCCAGGAATGTATAAGCTGGCAGGGCTACATTAACGAAAAGGATAACAAATGACTGGTGAACCTACATACTTCAGCGAAGAATTGATTAAAGTCCTTCAATCCATTGCAAAAGATGGTCTTGTTTCTGCAGCAAGCGGTTTATCAACAATGATTGGAGGACCGCTAACTGTTGATAACCCCTGTGTGAAATTAATGAAAGTCAGGGAAATTCCTAATGCACTTGGAGGTCCGGAAAATGAAGCCGTTGGAATTTACTTACAAGCCGAAGGTGACCTTTCCGGGCATTTCATGCTGGTTTTCCCGTATGAAAAAGCACTTGAAATGGTTGACATGCTCATGGAAGTGCCGCCCGGGTCAACGCAACAGCTTGGCTCATTGGAAAGATCAGCCCTGGCAGAAGTCGGAAATTTAACTGCTTCATTTTTTATGAATGCGGTTGCAGCAAGTACAGGCATAAATTCCCGTCCAACACCTCCCGCTGTTATGGTTGATATGATCGGGGCTATCCTCGATATTATTGTGGCAACGACGGGCGGAATCAGCGAACATGTCTTAACTTTTCAGGCGAGTTTTAAATATGCTGAACGTGCAGTGAAAGCAGATTTTTGGGTCATTCCTGATCCTGTGAATCTTGAAAAATACCTGGAACAGAAGAAGGTATGAGCAATACGCTGAGTGTAGGTTTAGGGGAATTAGTGATCAGTAAGGACCCAGAAGATATTCTGGTCGCCTATGGTCTTGGATCTTGTGTTGGGATTGGCATGATCTGTCCGAAGTTAAAAATCGGCGGATTATTACATGCAGTACTTCCAGAAAACACAGATGGAGATAAAAGCTCAACAAAATTTGTTGATACGGGTATACCTGTTATGCTTGAAAAAATGAGAGCAGCAGGATCTGATTTAAGAAACATAAAAGTTTATATGGCTGGTGGCGCAAATATGCTCATCAATACAACATTAAGCAAAACTTTCGATATTGGTACACGAAATGCCACGGCAGCCAGGGCTATGTTTGAAAAACTTAACATTAAGCTTCTAAATTTTGAAGTGGGCGGTAACACCGGACGTACAGTCCGTTTATATGTTGCTCAAGCAAAGATGACCGTACGAGTAATCGGCGGTACAGAAAGAGAACTATAACATTCAGAGGAGTCACGATGACAAAAATTCTAATTGTAGATGACGCAGAGTTCCTTCGGGTGAGAATCTCCAAGATGCTCACCACCGATGGCTTTGAGGTTGTCGAAGCAGACAATGGATTAAAAGCCATTGAAGCCTACAAAGCCAATAAACCGGATATGGTGCTGATGGATATCACCATGCCCGAAATGGACGGTCTTACGGCGCTCAAAGAACTGAGAAAGATCGACCCTAATGCAAAAGTGGTTATGCTTACTGCACTCGGTCAGGAATCTGTCGTTCTTGAAGCCGTGAAATCAGGAGCAAAAGACTTTGTAGTCAAACCATTTGAAAGAGATCGAGTATTAAGCGCCATTAACAAACTGTTGGGATAGGGAGAATTATCTGTGACGATGAACAGGGGAACATCAACAGAGGAAAATATCATTCGAGTGCTGATCGTGGACGATTCAGCATTTATGCGCTTCACTATTGCCAAACACCTGGGAGACCACCCACGCATTAACGTAGTCGGTTCTGCCCGAGATGGTAATGAAGCGCTTGAAATGATTCCCAAGTTGAATCCTGATGTTGTTACACTCGATGTTGAAATGCCTCACCTGGACGGATTATCAACACTACGCGAAATCATGACCCGTTTTCCACGTCCGGTTGTGATGTTAAGCAGCCTTACATCCGAAGGTACGGTGGAAACCGTTCAGGCATTAACTTTAGGCGCAGTGGATTTTATTGCCAAACCGAGTAATAAAGCTAATGTACATGTGGTGATTGCAGATGCAGTTGAAAAGATCATTAAAGCGGCATCCACCAAAGTGTATTCCCTTTCCACCCATCAAAGACGAACTCCTGTTCCTGCTGCGATGATCCAGCAAGTAAATAAAACAAGCCGCTCCTTAAGCCAGAATGACAAAGTTCTGTTTATCGGATCATCAACCGGCGGCCCACGAGCATTGAACACATTGGTACCTGAACTTCCATCAAATCTTCCGGCTGCAGTTGTGATTGTACAGCATATGCCTGTTGGTTTTACACGCTCCCTGGCAGACAGGTTGGATTCAATTTCAAAAATCAAAGTGAAAGAAGCTGAACCGGGCGACAAGCTTGAAGTCGGACGAGCATTACTAGCACCCGGCGGCTTTCATATGGTGTTTGATAAGAATGGTCAGGTAACTCTTAACCAGAATCCAACCGTACATGGCGTCAGACCTGCCATCGATGTAACTATGGCGTCAATGGTTCCTTTATATGGAAAGTCTATGCTGAGCGTTATTCTTACAGGCATGGGCAGCGATGGTACAACCGGTTGCCAGTTAGTACATGAAGCAGGCGGATACATTATTGCCGAAGACGAATCAACCTGTATTGTCTGGGGTATGCCCCGCAGTGTTTATGAAGCCGGAGTGGCAGATTCTGTACTTCCTCTTACTGAAATTGCCGCTGGAATTCAAAAAAAGCTTGCCAGAACTTGATTATTGAAATGTATTGAGAGCAAAATATGGAACAAACTGTTTATGAAAATATCAAAATACAGGTAAAAAAACTGCTCAACATTGATTTGAATCAATATAAAAGTGAGCAGATGCAGCGGCGGCTTGATTCATGGTTGGTGCGTTCCGGCATCCCAACCTGGGATGAATACATCCGAAAACTTTCTTCTGACCAGAAGGAATTATCAAAATTTCGTGACTACCTCACAATAAACGTATCTGAATTTTTTCGAGATCAGGACCGCTGGTCCACCCTACGAACGAAAGTAATGCCACAACTATTGAAAGAAGCAATGAGTAAAGCTGATTTGGCATCAAAAAACTCATTGCGTATCTGGAGTGCAGGTTGTTCTAACGGATCAGAACCTTTCACACTTGCCATCATGTTGGATGAGCTATCTGCTAATAAAAACCATTACATACTTGCTACTGATCTTGACCGTTCTATCCTTGCAAAAGCCCGAGGACGAGGACCATACTCACCCGATGATATCCGGAACGTTGCAACTGAGCAACGGACTAAGTATTTCGATGCAGGTGGACCGCCCTGGTATGTAAAGGAAAATATCGCGAAAAAAATTACTTTTCGTGAACACAATTTATTGATGGATCCGTTTGAGAAAAATTTCGATCTTATCGTTTGCAGAAATGTAATTATTTACTTCACAGTTGAAGCAAAAGACATTCTCTACAGAAAGTTTAATGAGTCCCTCAGACCAGGTGGCATATTATTCCTCGGGGGAACAGAAATTATTCCTCGACCCGCTGAAATTGGATTCTCCAATTTAGGTGGATCCTTTTACCAGAAAGAGAGCAGGTAATCATGCCGGCCAGTATCGATGAATTGATCAGAAAGGTTGGAGACCTTCCCCCACTGCCTCAAGTTGCTCAGAAGGCACTGAATCTGATTCGCAATCCTAAATCGAATATGGATGATCTAGCTAATGTACTAGTGATGGATCAGGGTTTAACGAGTACGGTATTGCGCTGGGTCAATTCGTCATATTATGGCTTAGCCAGTCCGGTTTCCACTGTCCAACAAGCTGTTGTTTATCTTGGCCAAAATACAATCCAAAGCCTGGTGTTGGCTGCTTCGGTTTCTACCTTTCTATATAAACCTGTTCCCGGTTATGAATTAGATAGGGGCGATTTATGGAAACATTCCATTGGTATTGCTACCGGGGCACAGTGGCTCACAAAGAAATTTGGATCAGAGATTTCGGAAGAAGCTTATCATGCCGGTTTACTTTGTGATATTGGTAAATTAGCTTTTGAAGTAATACTACGTAATGTGGATACAACAAAAATAAACTGGCAGGGTAGATCTTTTAATGAATTGGAAATTGAAATTTTTGGAATTGATCATGCCCGCATGGGTGCAGAAATGGCAAAACGCTGGAACCTGCCTGAGGGATTACAAAAAGCTATAGAATTTCATCATCATCCAGCATCAGCGGGGGAACATGTATTGCTGGCATCAGCAGTGCATCTTTCAGATGCAGCATTAATGATGCTTGGTATAAGCCTGGGAAAAGATGGCTTAAGATATGAACTTGACCCTATCGCCATGCAAACACTGAAGATTAGCGAAGATCAATTTACTTTGGTTTTTGAACAGATTTCCCAGGCAATCGAAGCAGCTGAAAAATTTATCGGTACAGGCATATAGGAAGATCTCAAGGAGGAATATTTGATGGATGTAAAATACCTCAACCCATTTCTGGAAGCAGCCGCCCAGGTAATGAAAGCTGAGTTAAAACTTGAGATCACCCGAGGCGCAGTAACTGTACATAAAGGCGCGCATACAACCGACGATGTAACTGTACTAATCAATATTGTCGGACAGATCCAGGGCGTGATTCTTTTGGAGTTGTCGAAAGAAACAGGGCTGGCATTTGTTTCACGGATGATGGGTCAAAGTTTTTCTGATTTTGATAATCTTGCCCAAAGCGGGATAGCTGAACTTGGTAATGTAATTTCAGGAAAAGCTACAGTTGAACTCTCCAAAACAGGCGTAGATTCAACCATCTCACCACCGACAATGGTCATAGGGAAAAATACACAAATCTCAACTATTGATTTTGGCAGGCTTGTCGTCCCATTGGAAACAGAACTTGGCTTTCTTACCGTTCACCTAGCTGTGCGGGAAAGTCCGCCAGACCAGCAAAATGTAAATTTTGTTCCATTAATTCAAAAAGCAGTTTCAGGCAAATTAACTAACTGAAGCCCAGAAAGCGAAGGTACGCATGAATGTAAAATTCCTCAATCCATTTTTAGAAGCAGTCAGTGAAGTTATCAAAGCGGAAACTGGCGGTGAGGCAATTAAAGGCGACCTTACTCTGGATAAAGCCGCCTATATCACGGATGATGTTACTGTAATTATTGCACTTGTCGGTTCAGTAGAAGGAATGGTCATGTATAGTCTCAATAATGAGACAGCCATAAAGATTGTTTCCATTATGATGGGAGAAAAGCTCACTGAATTTGATTCGTTAGTTCAAAGCGGTGTTGCAGAATTAGGAAATGTAATAACCGGTCGGGCATCTGTTAAACTTAGTCAAACTGGGTATGAATCAACGATATCTCCACCAACTTTGATCATAGGCCGGGGATCTCAAATTTCCACTTTGGATTTTCCCCGCCTGGTGGTACCTTTACAAACTGCAAATGGTCCCATTACCGTTCAATTAGCACTAAGAGAAGGCATGAATCAGGGACAAAAAACAGCACAAATCCCTGTTCCCGCAAAGCCATCCTTGTAAAGTAAAGAAATCTCTCGATAAATCGAGAGATTTCTTTACTTTTATCAATTAATTACGAACCCTTTATGGAGATTATACGCTCAGTAGAGTATCAATACATTATCGAAAATCGATTCTGATTTTTCGAGGTTTATTAAATCTGCATAATTGCTAGCCATCATTGCTGCCTGAGCTGTTTTCATAGACTGCAGACAATCATTTCCTGGTTTTCATGCAGGAAATGGCAAATATTGTTATTGGAGGATGCCGGTATGAAAAAAAGTAGCAAGCCAAGTATTTCCCTGAATCCGAATAATTGGAATATTCAAAACAAGATTATCAGCATGATGATAGTAGCGTTGCTTATAGCCCTCGGTGTGATGGCCATATTAAACTACGTATCATTATCCAATTCAGCTATCAGGAGTACATCGGAGAGTCTGGGTAATATTGGAAATGAAGCAATCCAGAGATCTGTTGAAGTGATCAATGGAGATATTAAATCATTACAAGCGCTCGCTCTATCTCCATCACTTGTCAGAAGTGTCCAGCTTGCTAATGGAACATATGAAGGAAAAACAGAAGAAGAAATACAGGCAACGATCGCAGAATTGGATAAACAATGGTCGGATAATGCACCTGAGATCGAACCACTCGTTCAGGAAATTCTAAATAACTCAACAAGTGATGAAGTAAATGCATTTATGAAAACATTTCCAAATGAGGTTGAGGTATTCATCACAGATAAATATGGGATGAATATCGGGATGAGCGACCGGACAGGGGATTACCTGCAAGCTGATGAGGGATGGTGGATAAAAGCATTTGGCGGGGAAATTAGCTTGAGCGCAATAAGCTTTGATGAAAGTGCAAATACCTATGCTATGAATATTGGTGTACCCGTACGCAGTTCAAGAACCCAGGAAATCATCGGTGTTCTGCGGGGGACAGTTAATGTTACTGCTGTATTCAACGAACTTGCAAAAATTAAATACGGTGAAACCGGGCGTGCAGCATTAATGGATAACACCGGCACAATACTATATTCACCAAATGCGCAGCAATTAATGCAACCAGCACCTGAAGCGTATCTTCAATTAATTGAAGGGAAAGATAGTGCCACATCTTCGATTTTGAATGACCTGGATGGACAACCTGCCGTAATTACTTTCCAGAGGTTAGAAGGGGATCTGGCAAATATTCTGAACTGGGTAATATTTATCGATCAGGATCTATCTGAAGTTCGCGGTCCAGTAATCCAAACTACCATTCAAAATCTTATTGCAGCATTGATCGTTGGTGGACTCCTGGCAATTATGGGAATTGTATTAGCTCGATCTATTGCAAAACCCATACTTAAAATTGCAAAAAATGCCGATGAGCTTGCCTTGGGAAATGCCTCGCTTTCAGAAACTGAGCAGGTGGAGTTAGGAAAAATTGCCCAACGAAAGGACGAACTTGGAATTGTAGGCAGGGCATTCACCTCAATAATTCAATATTACAAAGAGATGGCCGTTGTTGCACGGGAAATTGCAAATGGCAACCTTGTATTAGATATCTCACCAAAATCAGACAAAGATGAGTTAGGCAATGCATTTGAACAAATGATTCATGGCTTAAGAGAATCAATTGGAAAAGTAAATGATAGCGTTCGCTCTCTGGCTGAAGCTTCAGAGCAATTATCCATGGTGGCTGATCAGGCTGGCGAAGCAACAGGCCAAATCGCCACGACCATCCAGCAAGTTGCTCATGGCACTTCGCAACAATCTGAGTCAGTCAATCAGACAGCTGCATCTGTCGATCAGCTCTCGCGTGCCATTGATAGTGTTGCCACGGGCGCTCAAGAACAGGCTTCTTCCATCTCTACGACCTCATCCATAACTGCAGATATTTCCACTACAATCTCACAAGTTGCGGGAAATGCACAGGCAGTCGTTAAAGAATCGAATAACGCAGCCAATGCTGCTAAAGAGGGCACTCAAACTGTTGAAGCAACACTAACTGGAATGCAAGCGATAAAACAAAAAGTAGATATTTCTGCCCAGAAAGTACAGGAAATGGGAAAACGCTCCAACCAGATTGGTGAAATTATCACTGCAATTGAAGATATCGCATCACAAACGAACCTTCTTGCCCTCAACGCCGCCATAGAAGCAGCACGCGCGGGAGAAGCGGGAAAAGGTTTTGCAGTAGTTGCAGATGAAGTCAGAAAGCTGGCTGAGCGCTCATCTGCTGCCACAAAAGAAATCGGCGACATCATTAAAGGTATCCAAAAAACTGTAGAAGAAGCCGTTGTGGCAATGGATGAAGGCGCCAGAGAGGTTGATAACGGGGTATCGAAAGCAAATGATGCTGGTAATGCCCTGGTAGCGATCTTAAACGCAGCGGAAGCAGTATCCCAACAGGCAATCCAGGCATCTACAGCAGCAGAAAAAATGTCCACCTCTGCAAACGAGTTGGTAAGTGCAGTGGATTCTGTTTCAGCTATTGTTGAAGAGAACACTGCTGCAACAGAAGAAATGGCAGCATCTTCATCTGAAGTAAGCAAAGCTATTGAAAATATTGCTTCGGTGTCAGAAGAAAACTCAGCAGCCGTTCAAGAAGTATCCGCTTCAGCCGAAGAGATAGCAGCACAGGTGCAACAGGTAAATTCTTCAGCGAAAGCGTTAGCTGATCTTGCAAAAGAATTACAGATTGTCATCAATAAATTTCGAATTACTCAATAAACCATAAGAAACCAGAAGAAGGATCAATGAATCAAGAAAAAACAAAACAGAACCGTGATGGTCAAGTTGCATTTTTTGCATCACTAAAAGGGAAACTACTTATTCTTTTCCTCGCAGTATCCCTGATTCCACTGCTAATTGTATCGATCGTTAGTTACCTCCGCAGCCAACGAACGATACTGGACCAGGTAAATCAGGAACTGACATCCAACAGTGAATTGCAGGTAACAACCATGCGGCTCTGGCTGGACGATCGAATCGACAACCTGGTTACACTAGCAGGCACAGCCAGATTGAAATCAATGGAATCCGCTCAAATTGTGGATGCACTTGATCAGTATGCCAATCAGTGGACAGCTTTCGATAGTATTGCGCTGTACGACTTAAATGGAGAAACCATTTATCGTACTGACGGAACAAAGATATCGGTAGCAGATCGAGATTATTTTCTGAATGCTCTGTCAGGTAAAACCTTTATTTCTGATCCTGTGGTTTCTCGTGCTTCCGGAAAAACTGTTTTTGTTGTATCCGCGCCGGTTATCAGGGACGGTAAAGTCGTAGGTGTGATCGGTGGACCTATTGAAACCAGACAATTTCAGTTCGTCTTAAACCGGAATGAAAAATCTAATACCGAATCTTATTTGATAAATAAGGAAGGATTTCTAACTACAACTTTACGGGGAGTCGATCAGTTAATCGCATCTGGTCAGGTTGAAGCACGTGCTGAAATGGAATACCAGATGACACATCCGGCAGCGGAAAGCGTAATTGCCGGAGAATCGGGAGTAGAAAAATACAAAAATTATCTGGGTGTTAATGTCCTTGCTGGATATCGCCCAATACCTGGCACAACCTGGGGCATGATTTCTGAAATTCCTGAAGAAATTGTGCTAGCTCCGCTTACCCAGCTCAGATGGCTTTACATTCTGGCATTTATCATCGCTGCTGTAATCGTAACACTCCTTGCGGTATATATCAGCCAATTAATCACAAATCCAATAATTAGTGTGTCCAATCTGTCAAAACAGATATCCAGAGGGGAGATTCCAGATAATGTGTTGGGATCTGATAACAAAGATGAGATTGGAGTTATGGTCAATGCATTCAAGGAGATAAATGCCTATTTCACAAGGATTGCAGATACAGCCGGAAGGTTAGCTGATGGCGATTTGAGCCAGACATTCCCCTCCAATTCAGATAAAGATATTGTTGGGAATTCATTTAATAAGATGATTGACCAGCTAAGAACCATCATTAATCAAATCAAGGAGTATTCAACTAGCCTGGATGAATCAGCCAGATTGCTCGCATTATCCTCTGATCAGGTAGATGGTGTAACAAATCAGATTTCCACTACTATTCAACAGGTAGCCAGAGGTACATCCCAGCAGGCAGAATCCATTACGCGAACATCATCATCTGTTGGGGAAATGACAAGGGCAATCGATGGCGTTGCCCACGGCGCCCAAGAACAGGCATTAGCGATCAGTAAGGCATCATCGGCAACGAGTGACCTTACCAATACTATCGAACAGGTAGCGAAGAACGCCAATGCGGTTGTCAATGATTCCGTGCAGGCAGCCGAGTCTGCAAAGAAGGGCACCACCATAGTCAAGAATACAATGGATGGAATGCAGAGCATCCAAAAAGTTGTTGGCGTCTCAGCCCAAAAAGTACAAGAAATGGGTTCTCGTTCCGACCAAATAGGTGAGATTGTCACTACCATCGAAGATATTGCATCACAAACAAACTTATTGGCATTGAATGCAGCAATCGAAGCTGCCCGGGCGGGTGAAGCCGGCAAAGGTTTCGCGGTTGTTGCAGATGAAGTCAGGAAACTGGCCGAAAGATCCAGCCTGGCAACTCGAGAAATCGCCGATCTCATTCATGGCATCCAACAATCTGTAAGCGAAGCTGTCGCAGCTATGAAACAAGGATCGCAAGAGGTTGAAATGGGTGTTTCACTAGCTGGACAAGCTGGCGAAGCTCTCAAGGAGATTTTAGATACAACAGAACTGGTGAGGGCTCAGGCAGAACAAGCTGTAAATGCCACCCAAGTTATGTCTGAATCAGCTGGTGATTTAGTTGCTTCGGTAGATTCTGTATCAGCTGTGGTAGAACAGAATACAGCCGCCACTGAGCAAATGTCAGCATCATCTTCTGAAGTAACCCAGGCAATAGAAAACATTGCAGCTGTATCAGAAGAAAACTCTGCGGCAGTCGAAGAAGTCTCGGCATCGACTGAAGAAATGGCAGCCCAGATTCAGGAAGTAGCAAAATCTGCCCAGGGATTGGCTGTTCTTGCCCAACAATTGAATGCCATCATTGTCCAATTCAAATTGGATAATGATGACCTTGTTTAAGAATAAAATCTTCCTTATGGAAATGCGTCAAATGAAACGAAATGGAGGAAAGATTTACAGGAAACTAATCAATCCTTTATGCCACATTTACCTTCCTCTGGATATAAATAAATAGTAGAAATTGTGTTACTTGCTTACCCTGCGGGGTAGTTATTCTAGGCTAAAAAAGGAGTAAACGGATGGAACAACAATTAGTTGTATTTGAATTAGCGAATGAGCATTATGGTTTAGATATCTCAGCGGTGGAAGGCATTATTAAAATGCAGGCAATTACAAAAATGCCGCAGGCGCCTTCATTTGTTGAAGGGGTTACCAATCTTCGTGGAACAGTGGTTCCGGTAATTGATCTGCGCAAACGTTTTATGCTGCCCCCCATGGAACATACAAAAGATACACGAATTGTTGTGGTTTACATGGAAAAAACAAAAATTGGAATGATTGTGGATGGTGTATCTGAGGTACTTCGCATCCCTGAAGAAGCAATTGAACCGACACCCCCGATGGTCTCTACTGTCAATACAGCATTTATCCGCGGTATTGCCAAACTGGAAGGACGGTTGGTGACACTCTTGGATCTCAGTAAAGTACTTTCAGCAGATGAACAAGTCAGTCTGGGACGTCTTGCAGCATAAGCAAACTGGTGAGTGAATCACCTGATGGAAGATATAACTGAATCTAGGGGACTAAGGCAATCACCAGCCGCTCTCATTGTGCGGCTGGTTACGTAAAACAAAATATCTTGATAAAGGAAGTGTCAGGTAAAAAAATCTTACCAGGCTTTTAATCGGTTAAGAAGGAATTTATGTCCATACAAAAGAAAACCCTGTTAGTCTTCTTTGGCACGATGGCAACCATCGCCATTTCTTTATTTATTTTTACACAGATATTTCTTCTGAATAATCTGGATAAGCTTGACCAACAAGTCATGGCAGAAAAAATAAGGATATTAAACAACACTATAAATGCCACCAAGAGTTCTATGGCGAACTTCACCAGCGAATATGCTGATCAAGCCGATTCCTTACAATTGCTGCAGGACCCCACGAAAGAAGACTTTCAAGCCAAATTTTCAGGCATCAATCTGACTAACTCACCAGCCGAATTTTTGGCTTTAATTGATACGGAGGGAAATGTTATTTTCGGAAAAGCAATTAATCCAGCAACAGGTCAGCAGGTAGAACTATCAAAATCCATTTCTGATTTGGCTAAAAATTTAGCTGCAAAAAAGCTGGCTGAGTTGCACGGATATTCTCTCATTGAGGGAAAACCGATTATTGTTGCAAGTCGTGCAATTATGCAATCAGGAAATAGTGGCGGTGCAGAAGGATTTTTCGTTGCAGGCAGGACTATTGATGATACGCTGATTGCAAGCTGGGAAGATCAATCGGGATTACAAATAGCGATTACATCGTTCAAGGCTGATAGCCATAAACAACTCACAGGTTCAACACCTGTGCTTGTTTTTGTAAAAGACAAAGAGATGGTTGCAGGGCAAATTTTATTGCAAGACATTGACGGTGTATCATTTGCGGTCGTCGATTCCTCTGCACCCAGAATCATCTACCAGCAAGGGCTGAGATCAACCTTGATATTCATTGGACTGGTAGTCCTCATTGGTTGGATTGGGGCAATCCTGGTTGTGATCATCTATAACCGTATCATTTTCAAACCACTTAAAAATCTGCGCGACTTGGCAAATGTGATTGGATCAGGTGATTTCTCTGTGCATGTCGACAATCCCGGGAATGATGAAATTGGTGATGTTCATAGATCTTTTAATGGGTTGACTGAATATTTAAATAACCTTGCCCATACTACAGCAAAGATTGCTGATGGAGAATTAACATCAAACATAACACCTCGTTCTGATAAAGATGTATTGGGACAATCTACTGGAAAAATGGTAGAAAACTTGCGAGCAACAATTCAGAACCTGTTTCAAAGTGTTCAACAATTGAACCAGACCTCGGGAGTATTAGTCCAGGCTGCAGAAGATGCTGGACAGGCAACTAATCAGATTGCTTCCACCATTCAACAGGTTGCGCGTGGGGCAGCTCAACAATCAGAATCTGTAAATAGTACAGCACATTCGATTGAACAAATGGTGCGCGCCATTGATGGTGTTGCGCGGGGTGCTGAAAGCCAATCTCTCGCCGTGGGTCAGGCAGCGCAATTCACCAGTCAACTTTCAGAAATTATTGACGCAGTCAGACAATCAGCCGATGAAATGGTAAACCAATCGGAGAATGCTGCAGACACAACTCAACATGGATCTGAAGTAGTTAAATCCACACTGGAAGGAATGCAACGGATCAGGGAGAGTGTGGATACTTCAAATACAAAAGTTCAAGAGATGGGCTCCAGATCCGAAGAAATTGGGGAAATCGTAAACACGATCGAAGAGATAGCCTCACAAACCAACCTGTTGGCATTAAATGCAGCTATTGAGGCTGCCCGCGCTGAAACACAGGCTGAAGAACTGATTGAACATTTATTGAACACCATGATGGTCTCACAAACCAGACTGGTTGACACCTTAATCAGTGCAATCAAAGAAAATGAATTATCTGATGCGTTTTTACTAAATCTGGCGAATTATTGCAAATTGGATATCGTTCTTGTAACCGATGAGGATGGAGTTATCCGATATTGTAATGATACAAACTTGAATGGTTTTCGCTTTTCAGAAGATCCGAAAGAGCAATCATATGCTTTTAGAAAATTGCTTACAGAAAAAAATGCAATTGTCACCCAACCACCTCAAAAACGGTCTGCGGATGACAAAATCTATAAATTTGTTGGTGTGTCTCGCACAAATAAACCAGGCATCATTCAAGTTGCATTTGATGCTGCTTCATTAAAAGCTTTTGAACTTCAGATAGGTGGTTTTAGTGTTGTTGCCAATGAAGTTTACCGTCTCGCTGAAAACGCCAAGGGATCTGCAAAGAATATTGAAGCTCTTGTGCGCCAGATAAACAAGTCTGTGCATGATGCTACAAAAGCTATGAAAGCATCAACAGATGAAGTGGAAACCAGCGTAATATCTGCGAACCAGGCTGAGGAATCATTGCAAGAAATATTGCAGGCGTTCCAGTCAGTATTAGCTCAGGCGCGTGATGCGAGTTCAGCTACCCAAAAGATGACCGAAGCAACAGACTCTCTTATCCGGGCAGTGGATTCTGTATCAGAAATTGTTGAACAAAATTCAGCAGCCACAGAAGAGATGGCTGCAGGGGCAAACGAGGTAGGCACCAGTATTGAAAGTATTGCTTCAATCAGTGAAGAGAATTCAGCCGCAGTTGAAGAAGTTTCAGCCAGTGCGGCAGAAATGAACAATCAGGTTCAAGATGTTAGTGCATCAGCCAGAGATCTGTCAGATTTGGCCGCAAATCTGGAATCAATAGTCAATCAATTCAAATTATAGAATCGACGGCAGTTATCCTGCGTTTGATCCAGCAATTAACAACCAGGGAGACACCATGGGTAAAAAAACGAAGACCGCATCGCCACATCATCCTTTTAGAAATAGACGCTCTTCAATTCAAACCAGCTTAGTACTCATTGGTATTTCTTCTATTCTCCTGGTGGCCATCGTCCTAATCCTGGTTAATGTGTATCAGATGAACGCTCTAAATGCACAGGTTGAACAAGAGATCCAGGAATTGTATGCAATGGATCTAAATCATATAACACAAGGATTATCCAGCCAGATTGCATCTCAAGATCAATCGATGCGCCGGCGCCTGGTTGCAGACATTAAATTAACCGAATATCTAATTAACCAGCAAGGAGGAATATCCTTGCTGGAAGAACAAACTGGAGTGACTGCTACAAACCAATTGACTGGAGAATCGATCACAGTCTCCATGCCATTAATGGCAATTGGTGAGCAGCCCGTTATCTTGAATGATGACCCTAACCAAAATGAGCCAATCGTTGATGATGTAAAAAATATCTCCGGAAATGTTGTAGCGATTTTTCAAATTATGAATCGGCAGGGAGATCTGATTCGTGTGTCAACAAATATCATCAATAATGGTAAGCGCGCTGTGGGCACATACATCCCTGCGAAAGACCAGGGAGGAGTTGATAATCCAGTTGTTAAATCGATTATGGATGGTAAGGATTATACCGGTGTCGCCTACGTTGTGAACACATGGTATTTAAGTGTTTATCGCCCTATCAAGGATGATACAGGAAAGGTAATTGGTGCGCTATTCGTTGGTATCAAGCAGGAAAATGATGCCACATTGCGGAACACAATCCAAAACCTGAAAGTAGGTAATGATGGATACGCCTTTATTCTTGGCGGTTCAGGTGACAGAAAAGGAAAGTACATCATCTCACAGAATGCAGGCACAGATGGTAAAAGCATCCTGGGTGAGTTGTCTGCCGATGGCTATGACATAGGGGAAGAAATTGTAGGGAGAGCAACTAATTTAAAGCTAGATGAAACTGCAACATTTGAATACACACTTCCTTCCACGGGAGAAAAACAACATTTGCAGCTTGCTTACTACGCGCCATGGGATTGGGTGATCGGGGTAACTATCCCTTCCTCAGAATTACAAGAGACTGCAAATATTTTCTCTGAGAAGAAACAAACCTCCATTTTCACTGGAATACTGATTGGATTGTTGGCTACGATCATTTCTGGCATGGTATTTATGATTTTCGCCCGCGGATTAACAAAACCAATCGCCCAACTAAATAAGAATGTAGAAACCCTTGCCAGTGGAAACTTGAAGGTAAATATGATTGTAGAGAGTAAGAACGAAATCGGCGAGTTATCACAATCATTGGATAAATCAATCTCTTATCTGCAAAGTATGGCAGAAGAAGCCCAAAAAATTGCCACTGGTGACCTGACCAGCAAGATAACACCCCGCTCTGAAGATGACATTCTCGCTCAATCATTTTTATCTATGAGCAATAGATTGAAACAACAAATGAGCCTGATTAAACAAAATGCAGATTTGCTAGACCAATCAGCTGTCACACTCTCATTGAACGCCGCTCATGCAGCACAGGCGACTAATCAGATCTCCACAACAATTCAGCAAATCGCGCATGGAGCATCACAACAAACAGATTCTATTACCCGAACAGCGGGAGGCGTAGATCAGCTGATTCGTGCGATTGATGGAGTTGCCAGGGGAGCGCAAGAGCAGGCTGCTGCAGCAGCGAAGGCAGCAGAAATTACCCATGAAATTTCGAATGCAATACAACAAGTAACACAACGCGTTACTCAATCAGCAAATATTTCTAAAGATGCTTCATCAGCTGCAGAATCTGGTTCGGCAATCGTTGGCAAAAATCTGGATGGGATGTTACTCATCCGTGAAAAAGTGGATATTACCGATCAAAAAATGAAACAAATGGAGGATAGGTCCAACCAGATTGGAGATATTGTCCAGACAATTGAAGATATTGCCAGCCAGACTAATCTGCTTGCGTTAAATGCGGCCATTGAAGCAGCGAGAGCAGAAGCACAGGCAAGTGAACTTATTGAGACACTTCTCAACCGGCAGATGCTATCTCAAGCACAACTGGTTAATCAGCTCCTTGCAGAAAATGAAAAACGACCTGAGGGATTTTGGTCAGAACTTTCTCAAAAAACCGGATTGGATGTAATTTCTGTAGCAAATGAAGACGGCATGAATATTTACTCCAGTGATAGCCGATTGATTGGTTTCAGATACTCTGAAGACCCGAAAGAGCAATCGTTTGCTTTTCGAAAAATAATCCATGAAAAAGGTGGTTATGTTTGCCAACCACCCAGAAAACGAACCATAGACAACACATTATATAAGTATGTTGGAGTAACCCGCAGAGATAAACCAGGTGTAATTCAGGTAGGGTTTAATGCTGAATCATTATCAAATTTCAATCTCAGGGTAGGTGGATTTGCCGTTGTTGCTAATGAAGTATACAGACTGGCAGAGAATTCAAAATCATCTGCAAAAGACATCTCCAGTCTGATTCGTGATATACGGAAAAGTATGAATGAAGCCGTAAAAGCAATGCAAGAGAGCGCCAACGAAGTAGATCAAGGTTACAAATTAGCAGAGGAAGCAAACCTGGCATTACAGCAAATCATAAAAGCTTCTGAGGAAGTCACCAGACAATCTGAAGAAGCAGCAAAGGCTGCTGACAGCATGAATGAATTTGCAGATCAGCTTGTTTTAGCAGTCGATTCGGTCTCTGCTGTTGTTGAAGAAAATACTGCAGCCACAGAAGAAATGGCAGCTTCTTCGGGTGAAGTAAATCAGGCTATTGAAAATATCGCATCGGTAAGTGAGGAGAACTCTGCATCAGTAGAGGAAGTATCTGCTTCAACAGAAGAAATGAAAGCCCAGGTAGATCTCGCACGGCAATCAGCAGATAGCCTTAAAGAAATGTCAGAGAGGATTAATGCCATCGTATCAGAATTCCGCATTTCGGATGGAATAAACTCAGACGGAGAATAATATGGATTACTTACTATTTACCGGCGTCACAGGATTAGGGGTAATAATTGGTATGGGTGTCGTATTTTTAATCTATCGCAGAGGTATGGCAATAAAACTGAACTTCGTTATTTGCCTTTTATGCGGTTTATTTGCTATCGGTGGTTTCATACTGGGCAAAAATGGGATCAGCCTTCTAAATGTTGTGATCACTTTAGCAGTATTGATGCCTATCGCAATTGGGATGGTTGTTTTTGTTATTAATAAATTTGTATTACCACTTAGAAGATATAACGATTACTTAAACTGCCTGCAATCCGGAGATTTAAGTTGCAATCCCCCATCTTCTGGAGTAGATGAAATTGGAGAAATGCAATCCAAGTTTTCTAATTTTATTAATTACATCCGTGAATTATCAAGGGAATTAAGTGAATTAGCTGATGGTGACCTGACAGTTTCAATTTCAACACTTTCTGATAACGATACTCTGGGTAATGCTTTTATTAAAATGATCAGCGGGCTTCAGAATGTCATACAGAGTGTCCATATCGAAGTTCAGAAAATGCATTCCGAAGCAGCGATTTTAGCAGAAAACGCGAAACAAGCCGGATTGGCATCATCGCAGATAGCTACCACCATTCAACAGGTAGCTCTGGGAACAACACAACAATCTGATGCTGTTACTAAAACAGCAGCATCGATTGAGCAGATGAGCAGAGCAATAACCGGTGTTGCACAGGGAGCGCAGGAACAGTCCCTATCAGTTAGCAAAGCCGCAGAAACCACAGATAAGTTAAACCTGGCGATTCGTGAAGTCACCCAGTATTCCGACCGCGTGCAAACAGAGAGTGAAAAAGCTTCACAAGAAGCAGCAAATGGATCCCAAACTGTTCTGGATACTGTTCGGGGTATGGAACAGATCAAAACAAAGGTGAGCCAATCAGCTATTAAAGTTCAGGAGATGGGCGAAAAATCAGAAAGAATTGGCTTTATTGTAGAAGCAATAGAGGAGATCTCATCTCAAACCAACCTGTTGGCACTCAATGCGGCGATCGAAGCAGCGCGGGCGGGTGCTGCAGGGAAGGGTTTTGCTGTTGTAGCAGACGAAGTACGAAAATTAGCAGATAAAACTTCTCAAGAAGCAAAAGAAATCACAGCGCTTGTAAAAACCATGCAATTAACCGTGGAAGAGACTATTGCATCCATGGAAGAAGGAACGAAAGAAGTCGAAGCGGGTGTGAAACTGGCAAATAATGCCGGTAATGCGCTCAACAGGATTCAGGCAACAGTCGGAACCGTAAATGAACAGGCAACAGGATCTGCCAGGGCAGCTGAACAGATGCGTCTTGCTTCTCTGGAATTGGTAGAAGCCGTAAATTCTGTATCGGCGGTAGTTGAAGAAAATACCGCAGCCACAGAAGAAATGGCTGCTGGATCCAGTATTGTCACTCAGGCAATTGAAGATATTGCCAGTATAAGTGAACAAAACTCTGCTTCAGTTGAAGAAGTCTCCGCATCTGCAGAAGAAATGTCTGATCAGGTGGAAGAAGTTAGCCGATCGATTGAACAGTTTACAAAAATGGCAGATTCACTTCAGCGATCGATAAGCTTTTTTAAATTTTCATAGATTGATTTTTAAATTAAATCAAACCCCGGATAATTCTCATTCGGGGTTTATATTACCGAACGATGCCTGCACAGGAAACCCGATCAATTGGCATGGTCGATGAATCAGACTTCCAAGTCTGACCATCCAATTTTAGAATGCACTTAAGTGATCCCATCTGCTGATAATTTCCGGCTGTTAAAATAACCTCAGTGCCTGAGTCTAATACAATTTCTTTTTGCCAGGGAGTATTAAAAGTTTTTTCTGGATCCGTTTGCTTTTCTTTCCCTGCTTTATATTGAATGGTCACAGAACCAGAAGATGATTCAACTCTAAGTGTAACTCGCCTTCGGTCAGGTTTGGTGGTCTGGGGAATGTAAATGATGGCTGCGATAATTATGCCAATGATAATCGCTGCAACGAGGATAATCTGAAAAATAAGGTTTCGCCGATTCGTATCCATTTGGAGTAGTCTCTGGCTTGTATATAATAGAAGTATCCTTATTATATATAAGTAACAATAAAAAAAAAGCACTGCATATATATGAATGCAGTGCTTTTATGATTCTCTACTTAAAGAGATCTTTTCTCACGGTCGTAATTTTGCCCCAGGAATCCGGGTACGGTGGATCGTTTGAAGGTAAATACCATCACAAGAATTGTCGCTATATATGGCAGCATGAGAAGGAACTGGTAGGGGATACCCAGCCCTGATACCTGAACTTTATAAGCCAGCACCTCAATACCTGCAAAAAATAGTGACCCAAATAGGATGTTGATTGGTTTCCAGCCTCCAAAGAAGGTAAGAGCAATTGCCAGCCATCCACGTCCTTTAACCATATTCTCAGTGAATGTACCTGTGTAAACCATCGGCAAATACACTCCAGCAAGTCCAATCAATGCACCGCCAGCTATGGATGAGAGATATCTCATACGGGTGACATTAATACCCAAGCTGTCCGCTGCCTGGGGATACTCACCAGTAGAACGTAGGGAGAGCCCAAAGCTTGTCTTGTAGAGCAGCCACCAGAGAAATACTGATAGGAGCACCGAGAAAAAAACCAGAATATTCTGATTAAAAAAGATGGGACCGATAAAAGGTACCTGGGTTAGCACTGGGATGGATATATCTTTTAGTGTGGGGATCAAAGGCGGCGTTAACGTGACTCCAATCAGCAACTTGGGCAGCAGGGTAGATAGACCCACACCAACAAAAAATAGCGCAAGACCAATTACAAATTGATCCATTTTTAGAGTCGTAGTAAAGTATGCCAACGCCAGACCGAAGATTCCTCCCAGTGCCATCGCAGCGATTACACCTACGAGCAGGCTATTCGAATAGTAGCTAACCAAAAAGCCGACCGAAGCACAAACCAACATTATTCCTTCTTGGGCAACATTAAATACACCAGTTCTGCCGCCAATCATGGTCCCCTGTCCGGCTAGTACAAAAGGAACCATTGTCAGAAGGATTAATTTGGCATACAAGATCAGAGGAGCATCAAAACCAGTCATGTTATTTCCTCCTGACCACATCAGATAAGAGAACGAAGAGTAGAACCAGCGCTTCAACAATAAAGACCATCTCTACAGGGATCATCAATGTCCGCTGCATGGCGCTTGCACCAACTTCGAGAACTGCAATAAAGAAGGCAACAAAAGGAACTGCTAAATTATTACCCTTGGCAATCAATCCAATAATCAAACCGAGAACCAGGAAGTTATGCTGCAGACCTTCAATCAAACGATGATGTACGCCTGCTACTTCTATCGCACCCGATAAACCTCCGATTGCACCAGCCAGGATTAAGGAAAACACAAACATATTCTTTACATTGATTCCAAATACACCTGCTGCACGTGGATTAGCCCCAGTGGCAACTAATTCATATCCTCCGGTGGAACGGGTGGTATAGATATATACTCCTGCAGCAAGCAATACCGCAAGAATAACCCCTGCATGCAAGGGTGGATTATTAATTAAAAGGGGTAAAAAACCACCCTGTCCAATTTGGATTGTCGTCGGGTGCCCTGCAGCCGGGTCACGCCAGGGACCTGTAGCAACATAATTAATCAATGCAAAAGAAACAAAGTTTAATAAAACTGTAGTCAGGATTTCATTGATATTGAATTTATACAGAAGCCATCCCGGGATCAATCCCCAGATCGCGCCTGCAATTATTCCACCCAAGATGACCATCGGTAGTAAAACAGGTGCAGGTAGGTCGGCAAACATAATTCCCACTGCTGTTGCCCCAATTCCTCCAACAATCAATTGCCCTTCGCCACCAATATTAAATTTTCCGGCAGCCAAAGGTACAGTAAATGCATAAGCTTGAAGCATGAGGGGAATCCACTTTAAAAGCGTTTGTATAAAACCATTCTGTGTCCTAAACGAAGTGGAAAGAATGGTTGCGTATGCCCTCAACACGTCAAATCCCATCATGGCAATGAATATTCCTGCTGCGGCAAGTGAAGCTACTACCGCAATTAAATATGGAAGCAACGATTTAAAAATAGTTGGTTGGGTTTTTGTAGCTGTCGTCATTTTATACCTCCGCCTTGTAGCCGCTCATCATACGTCCGATTTCATACTTTTCAAATCGGCTGCGGTCAAGGATACCTACCAACTCACCACGATACATTACCGCAATTCGATCGCACAACAATAATAGCTCATCCAAATCTTCCGAGATGAGCAAGGTTGCCATACCGCGAGCTTTTCCGTCCAGTATTTTGGTATAGACGAAATCCATCGACGGAATATCCAACCCTCGGGTAGGATTGTGTGCAACCAGCAAATTCGCTGGTTTTGAAAATGCACGTGCAATTAACACACGTTGAATATTGCCACCAGAGAGATTGCCGCCCACATCGCCAGGTCCTGATGTTTTTATGTTGTACGTATTGATCAGTTCGTCTGAAACCTTATAGACTTTTTTCCAATCAATAAACCCCTTGGAAGCATAAGGTTCTTTACGATGGAACCCAAGGATCAGGTTATGGGCAACACTTGCCTTGGGCAAAAAGCCATCATGCAAACGGTCTTCGGGAATATAAGCAATTCCTTTTTCCAGCCTCTGGTTGGTTAATTGCCCTGAGACATCTTCATTCTCAAGAATAACTTTTCCGGTAGTCAGTTTTGCAATACCAAGAATCGCTTCAGCCAGATCCCGTTGTCCGTTTCCGGCAACCCCTGCAATACCAAAAATTTCTCCTTTTCGAACATCAAATGAAACATCAGTAAGAATAGGGACAGCACTCAAGCCCGCTATGGCAATTTTATCTACCTGAAGAGACACTTCTTGCCTGATCTGCTCGGCACCGGTATTGGATTTAGCATGTGAAAAAATCACACTGTTTTGTATATCCATTTCGTCGCCGACCATGCCTCTTACAAATGCTTCTTCGCTTGCTTCCGTTCGTCTGAGTGTTACAACATTCCTCCCATTACGAAGTACACTAATACGGTCACAGACACTCAATACTTCGCGAAGCTTATGGGTAATAAAAACAATGGATAAACCTTCATTAACCATTACCCTTAATGAATTAAATAAATCATCCACTTCCTGAGGGGTTAGATTTGTTGTTGGTTCATCCAGAATAAGGATTTGCACACCACGGTATAGAGCTTTGAGGATTTCAACTTTCTGCCGAATCCCCATCGGCAATTCTTCAATTAAAGCATTCAAGTCTACAGCGAGGTTAAATCTCTTCTGTAGTGCTTGAATGGTGGAAATCTCCGTTGATAAATCCATGCTGTACTTCTTTTGAATGTTTGTACCTAAAACAATATTCTCAAGTACAGTGAAATTATTAATCTGTAAAAAATGTTGATGCACCATCCCGATGTGTAAATTGATTGCATCGCGAGGTGAGTTAATCGAAATATTCTGATTGTTGAGGACGATCTCACCGGAATCCATCTTATATAATCCGAACAAGATGTTCATTAATGTAGTTTTTCCGGCGCCGTTCCCCCCCAATAAACCGTGAATTTCTTTGGTGTTTAGTTCAAAATTTACATCATCCAGGGCAACACTTTTATCAAAGGTCTTGCGGATACCCTTCATGATGAGGATGGGTGTATCTGCCATAGTAGATCCTGCTCTGGTGCATATAACACCCTGCGAAGGGAGAGACATCCCCTTCGCAAGGTTTGAAAATCAATTTTTCATAGGAAGAATTTCCCGTTTTACATTACTCAATGGGTGTAATATCCTTGACCACCTGAATTTTTCCACTGACCAAATCTGCAATGACTGTTTCCATTTCTTTTGATACAGATTCAGGGACATTCTGCAATGGGCTTTGGATTTGAACACCAGTATCAAAACCAAGTGGATAGTAACCACCAGTGGTACCTTCTTTAACTTTGGTAACAATGGCTTTCAGAGGTCCAGCAAAATCATAAATGAGGGATGCGATATAGTTATCAGGAGCGAACTGGCTCTTATCAGAGTATTTTGCAGTAACCAGAACTTTGCTTGCTGTATTCGCTTTAACCGATTCAAATACACCCTGCATACCAAGGTTCAAGGAGCCAACGATAACATCAACGCCTTCCGCAATCATGGCATCAGCCACCTGACGTGATTTCGCTGGATCATTGAAATCACCTGCCCAAACATATTTGAAATCAACATCGAGGCCAGAATCTTTGATTGCCTGTTGAATGGCATGTACTTCTGCATAAGAGAAGGGTAGGGTTAAGCCACCCACATAAGCAATCTTACCTGTCTGTGTGGAACGGGCTGCCAGGGCACCAATACCATAGAAACCAACATGGAAATTCCGGTCGATGAACCAAACATTGGCCGGAAGATCTGCAGGCAGGTCGTCACCCTCAGCAATAAACACAACATCGGGGAAAGATTTTGCAAGTTCAAGTGTCTGAGTGACAAACTGTCCACCATGAGTCCAAATGATGTTATAACCTCCATCGATGTACTCACGCATAACACGGTCAACATCCGGAACTGCAACACTCTCTGAATAAGCGGTCTCGACTCCGAGGTCAGTTTTAACTGCTTCGATTCCCAGATATGCCATTGTGTTGTAATCAGCATCTGTAATTACACCCGGGAAGATTGCAGCGAGTTTCATTGCCTTAGTTTCCTGCGCTGCACCGGTAGGACCACATGCGCTCAATACTAGAGCGGCAATGATCACAAGGGCAAAAAGGATAAAGCTGGTTTTCTTCATGGAATCCTCCAAATAAGTATAAGTAAGTACACCATGATTATTACCTTTTCTTTATTAGATTTCAATATGATTAACGTCAAGTGATGATACATGAATAGCACTAATATTTATCATGTATATCAAATATATTGTTAGCTCTTATCTGTTATCAAAAGAAACGATAATTTTTAAATTATCTTCAGAGAAGGTTAATCGAGCATTGGTAAATCTGTGATAGTAAATTGTTGTAAAGCCTGGTGCAGAATTTTCTTGAAAGACACTCTTTCCAAAGTCAGGTGAGAATACTGCCGTTCTAAAAATAATGCTGCATGTCCATGAACAAGACTCCAGAGATTGAGTGCTTGAATTTCCGTATCCATTATCATTAATACACCCGCATCCTGGCAGTTTCTAACAACCATCAGCAAAAGCTCAAATCCCCGCCCGGTTAGATTATCCATGTCCCTGTAATCATGATCATCTTCAAGAATTCCAGAAAACATTAGTTTAAAGAATGCAGGGTTAGAAATTGCAAACTCACTATACGCATAAGCAAACTCGAGCAGCATTCGTGCAGGTGATGCTTGATATTGTGTTACAACAATTTGAAGTGTATCCAATAGTATTTCATATCCATAGGTGGATATCGCAATTATCAATGAATGCTTATCGGGAAAATGGGAGTAAGGTGCGGAGTGGCTGACCCCTGCCGCCCTGGCAACTCTTCGCAACGAAAGCGAAGCAGCCCCCTCATTTAATAGAATTTCTGCCCCTGCCTTTATTAAGGAATTACGTAGATCACCATGGTGATAATTCAGTCTTGTCATAATAAAATCTTATGAGATTAACTTGACAATGTCAAGTTTAAATTCTACAATCTAGACAGTGTCAAGTTCATTTGGAGAATAGTCATGATAAGTTTTCAAGCAGAACGTGAAGTAATTACCAGCGCAGCAGATTATCTTACCAAACACGGGTTTTTATCAGCAACAGGTGGAAATATTTCCGTAAGAATAACTGGGCAATCACTCATGGCAATAACACCATCCGACTATGATTACCAGAAGATGCAACCAGAGGACATTTGTTTACTGAATTTTAATGCAGAAGTGCAAGATGCCAGATTAAAACCATCTGTTGAGAGCAGTATGCACGCTGCTGTTTATAAAGCCCGTTTAGATGTTCAAGCAATTATTCACACACACCAGGTTTATCCCAGCGCCTTGGCAATTATTAATAAACCGATCCCTGCCCTATTTGACGAACAGGTTAGATTCCTTGGCAGATCGGTTGACATCATACCGTATGCTCCATCTGGAACTGGAATGTTGAGAAACAAAGTCGTGAAATATGTTGGCAATCATCATAACGCATTTATGATGGCGAATCATGGCGCATTGGTCTTCGGTGATAGCATGGAACGAGCTATTCATAATGTTGAGGTGTTGGAAAAATGCGCTCTGGCTTATTTATTGGCATTATGTAGCGGCGAAAAAACTAGCAATATCCCATTTATTGTTCGTGAGATAGCGTTTTCGAAATTACGCGGTGCCCAGAAAAAAACTGAGAAAGCAGCTATTGATAAATAGCACGGAAATCTTTCGTATTGATGGAGGATCTATGCCAGCTGAACAACAATATGCTATATCCAATTACCCTGATGTCGCTGAGATTTACAAAAAACTGAATAAACTTGTATCGCTACCTTTAAGGCGTGTTAAACGCGATGTGATGGGTAATTATCTCAAATATTTCGATGATAAATGTGCAGAATCAAGAAAACTAACCATTGAAGCACAAAAATTCATCCCGGGTGGAGTACAGCACAACTTGGCATTTAATTACCCATTCCCTATCGCGGTGAATAAGGCAGAGGGAGCTTATCTTTGGGATATTGATGGAAATAAATACATCGATTTTTTACAGGCAGGTGGTCCCACCATCCTCGGAAGTAATTATCTCCCGGTAAGAGATAAGGTAATTGAATTACTCCAATCTTGCGGACCTGTAACTGGATTGTTCCATGAATTTGAGTTGAAATTGGCTCAACAAATAAACAGATTTATGCCATCCATAGAAATGTTCCGTATGCTCGGCTCCGGAACAGAGAGTGTTATGGCAGCCATACGTGCAGCCAGGGCATACACACATAAAAAATACGTAATTAAAGTAGGAGGAGCATACCATGGGTGGAGCGATTCCATGGTGTACGGTCTCCACATACCTGGTACCGGTAGATTCGAAGCTAAAGGGATTCCAGCAGGCGCCAGTGCGAATACTCAGGAATTCTTTCCCAATGATCTGGGTGCTCTCAAACGCTTGCTTATTCTTAATCGGTTACGCGGTGGAACAGCAGCCGTTATTGTTGAACCAGTCGGTCCTGAAAGTGGTACCCGTCCAGTACCGTATGAATTTAACCAACAGATACGTGAATTATGTGATGAGTTTGGTGCTTTATTAATATTTGATGAAGTAGTTACTGGATTCCGGTTGGGCATGGGGGGTGCGCAGGGTTATTTCAATGTCAAGCCCGACCTAACCATATTGGGTAAATGTGTAACCGGTGGATATCCCATGGCAGGTGGGGTGGGTGGAAAAGCAGAGGTCATCATGCGTTTTGCGGCAGGCATTGGAGGGACAGGAGAACGGGCGTACATTGGTGGAACATTATCTGCAAATCCTCTTTCTTGCGTTGCGGGATATTATGCACTGGAAGAGATGGAAAAAACAAATGCAGCTGTTATCGCAGGTAAAGCAGGTGACAGGCTCACTGCAGGTTTACAACAAATAATAAATAAATACGACCTTCCGTTTGTAGCGTATAACCAGGGATCCATTGTCCATCTGGAAACTTCTGGTGTAATGCTCCTCGATTTCAGGAATCCGATCAAACTGGCAAAAGAAATGAAACCTCGAAAACATATGATCGAAGAGATGGGTGCAGCTTACATGGCAAATGGTCTGGTAACCCTTGCTGGCAGTCGCATGTACACCAGCCTTGCAGATACAGATCAGGTGATCGATGATGCTTTGGATAAATTTGAAGCGGTTCTTTCTAATATTGAATCGGTATAAATTCTTTTTATTCAAGAAAATGCTTGCATGAATTATTCGAGAAGGATACGGAGAAAAAATATGCCCAATCAAAATGAACCGATTTATCTGGCAGTTGATCTGGGTACTTCCAGCATGAAGGTTGCCCTGATCAACCTTAAAGGTGAGGTATTAGGATGGGAGGCGGAACCTTTCAGGTTATACCTGACACCAGATGGCGGTGTTGAACAGTCTCCGCAAGAATGGTGGGACGCATTCTTGATCACATCAAAACGATTGATCAGTAAGAACCAACCATTATCAGATTCCATCAAAGCAATCTGCTGTTCCACCCAGGGAGAGGGTACAGTTCCAGTCGATAAAGATGGCAAAGCATTAATGAATTGTATCTTGTGGATGGATATGCGTGGCGTGGAAAATCTTCAGAGACAATTCAAAGGATTAGTGAATATCAGTGGATTAGATCTTATAAAGGTAATGAGATGGATCAGATTAACAGGTGGAATCCCATCCAGTACTGGAAAAGATCCAGCCGCCCATATGCTGTTTATCCGTGATAATTTTCCACAAATTTACGAAAAAACCTACAAATTCCTGAATGTTCTCGATTACATGAATCTCCGTCTTACAGGAAGATTTTGCGCCACATTCGATTCTATCCTTACATCATGGGTTACAGATAACCGGAATCCTTCTCACATAAAGTATGATCCTGAGTTGGTTAAACGATCCGGGATCGATCCAGAGAAATATCCAGAAATTCTTTCCTGTACAGACATCGTTGGAGATCTTCTGCCAGAAATCAAATCTGAATTAGGTTTGCCTGGTAAGGTGAAAGTGGTAGCGGGAGCTATAGACACAACAGCTGCGGCAGTAGGAGCCGGTGCAGTGGCAGATTTTCTCCCCCATATATACCTGGGTACTTCATCCTGGCTGGCAGCCCATGTACCATTTAAGAAAACAGATATCCAATCATCACTTGCTTCTGTTCCTTGTGCTGTGGATAGGAAATATCTATTGGTTGCCCTTCAGGCGACTGCTGGTGGTAATCTTACTTTTTTACGAGACAAGATTATTTACAATAAGGATGAATTACTCCAGGAAGCAAATGTTCCAGATATCTTCAAGGTTTTAGATCAAATTGCTGAAAGGGTGCCAGCTGGCGCGAATGGTGTAATTTACACACCCTGGATTTGGGGGGAAAGAGCTCCAGTTGAAGACAAGGCACTGAGGGCAGGTCTCTACAATTTATCTCTTCATAATACCCGTGAGGATATCATCAGGGCATTTCTTGAAGGTATTGCTCTCAACACCCGCTGGTTACTGGATCCGGTAGAAAAATTTCTAGGTAAAAAATTGGACAAAATCCATCTCGTCGGAGGAGGGGCACAATCCGATGTATGGTGCCAGATCTTTGCCGATGTTATGAATCTTCAAATCCGGCAAGTGCGACAACCGGTCTACGCAAACGCGCGCGGGGCGGGATGGATTGCGGCAGTTGGCATGGGTGATGCCGTTTATTCAGATTATTCAGCAAGTATTCAGTTTAATAAGATATACGATCCGCAACCTGCACATCTGGAGATATACAGAAACCGTTATGAACAGTATAAGAAAATATACAAACAGATGCGCGGAGTTTATCATCAGTTAAATGGATAATCCCATCTTCCAGATCCAGAGTTAATAGGAGAAAAAATGACTGAAAAAACATATTCGCTGTATGGCTATCGATGGGTTGTTCTTGCCGTTTTCATGTTCATTAATTTAACAATTCAAATCTTGTGGATCTCTTATGCACCTATCACTGGAATTGCGGCAGGTTTTTATGGAGTGGATGATCTGCAAATCGGATTACTGGCAATGACTTTTATGATTGCATTCATTCCACTTTCTATTCCAGTTTCATGGGCAATCGATACGTATGGTTTCAGAATAGCTGTCAGTATTGGTGCAATTCTCATGGGAGTTTTCGGATTGATTCGTGGTTTTTCAGGCAGTAGCTACACCTGGGTATTTATTGCAACTATCGGCATCGCTATAGCACAGCCTTTCCTCCTCAATGCATGGACAAAGGTTCCAGCTCAATGGTTCAGCCTGGAAGAGCGGGCGACCGCTGTCGGATTAGTGACATTATCAAATCTGGTTGGAACCGCTCTGGGTATGGTAATCACACCAATCTTAATTGAAACAATGCCGATCACAACCGTACAATTAATATATGGCGGAATTGCAGCTTTCTCTGCTGTTTTGTTCCTGGTATTCGCCCGCGAAAAACCACTTACACCCCCCTGCCCTCCCGGTCAGGAAGTGCGCGCTCTTATGCTGGATGGTTTGAAACATGCTCTGAAAGTAAAAGATTTCTGGTTTTACCTTCTCATTGCATTTATCGGAATGGGAATTTTTAATGGTGTTACTACCTGGGTTGAAAATATAGTCCGCCCCAGAGGATTTACTCCCTCCGATGCTGGAATCCTTGGTGCTTTACTACTTGCAGGAGGCGTGATCGGAGCTGTCGTATTACCACCAATATCCGATAGACAGCATCGAAGAAAACTATATATATTTCTGGGTTTTTTGCTTGCAATCCCCGGGTTGGTCGGCTTGACATTTGCAACAGCGGGATGGCTGCTCTTTGCCTCTGCCTTCTTTTTGGGTTTCTTTTTAGTAAGTTCAAGCCCGATAGGAATGCAATATGCTGCAGAAATCACTTATCCAACTCCTGAAGGCACATCCAATGGATTGATCCAATTATTTGGTCAGGGGGCTGTGGTTTTCGTCTATATTATGGAAGCACTCAAATCAGCAGATGGATCTTTTACCCCTGCCCTGCTTCTGGCAATTGGTTTAATGATCATAAGCCTGATGTTGATCCTCCAGTTGAAGGATCCCAAATGGAAAACTGAATAGTAATAGTGAAAAACCTACCCCTCAAAGGTAGGTTTTTTGATCTCCCCCCGTTTGGAGAGATCACATCCACACATACTAAAACCGCTTGTCTGCAATATTCTGGCAAAATTAGACGCCGCATGCCGAACAGAAGCCATTGTATTTGCAGTCTATCATGGTTTTATCGAATATATAATCAAGAATAAATTCCACATTCTTTTGGATAGATATGGATTGTGGATTTTACTATTATTAGAGTCTAGAATTATTTTTGATGGAAAAATGATTTGGCTTACATCCATAACAAAAGGGGTCAGCGCAGATCCAGCCATAGCGACTCATAATTTCTTATCACTTTTTGTGGGTATTGATCTACTGTCTGAAAAGGAATTTCACCTTCTTCCAAAATAAATTATCAATGCACAAACTCAGAATTCCCGGTTCCAGGTGTGCAACTTTTTTGGACCGTACTTTTCGTCTTCTCTCCCGGCTGTTTAACTATAAATTTTGATATTGATTTTTGCCTCTATCTTGTATATTACAAGATTTATTATCCCCATGCCTTTGATAAGAAAACTAAGTCCTTTAATAATTATTAAATACTAATCAATATAAAACACCAGGCGCAATTATTATCTATCTAATCCAATTTTGCTGTTAATACGATTTACTTATTTTTTTATTTTTTTCGATCTTCCAATTCTGAGTACAAGAATAACCCTTCTAACCTTACATCAAATAATCTCGCCAGTCTGAATGCGAGGATTAAAGATGGGTTATACCGTCCATTTTCTAATGATATGATTGTTTGACGTGATACGTCTACCAAATCCGCCAGATCCTGCTGCGTCCAGCCTCTTGCAACTCTCAATTCAGCCAATCTGTTATTCATATGCTATTCCTATGTAAAGCTTACTTTACTAATAATTATAATCTTTAAATTATTAATGTCAAGTTTGCTTTACTATTCTTGATTATTATTCTGATTCCACTAATATTCTTACTGTAATTAGATGTAATATTTCCTATATAGAGAAAATTGAGAAGTAATTTAAAAAGTTTATTTTATCTTTCAATAATTATTACAACAACTTTTTCAATATTCCTCACAATAATTAATATAATTTATTATCATCCATAATATTTATGAATTTAACAATATTTTACTAAAATATTGTGCTGCCTCATCGCACTTGTATGAAAGTATAGTAAAGTTTGCTTTACTTCATCAATCTTATAATCTCCATCGGATAGATACACTTCTGGTTTTTTTACTAATAAGTGTTGCGGAATGAAAATTTCTGTGTGAGCGTCTGCATCATCCTTATGAAGGAATGAAAATCTGAAGATCTGTTTTTCATAATTATAAGAAATTTTAAAAGGATAACCGGCGATCCTTCGGGGGAATGGCCGCATAATTACCTCTGCAATTCTCATCCCATCGATAATTTGTCCCGATCCTGTTTTTTGATCCGCACTATAGATTGAAAAATCCTCATCATTCCAAAGATCGCCGCGTTCATTGGAGTTATCAGCAGTATAAGTCCACAAAGTAAAGTTTGCACAATTTTCTTCAAGTCCCCGTAAAATGGCATCCATACCTTTTCTCTGCATATGAAAATCGCCAGTTTGATACGCTTTCTTATTTTGCATATCAAATGGGATTCCCACTTCGCCGATAAGTGTGGGAATATCATTCATTCTTTCAGTAGAATGTCGGATAATTCTATCGATCTGTTTCACAAAAGATTTACGTACATTGTTTCTTCCCAGGCTGATATTTCTTGTTTGAGAATCCACCGAAAACCAGGGGGTAAATGACTTTTTAAACATCATATATCCATCGTACCAATGCGCTGCATGGACAATATTGGAGGCATCAAATTCAGACCAGGTTAGGCTATCATCCCCAGGGACTCCTTCTGTAAAGATGATTGCATCCGGGACAATTGCACGGATCTCGCCGGCAAATCGATTAACGAATGGTTTAAAATAATCATTGTTAAAATTGACTTTTTTACCATTTACATTTGAGAAATAATCAGGTTTTAACGCGATTGCTCTACCATCCTTGGTGGTTTCCCAAAGGCCATGATTATGCCAGATATCAGATTGGGGAGAACTCCAGGCAGATACTCCCTCCCGATTCACTATCTTTTTCCCACTTTGACGAAAACCGGTTAAGCCAACTTTAAAAACATCCACTTCTTGGGGAATACCCGCTCCCAGAAGCATACTTTGAAGCACGGTAGGTGTAGCATCAATTTGAACAGGTGAGGCGATGGAATAACTTCTAATATCGGTCTGACCGATAAAGCCACTGGATGGTTCATTCAGGCTGTCATAACCTAATATGTTGGGCAGATCTTTCAAAACCAGTGCTGCTTGTTTTATTGCATCTATGTAATGCTTTTGGAGGTATTCTTGAATAGGTGTTCCATCAATAAGAACACCCGGTGCGAAATCATTCCCGCCAAAAAATAAAGTAAACATGGTTGCAGCAGCTAATTTTGCATCATTTGTTGGCCAAATCATACGTGGAAAAGGATCCCCCCATTCCTGGTGCAATATCGCTGCACCCGCTTTGTGCAGATTTTTCACATTGAAGCCAGCTGCTTCCAGTGTCCAACCTGGAGCGCCATCCCCGCCTGTAAACCTGCTCCAGACATCTTGATGAGGGTCGATAAAAACAAAAAATCCAAATTCAACTGCTTTTTGAACAATTTCATGTAAATAAGAAAGATAATCGTGGTCGTATAGACCTGGACCGGAATGCTCGATAGCTTCCCATGTTATCAAGAAGCGCAGGCAGTTAAATCCACATGCTTTCAGACGCAGATAATGTTGATCCGCTTCGTCTAAAGCGAAGGGTCGTCCAACAAACGAAACATTCCGATGATCGTAAAAGTTTTCATTCCGCCATGTAGCTCCATCCGGGTTGGATGGTAGTTTAGAGCTTCCACCCAGGTTAACTCCACGCAGCATTACCACGCGTCCATTTTCATCTATAAAGTGAGTGCCTTTTATTTTGATCATCTATACCATCCTGACATCAGAAATACTATTAGTTCATTAATTTTAGCCTCATTTCAACAGGTTGAGATGAAATTATCTTTGCCTTCAGGCAATTTACGATAGAGATTTCAGTAAAACAGGTAACGAGTATAATCAATTACGGAGGAACAATGCCTGGCAAAAAAGTAGCTGCGATAGATATCGATCAATCCTTACCGCAAAAAGTTGCGTTGATATTCAGTGATGTTCGCAGAGAATATTTTCCGACAGAAGCTCAATACATAACGGAAAAAGATGCTCAAGATGATGCTGAAATCATCTCAGGATATCTACGCGCACTCGGTATCACCCCCATTCTCCACGCAGGGAATGCAGCAATGCCTGCATGGTTGCGTAAAGAAAACCCAGATATGGTCCTCAATCTGGTTGATTCAGTAAAAGGTGAAGAAAGCCTTGCTTCGGCGATACCCGGCGTATTGGAACTTCTGGGAATTCCTTATACTGGCAGTGGGATATTGGGTTTGTCATTGGATACAAATAAATTTGTGATCAAGAAATTGCTTCAGCAGAATGGTGTACCTGTACCAAATTACCAGCTATTCAACTCCTCTGAGAATTATATGGACCCAGCAATTCGTTTTCCATTAATATCCAAACTAAATGCCATCCATGGTTCAGTTGAAATAACAGATGATGCTGTTTCTGAAAATGAGAAACAGCTTCGTAAAAGATTACGCAGGCTAATCTCAATTTATAAGCAGCCAATACTCGTCGAAGAATTTATCTGCGGGAGAGAAATCACTGCTATTGTGTTACAGGAAAAGAAAAAAAAGAAGGTGTATTTAGCAGAAAAAATATTTAAGAACACAGATAAAAAATATCAATTTTTAACCTTTGAGGATCAATGGTTAACTGAGATGAATGCTGCGTTTCATTATGTGAAATTCGATGATCCTTTATTGAAGGAATATGTGAAAATGGCATTCAATGTCACGAAAATGACCGGTTATGCAAAATTCGACGTGCGATTGGATCAATCAGGCAGATATTTTTTTATTGACTCCAATTGCAATCCTGCCCTAGGACCCAAAGAGTTGGATGTTGCTTTGTCAGTGATTCTCGATTTGCATGGTATCGGATTCGAAGAAACTATTAAACGTTTGATCGTTTCGGCGATGACGAATGGCAAATTTAAAACCAAAATGAAAGGAAATGGAAAAAAAATTCCTGCCATTAATTTCACCAGAAATACACAGTACAGAAATCAGTAACTAATCTGAATTGGAAATCATCAGATACCGCCCATAAACTCAATTCGTTTGTCTAAAACAATAGACTATAGAAAACCCAGTCCCCGGTATATCGTACAAATAACTTAATTTCTTGCTATCATCTGAGGCGATTCTGCATCCTTACCCCAGATGGCAAAGTAGAGTGTACCAGCCAGACCAAAGCCAAAGGCTGTAAGAAAATTCACCTGCGGGGAAACATTCCATAAGAATCCTGCGCTAAACGCAGCCAGTGACACAATCACATCCCTCAGTAGATAATACAAACCGAACATGGCAGCTTTTTGACCTTCGGGAGCAAGGTCCATTATCAACGCCTTACGAGTGGGCTCACCAAACTCTTTCAAACCTCTAATGACAAAAGCCAGTATGAACATCCAGATATTATTGGAAATCATCAGAATCAATGGGAAAACTGTAAAGAAGACAAAAGTTGTCACAACAAATGGTTTCTTTGATCCTTTATCCGCCAGGTAAGCCACAGGAATATACACTAAGATGGCAGTAACCATTTCAATGGTTGTGAGCAATCCAAAGGTTACCGGTGATAACCCGTTATTCTTAATCACCCAGATAGCCATGAATGCATATGGAATTTGTTCACAGAATCTCACAAGGATATCAGCAACCAGCAATTTGCGAAAATTAACTGACATTCGACTAAACAATCTGAGCGGATTGATCTCTGCGTCATGCTCAGTTTTCCTGTCTTCAACAAACCTCTGCTGTAACAAAAGGGCAATGAAAGCGAAGATGAGGGCAAGGATAAATGCCATGCGAACACCGATAATCTCTCCCTTCCATGTAATCAATAATCCCCCAATTACCGGTCCGAGAGCCATAGGTAGCCTGCGGACAAGCGAGTGCATGGACACCCCCATTGTTCTTTTATTGTTGGGTAAGACTGAAGCTACCAGGCTCATTGTGGCAGGTAATGAAATGGCAGACCACGAAAGGAATAATACTGCCCCTGCCACCACTGCCCACCATTGTGGAATAAGAATAACAATCAGATATCCAATCATCGCGATAAGGTTGAAAACCACAAGCGCTTTCTTGTAACCCAGCTTATCGCTCAGGTAACCACCCGGAAATGAATATAATGCGCTTAATAAGTTATCCATACCATTTAATAAGCTGACGGTTAATGCTCCTCCGCCCAACGCGACAAGGTAAATAGGCAGAAATCTCTCAGCCATATTTTCGCCCATGCCAACCAAGACTACCATTGCCAGCATGGCAATCATACTGGAACGAAGTCCAAGAAAATTTTTTATTCTTTCAGTTAGATTTTTTATTTGGGGCTGTTTCTGATTCGAATCCATAGCGCTTCCTTGTAAGCATCACAAATATCAGGGAATTATAGTATCAATTACAAAACTTAATTCATTTAATTAAACCGGAAAACTAATGAATAAGCAGATACAAATCAAACATTCCTCTTTCCATTAATGTAGTCTTACGTTAAATAAATAGACCAAGGTGAATATAAAACCTTCCTTCACCGAGGTCTAATTCTTTTTTATTACTTAAAGAATTAGTCAGATAGAATTAATTTTTCCTATCATTCCAGCACCAACTTGGACATGAATTGCCCGTAATTGGATATAGCCTTAATCCTGCAATCAGTAGGCACTTTGTACCCAGAGAATGACAGAAATATCATACCCTCATTTCAAGATGGCAGTAACACTGAATAGAACATTCCAGGTTACTGGTCCAACAATGCCATCAACGACAAGACCATTTCTTTCCTGAAACTCTTTCACCGCCTGATCAGTCATTCTCCCAAACACCCCATCTGGAATACCCACCTCGGTATAGCCCAGAGATGATAATCTTTGCTGTAATTGCATAACGTCAGCTCCGGCTAAAGGAGGATCTGTCAATTTGAGCGTTCTGGTTAATATCGATGGAGTTGGAGTGGAAGTAGCAAGAATGGGTGCTGAGGTACTTGTTGGTGTAACAGGTGTGGATGTGAGGGGAGTAGATGCCAATTGGCAGGTGACATCTGCATAATATCCACCCGGAACCTTCAGGGCATCCTTCAAACCCCAAATGATGGCTCGGTCTTGTTCGCCGATACTTAGTAAAAGATGTCCATCCGGGCTGAAAGCAAGCTTAATAACAGCTGTACGGTGGGCGTGATGATCAAAGACAATCGCTTTAGTTTTTAATTCAATCAGAATCACTCTCCCCCGATCTGATCCCATTGCCAGAAGGCAACCATTCGGGCTGAAAGTAATACCTTGAGCTTTTTCTCCTTCTACCTGGAATGTAAACATTTCACTAGTGTTAATATCCCACACCAGGAACAAATCTCCCAGGCTGGCTGCGAGCAAACTAGCATCAGGACTTAACACCAGTGATTTTACCTCCCCTTTTATTGGAAGCGAAAATTCTCGAATAAATTCTCCTGTTTCTAAATTCCACAACTGAATTTCATTGTCACCTGCAGCTAACCATCTCCCATCCAGACTTACAGCAGCATGTCCGGCATCGGATTCAATTTCACTGATCCCATCCAGCCTTGTTACATCTAACCAGGTTTGTACATTCATTTCTTTACCAGGATCAAATTGGTTTAGAAGAATAAATTTATTGCTTGCGCTGACTGGAGTATCATAATTTAGTGAGATCAATCCTCTTGGGGATGAATATGCCAACTCCCCCGAAAGTTCTAAATCTTGAATCGTCCAGGATCTTATTAAACCATCCTGTGAGTTTGAAATCAACGTATCCCCATTTTGAGCAAATGTCATATTTCGAATGATTGCCTGATGTGCATTCTCAATATTTCGTGAATGGTCATTTACTATTTCGTCAATAATAATGCTGCCATCATCTAGTCCACTGGCAAGGACAAGATCTCCGTCTGGAAAACCAATCGCAGCAGAATATATTCGGCGTGTGTCGCTGTTGACCTGGGCAACCATTTCTTGTTTCTGAAGATCCCACAATTCAATATACCCCTCATACGACACCGCAACTATGTTGCCTTTACTTGTTGGCTGAAATGTCATTTGCAGGTTGGCTGCTGACTTTGTTGTGTCAGAAGCCGATTTCCATCTCACGGGATCATCATTATTAATAATGATCTCTGGCTTGGAGAAATCATTGATATTCCATAATTGAAGAACATTGCCATCAATAATTGCGAATTTCCCCGCCTCCTGATCATACGTCAGATACTCAAGGGAAATAGTCGGATTAAGAATCACCTTATTACTGAAGCGATCAAATCTGTTGGTATTCCAGAATCCCATTTCGTATCTGGTTCGAGGAGTAGGAAAACAATTTGGCATATCTTCTGTACAAGGAGGATCCAGGTAAGAAATTAAACAACCTACTATAAAATCAGAGCCATAATCAGGATCTGTCAAACAATAACCATTGGTTAAACGCTGCCTTGTAAAATTATTTAATGAACTGTTTAATTGTTTTCCGGTTTTTGTATCCCACATTCTAACATCACCTGCTACATTCACCGCTTGCAATCGGCTGCCATCTGAATTAAATATGAGTGCGCTTGTTTCAGGTAGAGTGTTTGTCCACTCAATGTATGCTGTTTTTGCCGTCATTGAACTGATTAAGCTGCCTGATTCAATATCGAATAATTTTATGACTGTCTCAACAAGGTTAGTGGCATCATTGGGATCATAATCTTCAGTCACGACAGCAATTTGTTTTGAATCCGGTGAAAATGATGCAATATCTCCTGCATCTTCAAAAACCCGAATTACCTCAGCATTTTCCAAATCCCATATTTGGATAGCTGGATAGAATTGGTTACTGGCAAGATACTTACCGTTTCTGCTGATCGAAAGGAAACCCACACGAGAGCTTGTCGGAATCTCACGGATAATTTCCAAGGTACTGCCATCCAAAAGCACAATCCCGGCACTTCCGCTTACAACTAAAAATCTGCCATCAGGTGCCCATTGCATGTCAAATACCCTGCCAGGAGCGGGCATACTTTTTACATAAAGCTGCTGAATTTTATCCGCGTTTTCTGGCTGGATAGCCCATTCCCTCGCTTGAGGTAGGGGAACTGGGGTACGTGTTCTTTCAAGAGGAACATCGGGTTTTTGCCCGGCAGGATCTGATGGTGTTGTAACAACGTTTTCTGGTATTTGTGATTGATTCGAAATATTCTTTTGTGATTGTCCGCATGCTGATAACATGAAAGACAGTGCCATTAAACAACCTACAATGTTCCTCATCATTACTATTTTCCTCCCTGGATTATCAAAGTAGAAATGGAAAAATCAGGTTTCCAGTGTAAGAATCCTTAACCAATCAGCTAGATATTTTTTACCTGATAGATTATTGATTCTATAATAAATAGAAAAAAAAGCCAATCAGGATACTTTTTGATTGGCTTTCGTAAATAAATCTGGGTAGTGGTTGATTATTTTATCATGGTTAACAATCTTACGCCTTTTACCTGCGGAAAAGCTGCTCCCTGCTGAATGGTCAAAACTGCCGCTTCCTCATCCACCACCCTTGAACCAGACAGGTAAGAGATTCCCTTATCGAATAACAAAGGAAGTAATGGAGTAGATGAACCTAAAATAAAAATGGTCGCGCCTGCGTGGCAGAAAGACAATAGATTCTCAATTGTATGATTGATAAATGCTGTTCCGGTTATGGCTACAACATCAGCTTTGGGAATGTATTTGCTGGCATCCTCCTCAGGAAAATCATCACCAAAGGGTCGTTTTTCAATCACCCAGCAATTTCGGGCAATCGTTTTCATACGATCCACAAAAGGAAAATGACCAACAACAACTAAATTCTTATCTAAAGATTCTTGTGCAATTATCTCTGCCGCATTAACTTCTTTTACCTGGTTTTCATCAATATCTATGAGGGAATTGATAGCTGCTATTCCGATACTTGCTTCCAAAAGATTATCCGACCGTAACCATCCAGCCAGTTCTTGAGCAGTTTTATTATGCAAACCGCCAACATCCCTGATGGTTCCATGGCCGTGTGGACCTGATCCCACCAACGTCGAACTAATTGCGCAATATTTACTGGAAACCAGTGTCCAGTGAACACCTATTACAATATTCTTCACTGGTACAGGCTCTCTGGGAATTGTATCAAGTATCTCTTCAATAATTTTCATTAAATTTTTGCCTCTTATCGCATCAAAATCTATACGCCAAATATCCCGGATAAAACAAACACAAACATTGCCCCCAGGATGATACCTGCAGAAGTAAAATGCTGATGCCCATACTCCCTCGCGGTAGGTATTAATTCATCTAACGTAATAAAGACCATGACACCACCTGCAAAGGCCAGCGCACCTGGAACCAAATCTGCAAAAGCGACCAGAAAAATACTTGCAAAAAGCGCTCCGATTGGTTCTGCAAGCCCGGATAAGATGGCTACCTTAAATGCATCCCAACGGCATATTCCCCCTTTGCAAAGGGGAAGCGCAGTAGCTATTCCCTCTGGTATATTGTGAAGTAATATCGCCAAAGCAATAAAAAGTCCAAACTGAGGATTATGTAAATAACCTGCACCTACAGCAATTCCCTCAGGTAAATTATGCAAGGCAATCCCAACTGCCAAGAGAATGCCCGTATTAACTAATTTCATGTCTAAAAATTGACTGTGTCGGTGCAGCCTTCCAAAACGCCGCCTTCCCATAAATGCCCTGGGAGGATTTTCCTCCTCGAATATTTCTCCGCTTACACGAATTTCCTTTTCTCCGAACCTGATATGAGGTGCATAGCTATCCAGCAGGAACATGAATGTAGCACCGACTCCGAATCCAACAGTAGCTGTAACCGCTCCGGCAAGCTCCCACGCTTTATTTACCAATTCAAGAAAGGATAAAGAGATCATCACACCAGCTGTAATTCCCATTAACAAGCCATACGACCGGCGACCAGGTTTTCTGATAATTGCAATAAAACCACCTAAGCCTGTACCCATACTTGCCATCAGGCTGAGCATAACAATATTGATGATCGGATGCAATTCTGTATTCATTGCTGCAATAGAACTACCCATCTAGTGTTAGAATTTTTTTATGTAATAATTCCTTTTTTGATATTCTACCTTCATTAATCGTTGATCTTTTATCATTTGCAGTACATTCCCCCATTCACCACCGGAATCCATAACCATTCTTTGCAAGGATTCCTCATTCATCGGATGAACTGCTGTAATCCCCAATATATCATCTTCAAGCGAACCGCTGGAAGGAAAGTCAGTACTATCAGTATCCATCAATAAGTCAAGCGTATTTTTGATATCAATCATTTGGTGAAGTATTCTTGTTATCACATCAAATGATGGGGGTTTAACCCAATTTTCCGCAGGCGGTCTGGTAGGTATTGACAGATAAGACATTGCTGGTTGTAGTTTCTTTAAGAATTCAACCAGTTCATGTACATCTAATTCTGAATCATTTACTCCTGAGACGAACATAGTTTCAGTTACCAGAAGCCCTTTATACAATGAGCGAAATTTCAACATTCCATCAAGTATTTGAGATAGTTGTAAGTGATGATGAGGACGATTAATTTTCCGCCAGGATTTTTCCAACACCGAATCTACTTTAAGTGATACCCAATCTGCCGCCAATATATCTTTTTGAACATCATCATTGAAAATTAATGCTGCATTTGAAATTATTGCAATGGGTATTTGAAATTCATTCAAACCAGCAATTATTTCTTTCAGGTTCGCATCAAGCGTAGGTTCTCCATCTGGAACCAACGTAATATAGTCGATTGTAATTCCAGCTTTTTTTGACTCTTCTACTTTTATACGAGCTTCATCGACAATCTGCTTAACTGCATAGAACTCTTCGCGTTTAATTGAAAGCTTTTTGGTTCTTCCCACCTGACAATATACACATGAATAGGGACAGATCTTGTAAGGTATATGGTTTATTCCGAGGCTCAAACCTAATCTTCTGGAAGGGACGGGACCAAAAGCAATCATCATTTTTCTTCTGTATTATCTGGCAGCAAACTATCTTAACGTTTATTATTTGCAGCTTTTGTATTCAAATAATCTTGAAGCAGATTATTCAGCTCATCTGCCTGTACGTAATCGATCACACTAACATCCTGCTGATTGATCTCGGGTACTTCAGAAACAGCTCTAATAATATCCATTACCAGCGGTATCGCAATCGGACATAACGGAGATGATGGCCGGAAGGAATACCTGATATTTCCCTGTTCGTCTATCTGCATATCCAATACAAGACCCATTTTAATTACATCGACACCAGTTTCCGGGTCAATAACTTTCATCAACCTCTCAATAACTGCCAATTTTAGATTTTTACTTTTAGATTCGTTCATAATTTATGATAATTCAGATTTAATTCTTACCCAGATATCTTCTAGCTTTTTCACAGCAGATAATTTTGGGAACGCTTTTGTAATTGGCATACCCAATTGCATCGATTCATAGAATCGATCATCATATGGTATTTCACCAATCACAGGAATAGATTTCTCATGTGTAAATCTTTGGATTTCATCAACAGCTTGATTGTAAATATCGGATTTATTTATGCAAACAACCGGTTTCACATGAAAATGTTCAACCGTTGCAAGAATCCTTTTCATATCATGAACTCCAGAAACAGAAGGCTCTGTGATAATTATGGCTAAATCACATCCCGCACATGCAGAGATTACCGGACACCCAATTCCTGGAGGACCGTCTATTATGACCAGGTCAGAATTTGTATCTTCTGCAAATAAACGTGCATTTTGCTTAATCAGTGTCACCAACTTCCCGGAGTTTTCTCTACCCGCAAATAGCTCTGCGTGGAAAAGTTCTCCATACGGTGTCTGAGATTTATACCAGAAACCTTCTTGCTGAGGGGTCATTTGAATCGCCTGATTCGGACAGGCATACACACAAGCAGCACATCCGTCACACGCCATTGGATCAATTTTCATAACCGGGATGTGGTCAGTATCAGGTAAAATGGCATCGTACCGGCATACAGATAAACAATTTTCACAACCACCACATAATTCAGAATCAATTTCAGCGATCGATCCACCCCAAAACTCGTTTTGTGAAACCAGATTGGGTTGAACGATAAGACTGAGATTTGCTGCATCTACATCAGCATCAACCAAAATCTGAGATTCCTTCTCATTAGATATGCTAGCCAAATGAGCAAATGCAGCCGTTATGCTGGTTTTCCCTGTACCCCCTTTACCACTTAATACAACAATTTGTTTCATAACTATTAAGCCTCAATTTCTGGATGTTTGAGTGCCTCATCGATGATCGGTCCTTGCATCAAAAATCCAAGTGCATAACTACTGCCTCTGTAAGCTAACAATCGTAACCCGGGAGTCATACCCAATTCATCAGGTAGTTGGATTCTCATATCATTATCAATTTCACCTGCGCTAAAGACCCTTGCTTTCATTGCCACACTTCTGTAGACAAAATACACATGCCCGATACCAAAGCCTCCTGATCTTCTACTTCCCTTTGTAAAAACAATCCTTTCGCCTGTTTGAAAACCATATTCACGAAATGCAGCTTCAGGAATCTGGATTTTACAATCCTGACCGATGGTCACCCAACCAAAAACCCATTTTCCACCTTTTACAAGTTGAGGCATTATTCACCCTTGACACTTATTCTTTATTCCTACTTAGGATTTTCGAAATTTCATTGAAGATTTGAATAAACATACCTTCATAAGCTGGATAGACATCAATTAATAACTTCCCTTGAGAGATACCTTCGGCGATTTTTCTATCAAAAGGGATTCTTTTTATGATAGGTAAGTTTTTTAACGAGCAAAATTCATTCAGAGGTTGAAAATTTCCTTCATCACGATTGACTATGACACCAGCAGGAATTCCCATTTCCTCTGTGATCTTAAATATCTGTTTGAGATCATGTAAACCAAATGGTGTTGGTTCAGTGACTAAAACAGCATAATCGCAATTTCGGAGTGCCTCTACAGCAGAACATGCAGCTCCTGGCGGAGCATCATAAATTTCAACACCTGATAACTGGTTATCCTGTTGTTTCTTCAATTGCCTGATTATCGGGGTCGCCATCGGTTCACTGATAGTTAAGATCCCCTGGAAATACTCGAAACCTCTTCGGTTAGACACACCCTGCTTAATTTCACCAATAGGATGTGGGCTTTCTAAAATTGCTCCTTCAGGACAGTTTAATGTACAACTCCCGCATCCATGACAGAGTTGCGGGAAAACCATCACTTTTTTACCAATGATCGCAAGAGCATGAAATTGGCAAACGTCAACACATTTTCCACATCCAGTGCACAATTGCGTTTGGATTTGAGGAATTAGGATGTTCACATTATGCTGGTCAACAAAATCAACATCAAGAAAAAGATGACCATTCGGAGCCTCAACATCACAATCCAGATATCTTGTATTGGTTAGAGATGCCAGGCTTACCGCCATACTAGTAGCAATTGTTGTTTTTCCTGTTCCCCCTTTTCCACTAGCGACCACTATTTTCATTTGCTGTGACATATTGTTTCAATATTAATTTTTCTGTAATTGGTCATCAAAATACAGGTCAAGCGCCTGTTGAACAGTATTTACATTTTCCTTAAGAAGACGCATTTCAATATTTGCAGCTCTCAGCACATTAGCCGCATTCGGACCGAAATCTCCACTAATGGCAACACTCGCTTGCTGATCTACAGCAAACTGAGAAGCCGCAATTCCAGCTCCTCCTGATTGGCTTGATCCAGGGTTAGTAAATGCCTGCCACTCTTTCGTATCTGCATCAAAAAGTACTAACCAAGGAGCGCGACCGAATCGTCGGTCAACCGGACTTGTCAATTCACTACCTTGAGATGAGAGAATGATTTTCACAAAGTCCTCAAATTCTTATTTATATATTAAATTTCAACCATATTACTGATGACTGCGCCAGCGGCAACAGGGTCAAAATCTTCAGGCCAGATGGTTCTGTCATCATAAATTGTCCCATTGAAAGTAGATGCAGATATCTTTGCTCCTGTTAAATCAGCTCCCCTAAGATCTGCATTATCCAGATTTGCCCCTGTAAATTTAGTAAAGCGCATATTGGCATCTTTTAAACACGCACTTTCAACAACAGCATGCTTAAAATTTGCTTTTTCCAGATTAGCACCTTCCAGATTCGCACCCCACATTAATCCTCTGATAAGGATAACTCCGCCCATCTCTGCCCCTTTCAGGTTTGCGTTTACCAAGCAAACACCGTAAAGGTCAACACCTGTAAAATCAGCTTTTTTCCCATCTGATTCCCCTGCAAGATATTTTCTGTGAAGTTCAACAATTTCATGTAATTCTTCATTTGTATATATCATGCTATCCTCCCAATGAATTTTTGGTTTTTATAACCAAGTCATAGCCGAAATGTGACAACAGGTAGAGTAACAGAACTTACTAACAAGGCTGATTATCTAAAAAAATTAATGCAGTAATTCTGTGTGGTCAACTAATTTCCCTTCTACATAGTCTTGAACCGCATCGTTAATCAGGTTTTTATCAGTCACAAGTGGTTTAATATTTAAACTTCGCATGCTTTCATAAGCTCCCATACCCATACCACCACAGATTATAGCTTCGCAATCAGAAATTGTTTCAGCCATACTGACGTGCTTATTATGTGACGCAGCATCCTTACCATGAGCCTGACCAGGTTCATCTCCACCTTGATCTTGAGCTGCAAAATGAAAATGACCTAATTTATCCCGTAATTCAGAGTTGACAATTTTGCCTTCCTCAATTGTCAGAACTAAATAATAGGGGGCTCTTCCAAAATGCTTGCTAATGGTTTTTCCATCATCAGTTATGACTGCTATTTTCATTTTTCCTCCAGAAGATACGCTTTTTCCATTGAATTCTGAAACAAACTGAATATCAACGTTTTTCTCAGCGGCGATGATGACTGTTGTGAACTCAGTTCAAATTTTTATGAATTGAGTTCACCATAAAATTTCAAACTAACCCGTTACAATTTTCAACCATAAACTATTCAACAATGAATTGAATTGGTGTCTGGTTGAGAATATTATCCGAGATTGGGCATCGCGCATCAATTTCCCTCATTAAGGATTCCTTCTCTTCTTTTGATAAATCTGCATCAAATTTTGTAGAAACTCGAATGGAAGAAAAACCAGCACGAAGTTCCTTGTTTTTCCCCATAAGCACATCTGTATCGAGTTCTCCTTCAATATGTACTTCAATATTACGAACCGGTAACCTACGCTGTTTTGCAATGATATGACCAACAGTAACAACACAACCAGCCAGAGAAATGAACAAGTAATCTAATGGTGAAGGTCCAGCATCTGTCCCTCCGCCAGTGACCGGTTGATCAACTATAGCTACATGCTGACGGGACATCGTTTCAATCTTGAATCCCTCAATTTGTTTTGCGTCGACGGAAACGGATTTGATAGGCATACTACTCCTCAATAAAACAAGATACCATTATTATAGTAAGTTTTCTAATATTATGAACGCTATATCTCATTATAATGATATATGTCACTGGTGCAGTATGACTAAGTGCATTTGTAAGTATAATTATTTTAACTATAGTATTTTATAGAATAGTATATCTTCAGGAGTGTTATATGCCCAGACATCAGCGTGGTTGGTCTCTAGGGATGGGAAGGAATAGCAAGGATTTAGCTCATACTCCACTTTCGATTTCCCTTTTAGAGCCAGCTCTACTGGTAATCATTCAAAACCAAGCAAAACATGGATACACCATGCTCTCAGACCTGGAGAAGATGGGAATTAGCACAATACATCCTAGCGTTGTTTATCGTACATTACGAGAATTGGAAAATCTTGCTTGGATAAAATCTGATTGGGAAACAGATCAGACTCAAGGTCCACCCCGAAGGATATACCAGATAACACCACAAGGTGTGGAAGCTTTAGATTCGTGGATATTCGAATTACACAAAGCGAATAGCCTTATAACAACACTTATCAATCAAATGACGGATTCAGAAAGGAGTTAATATGCCTGGTTTTGATAAAACCGGTCCTTTGGGAACTGGACCTATTGGTCGAGGTGCTGGTCCATGCAGAGGTGGATCCTCTGGTTGGGGTATAAGGGGGGGCTTCAGGCAAGGAAGAGGGAGAGGCTGGTTTGGCAACTTCTTTCAGCCTTCTGCTGAAAATGATAAAGCGATGCTGGAAGAACAGAAATCTTTCCTGCAAAAGCAATTAGATGTAATTAACGAGTTAATAAATAAGAAATCTTGATTCAAAAAAATAACCGGAAGGTTAATCCTTCCGGTTATTTCGTTTACATATTTCGCATCATTAAGGATTCAAGATCTTCGTCAAGAGATTGAAGATCCTCCTCATGCTCGACCTCGTCTTGAAGAATGGTAAGGACAATGTTGTAAGTTACAGGGTCTTTATCTTTTACAAGCCCTAAAAGACGCTGATAAACATCAATGGCGCATTGTTCTCCTTTGATATTCTGGGCAAGTATTTCCTTTACAAATGGATCAGTAGGTGCCTCATACCCGCAATGTGTAAATTTCAACCATTCTTCGGGTCGGATCAGGGGCGTTCCTCCTAATTGAATTATTCGCAAAGCAAGTAGATCAGCATGCCCTAACTCTTCTGTGGCGTGAATGAGTAATTCAGAAGCAACTGCATCTTTCATTGGGCCTTTCACGATTTTTGCCCCCAGCCAGTACTGGTAATATGCCAGCCATTCATCAGCATATGCCTGGTTTAATAATTTCAGAAGTTCATCAATATCCATCCCAACTATTTGACGTCCTTTGGTACCCATATATTTCTCCTTTCAAATTAGTGATTGCATCTTACTTCAATTTTTCCAGTATCGGTCACTTCGCCGATTCGCCATATAGGAATTCCATCTTTTAATGCTTCACTTTCGCATAAAGCAGCAGCCTCTTGTGGTAAAGCAAATAGTAACCCTCCACTTGTTTGCGGATCGAATAAGAGTAGTTCATCTTCCTGCTTGAGACTTACATCAAATTCAACATGACTCCCAAAATATTCTGCATTATCAAAGCTTCCACCAGGAAAACACCATCCTTTCGCGAGTGGCATCGCCTGATTGAATATTGGGATTTGATCATGGAATAAAACCATTCCTGTGCCTGAGGCAGAGACCATTTCCCAACCATGTCCCAATAAGCTAAATCCTGTAATATCTGTTGCTGCTTTCGCCCCGAATTTCACTGCTAAATGTGCAGCGCTTTTGTTCAAAGTTTGCATCCATTCAATAACCGGTGTTACTTCTTCTCTAATAATTTTATCCGTTTTTATAGCCGAAGCAATAATTCCATTACCAATCGGTTTACTCAAGTAAAGTACATCACCAGGCAACATTCCACCTTTGTTTAATACTTTTTTCGGGTTCACGAAACCCATTGCAACCAATCCATACTTTGGTTCTTTATCTTGTATCGTATGTCCGCCGGCAATTACAACACCAGCTTCTTTTGCCTTTCCTGCCCCCCCTCTTAATATTACGGTAACAATTTCAACGGGTAATTGAGGCGGCATAGCAGAAATATTTAATGCTAAAAATGGTTCCCCACCCATTGCATAAATATCTGAGAGACTATTAGCAGCAGCAATTGCGCCATATTCGAATGGGTCATCGACTACCGGCGTAAAGAAGTCGGTTGTTGCCACCAATGCTCTATCATCATCAAGGCGCCAGATTGCAGCATCATCTGGCGAGTTTATTCCGCTGATCAGATCTGGAAAATTCTTATCAGCGAACATATTTTGTAATGGACGCAGAACCTGCGCCAACGCTTGTGCGCTGTATTTCGATGCTCAGCCAGAGCAGGTAGCAAATGCGGTTAACCGGATCTTTTTTTCGCTTGCAGTCATAATTCCTCTATCAACGCATGTTCCAAGTTATGTTCACGAACTATCTGCTTTATTTTTTCAATAGACGATCTATTGACTCTGACACACACTCCACAATCTGAACTCAAGTGACGGGGCACAGGGATCATTTTGCTCTCTATACCCTGTTTTTGTATGAGTTTTTCAATATGCAAAGCCTGGCTGGTTGACTCTACCAGAATGACTGCAAAATCTTCACTCATTGAACCTCACTTGCCAGACGGGCAATTGCATTTATCGCTTTATCGATATCGTTTGCTTTAGAAAATGCTCCTAATCCGAACCGAATGCATCCATCTGGGAAAGTGCCAATTGTCATGTGAGCAGATGGAGCGCAATGCAGTCCAACCCTGCAGAGGATATTGAACTCCTCATCGAGTCGTAAACCAACAGTTGATGGTTCCATACCCCGTATGTTAAAGCCTATCGTTGCTGTCTGAAGCTCAGCATCTTTCGGACCCAATAAATCGACACCAGGTATATTGGTCAACCCCTCAATCAACTTCGAGGCAAGCTCTTTCTCGTGTGCTCTGATGACATCTATGCCACGATCGGTTAACCACTCTATAGCAGCTAATAATCCAGCCAATCCCATACCGTTGGGAGTACCGCTTTCAAACCTATCAGGGAAGAATTCTGGTTGAAACTCATGCTCAGAACGACTACCAGTCCCACCTTGCTTGATTGGTCGGATGTCTTCAGATGAAATACTGTGACCGATAATAATTCCCCCAGTGCCCATGGGTCCGTACAAAGATTTATGACCGGTAAAACCAAGCAGATCTATATTTTCATCCAACATGTGGATGGGAAGCACCCCTGCCGATTGAGCCGTATCCAGCATGAATAGAAGGTTGTTTTTCTGAGAAATTAATCCAATTTCATGTATAGGTAAAATTGTTCCGCAAACATTGGATGCGTGGTTTATTACAACAAGGCGCGTATTATTTTTTATCTCTTTTTCAATATCTATTGGATCCAAGATTCCCTGAATGGTACAAGCTACTCGCGTGATCTCTACTCCGATCGCCTCAAGGTTACGAAGTGGACGCATTACTGCATTATGTTCCATTCCACTGGTGATAACATGATCTCCCGGTTTGAGCAATCCATGCAACGCAAGGTTTATCCCATCGGTAATATTTAACCCAAAAATTACCCGCATAGGGTCGTCAAATCCAAACAGGGAACAAATTGCCTCCCTGAGTGAATAAACAATTCTGGCAGCTTTTATAGATAACCTGTGACCCGACCTGCCCGGATTAGCGCCTACTTCTTCAATATAGTTCTGTATTGCCCGGGCGACCCCTGGCGGTTTAGGCCAGGAGGTCGCCGCGTTATCCAGATAGATCAGACCATCAGGTTGATTTTGATTGATAATTTCCTGATGGTCATTTTTCATTTTGATATCACCACCTTATACTCTTCTTCTAAATCTTTTATTGTGACACTACAGCCGAGTCTTTCAGCCATCCGCCTTACATTCTCACGTGAAGTTACCGTATCAACGATAACCTCGACCGGGAAGATACCATCTGCAATTGCTTTTTGAGCAAGCATGACAGGTTGTGGGCATGAAAGCCCGCGTGCATCTACGGTAGTACTCATGTATCACTCTCCTTATGCTATTTTCTGACGCATGGTGAAACCGATAAGCAGGCAGGCTACAATTCCAATGATAACTGCTGTCATTCCAAAGTTAGACAGTCCCCCCACCTGTAAAACGCCATCAACTACCGAATCAACCTTTGCAGCGAGGTTGAAGTTATGAGCAATTCCCGCACCGGTGATCATTCCGAGAACAAATACAGCGGAATCTCCATCGCCTTCACCAGAAAGAAATAGTTGCCTTCCCGGGCACCCACCCGCAAGAGAATACGCTAATCCCGCAAGGACCATTCCAAGGATATTCCATAACGTATTGCTATGCGCAACCGGTTGTGCTGTATATCCCACGCTGAATTGTCCAAGAACCAGATTAGTTAAGAAAGCCATCACGATCAGTGCTAATAAACCACTGAAAAGATGAAAATCTCGCATCAGAATAACATCGCGCACAGCGCCCATCGTACAAAAACGACTTCTCTGTGCAATAAAACCGATCACCAGGCCAATACCAAGCGATACCAATAGTGGCGCATACATTGAACCCGGTCCTTTTTCGCTAAAGAATATTGGTCCACCCTCACTAAATACTGGTTTGAAAATCAATAATAATAGTAAACCAACCATAATAATGGGCATAATCCAGCCTACCGCCGGGTAGGTTTTTTGACTCCGCCCAAGGTTGTATCCAGTACGCAAAAACCAAACTCCGAGTGCAATTCCGATAATCAAACCAACCAATGCAGGTAGTGCTGTTAGGTCACCACCAGAGAGACGGAAGCTCGCCCGCCATGGACAGCCTAGAAAAGCTAACGCTCCTATCATGGCAAATACACCCAGAACAAAACGAACAATGGGTGCAGAACCTGATCTGGCTTTATATTCACGAAATATAAGTGCAGCAATGGTGGATCCCAGAACAAATCCTATGATCTCAGGGCGTATATATTGAACGATAGCAGCCCGATGCAATCCCAATGCACCAGCAATATCGCGTTCAAAGCAGGCTACACAGATGCCCATATTCGGTGGATTTCCGAATTTCTGGAGTAAAGGTCCCAGAATTCCAATGACTGCGCCAACGAGGATAATCCCCCAACGGGAAGCAAAGAACTTTGTGATTTTCGCACGCATAGTGCTCTCTCCTATAAGGTATTTTTACTTTTTTCTTAGTGCTATGTGATAACAACCATAAGGCTCATTGATTCATCTAACCTCCTTCTCTCGTTGTGAGAAAACAAAAATCCGCTGGCATATACCAGCGGATACAGGGTCAGATGAGCCCGTAATTTTCTACGCTGATATATATTGGCGGCTGAATGAACGCTGACCAGCGTTCTGATTCCTGACTCAAAGTAAGTGAATTAATCGAATTTGCATAGACAATCCTGATAGTGAATTAATCTAATTATAATGGTAATAATTTTAAATGAGTGCTAAATATTATGGGTAAATAAAACTGCCATCTTTTAGAGATGGCAGTCGTATTCTGTATAGCTTTCATTCTGGCTAGAAAGAATAACCAAGTTGGGAAAGAACATCTAGTGGAAATTCAAATCTGACTGTCTTTTCAGGATCCACGATCTGACAGAATTTCAATTCACCCGCCAGACTCATCAGCATCCCTGCGTCATTTGTAGATAATCCGGCAAATTTACTTAAGAAATTTGCCATTGCATGTGTTGCCCCATCAGCTGCGGCATCTAATGACGGCGCAGAAAAAACCGTTGCAACAACCCTGTCAGTTTTTATGAAGGGAGTAGGCAACCCTTCTAAACGAGGTTCTACCTGTGCACGAAATGTGAATTTACCTGGCGTTTCTGCCCCGCAGATTACAACTTCACCATCTCCCATCGCTGCATGAAAATCTCCTGCCCCAAAAAGAGCTCCCTCCACACCTACAGTAAAGTAAACTGAGGCACCAGCTGTCACCAGGGTGCAATCCATGTTTCCACCATGTGGGCCGGGGGTACCGTTTGGTATTTTCCCCTCTTCTGGTGCTACACCGATTACTCCTATCATGGGACGGGCAGGTACACTCACATTGTCTTTGAATATTACCTTATCTCCTGAATTTTTGAGGACGGTAGTTTCCATTTCGGTAATGATGTCTCCCAATGCTCCTTCGCCAGGGAGGGTAACCATGATTGAATTTTCGCCTACTTCCATCGAGAGAATATCCACACGTAAAACATCACCCGGTCTGGTTCCTTCAATATATACTGGGCCAGTTGCAGGGTTTACATGATCCCAATCTAGCTTGTCCAGTAAATCCGATTTACTCTTTAATTGACCTTCAAAGCAATCATGGGTTTCCAGCGTAACAATCTGATTTTGAGAAATCTTTGCAACTGGTTGTAATGATTTTTCAAAAGCAAAGAAAACATTGGTTCGTTGAATAGATAATGCTGCCATATTATTCTTCCTTCTCTTTATTCAATAAATTCTCAGTTATTTATGAATAATCTTAACAATGCTTGTTCTGTGAAATTACCCTTTTCAAGATAATTCAGCACCATACCGGCTAAAATCACAACGAACATAATCGCCATAAATATAAAGTCATTTCTTTGAAAAACAAATTCTCGCCTGAAAGTCCGTTTGGTAATGTTGTAATCAAATCCACGCGAAAGGATTGCAATCGAAATATCTTGTGATCGCTCCATAGTTGTCATAAATATGGGTATTAATAATGCCGTCAGTACCTGCACTCTCCGGATGAGGTTCTTGGGTTTTACATCGTATCCACGCGCTCTTTGGGCGTCTGTAATTTTCTGAGTTTGCTTTGACAATATACCCACCGTAGAAAAGCCAAGCATTAAAGCAACACCCATTTCTGGCGGTAATCCCCTACTCACAATCCGCTGAATAATAAATGCCGCAAGCAGACTGAAGAATAATATGATCGCTGTATTAATAGCCACTGGTGTATCAGCAGGCAGGAATACAAGTTTTGTACCCTTTGACATCATTGGTAGAGCAGATACTATGAGAAACACCCCGATAACAAAAGTAGAAATCAGATCATGTATCCCAAGATTCCTTTTCCCCCGTTCTGTGATAGTCAAAGCAAGTTCAACGGGAGGTGTCGTATAAAGCATCAGATGAACAGCTAAAACTACGCTAAAGAATCTGAAGAACACAGCAACTCCTCTAATTATGCCTTCTACAGTCACCGGAATCCAATCAGTGAACGGTATCAGGTAAAACAGAAAATGCGATTCTTTAGGTGTAAAGAAGATAATTTGGAAGAATGAAAAGGTGAGAAAGACTACCACCAGTGACCTTAGATTTTGGTTGAGCAGCTTGACATCAATCGCCTTTGTACCCAGCCAATACAAAGAGACAAATAATACAGCCATAAGAATTGGATCTGCAATCACCACCGCTGCAATAGTAATAGCCACAAACATCAGCAACTTCGTGCGTGCATCAAATCCATGGAGAAGAGATGATCCCTTTCGATATTCAATTGCCATCTTGCACCTCCACAATCTGATGTAGATAATGATGCATGTCATTAAAAGATACTATATGCTGAGGTATCCCCAGATCTCTTAATTGGATAGCCAATTTCGTTATTTCCGGTAAATCTAAAGAGTTATCAAACATCAAATCAACATTTTTCAGTAAATCACGAATTGGTCCATCATAGGAAAGAACACCATTCTGTAGCACAACTGCCCTGTTTGCATACATGGCAGCATAATCAATACGATGAGTAATGAGAAGAATCGTTGTACCTTGATCATTTAACTTCCGAATGATCTCAAAAATCTCATCAATCATTTCCGGGTCTTGTCCGGTGGTTGGTTCATCAATAACAAGAATTTTTGGTTTCAGCGTCAAAACGGATGCCAGTGCCAGGCGCTGTTTTTGTCCTTTACCCAGATCAAATACTTCAGTATCAATATAATCTTCCAGATCAACAATTTCCAAAGCCTCTTGAATTCGGGATTCAAATTCAGAAGGATCAATATTATGCGCTTTTAATCCAAATGTCATTTCATCTCTCACATTAAAAGAGACAATTTGGTGGTTTGGATTCTGAAAACAAAACCCAACATCCTGTGCAAGAATATGCGTTGGCGTTTCAACAATATCCATTCCATTTACCAGTACCTTTCCACTTGTAGGATGATGTAATCCAATAACATGTCGGACCAGTGTGGTTTTCCCTGATCCATTCCTGCCAAGGATTGCTACCATCTCTCCGGCATGGATCTTTAGGTTTACATTATGCAGAGCTTCTTTTTCATCATTGTATGAGAAAGATACATCACGAAACTCAATCACTGGTTTTGTTGAAATCTGACTCTCTGGATGCAAACCATTGGAACTAATTTTTCTTAATTTATATTTTTCCCGTAGGTGTTTAACGAATGATTCCGGAGTTAAAGAAATCGACGGTAATTGTAATTTTTCAGCCAATCTTAGAAGATCTGGCCGTTTAAATATATGGGGAATATCACCTGCAGCCAGAACCTCAGCTGTTGGGCCATCCCGAACAATATGCCCTTCTTTCATTACAATGACTCGATCTACCAGAGGCAGGGTTTCTTCCAATGCATGTTCCACAATAATCAAAGTCTTACCGCGCTGTTTAGCAACTTGAATAATCAACTTCAGGATAAACGCCCTGCCCGCAGGATCCAGATTTGCCAGCGGTTCATCCATCACATAAATCTCAGGGCACATCGCATAAGTTGCTGCGATACAGCATGCCTGTTGTTCTCCCCCAGACAAGTTATGCGGTTCTCTTTCCTCATAGCCAACCAATCGGGTAGCTTCTAATGCTTCTCGGGTTCGTTTAATAATTTCTTCCCGGTCTATTCCCAGATTTTCAGGTCCGAATGCCACTTCATCCATAACCGAATTGGTAACAAGTTGTGCTTCTGGATCCTGAAACACCATGCCAATGATTGATGCCAGACCGCCAACGCGTGCTTTTATTGTATTGTAAGGACCAATATAAACTTCACCTTCAAGGGTTCCTTCGTGATAATGTGGGACTAATCCATTAATACACGAGCAAAGGGTGGTTTTCCCGCTTCCGGCAGGTCCGGTAATTAATACAATTTCTCCGGAAGATATACTTAGATTAACATCGCTGAGAGCTTTTGTGGTGCTTCCAGCATATGAAAAGGAAACATTCTTAAATGAAATCTCGTAAGTCATGGTCAGTTTTCCATATCAACAATGTGATTACCTGCTCCGCAGGTATTCTACAGAGCAGGTAATGAACCAATAATCTGGATTTCGGTTTACCACAACGGACGGCGGAACCGTTCAGGAAGAGCAGCCATAATAATCGTGGTTACAACTGTTGTAAGGATCATTTCAGGCATTGCACCAGCTTCGATCGTTCCTAAAAATGCCAGAAAACTTCCATATTCTGGGTCTGGATAAAATACCATCAAGCCTAATCCAAAAAGCGGGACCACAAAAACCGTATAATAAACAACAACCTGTACTGCCCATGCGACAAGGCTTAATGCCTTGTTCTTGCGTAAACGCCACGAAAGGTTTTTGTATGCAACCCCGCTAAAGATACCTCCAACGATATGAGCGAGTAAGCTCGCAAGTGGGATGCCCGGCTCAGCAATTCCAGCCAGTAGCCCAATCACAATACCTCCAATTGGACCGGTAAGCGACGCACCAATCGTTGTAAAAATTTCTCGTGGATCTGTAACTATAGGTGTTCCCGGAATGGGAATCGTCACACCTGCCAGGACAAGCGCTAATGCAGCGCCACCAAAAGCTGCCGCTACACCAACTTGTCGGGCAGTTAATACTGGTTTTCTTTGATTTTCAACTAAATTGGGTACTGCTGTTTGTTCAGACATAATTTCTTCTCCTTAAAATAATGAAAAATTCCAATTTTATGCCTAATTTTCTTCCTTCGATTTTTCCTCACCTTTCCGAAAAACAAAAAGCCACCTTGCGTTGGGTGGCTTTTTCGAGTTTTCCTATTCTTTTCGAATTTATTTTTTCTCTTGAACCTGCCATCCTACGCGAAGTGAGCCATTCTTATAATAAAGAAGGGCAACAATAATAATTACAAAAATGGATGACATCGGGTTCATTTTTAATTTGTTTCTCAGAAATAATTTTGCCAATTATATCCTGCTTCATTAATCTGTCAATGAAATTCCATTATTTGAACATTATCCCAATTATTGGGATACGCAATATGTTTACTTTATTGGCCTAATGGGAATTTTTCAACCTGTTTTTGAAATAGTATATAAAATAAATGGAAGGGAATTTAGCGCATGCATAAAATAATTTGTGTAACTAATGACCGAAAAAGTGATAACTCCCCCACATTTACAGAACATGGACTTTCCTTATGGATTGAATCTGAAAACGGGGTAACCCTATTCGATACAGGACAATCTGCGTCTGTTCTAAAACATAATATGTCTGTTTTGGGTTTAGACCCCTATAAAGTAAAAAATCTGGTTTTCAGCCATGCCCATTATGACCACACAGGTGGATTGCTTGCTTTAAAGGATTGTCTACCACAAGTTAAAATTTTTGCGCATGAAGATATTTTTACTCAAAGGTATTCCCTGCGTAATGGCAAATACTCGCCCATTGGGTTATCAGATGCGGTAAAGGATCTTGTGCAGAAATCAGACTCTTTATTTTCTACCGAACCAAAAGAAATTATGCCCGGATTATGGACATCTGGAGAGATACTTGAACGGCCAGAAATGTGCGGGAGATCCAATACTCATTTCATCCTTACTGAAAATGGCTGGCAATCAGACCCTTATCGCGATGATTTATCTTTAATCCTGCATACAAAACAAGGCCTGGTTCTGATTTGTGGATGTTGCCATGCGGGGTTATTGAATAGTTTGTCACATGTTAATAGAAATTTTGCCGGAAGAATCATATCTGTTATCGGAGGGACTCACCTGATGTCAGCAAACGAGGATGATTTAAACCGGGTAATTACAATTCTTAAAACTAATTATCAAGAAATGTCTTTATTTCTAAATCATTGTACTGGTGAAAACGCAATAGAAAAACTTCGACAGACTTTTTCCAGCCAGGTAACCCCATTTTATTCAGGAGAGATGATTGTTTTTGATTGATACATTTTCGCAAAAAAACACTATCATGCCTATACCAATAAATTTATCCCGTTTTACAAATCCCCTTTTTGTTTTCAATCCGGCTGCTGGAATCAAGAATAAAGAGCAGGTGTTACGAATATTCAAGAAGGTATGTCAGAAGTATGGTTGGCAGGGTTGTTTACATGAAACCAAGGAAGGAGAGGATATTACTAAAACAGTTCGGGAATATATCAAGCAAGGATGCGATGTGATTCTTGCTGGTGGCGGGGATGGTACGATATCATCCGTGGTAACCGCTCTGGTCGGTACAGATATCCCTATGGCGATTATTCCACTCGGAACTGGAAATCTACTTGCCAGATTATTAAAAATACCATTACAAACTGAACAAGCTCTTTGCTATTTTAATCAAAAGATATCTTATAAAAAATTAAATGCTCTAAAACTAAAAAACCGTTACGCAATTCTAAATAGCAGCGTCGGCTTCTCTTCCAACCTTATTAAGAGCACTTCACGTCAGGAGAAACGTCGATTTGGTATGTTTGCATATCTCTGGCGCGGATTCCAGATCATCATCGGAATCCAACCTCATAAATTTAACCTGGTAGTAGATGGAAAACCATTTACCACCCGCGCTTCTGAGATATATGTAACCAATCCTTCTGTTCTGATTGAAGAGATATTCCTAAAGAATCTGCCCCCAAATGCATTAGATTCTCCTTTCGTTATGTTTGTTGTGAAGGCACGAACGCTTAGAGATTATGTGGGGCTGTTACTAGATATTTTTCAGGGAAAGGTTAACCAATCACCCAGAATGACCTGCGTGTTGATTAATAATTCAATCAAAATATCCACCAAACGTCCAATAATCGTACAAGCTGACGGAGAAGTAATTGGACACACCCCCATGACGATTGAAGTGGTCAGTAATGCAGTAAAGTTAATAATCCCCGGATAAAGGTTAAATTACCCGACTGGAGAGCCAGTTATTATTTTTGTTACTATTGGGCAATTCTATAAATCAAATATATATTGTATTAATTTTTTGAATTTTTAAAGGCTGCTAATTATTATATTGAGAATTTTTCTACCCGCTGATCTTCAGGCAAAACAACTGATTTACCGTCTCTCCACTCTATTCCGACCATTGACTTTTGCTGAATACAATGCATTATCTGCTCTTTTCAGGGCACATTCGGACGACATATCAGTCAGCAACATTTCAGACACCCCTGCTGAGATAGTTGCCCGTAATTCCCGCCCATCATTATCAAATTTAGCCAGCCATATTTTCTCACGAAATTCATCTACTCTTTTTATTGCATCATCTACATCTGTATTTGGCATAACAACTAAAAACTCTTCACCGCCATACCGAAAAATATAATCACTTTCGCGAAAAGAGGATGCGATTAGAGTACTGACGGATTTAAGAAATTCATCGCCTGATCGATGACCAAAGCGATCGTTGAGGTCTTTAAAGTGATCAATATCGATCATCACCAGGCAAGACCTATGTCCCCTTTTAATCAAACTAAATTCATGATTTAGGATTTCATCAAATAGATGACGATTGTAAAGTCCTGTTAACGGATCATGGATGGCCATCTCACGTAAGTTTACCTGTAATAATTTTATCTCTTCAAGTTTCTCTTCCAGGGTAACATTGGTCTTTCTGAGTTCTTCTGTTCTTCGTTTTACCCTGTCATCCATTTCCAATGTTAATTGTTCTAATTGTTTATTTGTAATTTCAAGTTGCTTTTTTAAGCTGGCATCTTCGACCACAGTATCCAGCATGGAATAACCAGTCAATCCGATCAGCAGCATTACTGCCGGCGACAGCAGGTAAACAGATTGAATCACTTCAAAGCTTACAAGCATGTCATTAATAAAACCCAGATAGAAAATAAGAATGGAAAAATAAATAAAAGTTTTCTTTCTATCCGGAATAAATTTGCGATTGATAAAGGTTAGAAAGAATATGTAAAGATAAATAATAATTCCAATACCAAACAAAATATTCGCAATGATTCCCGGCGATACATTCACATATCTCGCATCTTGTCCGAACATGGATAAAAATGTGATATGATCGCCTGACGTTTTCCATGATAAATTATTTGAAATTGTTAGCTGAAGAGCGATTGCGATAATGCAGATTATTTGAATCAAGCGTAGAAATAGTGTATTTTTATAATTAATGTAAGTAATTATGAAATTCAGGTACTGTAAAGTAAACAGACTGAGTGCAGTTGTTTGTGCACGCCGCCATATTAGGGCTTCTGAAACAGAACCGCTCGAATAATACCCAATGGAAGATATTGCATATGCCAATGCTAGAAAACAGGCAAATGCAAATTTCACATAGATCAGAGATTCCCTTTTCCGCCTGTAAAGGAGGATATAAAAAGAGCCCAAAATCCCGGCTACCGTTGCAGAGACTATGGGTAAGATAGTCAAAACGCTGATCATTATCCAATGATTATATCGATTTATTTGCGTTGTAAGGTAAATTATTGATAAATACCAAATAAAGACAGCAAATTGGTATCTTCATCCATGTATCCTTCCCTTGTAAGAAAAATCGGATATTTTCATCATATATACGCCTGTGGGTTTTTCCGTTTTGGAAAAATGGAACCTCGCGATTTGATGAGATAACTAATGACTCATGAAGATCATCCCAAGTATGCCATTAGCTCCATGCCAGATTACACCCGGTAAAATGCTCCGGGTCCGCAAGTATAAATACCCCCAAATAAGCCCGCTTGGATATCCGATGCTCAATGTCCGCAGGATTGCCATCCAAACAGGATTTCCGTTGGCAATTTGAATTGGGATATGGAGCATGTTGAAAATGATAGCAGATACAACCAGCGCATTTATCGGGTTCTGAAAAAGGTATTCTATTCTGGGTAGCAGCATTCCTCTAAAGATCAATTCCTCAGGCAAGGCGTTAATAAAAATCCCTACAAAAAAGATCGTAAAAGCATGAAAAATATTATCGCCAGGTAGTAATCCAGTCAGAAAACCAAAAATTACCGTGATTCCGAATAACATTCCGGTAAGTTTCCAAAAAGAATTTACCAAACCCATATTTTTGTGATTGTATCCCAGAATAGTAAATAGAAATATTACAGGAATTAATTGTTTAATAGTGCTGGAAAATGCAAGATATACATCCTGTTTTAACCAATCAGGTAGAACTGTAATATTGTACACAGCGAATCCCACACTTCTAAAAATTTCTTTAATTACTCCATGAATTGGTTGAACCATCCAAACATCAAAATCGAATAACTGGATGATAAAGATCAGACTTATGAGTACCATCACTAAAACCAGTTCTAATCCTGGTTTTTTTATTTCATAACGATCTGGAGGGACAGGTGTCAATGAACAAATTATGATTACATATATTCCTAAAAGCAGGATATTAATGAGTCCGAAAACCAGTCCAATCCAGCCATCCAGAAAAAATGCTACAATCGGACCGATAATCAGCCAGCCAATCAGGAGAGGGGTTTTACTTAAATCTTCCTTCAGGTCATTCAAGGGAAGATGCATTTTAGAAATCATGAATCTTTCCTCCTTTGCTCTAATTTTCCTTATCATACACCAGACTTTTCCAATTGCCTTTCCAGAGAAGCACAACACCGAAACTGGCAGTGACTACCATTTCCCACACGCTTACGAGAGGTCCAAAGCCTATCCCTCTCTCCAATGCGTCACGCACTTCATCATATGCAGAATGGTAAACACTTGCAACGGCTATACTTCGGCTGGAATTCCAAACATAGGCAAACAAAATTGCATTCATCATCGCTGGAAATAAGCTGATTAACATGGTTCCAACGATGGATAGTAAGATATTCCCTTCACCTACCTTCACCTCTGACCCAATTTTAACCAATGCAGGTAGGTGCCATGCCCACCAGATAAACCCATGTAATATCAGCCCTTTCCGCAGACTATATCGATTAACCAGATGGGGTAGCATGTACCCTCTCCATCCCAATTCCTCCCCAAAACCTGGGAGGATAGTCAAGAAGAAGCTTGTGAGAAAGTTTACAAGAATAGCACCCAGAGAAAATCCAATTGGCAGCACACTCAAGCCAAAGATCAATTCAATGAGAACCGGCATACCGAAGATGAAGATAGCGAGTAAAAACACATAAAAGTAATGTGCGGGTTTTCCCCATCTCCAGCCAGCTTTATCAAATCCGTCTTGAAATATATACCGTCCGCAAATAAAAGTTCCAACCGAAACCATGATCATAGAGAGGGAGCTTAGCAAGTATCCACTAAATGAGGTTTTACCCCATATAGCATAAGCAATTTGGAAAGGCCATGAGAGACCGAATACAACCAACAAATACAGTGCAAGTGAAAAGGATTTTGATTTAGTATTGAGTAGCGCAGGCGAAATGATTTCATTTTGGGACATTAGATTTTTCCTATTTGTAAGTTTCGGGAATAACTTTCGTAATTAATTTTTGATGGAATAAACCAGCTTCTTCCCAGATCATTCCATGTCCGGAATTTTCGAAAATAAATAGCTCTTTGTATGGAGCATCAATTTTATTAAAGTAATCCTGAGGTGATGTAATGGGGTTATTCATATCATGACGACCAAGGAACATATAGACGGGTAACTCCAGGTGAGTGGCATCCAGCCGAAAATCTATTTCCTGAAGTTGTGGATATACCGCATTGAATGTATTCATCAACCCAAGCAGGTAATATAATCTATCCAGCCAGCCATATTCGGGTTGTTTTAACATGAGAAGGAGAATATCCCCATCTTTCAGATACTCTGGATTCTGGATGTTCGGCACTTCAAATAATGCATACTCCCGCCCAAAGAGCGTAGAGTACGGACCAATTGGGTTTTTGCCAAAATATGGAGGAATACCTTGCTTTTCAAGTGTTGAAACAAATTTCTCGTCTCCAATTTTGCGGGATTTATCCATTACTAAATCAAAAATCATCTGGTCAGTTTCACGAATGTTTACCATTTGCGCAGAACTGATATAAGCATGATATAGATCCGGACGTGCTTGAGCAGCTCGAACACCGATAATGGTTCCCCAAGAGTGACCTACAAGGTAAATTTTTTCTTCATTAAATCTATTTCTCAACATTTCGGATAATTCCACCAGATCAGATACATATTGATCCACGGTTAATTTATCTTTTGGATTTATAGAAGGATAAGATTTACCACAACCACGTTGTTCCCAAATAACCACAATAAAATGCTTCTCCAATTCTTTATTGAACCGGATGACACGTGCTGCTTCGCTTGCACCAGGACCTCCTGAAAGAAACAAGAGTACCGGTTTACTCACATCTTCGCCCCTGATAATCACCCACTGTTTAACTCCTCCCAAATTAAACTTTTCAATAGTGGCAATACTATTGGGTTTGGGTTTATTATCCTCACCAATTATCTTGGGGGTATATGCTGTCCATTGAGATCCCAGGACAATTGACAAAATAAGAAGTACCATGATCGCCATGAAAGTCATTTTTTCACCCATACCCTTGAACCACATCATGCGATCCTTCTTTAGCACTCTAAAGAAGGTAGTAGATATTGTGACAAGTAGTGCAACTTCAAACAATGCAATCAAAATTATTAAGACAATCCCTTCAATAAGCGAGGAGGATGCACCTGGCAGCGAGTTCCTGATAAACGAAAAATAGAAAGCCACCACAATAAGAGACGCAATCGTAAGTAATAGTTTTGTAAATTTTTGGGTTCCCATGGCTTATTCCTCAATATGATTTGTTCTGGACTTTTTTCCCAGGATTTTTTCAACAGAGATCAATTCCGTTCCAGTGTCTCTGATTCTATTCAACAGTCCATACAGCGCAGGTTGGTCCATCTCGCCGCTAATAACCGTATTACCATCCTCTGTCCGCCAGATATCAAGTTCCTCATACCAACTCCACCAACGTTCATCCAGAATACCCGATATAAGAATTTGATATTTAATTAATTGATTTGTTTGATTCATATTTACCCTTCTAAAGTCATGATTGAGCTCAAAGTTTATCTCTTGTCAACTAATCTGCCCCCTATCCGAAGATAGGTTAGGCAGGTTGGTTTCTATTTATGATGCTGATACAGATATTTTTGTGTTTTGCATCTGAATAATTTCAGATCGCCGGTTTTCAATATTCATTACCTGCGGAATAAACAAACCGGAAAATCCGATTACTATGCACAAAATACCACCCGCAAAGAACCAAGTATGAATACCAATTCGATCAGAAACAGGTCCGGCAATCATCAATCCAAGTGGCACCATTGCAGTACCCACGCTACTTAACAGGGATAATACCCTTGCCTGCATATCAGGTTCTACAATGGTCTGGATGATGGCGTAGAAAGGTCCCATCGTTAGTGAAGTCATGATGCCCAGGACCAGAGAGCCACTTACCGCCAACCATATAGCTGTACCGGGGGCAAAGGCTATTGTTAATACACTCACTCCCATCCCAGATAAGCCAAGGAGTGTAGTTAGAACTTTACGTTTAAACCCTCCCCATACACCCAATAAAGCACCTCCCATAAAAATACCAATCCCCATAGCAGCTTCGATCCAACTTAATTCCACCGCCCCACCACCAAAATAGGTTTTTACCAAGAGTGGTAATAGTGAGAATGCCGGAATGATCGTTAGATTTATGGCAATCGTTGCAAAACCCATCATAATCAAACCTGGCCAGGCAGCCACATAACGCAGCCCTTCTTTAAAATCCTGCCAGACAGTTTGGGATTCCTGGTCATCTGTCATCTCAGGTTGAGGAATTGTAAGGAACATTAGAGGCGTTACAGCAATAAACGCTGTCACGACATCAATTGCTAAGATGCCCTGCATAGGAAGAACAGCCAGGAGGAGAGCACCTAATGGTGCTGCAACGATATTTAATCCCCCGCTTAGCATCTGATTCAATCCCTGTATTCGGGTCAGATATTCCTTAGGAACCATTAAAGAAGTTGAAGCATGCATCGCATTTGAATGGAAACAGCCGGCTAACGCTCTAATGAACATTACTGTAAGAATATGCCAGATCTCAATGGCATCAATGAAAAATAAAATAGCCAGAAAGATGGTAGTAAATGCAACAAGGCTGTCAGCCAGTACCATAATCCATCTCCGGTTCCACCTGTCCACAAGTGTTCCGATAAAAGGACCAAGAAAAACGTTTGGTAGCAAACCGGCCAGAGTTGCCCCAGCAAGCATTGTTGCCGAGCCGGTTAACACTGTCAAATACCAAATTAAAGAAAATTGGACCAATTGACTACCAAGAATAGATAACGCCTGTCCACCCCAAATCGTGAAAAATCTACCTTTCCATGGTATTCCGTCATTTGTTGAAAGTTGTTTTGCCATTTCTTCCTCGCCAAAATAAAAAATAATTTTTTTCATCAGTTTCAAGTTTTTGATCGAACCATTGAAAAATATTGCTCAAATTTCACAAACAGATTTTTTGTTACTGGAATTTGATATAAATATATTGACAACTGCATTTTGCCTGGTGAACATATTCTTACGATCCAGCCAAACGATGATCATCGCAGCCAAAATAAACATCAGTGTGTCCCACGGCTGCGCATCGGGGAAGGCTGGATTCATCATTTGAAAATGATACAGAGCAGCAAGGAGCAAGCTCCCACGGGAAGCATTAAAAAATGAGGTCAAAATAATTGAGATGGTAACAACACCCACAAAATATGGACCAAAAGACCAGGCGCTTTGGGGTGTGCCGCTCAATAAAAATGCTGGAATATGCCAGGTAGCCCAGATTACCCCTAGAATTAATCCAGCCCAAAAAGGTGTAAATTTCCTCTGTAATAGAGGTAGTGCAAGTCCCCGCCATCCAAATTCTTCGATTGGTCCAATAAATAAAGCAACAACCATTGCAGGTATCACCTGATACCAGGGATTGAAAGGAAATGGCTCGGTAAGTGATCCGAGCAACGCTGCACCGGTAAGAACGAGAGCAGGGATACCAAATAGCAAAAATAACCACCAGGGGAGAGGAGCCCGCCAGAGGGTTAAACGTTTTAAGTAATTAACCAATCCACATAAACCAGATTTATAAAGAACAATCGATACGCCTGCAATACCTGGTGAATATACAGCAAGGATAAATAATGGATTGGTCATACTAATTTCTCCAAAAACTGCAACCACCTGATCGTAGAAAAGGAAAAACATAGAAGCAAGCCCCCAGGTTAATCCGAAAGTTATTAATAGAAATGGGATCAGAGTTTTCGTTGAAAATCTGGATTCAATTGTTTGATTGGATGGATGATTTTCTTCAACCTGATAGATATCTAATGGTTTCATAGGTACTCTCCCGTTATGTCAATTTACAGGAAAAGTCTATCGTTACAGAAAGGTATAGTCACCTATCAGGAGATAGGTTTATCAGATAGGTTTATTAAATTAATATTTACCCTGAAAGATTCGGGATCAGCTGTTGTAACTCTTAGAGACTCAACTCTCTTGCACGGGCAATTGCCTGTGGACGGTTATTCACACCAAGTTTTTGTAAAATATTATGAACATGCCATTTTGCTGTTCCAACACTGATAACTAATTCAGAAGCAATCTCCTGGTTTGATTTTCCCATAACAATCAGACGGAGCACCCGTATTTCCTGCTCACTAAGTGGATCTGGAAGTTTTTGTAGTTCGCTGCCCTGTTTATCAGCCTCGAATTTTTCTGAGCGCAGCACTTTATCAACAAGCTCAGGTTCTTTCCTCCTGATCTGTTTCAACAGATTTAGCATAATTTTGCCTTCATCCAGAAAGATCCGAATATATCCTTCTGGTATAGCAATCTTCAGTGAATTAATTATCCATTGTTCAGCATCATTAATTAGATTGATTTCGTAATAGTAAAGCCCAAGGAGTATCATTGCTTCGATGGCAATATCTACTCTTATTTTCTGGTTCGCAGTATTTTGTAGAATCGGCAGCATATCTGATATTTCACCAAACTTGCCCGATACCAGAAAATATCTTGCTAATGTTAGTTCCTCAAATGGTTGCGGATTTGTTGTGCGGATTTTTTGGTAGCTATTCACCCACTCATTTGTATTTTCGATCCGACCCATGAGCAGGTTGATCCTGGCAGAAATGGCGGCAACAAGCCGATTCATTCTTGATACACCAAAGATTTGAATCAAAGCAGCAGCTTCATCAATTTCTGATTGTGCCCGGTCAAATTTCCCCATGGTCAAATAAAGCCGACCCAGATATAACTGACCCACTACAATGTCATCAACCAAACCACCCTTTCTGGCGAGAGAAATACCATCTGTTAAATAGCTTTCTCCCGCCTGGATGTTATTTCCCTCCAACTCAATAGAACCTAGAATGATCCTGGCTAACCCCGTTGGTGGAATGCGATTTTCACCAGCCAAATCTATGGCAATTCTGCAAATCTCGGCAGCTTTGGTTAATTTACCCTGAGCCAAATATACCTGTGATTCTGAGCATAATGCATGTACTGACAGAAAAAGTACCCCTGCGGTAATAGCCCTGGAACTTGATTTGTGATAATGTTCTGCCGCAAGATCCAGCTTACCTGATAATTCATAAGCTAATCCAAGGCTAAAGTAACCACGTGCATGAGCCAGGTGATTTTCTGGAGGTAATTGTTCCAATGCTGAATTGGTCTGTTCAAATGCCTTTGCCAATTCGCCACGGACTGAGGCTATAGCTCCTCGATACAAAGCTGCCAGCGCAAGAATCTCTTGAGAGGATGATATATCTGGATTTAACTGTGCAGCCTGTTCAGCATCAGCTATACATTTCTCAGCTCGATCGAACCTCCCAGCCAGGTAAAATACGCGGGAGGCATGAATGCTCAAATGAGGACGATTTTTCAGAATATGGATAGGTAGTGCATCTAGCCATGCAGATAAGCGCGTAATATCACCTGCTGACCAGGTTGCATCATACAGTAATGCCTTTTCAACAATCTCACCTGCAAATTCAAGATCTTGACTGGCGAGTGCGTATCTTACTGCTTCTTCCATCAAATTGTTCTTCGCGAACCATTCAGCAGCTTTCTTATTTATATTGAAATAGTCGTTTTTTTCGACCAGGATGCGGAGATAATCAGTAAACAATGGGTGGAATCGGAACCATGATCGTTCATCATCCAGAGGAATAACAAACAAGTTGGATTTATCTAGATAGCTAATAATTTGCTGAGAATCACATCGGTCTGTTAAGTAATTACAGACATCAGAGCTAAATCTTTCCAGAATACAGGTTGTGGTGAGGAATTTCTTTACATCATCGCTTTGTTGCGAAATTACTTCCTCCGCCAGGTAATCGAGGACATACTGATGACTTCCGCGAAACGATTCAATAAACCGGAATGGATCCTTAATGTTCTGAAATGCAAGACCAGCAAGTTGTAACCCTGCGATCCAGCCTTCGGTACGTTCTTCAACTGCCTGGGTAATCTCATCAGACAGCTCAATTTTCATCGTATTTATAAAAAACTGATGAGCTTCGTCTTTGGCAAAGCGCAATTCTCTGGCGCGGATTTCGGTCATCTCACGGTGCGCTCGTAATCTGCCAAGCTGTAATGGAGGATCTTGCCGTGTAACGAGAACCAGATGAAGTTGGGAGGGTTGGTGTTCAATGAGATTTTCCAGGATCTCATGGATTTGGGAATTTATAATAAGATGATAATCATCCAGAATGAGAATTGTTGTTTTTGTGCTTTTTGATAATTCATTAATTAATTCAGATAGGATAATTTGACTAGGGGGAAGTTGAGCAAGATTTAAAACTGTTTGGATCCTGTCTGCCAAATCTCCACCCAACCGAGAAAAACCCGCCAACAGATAATACATAAACCTGGTCTGATCATTATCAGAATCATCCAATGAAAGCCAGAGAGTCTGATACTTATCATCAGCTAAATATCGAAGCCAGCTTGCGATTAATGACGTCTTACCATAACCCGCCGGGCTTGAAATTAGGGATAGCTTACGATTTTCCTTTAACCCGATATCAAGGAGGTCAAGTAGACGAGGACGTAAAATATTGCTTTCATTCCAGAAAGGTATATGAAATTTTGTCGCGATTAGGGGAATATCCATTATTCTAAATTATACAATTTTTAGAACCAGGTAAAAACCAATGTAACTTAAAATATTAGGTCTATACAGAGAATTAAATGAAAATTGACACCTTGTTAGACATTCTGTATAATCTTTATTACTCCGATGGGGAGTAGCCACTCAAGATATGAGTGTGTACAGTCACCATCCCGGAATTAATATTCTTGGCTGTACGATGTAAATGGCAAGACCATCGCTAATATAGCGGTGGTCTTTTAGTTGGTCTGCAGGATTTTTGATCAAAATATTGGCATCTTGAAATAAATATGATTGAGGAGGACTAAATAGATGAGTAATAAAAACTGGTTTCAATTATCAATTGAAGAAGTTTTCGATCTCCTACAGAGTTCCCAGAATGGGATTAGCAGCATTCTGGCAGATAAGAGATTTAGTGAACTGGGGCCGAATGAACTTGCAGAGGCCCATAAAGTATCTCCCTGGGAAATCCTGTTACAGCAATTCAAAAATGTTCTCATAATGATTCTGTTGATTGCCACTGCCATTTCATTTATTCTCGGGCATGGAATTGAATCACTCGTTATTGCAATCATCGTATTATTTGCAGTAGGTCTTGGTTTCTTTCAGGAATATCGTGCCGAACGGGCTATAGAAGCACTTCGGCAGATGTCAGCTCCAACAGCCAGTGTAATTCGTGATGGTAGAGAAAAAACTGTACCTGCGCGTGAACTGGTACCGGGAGATGTGATATTACTTCATACCGGGGATCGTGTACCTGCTGATTCGCGAATTATTAAATCTGTAAATCTTCAACTCGAAGAAGCGGCTCTCACCGGCGAGTCATTACCGGTGGAAAAACATGCAGAGCCTATTGAGAATGAAGATATTCCGATTGGGGACCGGAAAAATATGATCTATGCTGGTACTGCTGTCACATATGGAAGAGGTAAAGCGATAGTTGTAGCAACAGGAATGGGTACAGAATTTGGAAAAATTGCCACTTTGCTGCAAACAATAGAAACTGGAAAAACACCGCTGCAGCAAAACTTGGATAAAGTGGGGACTGTCCTGGCAAGGGCTGCGATAGTAATCGTAGGGGTCATTGTAGCGCTGGGTTTAGTAAGAGGTCAACCTCTTGTTGAAATGCTTATATTCGGAATCGCTCTGGCAGTGGCAGTAGTCCCTGAAGCACTCCCTGCTGTCGTTACAATTTCTCTGGCAATCGGCGTACAGAAGATGGCAAAAAGAAATGCGCTGATCCGTCGTCTACCTGCTGTAGAAACTTTGGGTAGTACTTCGGTTATTTGTTCTGATAAAACAGGAACCTTGACAAAAGATGAAATGACAGTCCTACGTTTATATAGCGGCAACAAGATGATCCATGTATCTGGAGCTGGATATAGCCCCGAGGGAGCTTTTTCTGATGAAAATGGAAATGATGTTCAACCATCGAAATCCCTTTTAAAAATGCTTGAAACAGTTACCCTTGTTTCTGATACCAACCTGGAAAAAGTTGATACTGACACAGCAACACGCTGGGAAATAAAAGGAGATCCGACTGAAGGCGCTTTAATAGTTGCGGCTGCCAAAGCTGGAATAAATAAAAAATCACTCGATCAGCAAAATCCAAGAGTCAATGAAATCCCATTTTCCTCAGAAACGAAACGGATGACAACTTTGCATCAATCTGCAGAAGGCATAACAGCGTACTCCAAAGGTGCACCTGAAGTTCTCCTCGCCAGTTGCAACAACATACTTACAGAAAATGGCAAGATTGAGTTAGATGAGAAAACCCGAAAAAGCATACTAAACATCGCTGCTGAAATGGCGAATGATGCTTTAAGGGTTCTCGCGGTAGCCACAAAGGATAATGCAACATTAGAGACTGCTGAGCAAGGAATGACATTCCTGGGTTTAGCTGGAATGATTGACCCCCCCAGACCTGAAGCAAAAGCAGCCATAGCTACAAGCGTTGGCGCCGGAATTCGTCCGATTATGATTACAGGAGACCATCCAATTACAGCAAAAGCTGTTGCCCGTGAATTAGGATTGCTGGGTGAGGGAGACCGGGTGGTTACTGGAATTGAACTCGAAGAAATGACTGATGAAGAACTTCAGAATGAAGTAGAAAAAATCAGTGTATATGCCCGGGTATCTCCATCCCATAAACTGAGAGTTGTCTCTGCATGGCAAGCCCGCAATCAGATTGTCTCAATGACAGGAGATGGGGTGAATGATGCCCCTGCTTTAAAAAAGGCGGATATTGGTATTGCTATGGGTATCACTGGCACTGATGTAACCAAAGAAGCTGCTTCAATGACATTGACGGATGATAATTTTGCATCAATAGTCGCTGCCATTGAAGAAGGACGCGGTGTTTTTGGAAACATTAAAAAATACCTGATGTTCCTGCTGTCATCAAATATAGGTGAGATAGGATTAATGGCAGGAGCATCATTACTTGGATTACCACTACCCCTCTCTGCAGTGCAAATACTCTTTGTAAATCTCGCTACCGATGGTCTGCCCGCATTGGCTCTGGCGATCGATCCGCCTGAAAAAGATTTAATGCAAAGGAAACCGCGTGATCCCAAAACTGGTGTTTTCACCAGACCAGTGGTCGCTCTTATGTCCATTGGCGGAACATGGTCAACTTTGATAAATCTGGGGTTATTCTTATGGGCATTACAAACAGGGAAAGAATTAAATAAAGCAATGACGATGACATTTGTGTCTCTCGTCCTTATCCAATTCTTTAAAGCTTATAGCTTTAGATCTGATCGTCATTCGATTATTCAGGGCATTTTCAGCAATAAATGGTTAAACCTTGCCATCCTTGTAGATGTTGCAATGCTGCTCCTCGTAATTTATGTACCATTCTTGCATGACGCATTTGGTACTTTTTATCTACCACTCCAAGATTGGTGGATTGTTCTAGTGGCCGCCTTCACAATCATCCCTGCCCTTGAAATTGGCAAGTGGATGATCCGAAAAGGATTTTTTGGAAATATTGAATAAACGGGATGGTTAATAAAGGAGACAGTGCATACTGCCTCCTTTATTTTGTGTCGGAAGATTTATTGTGCAAAAGTATAAGTGCCTGATTGATATTTGCTCTCCCTGGATTTACTTGCTCCACCCAGTTTCCTGCCGAGCTGAATAAGCCATTGACCTAGTATGAGAAGCCTGGTCGCAAACCAATTGGGTTTCTGATATGGCAAAGACGCCTGTTCGCCCAAACTGATATCCACCAGATCGTTATGAATTTCTTCCATATGCATCTTCATTAACCGATCTTCAATAATTGGATTCATTCTATCCGTCCTTTCAAATTCTCTTAACAGACAAATACGACGCAACTGCTTGTAATGTTTTTTCAATACGGTCAGAATTCAATGAATACACCTTAGCGCTGTTAACTCTTTTTTCATTTAGATAACCGTTTGCGGTGAGCTGAGCCAGATATCTGGAAACACTGGGTTGACTCAACTTTACCTCATCCATAATCTCGGTAGACCGCATCTCTCCCCGCTCTGCCAGCAACCGCAATATTGTAAGCCGTGTGTGATCTGCTAATGCAGAGAGCTTGCTAACGATTTCTGCTCGATCCAACTCCGGAATATGGATACTCGACCCTTCCGGAAGATGGGCTCCGAAAACAACATAAGCAGCTTCGTTAACAATAGCAGTTCTTACATACGGACCTATATGTGGATTCGGTAAAAAATAAAGATTTTTTGCTGGTTCAATAAAGTTAATCCATTTTGAATCATTGTTCTCCTTACCGGTTATAAACCGAAACAATTCTTCCTGCTTCATACCACTTAGATCGAGGCTATTAAAGGCATTTGCAGATTCAGTCAGCATGGGCAATACCCTCTCCCACTCAACCTTGAGATGCGTAGTCCAGAACCACCGAATGTGGCTCACAACTAACTGCTTGAGGGCAGCTGGATCAATAACGTACTCATATGCCTTGGTCTCAATTTCCACATCAGCCTTATCCTCTCCAAATATTTCAATAAGCTGTGCAATGTAGTTTTGCGAGGAGAGTAATGCATGATTCCAGTCAGGCTTGGTTTGATCAGAGAGATCATTTTTGTAATGAGAAAATACATAATCATATCCAGAAAGTAACTGCTCCCTAAATTTAAATGGAGGTGTCGCATCCAGTAGATCAATGTATGCTTCGAAATCACTTACATTTGTCTGAGGAATTACTGCAAAATACAACCCATTAGTGACAAGCTTATGCCGAAATCTCTCATCAGGAGACATTTTTGTCATGGTTCGGATTACCCATTCATGTATTCCTGCCTCATTTTCATCATTGACCACTAAAACCATACTAACAAATGCATTAATTGCATTGTTTACAACAACCCAATGAAAGTCTCGATTGATACTTTCCAGCATGGTTCCAATAGGTGACATAGAATTTTCCTTTTTTATTTATTCGCATTATTGAATAATTCTAATAAATAATAACACCTAATTTAAAAAATGCAATAGTCACTTGTCCAATTTTTTGATTGTTACTTGATAAACAGGGATATGGTCAATTACTTAAACTACATATCATTAATATCGTTTTTTCGGTTAATGATTTTTTACGGGTATGTATTTCTTTTTGATGTACTAGTAATTGCTTCGAGATTGAAGACATTCTTTGGTGGAGTATTCTCCAGCCAGGCGATTACATCATCCACAATCATTCGTGAATGCCTTTCCGGAACCTCGTGTGTCGATCCTGCCAAATGCGGAGTCAGGGTAACATTCTCCATCTCTAGAAGCGGGTGATTGGCAGGTAACGGCTCATACCAGAAAACATCGAGTGCAGCTCCGGCGATCCTTTTCTCTTTCAACGCTTTCACCAGCGCTTCTTGATCAATAATACTTGCTCGCGCCGTATTGATAATATACACGGATGGTTTCATTTGTGAAAATGCCTGGTCATCAATAAGTGCCTTCGTTTCAGCAGTAACATTACAATGTAATGAGATGAAATCTGCCTCGCTGAATACTTCGTGCATGGTAACGATTTTGACATCCAGCTCTTTTGCCCGAGGTATATCCCGTTGTGGAGCATAGGCAATTACTCTCATGCCGAAAGCTTTTGCAAGGTTAGCTACACGGATCGCTACATTTCCAAAGCCAATGAGAGCTAAAGTTCGCCCCGCCAGTTCAATACCTCGAAGTTGCGTGTATGGAGATTCTCCATCCAAATCCCAGATTACATCTTTACTAATATTTTCAGCAAAAAGATCATCCATTGAATTTCCAATATACTTCCCGGATCGAAGAGCTCTATCGCCCTGATCAATATGGCGGGCTTGGTTAAGCATCAAACCCAGAGTAAATTCTGCGGCGGCAATTGCATTCCTACCAGGTGCGTGCAACACCGGGATTGCTCTTTTATTTGCTGCTTCGATATCTACATTGACCGGATTTGATCTGGACACACCAATTAACTTCAGGTTGGGTGCATTCTTTATAACATTTTGAGTTACTTTTTCATATCCGACCAGCAAGATATCCATCGATTGAAGTTTTTTACATAATTGATCTTCGTTTAGTCGAACTCCTGTTAATCCCCATCCATCTAAAGAAACATTGCACGTTTGCCTCAATCTGTCAATTTGCGATTGAGCCATAGACATGGTAATTAAAATTTCAGGTTTTCGATTGGAAATTGTCATGAGCAAATTGTATTATATAAAACATCGAATAGAATGAATTATTTAAAATTTTATTCAATAATATTCATTATTTATACTTAAATTGAATGGTTTAATTACTTTCGTTATAGTCCAACAATTTTTGAGCAGTATACTTATCGGTAATTAACGTATTTATCAATCCGCCATGGATAGCACCTAGGATAGCAAATAATTTTTCCTCACCACCAGCTACTCCTACTACCCGATTGATACTCCTTAACTCATCGAGAGATATTCCAATCACCCTTTCATTTAGGTGCGAATTGATAAGATGTCCATTTATATCATAGTAACGTAAACTGATATCGCCAATCGCACCTTGATGGATGAGTTCTTCCATTTCCGCCCATGAGATGATTGATTCATCCCGCATTAGCAGTGAATTGCGTGTGGGGTTGCCGATCCCTACAAAAGCAATATTTGCATCACCAACCTGTTCCAATGCTTGTGATATTGCCCTGTCCGAACGCAATAGCCGGGCAGATTCAACCGAATCAACAACGCCTGGTGCAGGCATTAACCACATACTTCCCCCAATTGCCATTGCTGCTCTGCTGACCAGACCAGTCGCATGTGTTTCTGCTTTTGGCTCACCCAATCCACCTACCAGTTGCATTACGACACAATTAGGCTTTTTCTCAGGTTCGAGATTATCCACCATAGAGGCGAGAGTGGCTCCCCAGGTAAAGCCGATGATATCCCCATCCAGAACGATTCTTCCGAAATATTCTGCTGCAGCCATTCCTAAATCGCGAGCTACACTTTCAAAATTAGTTGGGTCAGCTGTATCGGTTACAACCACTTCAAGAAGATTGAACTTATTTTCCAGCAGTCGTTCAATCTCTGCATAACTACCTGGCTCTTGCATGATAGTGATCTTGACGATCCCTTTATCAATTGCTTCCTGCATCAACCGGGATACACGTGGACGAGAAAGTCGCAACCGTTGAGAGATAACATCCTGCGTTAAGCCACCTTCATAATAGAGCTTGGCAATTTTGATCATCAACTTTTGTTTGTCATTCATATCATCTCCCTACCGGGTATGCAGAAGGTCTCAAGCATACTTAAATTAATATACTTAAGCAAGTATTTTAAGTATCTTTATCGCATTCTAATTGTTACCATATGAATAATTCTCAATGATTCTTTGATATCGTCTGTAACCTGATTCCCATACCTCGCCCGGATTGGGATCATAATGAATTGGATGAAATGAATTTCGGACAACTTGCCGAATTTCTCCCAGTGAATTGAGGTGTCCTAATCCCATCATTTGAACGAGGATGTTGCCTGCTGCTGTCGCTTCCACTGGTCCTGCAATCACTTTCCGGTTGGTAATATTTGCAACAAGTTGGTTCAGGAGATAATTTCGTGAACCTCCACCAATTATATGTATCACATTTAACCGTTTATTCAGGACAGATTCAAAATCATCCAGTAAAGATTTATACAAGTAAGCAAGACTTTCAAGAACACATCTGATTACCTCACCTTCAGATTGCGGGCTTATTTGCCCGGAGCGTTGACAATAGTCCTGAATACGATACACCATACCCCCTGGATCGAGGAATTCTGTAGAAGTAACATCCAAGATCGGACCACAATCAGGTGCTTCAGCTGCCATCTGGGTAAGATCGTTATATGAGTAATCACATCCTTTTTGCTGCCAATCAACTTTACACTGTTGAATCATCCACATTCCAGGAACAATCTTTAAAAATCTCGTCTTTCCGTGGGGGTTTCCTTCATTTGTCAGGTTTTTTTGCAGACTTTCCAAAATAATGAGCGGTCTATCCAACTCTGTTCCTACGAGTGACCATGTGCCCGAACTGATATACAAGAAATCCGGGTCTTCCACGGGCACAGCCGTGATTGCGCTAGCAGTATCATGACTTGCCGGTAAAATAATGGGGATTTTCTTGCTCAATCCATCAGGGAAAAGCCAATTATGCAGAAAACCGATTTGTTTTCCTGGAAATGAAATTTCAGAAAACAGTTTTGTGGGAATTTTACATACATCCAATAAATCAATCGCCCAATCACCAAATATCTGATCATAGCATTGCGTTGTTGTAGCAATACAAAACTCAGTTGTCTTTTCCCCGCAAAGCCAATAATGTAATAGATCAGGTAGCATTAATAATATATCAGCAGCATCAATTACATCTGCTTCCTGTTTCGTCATCGCGTATAACTGAACCAGGGTATTAAATTGCATAAACTGGTTACCAGTTCGTTTGTAAATCTCTTCTCTTGGTATTATTTGAAATAATTCATTAAGTAGCCCATCTGTTCTGTGGTCTCGGTAATGGTAAGGATTCCCCAATAGTTGACTATTTTTATCGAGCAGTGCAAAATCGACACCCCATGTATCTACTCCAATACTCTGGAGTGATTTGGGAGAGGCTTGAAATGATTTACTCAGCCCAATTTGAATTTGTTGCCAGATATGGAGAATATCAGTATAAAGATGATTTTCTACCCTGACTGGGCTATTAAGAAAACGGTGAGTCTCATCCAGAGTAAGGGTTTTCCCGTCAAAATTACCAAGTATTGTCCGCCCACTTTCAGCGCCTATATCGCATGCCAGACATTGGATATTTTGTTTTTTTATCATGCCGGAAAATCCCTGATAATTTTTAAAACTTACATCTTATAAAGCGGTTTCAGCCGTTCATATAATTCAAGAAAAACCGGATATCTCTGATCATAGATTTCGGATCCAGCCGGAAAACTCACTTTTCGATCAGTGATTACCATTGAATTTACCGCCTCACTATAGGAAGGATAAATACCCAAAGCATGCCCACATAATAGAATATTTCCGAGGTTGGCAGTCTCGCTAACAGATACTGTAGCGATTGGCTTATGTAATATCTTGCCAAGAATATCCAGCCAAACCTGGCTTTTCAATCCTCCTCCTACTGCTCTAACTTCATCAATATTTATACCTAGAGATTCCACTGTCTCAATATTGTTCCGTAATGCGTAAGAGACACCTTCCATGATCGCACGAATAAAATGTGCTTTTGATGTTTTCAGATTCACACCAAAAAACACTCCCCTGGCATCAGAATCCCAGTAAGGTGTTCGCTCACCGTTCAGGTATGGTAAGAAAATTAATCCGCCTGAACCTTCTGGCACTTCAAGGGCAGCCTCATTGTATTGGTTAAATATGTCGCCTGCTGCCATTTTCCCAGCCTGTTGATCGAATGAGCTTTTGAACCATTCAAGTGACTCACCTGCGGTCTGCATGATTCCTAGCGTAGCCCATTTATTTTGCAGACAATAATGCCAGCAAAGAGTGCGGTATTTTTCATCTACTAATGGATGGTCCGAGCAAACGGTAATGACTCCTGCTGTCCCAATTATCAATGTAACCTGTCCCGGGTTCACCATTCCAGCACCAAGAGCAGAAGCTGAATTATCAGAGCTACCATTGACTACAGGTGTTCCAGCCTTTATTCCAGTAAGTACACTGGCTTCATCTGTAACCTTGCCAATAATTACATCAGACGGGAGCACATCAGGGAAAACTTCTCGAGGAATATCAAAATAAGAAAAAGCTGCATCAGACCAAATTTCTTTTTGTACATTAAATAATAGGGTGCCGCTTGCTTCGGCAAAATCAGTGACCATTTTATCGGTTAGTTTGAACTTTATGTAATCTTTTCCTACAAGAATATAGCGGACATTACTCCAAATCTCTGGTTGGTTCTCTTGCACCCACTTCACATGCAATGCAGTATATGTAGTTGAGACATCATTGGATGTCTCCTGAAAAATCAAATGACGGGCATATGCATCCGCTTTTATTCGTCCAACAATTCCGGATGATCTTTGATCCATCCAGGTAATAGCTGGCCGTAAAATGTTGAAATCATTATCAAGATAAACCTGGGTATGCATCTGTCCACATAATCCAATACCGGCAATTGCATTGAATTCTTCAGGGTATTTCTCTCTTAATGCCCGGCATGCATTAATAAATCTTGCCCACCAGAGAATTGGATCCTGTTCTGCGTAACCCGGTTCAGGGATTTGGATCGGATACTCTTGAGATTCTGAAGCTATTAATCCACCGGTCTCATGAAATAGACTTACTTTCAGGCTGGTTGTACCCAGATCAATACCCATGAGTGTTATCATACTGACCACCTCTTTTGGATTCTGGTTTCAATCAAGTGTTTAATAACCATCACAAATATCAGAACGATCCCCCACAGAGCAAGTGTAAAGAAATTACTTATACCCATCAGGTTCAATCCACTGGATATAATCTGTAAAATTACCAGTGAGATAATCAACCCAGACACCTTTCCAAATCCCCCCGCGGCGCTAACTCCACCTAATACCGCAGCAAGTACAGTCAACAACAAATAAGACTCACCATAATCAGCTTTTGCAGAATTGAAACGGGAGATCATGATGATTGCCGCAATACCAGAGTAGATACCAGAAATGATGTAAGTTCTAAAAATAACCGCTTTATTGTTTACCCCTGAGAAAAAACAGGCTATTGGATTAGACCCAAGCAAATATATTCTGGTCCCGAGCGGAGTTTTATTTAACAGTACTGACATAACACCAGCGCAAGCCAAAAATATCAACATGGGTACGGGAATCCCAAGTATGTCTTCATTGCCAATGGCTAATAAAGCCGGAGAGAATCCGGAGATAACATATCCTTGTGTCAGAACAAGTGAAAACCCACTTAAAAAGATCATCATACCCAGAGTAGCCAATATGGGTGAGATATCCAGAACGGCGATCAGAAAACCATTTATTAAACCTACTACCACAGCCACAAGCAGTCCCGCCAGAATAGCAATAATCACCAACCAGGGACTGTTGATGAAGGTGCTTTCTGCTGGTACGGATTTCGTAAGAACCATCGCCATGATAATACCGGAGAGATTGGCAGTGGCAATGATGGATAAGTTAATACCAGAAGTAAGCATTGCGATCATCATTGCAAGAGTCAATATACCCAATTCAGGCATTTGATATGCCATGGATTGGAAATTGCCCGGATTCATAAAATTATTCCCGATAAGACCCCACATCAATAAAATGACCAAAATCATTACCGCTAAAAGAATAGTGAAATGAGATAGTTTTCGGAACAAGGTAATCCTCCCAGTCTAATTGCTTTCAACAATAATACGTTTACGGGCAGATGTTTTGCGACGATAGGCACTTACCCCAACACTGACAAGAATAACCAAACCAATGACCACTTTATACCAGAGCGCTGGTACATGCATCAAAGTCAATCCATTACCCATGATTGCAATTAATGTAACACCAAGTATTGTGCCAACCATTGTACCGGTCCCACCAGTTAAGCTGGCTCCACCTAATACAACCGCGGCAATCACATCCATTTCCTTACCGACTAAAGAGTTGGGGGCAACGGTTTGTACTAATAATGCCTGGATCACACTTCCAATTCCTGCCATGAGTCCCATGAATGAATACACAAAAGCAGTAATGCCAAAAATGTTAAATCCTGCTCTCTGGGCGGAATTCGGATTTCCCCCCATTGCATAGATAGATCGTCCAAGCAAGGTGTACTTTAAGATGAACCAACTGATTAAAACAAGAGCAATCCATATCACCGTTATTATGGATAAGCCGTATGGAATTCCTTCGGGTGTATAGATCGTAAAGATCCTGATGGTTGCAAAATCTCCAAACCAGGTTGGAAAACCATACAGCCACTTTCCCTTCGAAGCGACTGTCAGTAGCCCATAAAAGATGTTCAATGTCGCAATGGTCGTAATAATACTGGGGATTTTAAAGAAATGGATGATGACAGCATTTAACATACCCAGTGCAATTCCGATTACACCTGCAATAAGGAATACCAGAAAGATATTCAGCTTATCCCCCATATTCAACAGGAGGACTGCAACCGTATAGCCTGTTACCGTGGCGATAGCCGTAAAAGAAATATCTATTCCACCTGAGATCAGCACAAACAACATTCCAATGGCAAAAGTACCCATTAGAGAATAGCTTTTAAGCAGGTCAAAGAGATTCTCAAGGGTGAAGAAGCTTGGATTTATGATGGTAATTACGATTGAAAATAGAATGATCGCAATAAATACGTAAGTCTCATGTCTGGTTAGTAGTTTCTTCATGCCAATATTCCTTAGTTAGCATCATTTACATAATTCTGAATTTCGTCCTGAGTCGCACCATTTGTATCAAACTCTTTCACAATTCGACCCTTCCGCATGACTAAAAGTCGATTGCAATTGTTAAATACCTCAGGTATTTCTTCAGAAATTAGTATGATTGCAATGCCCATTTTCGCCAGTTCACGAATGATCTCATGAATTGAAAACTTGGCGGCAACATCAATTCCAATAGTGGGGCCATCGAGAATTAAGATTTTCGGATGTGTTGCAATCCATTTAGCAAGGACCACTCGCTGTTGATTTCCTCCCGACAGAGTTTGAACTGGTGATTCCGTACTTGGCACCTTAATGGAAAGATCCTTTACCCATCTCTGAATACTTTCCACTACTTTCCCTTTTTCAAGTAACCGAAATTTATTAACCAGAGAATCAATCGTGGTAATAATGATGTTATCACCCACTGACTGAACGTTTACCAACCCTTGGGTTAATCGATCTTCTGGGACATAGGCAATACCGAGTTTCATTGCATCTTGAATGCTGTTGATTTTTACAGGTTTACTATCCAGAAAAATGTCGCCGCTATCTGGTTTATGAATTCCAAACAGCGTAAGAGCCAGTTCAGTTCTACCTGAACCCAGTAAGCCGGTAATCCCCAATATTTCACCGGGTGAAACCTGGAAGGAAATATCAAGATATTCGCCTTCTCTGGATAGGTTTTTGCATTCCAATATCGGTGCTGAAGGGTTCGCCTCAACCAGAAACCGTTGATATTCCACTTTTTTACCTGTCATTAACACAGTCAGCTTTTCATCATTGAGCTGATCGCTATCATATACCCCAACCAGATGTCCATCTCGAATGACACTGACCCGGTCAGCAATCTGTAATACTTCATTCAATTTATGACTTACAAACATGGTAGCAATACCTTTTGCCTTCATGTCCATTACAACACTTAATAGAGAATCCACTTCCTTCTTAGTTAAAGAAGCTGTTGGTTCATCCATGATAATCAACTTCACGTCATGAGTAAGAGCCCGGCATATAGCAACCAATTGCTGGTCGGCTATGGATATTGCACTTACCATTTCATCCAATGGCAATGTAACATTGATACGTTCCATTGCCGTCTTAGCAATAATTTGCAATTCCTTCCAATGGATAACCTTGCGATGATTCGCTACATACTGACCAATTGCTATGTTTTCAGCGACGGTTAAATTGGGGAATAAGGATAGATCTTGGTAAATAACCTGAATACCACGATTGATGGCATCGATAGCCCGATGACTGTGTACAGGATTCCCTTCAATTTCAATGATTGACCCGGGATCAGCTTCAACTGTACCAGAGATAATCTTGATCATAGTTGATTTACCGGAACCATTTTCACCAGCGAGACAATGGATCTCACCTTTTTTTATTTCAAAATCAACATTATCCAAGGCCGTCACACCAATGTAATGCTTACTTACATTCTTCAATGTTAAGAAGGGTTCTGCCATACAGCATCCTCACCAACAAAGTTATGAATATGTTTTATACTCAACTATACAGGGTTTTCTATTATAAAAAAATGGGAGCTTCTTATTCAAAAATAAAGAAGCTCCCATCTTCATTTAACTATACTAGAATCCCAGAGATTCCGCATTCTCTGGAGTAATATCCAAAATCGCATCGAGTTTAATGACTGTACCGTCAACGGTGACAGCGCCCAGACCGGGTATCTCTGTTCCGGATGCAATCTTGTTTCCTTCCAAAAGGTATTTGGCAAGCCAAACCATCCCATAACCAGCATCAGCAGGATTCCAGAGGATGCCTTCTTTCATTGATCCTTCTTTAAGGTAAGGAGCAGCCTGTGAAGGGATGACAGTTCCAACAACTGCAATTTTGTCAGTGAGACCTTTTTCTTTCAAAGCTTGCGCCGCACCAATCGGACCAAGGCTGCCGAAACCGACAATACCTTTCAGGTTGGGGTATGCTTTGATGAGTTCAAGGGTTTTCTGGCGTGCTAATTCCTGATCTTCACCGCAGGGGATACGTTCAGTGACAAGAGTCAGGTTAGGATATTTTTCCTTGGCATATGCAATTCCAGTATCTGCCCAGAAATTGTGCAGGGGAACGGTTAATCCGCCAACAAAAATTGCATACTCCCCGGTATCTCCCATATGCTCAACCAGCTGATCCCAGGCATGTTGGCCAAATTTTACATTATCGATGAGCTCGAAGTCATAATCTGTGCCAACCTGATCGGGAGATTCATGAGTAATAACAATGATCCCTTTTTCCTTGGCTTTCTGGAAGACAGGTTCAAGTGCCTTTGCATCATTAGGTACGACAGCGATTGCATCGACGCCCTTGGCAACCAGATCTTCAACAATCTTTACTTGCTGGGCAGGATCAGCCTGCGCTGGACCAGTTTGATATGCATTAACACCCAGCTCAGAAGCGGCACGATTGACACCAGTTTCAACAACATTGAACCAGGGGATGCCGGTAATCTTTACAACAACGGCGATCTCGAATGGTTCTGCTGCAGCAGGAGCAGCTGGCGCGGCGGGTGCGGGTGCTGGTGCACAAGCTGCTAGCAAGCTCAATACTGCAATGAAGGAAACAATTCGAACCCAAAACATTTGCTTTTTCATTATTCTCTCCTCGTCACTTGTTTATTTTGATCATCCACTTTTCAGTTCTGATCCTTATGATTTATCCTGAATAGTTCAGGATGGCATCCAAGATAATGGTTTACAGCAAACAACAAATTACAGAGTTCCTGCTTACTTCCTTTGACCATAAGTTTTAAATTTTTCGCCGATAATTTTCATCTCCTCATCAGATAAGATTACTGGCTCACCCATACTTTTTGCCTGATAGTAAATTCGTGAGACCAGTTCCAACTCTTCTGCTGCGGCAAACGCTGATTCGATATTCGTCCCTACAGTTACGATTCCATGATTTGCCATCAGACAGGCATTGTATTTTCCGATTGCAGCCAAAATGTTGTCACTGAGTTCCTGTGACCCGAATGTTGCATATTTCGCTAGAGGAACTTTATTTCCAGAAAATCCCACCAGATAATGAACCGCAGGTAGTTCCCAATTCATACATGCGATGGTGGTTGCAAAAACTTGGTGGGTATGTACAACAGCGTTGATATCTTCGCGGTACTTCAATAACGCCAGGTGAAATCGGATCTCACTGGATGGTTTGAGGGCTCCATCCACAATTGCGCCATCAGGTGTAACAACAACCACATCAGATGGCTTCATGATCATGTAATCAACACCTGTAGGTTTGATAGCGATTAAATTCTCTTTACGATTAATAATGCTGAGGTTTCCACCAGAACCGGTGGTAAGGTTGGATGTGATAAGTTTTTTCCCGTACTCGACAATTAATTCCCGCTCTGCTTCTAGTCGCATCATTCACTCCTGTTTAGATGATCCAATGATGGTATTATACAATGTATGTTTCATTATTTCAATAGTGAAATTTTGTAACATTCATAAGTAAAAAAAAAGCGACGTCTTATTACTCAGACGTCGCTTACATTAACCCTACCCATATCTATATATGGCTTATTTTTTCTCCTCCTCATCATTTTTCCCCTGCAAACCATCTCTGAATGATCGAATACCCTTACCCATTTCTTTCATCACTCCTGTTATACGTCCTACTCCAAATAGAAGCAGGATGATAACAAGAATAATGAGCAATTCAGGCAGACCAAAATGAAGCATAATACCTCCTTATTATCCAGCCAAATGCAGAATTACTTTTGTTATGTCTGCAGGATCTACACCCGGTGTTTCAATATCCTTCTCGGCATAAAATTTTTCAATCCGTTGCTGAATTAGTTTTTCATCATACTGAACACCATTCAATGAGTTTTCCAGCTCTGGTAACATATCGGATGGATAAAAGAAGAAATCTCCAGAGAGATGTACATCTCTTAGAATTCCATTATCGTTCACCAGAGTAACCCGGATCAACCCTCCTGCTGTTTTTAATATATTCTGAATTACATTTACGCCTTCCCGAATTTTTACATTCCGGGTAATTGACCTTCTTCTATCATTGAAAAACAACCATTCATTAGAATATCTTTCGTTATAAATCTCTTCAGCTTTATCTAGTAAGTCTTTTTCTACTTCTTCCTTCCAAATCATTTCCCCCAAAAGCTTTTCATACCTTTTTGCTAATGCATCACCCAGGGATCTGGTACTGGGCTTCTCTCCAGTTTCTCTAATAAATGTGCTTAAGTTTTCATTAAGGGTCTTATACACCTTGTCTCGAAATTTTTCATCAGGTACACGCAAACACTTACTCATGGTCTCATAGTCGAAATCTAGAATAAAATTACCAACCAGAACAACCATATCATTAATTTCGGCAGCTCCATTTCCGGAGACTTTTTTCCCATTGGCAACAATGTCATTCACTGGTTTATAGACAGCATCAACACTAAATTGACGGTAAGTATCTACCACTGGAAGCAATAATTTCTTGTAAATTTCTTCTTTGTTTTTTGGCACGAGTGGATGATGGTTATGAACAATTAGCTGATAAAAGAGTTGTTCACCGTCTAAATATACTGCCCCTCCACCAACTTCTCTACGGAACACTGGAATATTATTTTTTTCTGTATACTCCAGATCAATTTCTTGTTCAGCATCCTGGTGGTACCCAATACAAACGTAGGGTGAGTCTGGACGTAAAATAAAAAGACTTTCCTGTTGTAAATATGCAGCTGCGTGATAAAGTGCTTGACTTAATTGCCAGGAAATCTTGTCTAGGAAATAATAGTTCATGTAATTCTCCTGATAATTATATTAAGTTCCAGTTTTCAAGTTGGATTATTGCTTTTTGAACTAGATGCGGAAGTATCTTCTGAATCTCATCACTCAGACCGACGCCCATCGAAATATCCGAAGGTTGTGCTCCAATGAGGTACAAATGTTCTGGTAAAGTGTTCCTGAATTTTGCGATACCTAAAACTTCTTGAAATGTAATTTGATGATCCGACATTTTTATGCCAGAATAAAGTGGAATTTCATCCTTTGATAATTCAACAATGGTTCCTGGAGCTTTATTTGCATTGACGGCATCTAAAATCAACAAATGACTTGATTCTTCAACCCATGGTAAAAGATTTAAACCCAGTACACCACCATCCAGTAATTCGAGAACATGAGCTGTAGCTGGATGATCTTTTTTATACTCCTCCAGCGCAACCTCAAGCTCTTTCAATGCATATACGCCTAATCCTTCGTCACGATTAAGGGTATTCCCTAATCCGAAAACGATCTTTCGGTTATTATTCAAAGCTCAACTCCCATCATGATCCGATTTTTTCAGAATATTTGTTTATGAAATCAAATCTCGTGGTTACTGCCCTAGATATTTATCCATTTTCGGTGAATTGATCGAAAATAGGCTTGCTATCCTACAGTATCTTTTTAACTATTAATTATTACGATGTGAAAGGGTATTCACCATCGAACACAATTGATAATGAATACCCTTCCCTAACTAACTTATACAAACATTCATCCCGATTCCAGTCTCACCTAAATCGGTTCCATTTGCATCAACCATGTGGATTGCACAAGCCATGCAAGGATCAAAGGAATGAATAGTACGCAAAATTTCCAATGGCCACTCTGGCTTGGCTAATGGAGTACCGATGAGAGATGCCTCATAAGCACCTGCCTGATCCAGGTGGTCACGAGGAGATCCATTCCAGGTTGTAGGAACAACCATCTGATAATTCGAGATTTTTTCATTATCGATCACAATCCAATGCCCCAGCGCACCACGGGGTGCTTCCATAAATCCGAATCCCTCAGCGTGCGCAGGCCACCGGATTGGTTCCCACATAGAATCATTAAAAGTTCGAGTATCGCCTGATTTGATAGTATCTACTAATTCATTAAATGTTGAAAGCATATGATCTGCAAAAACTTTCGTTTCAATTGCTCGAGCAGCTGTGCGGCCCAGTGTAGAAAATACTGCTGTAATGGGTGCACCTAATGCTTTCAATACCATATTAGTTAATTCTTGCGTTTGTTTATGCCCTGTCGCATACATTGCTAAAACTCTTGCCAATGGACCAACTTCCATTGGTTTCCCATCCCAGCGTGGTGCCTTTAGCCAGGAATACTTCTGGTCGACATTCAAATATTCATAAGGTGGATTTGGTCCAGTATAGTTAAATTTGGTTTCGCCCTGCCAGGGATGTAGCCCTGCTTTTTCACCTTCTGCGTATTCATACCATGAATGTGCTATGAACTCCTGCATTTTTTTGAAATCGCGTGGATTAGGCTCCTGGATTGATCCCAGATCTCTGTTGGTAATCACTGCTCTGGGAACAACGTACTTCGAGATATCACTGTTATCAGTACCTGGCAGCTCTCCCCATGTAAGGAAATTACCCAATCCTTCACCGATACCCGCGTATTCTAAGTAATATGGAGCTATTGCTAATAGGTCGGGTAAATACACTTGATCAACGAACGTCAGCATACGTTCTATGCTATCTTTGATTATGGATAACCTCTCGGCATTTAACGCAGTGTCTGAGTTCAGGTCTATCGGCATGGGCACTCCACCAACCACAAAATTGGGGTGTGGATTCTTTCCGCCAAAGATTGCGTGGATTTTTGTGAATGTTCTTTGCGCATCTAAAGCTTCAAGATAATGCGCTACTGCCAATAGATTGATTTCAGGGGGAAGTTTATAAGCAGGATGTCCCCAGTATGCATTTGCAAAAATCGAAAGCTGTCCACTTTGAACAATGGCTAGTACCTTTTTGCGTATGTCCTCAAAATAAGCAGGGGAAGAATTCGCCCAGGGAGAAATACTTTGCTGTATCCTTGAGGTTTCACTCGGGTCTGCATTGATTGCCGCCGCAACATCCACCCAATCCAATGCGTGCAAGTGATAAAAATGCATCACATGATCATGAACGTATTGCTGGGTTATCATCAAATTTCGAATAAGGTTAGCTGCTTTTGGTATTTGTATTTTCAAAGCATCTTCCACTGAACGAATGGATGCAAATGAATGAACAGTTGTACAAACGCCACATGCTCGTTGTGCAAATGCCCATGCCTCCCGAGGGTCTCTACCTTTCAAGATTACTTCTATCCCTCGAACCATGGTTCCAGAGGAATATGATTTGGTAATTGTATTGGCAGCATCCAGCTCTGCTTCGATTCGCAGATGCCCCTCAATTCTTGTGATGGGATCGATCACGATTCTTTCAGCCATTTATTCCTCCTATTGATCGTGAAGCCATTGCAAAGCTTCCTCTTCGGTTTCAAACCATCGCACGTCATGTGCGAAATTACTAAAATAACTTTGAGGAAGTTCAAGGATGGAAGGATCGATTTTTGCCCCAAAAATTGCCGTCGTTGGCATAATCGGTCGAAAATTCTTAATATTCGATTGGCATTCTTCCCCGGTTGAACCAGTCAAATCAATCAAGAGTTTCCCGTGATAGTCACGAAAAAACGTCGCCAATGTTTGAATTTCGTCATGAGTGAAGTGGCCGGTGTGTTTGCAACGCATGATGCCTTTCGAAACAGGCGTCAAACTGAATGATGTTGTCATTCTAAGCCTCCTCTTCTATCAGAGCATCCGCTACCATTTGTGCCAGACCAGTTATTTTCCAATCAAGGTTGAAATGCTCAACACAGTTGGTGTATTGCAACCGGCAATTCGAACACGTCATGGTCACAGTTTTTGCGCCAACCTTATTTACTTGGTCAATCTTAAGTTCAAATCCAGCATAACGAATAGGATCCGCTTCTTTTATGGCAATAACACCTCCACCACCGCCACAACAAATTGATTCTTCTCTATTTGGAGACATTTCTTTAAATGACTCAGGGGCAATGATTTTAAGAATATCCCGCGGTTCCTGAATATGACCGCCTTTTCGTTGAATTTTGCAGGCATCATGAAAAGTAATCACACCATTCCCATCAAAAAATCCGGGTTTGAGCTTGATTCTTCCACTTTCTACCAATTCACCCAAAATTCCAGTGATGTGGATAATCTCAAAATTATTGGTTTCTGGAAGCCAGTTGGCTCCATGCCATCGCAAAGCATCATAAGCATGTCCACATTCCGTTACTACAATCCTTTTAACTCCAAGTTCTGAAGCTCCCTGTAAAATTCTTTGAAGGAATAATTTTGTATGTTCTTCGCTTCCTTCATAGAACCCAAAGTTTACAACTTCCCGAGCCGTACTGCTGACTGTCCATTTTTCACCAGCCGCATTTAATACTTTTGCAATTGCGGCAACATTCGTCGGGAACTTCATGACCTCAATCGATGAGAACACAATCAGGGTATCTGCTCCCTTAATATCACGGGGGATATCCACTTCCCACTCATCTGCCACCCATTCCAGGCGTTGATCCCATACTTCATCTGTCATACCTAATGGACTGCCTTCGCTGATTTGTTTATTCACGGCAGCCATGAGTTCATCTGGAACAGCTCCAGCCGCTGCGAGCCCCGCCCTTACACCATGAAGAATGGAGCCAATGTCAATTCCCATGGGACAGACCATAGAACATTTATTACACACAGTGCATGCTTGATAGTTAAGATCGCTCCAATGGGAAAGATCATTATCCGTTACTTTCTTATCCAAACCAATCATCAGTTTCAGCTTACCAACCCAAGTAAACCTTTGCTCATATGCGCGGCGTAGTAACTCCATTTTCCAAACTGGAGCAAATTCAGGATTTATCGTTGCCTGATAAAAATGACACGCTTCGGCGCACATTCCACATCGAGTACAGGCTTCTAGTTGAGCTGCAACCCATCCACCCGTTTCATGCACAAAGGCATCCATTGCTTTACCAGTATCAATCATGATATGCCTCCTATACATTCACACCGCGCTTACCAAATTGGCTGCCGTGAATCGCTCTAGAGAAGAAGTAGAACATAAAATGAGATATGCGACTCAATGGAATCCAAATTAATAAGAGATTTACTGAGATCATATGTAAACTGTAAAGAACTTCATATTGAAACCATAAGTGATGTGTCATCATATATCCAGTTACCATGGGAACAAACACGAATAACCATGATAGGTATTCTGCTGGTCCGGAAATTAGTTTCAATACAGGATTCATACGTCTGTTAATGAGAAGAATAAGCATGGCTATGATGCCGCCCACTGCCAGCCAATCAACAATTGGCAGCGGGAGTGTTTTCCAACCAAAACCGATCAGGCTTTTCCATACAAGCATATGAGGTGTACCTAAAATGATCACCGCAAATAAAGATAGGTGAAAAAGCCCGCCGCCGATGTATATGAGAGGATTTTTTGTAAATGTGTTTTTTACCCAGGGTATGAATGGCCAAATGATCAAACCCTTAAGGAAAGATCGGATTCCTCCCCAGAATTTGCTTCCTTTTGAGGGGACATTATCCTTACTCCATCCCAATCCAAGCACATTTACCAATCGATAAACCATGCCGGCAATAAAAAACAACAGAGCACCGGAAAAAAACGGACCGCGCGCAAATTCGAGCACAGACTGCCAGGTCATTTTTCACCTCCATGTGCTTTCTTTTTTGATTGATTAATCACTGTTGCACCTACACCAGCTGCAGCGCCAACAGCCGCTGCCGTTATTACTGCTGTAGTGGTTGGCTTTTCAAGAGGAGCTGATTGCCCCTGGTAGAAACCTCCGCCATCCCAGAAATTCGGTTCAGAGCAACCCAGGCAGGGATGACCGGATTGGACTGGAAATGATAAACCCTGGTCCCACTTGATCGAGGCGCATGCATTATAAGTTGTTGGTCCCTTGCATCCTAATTTGTAAAGGCACCAACCATTTCGGGCTCCCTCATCATCATATGAAAGCGCGAACTTGCCTGCTTCATAGAAAGGCCGCCGCAAGCAACGATCATGCACGGTAACTCCATAAAATGGTTTAGGTCGATTAAGATTATCTAACTCAGGGAGAGAACCAAAGAGAACAAAATGCGCTATGGTTCCAGTCGTAGCTTCTGGTATGGCAGGGCATCCCGGAATATTGACAACCGCTTTATCCTTGATGATTTCCCATACCCCTCTAGCATCTGTTAGATTTGGCTTGGCTCTAGGTAAGCCGCCGAATGCTGCACAATTCCCCGTAGCGATGATTGCTGCGGCTCCTGCAGCTGCCTCTCGCAAAATATCCAGGGCTGTTCTACCCCCAACGGTACAATAGATACCATTATCTGCAACGGGGATGGACCCTTCCACCACAAGGATATATTGACCAGCATACTTTTTCATGGCATCAAGCTTTGCCTGCTCAGCCTGAAAACCAGCAGCGGCAGAAAGCGTTTCATGATATTCAATAGTTAATGTATTTAATACAAGATCGCCAAGGGTTGGAGAAACTGATCTGGTAAGAGCTTCGCTGCATCCAGCACAATCTTGAAACTCAAGCCATATTACTGGCAGCCTGGGTTTCGTTTCCATGGCTTTTTGTATCTGACTGCGGATTGTATATCCCCTGGCATGTTTGCTGGATAGATTTCTTTCCAAGGCAGATGCATCTACATTGAATCCCATCACAGCTGCCATAAGTCCGCTGATTTTTATGAAATCGCGTCTGGATACGCCTTTTTTTTGTAGTTCTGTGGCAATTGTATCCTTTGGCATATTTTCCTCCTTTTATGGTTGACCAATAAAAATGACCGGTTAGCTTGCCACAGTAAATTTAACTACAGCTTATATTTTCACCCTCCAATTTCTTCTGATATGCTGCCACACCATCACTGCCTGAAAGTAAACTTCCTTTTTCCCCATCCCAATTTGAAGGCTGGATTTCTGCAATCCAACCTTCACCATACGGATCAGAAATGGCAATATTCGGGTCAGATGCTAATTTCTCATTCCCTCTCAATAAAACACCTGTTACTGGGGCTGGAACAGGTCCAACAAATTTGCTGCTTTCTACGGTAGCAACACTTTTTCCCTGGGCGACCTCTTGTCCAATAGCCTTTGTCTTGACAGTTACCGCGGCTAGCTTCCCACCAGAAAGCTTACCCGCAACCGAAGTCATCCCCACACGGATTACACCTCCGTCCAATTCTTTTGCCCATACATGTTTCTCAATCAGGTAATAAACATCTTCAGGTAAATTACAGCCATTGATGGTAGCCATCTTTCCTCCAATTCAATTAGAACGTAAGAGTTTTGCTATCTTCTGCCATCTGCCACATTGCAGCACCACCAACCATTTTCACGCCATCAAGAAGATCTTCTGGTTGTAAGTCATGCAATTCCGTAGATGCAGTACAAGCTGTAAACTTCACTCCGGCATCGAGGGCATCAGCAATAAAATCGCTAACCGGTTTTCCTCCAGCTTTGGGATAGACAGTCTCTGCCATCCCCTTCTTTAATAGTAGCGTTCCATCGATGGTGAAAAACATGGTCACTTCATAATCCATTGCAGCGGCCAATGTAGCGAAAAAGAATGGTGTAGCACATCTCCTGGGTGTATCAGGACCGCTTGTCATAATAATTAATATTTTGTCTTCCATTTTTTTCTCCCTGTATTTTTTTAGAAGGAAAGAGCAATCGCATCATCACTGGCATACTCCAGGAATGTGGCTGCGCCTCCGATTTCAATTCCGTCAATCAAATCTTCCTTCTTTATTCCCATAACATCCATTGACATCTGACAGGCGATCATACGAACGTTCATTTCAACAGCCATATCCAATAATTCACTTAGTTTTGCGACATTACTTTTCTTCATCCATGAATTCATCATTCCAGTTGCCACCGCAGTCATTCCTGGCAAGACACCAAAAATATTCGGTACAGAAATACCCGGCACAGGTTGAGGCATCGCCGGATTTGCCAATGGGGCTACCTGTAGTTTATCGGCGTTTCCTTTTTTGATGATTTGCAGACCATAGAATGTAAAGAAGATTGCAGCCTCCATATCCATGGCTACCGCCGCTGTGGATAAGATTAAGGGCGGATACGCCATATCCATACTGCCGTGAACAGCAATAATTGCCAGCTTTTTTGCCATCTTAATTCTCCCTATTTAACTTTCTTTATGTAAAAGGTGAACTTACCGCCATCCTCTTCATGAGCAACCAGCTCTTGTCCGGTTTTTGCAGTCCAGGCATTAACATCTGGCAGCGAGCCCGGATCAGTAGCTATCATTTTTAATACCTGCCCTACCTGCATACCATCGACTGCCTTTTTTGTCTTTAAAATCGGCATGGGGCATGACAAATTACTGCAATCCAATTCCACATCAAAATTCTCTGCCATTTCAATCTCCTTAATATCTTTATATTTCCGATAAACTCGAAATTTGTTTCAAACGGCCCAATAAAGCCGCCCTTTCAGAACTTATTTGCTCAAAAGTAGCCGAAACTCGCTGTAGCCACCCCGCAATCTGAGTCTCATTTCTGTCATTTAAAACAGTAATATCTTTAGCGGCCTGCATGAGTAACTCTGGGTTAATTCCAAATTTCTTTGCCAGTTCGTTTATTCTTTTTTGTTCTTCATTTTTATCTGGCTGATTTACGTAAAACTGTCCTGCGATTAATATTGCGATCAGTTCATTATTAATTTCAATTTTTGACCTGGCATATTCAAGACCAGCATGACACTTTACAAAAGCGGGTTTTTCATCCTTTTGTTCTGAAAGTTTCTTCCAGGATTGGATACATGCTGCCCTTCCTTCATCTGAGCCTAGAATCAATTTGCAAAAATCACACGAATTACTTATTTTTGTTAGTGGTTGTCCTTCCTTGTTAGTTGTGACTGAACCGACTTGTGCAACCTCTGCAAAAACATCTTGGATGGGTTGCATACAATGGATTGGTAAAGCGTCCATTATGGTATTTGTTACCGGAACTGGGTTGACATTCCCTCCCTTTAATAGCGCTTCTACCGCTGCAAGTTCAAACCTCCAATGTTGCCCTATCTTCACCCCTTCCAGACGACCATCTTTCAGCATCCGATAGACCGTTGTGCGATCGACATTCAATAATTCTTCCACTTGTTTTGCAGTGAGCAATGTGGTCATAATCCTCTATTCTTTTGCATCATTTAGTATTAATTTGCACTTATTTGCAATAGCATATTGATTCAAACATATATCATATATATAACGTTATTCTTCACGTGTCAAGAGTGATATTTGTCATATTGGTAGAACAAGGGGACTTTCCAGCTTTTTAATATGTATGTATCAATAAGAAAGAGTGCACTCCTTGGGGATAGAAACGGGTTTCTTATTGCGTTATAATACGTGTTCCAATTTACCCGTACATAATGTTGTAATTTGTAAATGGGAAGTAGATAATTATTGAAAGATGTTAGAGGAGAATGAATCGATTGGGCAATTTCGAAAATCAAAAAGAAAACTCAAGGGAAACAATATCTAGTAAACTTGAATTTGTAATCTCTCAATTACCTTCAGGAAATCTTACCTTGGGGCAAATATTAAAAATTATCGGTAACGACAGCCTGATGTTTGTTGCCATTTTTCTCTCTCTTGTCTTCCTGGTACCAGTATCCATTCCGGGGGTGAGCACAGTATTTGGCAGCGCCATACTGTTAATTGGGATATCTCAGCTGTTCAAAAAACAATTGCAGCTTCCCGACAAAATTGTCCACCGCACAATTTCATCTGAACAGCTTTCTCCAGTTTTAATCAGGGCGCTTAAATGGTTCCGTAGATTTGAAAAATTCTCTAGTGGACGCCATCTCAATCAATTAGCTGTAGATGAAAAAATTGGGCTTTTCAACAAATTGTCATTTATCCTTGCAGCTTTGTTACTAATGGTTCCATTCGGGTTTATTCCTTTCAGTAACACCCTCCCGGCGATTGCACTAATCTTTCTGGCAATTGGGTCAATCCAGTAAGACGGAAGAAGTATCCTCCTGGGGCATGCATCTAATGCTGCGACTATCATCTATTTTTTGGCATTAATCGCCGGCGGTGGAATGACTTTCATAGAAATTTGGAAACATATCATCGAATAGTGTTCTCGTTTTCATTGTATAAATATACTAAAATTAATCGGACAGCCAAAACCAGCTCTGATTTATTGATCAGTCCCACATATTCCTCTTGTTTATCATCATTGACCGTTAACCATCCGGTAAAGTAAAATACTTATAGATTATTGTGTCCCAGTTTTCCAATTTTGTATCTGGATTCTCAAAGTAGATACATTGCATTTCGGAATGACGTCAAAATTGGATGAAGTGTGATACATATGAATATAATTTGTAAATTACTGAGGAATGATGGATATCCAAAACGCAATAAAACAAAAAGTATCAGATAATCGCGAAAAAATTATTCAATTTATGCGCGAAATCTGCGCAATCCCATCCACCGATTCTCTAATCGGACCGGTAGGTGATCGGATCCAGGCAGAAATGCATAGCCTTGGATATGATGAAGCCCGCTTTGATAAAATGGGTAACACCATAGGCCGCATAGGCAACGGCTCGAAAATTTTACTGTACGACTCACATATCGATACAGTTGGGGTAGGAGATCGAGACGCCTGGCCGTGGGATCCATTTAGTGGAAAAGTTGAAAACGGCTACTTATATGCACGCGGAGCCTGTGATGAAAAAGGCAGCACGCCCGGCATGGTATATGGTTTGGCAATTGCTCGCGACCTTGGTTTACTGGATGATTACACTGTTTATTATTTTGGGAATATGGAAGAATGGTGTGATGGCATAGCTCCCAACTCGTTTGTAGAAGCAGACCCTGTGGTAAAACCTGATTTTGTTGTTATCGGCGAACCAACGAAGATGAATGTTTACCGCGGACATAAAGGGCGAATCGAGTTAAAAATTACCGCCACCGGTAGATCAGCACACGCCGCGGTTCATTATTTGGGCGATAACGCTGTTTATAAAATGATCTCCATCATCAACCTCATCCGCGAGTTGGACCGCAGGATGCGCTTTGGACAGGGTAGTCACCCCATACTGGGTAATGCATCAATTGCTGTAACTGATGTGGAAGCCCGCACAAATTCCATCAATGCTGTACCAAATCAATTCACCATTTATCTGGATCGACGGATCACGCTTAGCGAACCGCATGATGATGTTATCAACCTGATTAAAGGATTGATTCCCGATTATCTTCAGAATGAGATTTTTGTAGAGGAGCTTTATTATGATACTCCTTCATACACTGGTTTCGTCTTTCCTCTGGCAAAATACTTCCCTGCCTGGTTGCAGGATGAATATCACCCGCTTGTCCAATCAGGATTGAATACTATTCGTACCCTTTGGGGAGAAGATCGCCCCCTTGGCACCTGGGATTTCTCAACAAATGGAACATATTGGGCAGGCAAAGCAGGAATTCCATCCATTGGTTTCGGCCCTGGCGACGAAGTCGATGCGCACACTATCCACGAAAAAGTATTATTAGATGATGTGGTGAATTCAACCGAATTTTATGCCTACCTGCCAAAAGCATTAGAAGAGAATTTAAAGTAGTAATTACTAAAAATATCAAACATCCGCTAAATAACCAGCGGATGTTTTAATTTAATACAAAATACATCATCAAGAAACAAAAACCTACCTTGCAGGGGTAGACGACATTGCAATAGCGCACAGGAGTAAAAAACTTGTGATAGAAAAGATTCTGGTTTTGCTATTTTGTTGTATTGAGATTTCTTGCAGCAGATAAATAATGCGAGTTGAGATGAAAACCAGCAGGAAATATATACTCAATCCAATAAATATGAAAAACCCTTCGCCACTATTCATTTCATTGCTGGTAAACTTGATCAGGAATTCCCACCCTACTGTATAGGATACACCTGAATATATCAGTAATATCAAATCACCGAAGGAGAGATTATCTTTTGAAGCCAAATATCTGCGGGTGATCTATCAGCAGATATTGATTTCATATCTTGGGCACCTATTGACAAAATTAATACTGTGAAAATTGCTTCTTTAGCAATAATTACAAAGACAACAAATACAGGACAAAAATGAAGGATAATGGTTGCCTGACTCGCAGATCTCACTCCTGGCAAATCAAAGGCAAATATTCCCAGTATTGCTGCAAATCCCAGGTGGAAAATTGGCGGAAGAATCAAACCTGCAGAATTGAGATCTACCCAAAATCCATTCAACAAATATTTCGAACATTGAAAATGATATCTTTAAATGAATTTCAATTTATAAAAAACATGATAAATAAACAGATTTTAGTGTATTGCACCCAATGAACAAGCTCTAATCTGGATCCTTTCTGAAATAACAAAAGTTGGATATTACCCAATCATGAAGGAGGATATAACAAGAACCATGTACTGTTATAATCCATAGGAAATTTTAGAAATAATCTCACTTAGCAAGTCAAGTTTGTAGGAGTAATTTCATGGAAGCAACTGCTCATTCAGATCCCCAAAATACTTTTAATCGAGAAATTCATACTGTTATCGGCGTGACCAGTTCCAAAGGTGGTACCGGCAGATCATTTGTTACCAGCCTCTTGGCAATTGAATTGCGCGCTAAGGGATACAACGTAGGTATCCTTGATGCCAATTTCGCCGGTTCGACCATTCCCGCCTTTTTTGGGATCCAGGGACCATTAGAAAGAGGGATTTACAGCTTTGTTCCCCTAATTTCAAAGCAGGGAATCAAAATAATTACCCCAAATCTCTTAATTGATGATGAAAAGAACTCAATAATATGGAAAGAAGCATTAGCAAGTAGAGTCATAGCAGAGTTATTTAAGGAGGTAGAATGGGGAGAATTAGATTATCTGCTTGTTGATCTTCCTCCAAGTGCATCAGAAATAACAGTATCCATATTACAATCCATTCCATTTACTGCTGTTTTGTTCGTTAATCAACCTCAATCTCTATGCTCACAGCTAAATAGCAAAGGAATACGGATCGTTCGAGAATTAGGTGTGAATATCGTGGGAGTTGTTGAAAATATGACTTTTTACCACGACCTAAACGTTAATAAGAAATCTGCAATTTTTGGAGAATTTTCTACAGATACAATTGCATCCAATTGGGTTTTACCTGTCCTTGCACACATACCTTACCTGCCAGAGAACTGTAACCTATGTGATACTGGCAGAATCGAAGAAGTAACATTTGCTGAAGGTAATGCCTTCATTGACACTTTTGAATCTCATATATTAGAGATTAAAAACAGACAGCCGGAACAAACTGCAGTTGAAACAACAGATGATGACAGTGATAAGCCATCAATTGATCAACAGAACCAAATCATTAATGAAGATCCCCAAACCCAATCTGGCACAGGTCAGTATTTCTCTGATTCTGTCATGTATTTAATCCGGAATAAATATAATGTGGGCTCTTTAGAAAAACCAGATGCGCAGGGGCATTTCCTTGGTCAATGTGGTGACCGGATGCAGATTGATCTAAAAATTGTAAATGGGCGCATTTTGGATGCAAAATTTTTGGCAGATGGTTGCGGCGCAACCCAGGCATGCGGAAGCATGGTGACTCGTATGGCGTGCACAAGAACTCTAGAAGATGCCGGAAAAATAAACTCTGATGAGGTAATTAATGCCTTAGAGGGATTACCAGATGATCATTTGCATTGTGCAGAGTTGGCTGTTATGACATTACGAGAAGCCTTGATTGATGCTGTCGAAGGACATGCAAACAAAGTTAAGTAGCTTTCTATAATCAACAAAAGGGAAACCTTCCGTTTTTCATTTTAAAGATTATTAGATTGTCATGCAATATTGGGACAATACTTAGCTATTGATCCCCAATGATCATTTTAAGGCGATCAGGTCTATTCGTCAGGATGCCATCCATGCCCAGCTTTATCATATTCTTCATATCATCTACTTCATCAACAATCCACGGATAAATTTCAATTTCGTGTTCTTGAATTTCTGATATCACCTCTGATGTTAATGCACGGAAGTATGGCATACATCTAGATATTCCATGTTCTTTGCAATAAGCTCCATATCCAAAAATCCAATTATCAAAGGGAAAGAGGAGTAGCACATCTGGTGCTAATTGACCGAAAAACTTCACCGATGGATGGTTGGCTGAAAAAACGATGGTGTTTTTCTGCACCCCAAATTTGTAAATACACTCTGCTACTTTCTCTTCCAGATTTGGGTAGACAATCATACTGTTCTTTAGCTCAAGAAAAGTGGTAATACTCCATCCTTGAATTAACTCCATATACTCAGATAGAGTGGGGATTGGATTCTTCCCAAATTTTCCATGGTAAGAAGCAGACGCATCCAATTTACACAGTCTTGCATAACTATAGTCCTTAATTAAACCTGTTTCTCCTGTTGTTCTTTCCAGATATTCGTCATGGATGACCATTACCTCGCCATCACTGGATAGGTGAACATCCAGTTCTATCGCATCTACACCTAATTCAAGCGCTTTTTGAAAAGCAAGAATTGTGTTTTCCGGGTATTCTCCCGAAAAACCCCTATGAGCAATATTTATGGGATCATTCATATTAGAATTATAACCATCCATTCATATTGTTGCACTTCCCTGCAAGGAACGGATGTTTATCTCCTTGTGGAAATTTTGCAGGAATCTCTTTCCCTGGAACTTCCTCTTTATGCATTAATCAAAAGTAATTATTATAATGAATTGACAACGTTGTCATTTCCCGTATAATCATACCAGCTATGGTTGGATGAATAGACAAACAGACGATCCCCTTATTTAGGGTACTAGCAAAATATTTTTCATGGGAATTTATGCACTTTCCTCGTTTAGAGGTCTGAAAACTAAAATCGCAATTTCGAATTATTGCAGCTATCCATCATGATGAATCAAATGCTTACAATGACAGGACAATAAACAGATGAACCAATCAAAATTTGCCAGAATGATCCTGAACGCCAGAAAACCAATCCCTATGCCAATTGGCGTATATTCAGGACTGCAAATCACTGGTGCTTCAGTCGAAGATGTCGTTTCCAACGCTCATTCCCAAATAGAATCGGTTTTAGCAATCAAAGAACGCTTTAACACAGAAATCATTTTAACGGCAATGGATCTGAGTGTTGAAGCTGAATTGTTTGGCTGCCAGATTCGCATGTTAAAGAACGAAATACCAACAGTGATTGGACGGAGAGTTACCGGGATTAAAGAAATTGAATCTCTTCCTGAACCTATCCCCGGAGATGGGCGAACCAGCGTACCTCTGCATACTGCCGGTGTTCTGGCTAAACAATTTTCTGGGGTAACCCCCGTGTTAGGTGGTGTCATCGGTCCATTTTCTCTCGCCGGGCGATTATTTGGAGTCAGCGAAATTCTGGAATTATCTTTGATTGAACCAGACACATTGCAATTTCTACTAACCAAAGTAACAAATTTCTTATGCAAATATATAGCTGAATTTCGCAAAACCGGCGTGGATGGGGTAATCATGGCTGAACCTGCTGCCGGTCTCCTTTCCCCAAAAGGTCTCAGCTCATTTTCCTCAAAATACATCAGGCAGATCATCACGGAAAACCAGGCTGATGATTTTGTCATAATCCTGCATAACTGTGGTGCCAGGCTCGCTCATCTTCCAGGCATCCTGGAATCAGGAGCAGAAATCCTCCATTTCGGTGCCCCAATGGACCTCTCAAGAGCTATTCAGCTAATTGATCCACAAATCATCCTATCAGGAAATCTCGATCCAACCGCCATTTCCCAACAATGCAACGTAGAAGAAGTTATATCAGAAACAAAAAAATTGATGATTACAATGAAAGGATGCAGAAATTTCATTCCATCCTCTGGTTGTGATATTCCTCCCGGTATACCTTTACGTAATTTAGATGCTTTCTTCTCAACGGTGAGAGAAACACCTGTCAACTAAGAGTAAGATACCCCGGATAACCCGATGGCATTATTCTAGAAAAGGATCTCATGTTAAATTCAACTATTGATAAATATCGTAAGGGGTAACGCTGAATTTCCCTCCCTACGATATTTTTATACTAAGGCGCGAACATTCGCAATTTATTCCAGTTCGATAACAGCATCCTTCTTGATGGAAACAAAGACTTCCTCTCCGTCACTTAAAGGCAACCCGCCTTCATATACCACATCAGCGTTGATCAGGATGCCTTTACAGTTCAAACTGTAACGGAAGATGTTACCATGGCAAAAACTACTGCTGATGGTTCCACGCAGGTGATATTTATCATCCCCTGCATCCGGTTTATTGTCCATATGGACAATTTCCGGGCGGATAGCTACATTTTTACAGTTAATTTTTTCTCTACAAGCTTTACTGAAATCTTCAGCCGGGAGGATGGTGTAATTCCCTATGAATGTCGCCGCAAATAGTGTCCGCGGTCGTGAATATAAATCAATCGGGCTTCCACTCTGTTCAATGTATCCTGCGCTCAAGAGGTGAATCACATCAGACATGACCATGGCTTCATCCTGGTCGTGGGTAACAAAGATGGTTGTGATCTGTAATTCCTTTTGAATCCGCCTGATTTCAATACGTAAATTACGCCGTAACAAGGCATCAATAGCCGATAACGGCTCATCCAGTAGAAGTACTTTGGGTTCGGTCACAATAGCGCGGGCAAGCGCTACCCGTTGCTGCTGTCCACCGGAGAGTTGATTTGGATAGTTGTCAATTTTTTCTGAAAGACCGACCAGATTTAAGATTTCTTTGACTTTACCGGAAATCTCTACCTGTGGTGCTTTTTTCATTTTGAGACCAAATGCCACGTTATCGCCAACAGTTAAGTTTGGAAAAAGGGAGTATTGCTGAAAAACCATTCCGATACCACGATCGCGAGCCCCTACCTGGGTAATATCCTTCCCATCCAGATAAATCTTTCCCGAGGTAACATCTTCAAGCCCCGCCAGGCAGCGTAACAGGGTGCTTTTTCCACAACCTGAGGGACCCAGCAAGGTAACCAACTGTCCCTTTTCAATTTCAAGGTTGATGTCTTTTAATACATGGTTTTTACCGTAGTATTTGTTGAGATCTTCAAAACGGATATAAGGCATGTTTACCTACCTCTGTATTCAATTTTTTGCCGGTTGTCTCTGCCCTGTAAGAATAGAACCAGAGCTGCAATAAGGAACGTGGTTGCCATAATAATGACGAACACGGCGGAGGCTTCTGTACTGGATCGCTTCATCGCCAGGAACAAAAAGATCTGGACATTCTGGAATGAGCTACCGGTAATATTCCGAATAAGAACATAATCTCCAAAAATAATACCGACTGAGAGCAATGAGGAAACCGTAATACCTGAAATAATATTGGGGACGATTACCTTGAAAAAAGCGTTAAGCTTGCTCGCCCCAAGCATCTCGGCAGCCTCAATCAGCATTGGCATATTGATAGCCTGCATACTGTTACGGATTCCCTGGTAGACATACGGCAAAATTATGATGCAATAGGCTCCCATCAGCATCACCAACCGTAAGCCAAGAAAACCCTTGACGCCGGCATATAGAGATAGAATACTGACAGACAATATGACGCCCTGAATTGTATATGGGATCATGCACAAAATCTGCACATATTTTTCCAACTTCGGAAAGTAGATGGTGACTGCAAACAACGCCAACAGAGTTAAAAATACTGTCAACACAATGGGGATAATACAAATGATGATGGTCCTCCCCAGGGTAAGCAGGAAAGCCCGGTTGGAAAGCAAAGATTGGTAATGCTCCAGTGTGAACCCTTCCGGTAAGATGCCTGTCCATTTCCGGAACATGGAATACACAGCTGTAGCAAACAGGGGGATCAGGAGGTAAATAATAATAACAATGATAATGGTTGATGATAACTTGTTTTTATTCACCTATGCCCCCTTCCATTTCGTGGTTTGACGGTTGATGTAGTTATTGATCATGATAGCGATCAACATCAGTAACATCATTACAACTGAGAGCGCTGCGCCAAGATGAGGTCGGGTGGTCATATCTCCCGTAAACATACCAGTAATGTTTACCGGCAACAGAGAATAATTATTCATCAAGAGGGCATACGCTGTGGCATAAGCTGCAAGTGCATTTGCAAAAAGCACGCTCATCGTTCCAAAAATACTGGGGAGCAAAACAGGTATCCCCACTTTCGTCCAGAATTGTATCGGATGCCCACCCAGTAATGTATTGGCTTCCTTCCACTCTTTACGAATACCATTAAAGGCAGGGATCAGCAAAAGGGTCGATAAGGGTATCTGGAAATAGACATACATCATAATCAAACCAGTACCAGTGTAAAGGTCAAAATTTGCAAGCGTCTCCCAGCCTAATGTTCTGGCAAGGAGTAGAAGAACACCAGAATTTCCTAAAATAATCATGTAAGCAAATGCGAGTGGAACACCAGCAAAGTTGGATGTCATATTTAGGACAGTCAAGAATGTGTTTCGAATGTTCCCCTGAGAATTATGCGCTGCCTGTGCACCGATAAAGCCAATGGCTATTCCAAAGATAGTGGAAATGATTGTTATTCTAAGACTATTGATAATTGCTCTCTGGTACGAAAGTTTTGTGAAAGCGGAGATATAGTTCTCGAGAGTGAATAATACGCTGCTATCCACTTCGGATTTAAAGCTGCTAAGAATCATCATAACCAACGGGAGGATTTCATAAAGAAATACAACTACCAAAAAAGGAAGAAGAACCAGGAAGTATAGTCTCACATTGGATTTTTTATTCAAGGAACCTCCAATATTCAAGCATGGGGCGTATTTTGAATACGCCCCATCCTATTATTAAGCACGACTGTTAACTAAACTACCGGACAAGATCACTTGCTCATTAATGGGATGATTTCTGCTTCCCAACGAGCTGAGATCTCTTTCCCGACAGCTGCGTATGCGGCTGCATCTTTGATGGGGATAGCATTGGCATAGGTAGATTGCTGCAGGGTTGCATCCTGAACTTCTTGCGGGATGACAATATCGGTTCGGGTGGGGATAGCACCAGATTTTGCAAGGTTGATCTGACCTTCATCACTGAAGATGAATTCGCGCGCTAAGGCAGCCGCGTACGGGTGCGGTGCATATGCGTTGATGACTGAGGCATAACCACTGAGGATTGATCCATCAGATGGAACACCGACAGTGAACTTGTAGTTGGGTGTTTCGTTGCGATAGGTCAATGCGTTGTAACTCCAGGTTACACCCAGCTGAACTTCGCCTGCCTGGATTCTCTGGAGGAGAATATCACCCTGGTCGATACGTCCGGCTTTTGCCATTTCCGCCCAGAACTCAAATGCAGGATCCAGATTATCCATATCACCACCAAAAGCGTAAGCAGTTGCCAGGACATTCGCCTGACCGGTGGCGCCACCAATTACATCACCGATGGTAACTTTGTAAGTACCGGCGCGAACATCAGCCCATGAGGTAGGAGCAGGTTCTGATGAAACATCGTTATTGTAGATAAAGGTTGTTACACCGGTGTAGGCGATCATCCATTTTCCATCTTCGCCTTTAGCCCAATCAGGAACGACATCCCAATAAGAGGTTTTGTAGCCCTGAACCAGCCCGCGGCTGATTGATTCTGCAGTGAAACCGAGACCAATATCACCAATATCTTTTGTCGGGGCATCTTTTTCGTTTTCAAACATGTTGAGTTCTTCTGCGGAGCTCATATCTGTATCAGCGTGTGTGATGCCATAGGTAGCGGTGAGTTCCTGCCAGGTTTCACCCCAGTTTGCCCATGAATCAGGCATACCCACTGATTCTACATGGCCTTCTTTTTTGGCGCCTTCGATAATCTGATTCAGAGTCGCTTCATTTAAGTTAACGGCTTTGGTTGTTGCCGCGGGGGCGCATGCAGTAAGTACCATGCTCAGAACGATAACAATAGACAACACCAACATTATTTTGTTTTGCTTCATATTCTCCACCTTTGTAAGATTTGGTTTTTGGGTTCGTGCACACAGGCAATAATTTGCTGTGCTTATTAATAATACAACAAATCGGTTTTTATGCCAGTGAAAAACCTGAAAGGTTTGTTCGATAGGCATGATCCAGATATGGTAAGGGGAAAATGAATTTAGTAATGAAATGTAAATTGCAAATTTCCGAAGACAAACTTTCAAGATTCATGATTCTTTATCATTTTACGCACAAAATAAGCAAATAACCAGCTGTCATCTGTGACAATAGACAAAGAAACAAATAGTTGGATTTTTATAAATTTCCTTTGAAATTATTCCGCATTACTTCACAGGATTACACAGCCAATGCTTTCATAATCAGTTGAGTTCACAAATGGATAACAATTAGAATTAATGTCCGATGATTGCTATTGTAAAAAACAAAATAACCATCACCAGAATCATGCCACCCAGTATGAATGAGTAGTTTTTGGGTTGGACCTGCCCCTCGCGATCCATTTTTCGCACCAAAGGGAATAAGCGCCAGAAGAAAGTAACCGTAGCCAGACCCAAAGCGACCAGAATTAACCTCTGAAGATTGAGATCGGCGAACGCTACAATAAAGCCCAACAGAAAAAGAAAAATCAACTTTACCCCCGCCACCCAATTAACCAGATAATGCACAAAATCATGGATCTCGGGGAATTCTTTTGATTTTTCCCAGGCAGAGAACACCCCCACACCATTAGCCCTTTTCGATCCCGGGAAAAAATACAGAGCGATAACATTAGAAAATTCCAGAAGGATAAAAGCCAGTAGCACAATTTTTATTAACATGATTATTTTCTCTTCGACTTTTTAATAATCTTCTGGTAGGCATGCCAGGCTGTCAGCATTGCAATGGGCACACCGGCAGGAGCGTAAGCCCATTGACCGGCTTTATAGACATTCGGGATGGTGGTAAAAACCGACTTGCCAACATCAGTGAGTTTATAGATCACCGGCGGTTCAGATTCGAAAGACCACCCTGTGATTGCGCCTTCTGAACTGCCGGATATTTTATTGATTGTCAATGGTGTGGAGGAGAACTTGAAAATCAGGTCCCTGTCAAAATCCTTATAAATTGTTTTTGATAAATTGTGGATAATCCGGTTCTCCAGCCGCTCTTTAAATTCCTCGTACCATCCTGCTTTATCGACATTGGCAACTATCTGATAGTCAAAGAGACAGCTCACCATCATCCCGGTTTGCCCTTCGGGCGCCAAAGAATTATCACGCAAGACCGGGATGGATATTTCATATGTAGTCAGATCACAATAACTTTCCAGCCATGCGAAAACTTCATTTTTTGAGACCTGGTCGAAATCATTTATTAGTTGCATCCGCCATGAACTGTTTGTTTTTCCCAACCCCTGCCTCGAGGGAGTAAAAAACAGGTGCTCCCCGCCATGCTCTTTGAAGTATGACGGCGGGCGATTAACACCGATATTCATAATGAAAACTGATTCTGCGCCTTTTGAAGATAAAATTCTCTCCTTCTCAGATTCTAATTTTCTGGTCACTTTAGTATCTAATCCAACCGGGTCAATGATCCGGTAGAGAGTCTTTAAATCTGCCGCCCAAATCAAATGGTCGTAGAAGTATTCCTTACCCTCAGCATCCGTTACCTTTGATTCGCAAGGAACAACGCTGGTTACTTTTTTATTCAATTGTAATTGTCCACCACGCTCATTCACTTTCTCAAAAAGCAGATCCTTTAATGTTCCTGTTCCACCTTTCGGGTAAAAATAGTCCAGGTAAACATAGAAGTACCCCAGGGCAAAATATGTGGGCGTATTCCGGAAAAAATGCTGGATAAGGATGTCGATGAGCGATTGATTCTTTGTCAGTTGGCGCAAGTAGTCTTCCATAGGCATCTTAAATTGATTGAATTTTCTTAATGCCTGCAGGAATTTTAATGTCCACGGCAGAAGCCTTCTGATAACATACTCCTTATTACTGAATTGATCGCCAAAATATGGGTTGTCAAATTCATAGATCACCCGGGTATGTTCAGATAAATCTTTTACCGTAGCAAGTATATTGTGAATATCTTCACTGTTTCCAGGAAATAATTCTATTAAGATGCGCTGGTATTCATCCAGATCTTTGATAGCACTTACCTGAAATAACTGATCTTCGATGCCAATTGAGATTTTATTTTCAAATACTTCCCATTCTATTCCCAATTCTTTTAAGATCGGTTTTACAATACCGGAATTTACCAAAGCTCTTGGACCGGAATCAAAATAGAAACCATTATTATTTAGTGTGCCGAGTAAACCCCCGCTTCTTTCATTCTTCTCCAAAAGCAATACATTGTAGCCTGCTTTTGTCAGATACGCCGCTGCGGTTAAACCTGCCATGCCTGTGCCTACAATAATGATCTTCTCATTATTCTTTTTCATAAAATTCACCTAATTCCAAACTCATCGTCCATAATTTTTCTGCAGCCTCCATATCCAGTGCTGGAGGTGCGGGTTCTTCTTCGGTAGTAAGGTTAAAGTATTTGCAAGTACTAGTAGCAATTTCTTCAGAAACGCCCAGGTAATACAGTGCTTCAGCAGCAAAATCCGCTGTCTGCGCATTGTGATCCAAAACTAATCTCTTAAATATTTTATAAATCATGCCGTTATTTTGACCGCTATTGGTTTTCACATTTCCTGGATGCATAGCATTAATCGTAACCCCACTCCCGCTGAAATATTCTTCGAGTTTCAACATGGAGAGTAATTGAGCCAGCTTGGCAGACCCATAACTTTTTATTCCTGAATAGCGATGGTTCATCCAGGAAAGATCGTCGTAATTCAGACCGAACACAGCAAACCTGTATGCCTCTGAGTTTACGAAAATAATTCGTCCACCTGCCTGTTTTTTAAATTTCTCTTTTAGGGAATAATTCAAAATAAATGTACTTAAATAGTTGGTTTGAAAGACCTCTTCCATACCATCCATCGTGAGGATTCTGCTGGTATTGTAAACACCAGCATTATGTATCAGGACATCTATCTTTCGTTCAATTTTTATTAATTTCTCTGCTGCTGCATGCACATCGGATAATTTTGTAAAGTCAACCAGAAGAAAATCGATATTGGTGTTGTATTCACTCTTAATTTCTTCGCACAGTGCAATCGACTTTTGCTCATTGCGATTAACCAATAATAGATCAGCTCCACACGAGGCAAATTTTTTCGCTGTTGCATAACCGATTCCAGAGGTGGCTCCGGTGATGACAACCAGTTTGTTGTTACAAGGGTCTGCACAAATTCTTGGGACACCTGATAAGTTGTGTACCATCGCAAAGATATTCGACCATTTGTAATCAGGTATATATTTATGCAAACTGCCTCCAATATTTTTTTCCAGTTAAGTTTTTACCATTACCATGCGATGATTCTATCAACATAGCTATTCAAAGAATTATAAAATATTTACCTATTCCATCAAAATATCAAGTATCATTACCAAGTAAAATCGAATACTTTCAATTATCAAATTTTTCATTTTATATTGGAAAAATCCAGCACATCCTGTCGATCAGGTTGCGCCCAAACCCGACGAACCATTTACTTTGTAACCACAAAAAAAATTCTGGAAATAAGTTTATATTTCCAGAATTATCAAATTATCAATCAACTAACAACATCTATCATTTACTATTTACTACATCTTAAAGATGAATTTATCCATAGCCTGACTCATCGTCGTAGCTACTTCAAATACATCATCTTCCCAGTGTTTTGCGCTAACCAGTTCACAAGACCAATATCCATCGTAGCCGGTGGCTTTCACGGCTTCGACCCATTCATTCAATGGAATATCGCCATCTCCAGGATAATATCCCCGTAGTATTGTTTCATCCCACTTTGTATCACGTGGTTGTTTTTTACCATCGCAAAAATGAATATTGTAGATTCCTGATTTATCTAATCTGGCTACTTCATCCGGAGATGTTTCTCCACCTGCCCAGAGGTGCCAAAAGTCCACAACCATACCTACATTGTCTTCGCCTGCGACATCGATCATCTCCAGACATTTCGAGAGGGAGTGAATCGGAGACCAGGCAACGGGTTCCATCTGGAATCTCACCCCATACTTCTTCCCAATCGCCCCAATTTTTCCAACATTTCGCCCAGTTATTTCAACAATTTCTTTCCAGGGTCTGCCTTCTAATGCCAGCAATGGGACAAGCTGAATCGTAGGGCAATTAATGGCTTTTGCCACACCCGACAAATAATCAGTTTGCTTTAATATCTCTTCAATTTTTTTTGTGTCATCTGTTTCAACATGGCATATATCGTTAATACAGACCGGTTCAACCTGATGGTGGTCTAATATCTTACACAAATCATCCGTCGTATTCCCCGACTCTAAGAAGCTGTAAAGTTTAGAAGCAACAATCTCAATAGCACTAAAACCACATTCATGCGCCACCCGAATATCTGTGGCCAGATTACTTTTATAAATGGTCTTACCATGAATAGCTTTCTTGTTCATTCTCGCTTCTCCTCTACTTATCTGGCCAAATAGGTGCATTTGGGGTTTCAACCCATAAATGCTCTTTAATAAATGTTGGTTTTATGTATGGATTTCCATCCAGGTGACGGATGACCCAGAGGAAATACATTGCATATCCCGGAGCTGCTACCTGCGGATGATCCAGATTTGGAAGGATCTTAACGGTATCATTATGTTCAATCAATACTCCTTCATCCCCTAATTTCAACAAGCCAAATCCGTTTTCTGGATAAAGTTTGTAAAAGTAAATTTCTGGCTGTTCGTGGTGGTGTGAGGGGAATCCAGCCCATCTACCCGGATACTGCACATCTTCTCCCAACATAAAGTTGGAATCCTTCGTGATGGATACATCCATAATGGTTTTTACAATTCTTGTCCCTGCTTCATTCATCTGACCTTTACCGCGGATTTCAATTCTGCAATCCTTATCTGTGTAGAGCTTCGATTCAAATTGCCTTTGGTTTTCGGTCCGCATAATTGCCAGTTCAGAATCATTTGTCATACCGGTAATATTTACACAGCTATTCTTACTAACATTCAACACCCAGGGGTTATCATCAATATAGGATCCCCTTTTAATTACTTTCTTCTTGCCATCCCATTCAAGTTCTACTTCTCCGTATAACAGCAAAATTGCTTTTTCTTTTTGTGAGTCATCCGAATAGGTGGAACCGTTCGAAAGTTTTAAGATACCAAAATCCATCATGCTATCCTGGTCTTTACCATCCATATCGGTAATGCTGTTATACCCTTGCTTAAATCCATCCTTGTTTTTAATAATCATTGGTAAAGCTCCAAAACTTATAGACCTGATTTTTCAGCGATGAATTTTCTCGCCTTAATTGCATATTCCAATGGATCGGCTAAGGCAGGATCTTGTTCCGCTTCAACAACAATCCAACCCTCATAATCACTCTTGTTTAAAATCGCGAATATACCATCCCAGTCAACCATATCTCCATCTCCCGGAACAGTGAAGATCCCTTCCTTTACGCCCTTCAAAAAGCTCCAATCTTCCCCTTTGAGCTTTTTAAAGATATTGCTTCTCACATCTTTAAAATGAATGTGGTTGACCCGCTTGAGATGTTTTTCTAGCAGCTTAACCGGATCACCCCCAGCTAATGTTGCATGTCCCGTATCAAACACCATCCCAACCAATTCAGGATCAGTCATAGCCATCAGTCTGTCAGTTTCTTCCATGGTTTGCACGCCGGTACCCATGTGGTAATGGAATGCTGTTTTCATTCCCTTTTGTTTTGCTAGCTTGCCGATTTCATTGAGACCCTTGGCTACCTTTTCAAATTGTGCATCTGAGAGAACAGGCGCTTTGCTTAATGGGCAGCTCTCATCTCCGTGAATAGTTACTCCACATTCTCCGATTCCAACCACCCTTGCGCCCAAAAAATAAGTGAAATCGGCATGTTTGTTAAACAGATCTAAAGTGTATTCAATCGGTTTATCAGTGGTAAGGAAACTGCTGAACCAGCCATTACAAATCTGCAAACCTCTGAGATCCAATGCTTTTTTCAGCACATTCCTGTCTTTGGGGTATTTTGTTCCGATTTCACTGCCTTTGTAACCCGCCAACGCCATCTCGCTCAAACACTGCTGGTAGGTTAAATCTCCACCCAAAGAAGGCAAATCGTCGTTTGTCCAATTAATCGGTGCACATCCCAGCTTAACTTTACTTTTTTCTAACATTGTTGTTGCCTCCTAATTATTTAAAATGGTTTTGCTTCTTTGACTTCATCGTTCATTAACTTGGCTGCCTTCATAACTCGCGGGTCTGTTGCAACTTGAGCGGTACCCACTCTCCAGAAACTCTCGTAACCCTGAGTCATAGTCCCGGGTAGAACTTTAATATCTATCAATGTAGATACTTTAGATTTTCTGGATTGTTCAATGGCATTTTTAAGTTCATCAAGGGTTTCTACTTTAAAGACTTCTGCACCATACCCTTTTGCTATGTATGCAAAATCGATCGCAGCATACTGCCCGGTCAGTTCTCCTGTTTTGTCTTCCCGATATCTGAACTCTGTTCCAAATGTGTCTATCCCCTGGGATCTTTGGAGATTGTGAATACATTGATGACCATGATTATCAAAAAGTAGGATATTGATCTTCTTATTTTCCTGAATGCTCGTGTAAAGTTCCGCATGAGACATCAGGAAACCCCCATCGCCAACAAATGCATATACTTCTTTATGGGGTTCAGCGATTTTCACTCCTAAGGCACCAGGGACTTCATATCCCATACAAGAAAATCCATATTCTAAATGATATGTACCCCGTGTTTTCGCCTGCCATACTCGCTCGAGGTCTGAAGGTAAACTACCCGAAGCAGAAACGATGATATCGTCATCATGTAATATTTTGTTTAATTCGATTAAAACCCTGGTTTGAGATAAACCTTCCTTCTGGTCTATTTCGCTCAGGTCTTGCATTATCGCAGACCATTGATCTTTCTCTTTTTCAATTTCATTACTGTAACCAGTAACATACCCCGTATTCTGTAGTAGATCGGTTAATTTCATCAGAACCAGTTTTGCATCTCCAACCAGACCTACCCCGTTCATCTTATGCACATCAATCTGGGCTACGTTAATTGAAAGAATGTCGACATCATCTTTTGTAAATGCTTTTTTCGATGATGTAACAAAATCTCCCAACCTGGTTCCAACAGCAATCACCAGATCACATTCTTTCGCTATCTTGTTTGCGGAATAGGTGCCGCAGACACCCACCGTTCCCAGATTTAATGGATGATCAAAAGGAATAATACCCTTTCCGGCTTGTGTTTCTGCAAACGGGATATTGTATTTTTCAGCAAACGCTACAAGTTCGTTTTCTGCCTGGCTGTATCTCACTCCACCACCGCAGATGATCAACGGTTTCTTCTTGGTTTTGATAAGTTCGATTGCTCTGAGTGCCGCCTGATCGGTAATGGGTCGTCTGTCAACGTGCCAGACCCGTTTTTCCAAAAACACTTCCGGGTAATCATATGCTTCGCCTTGAACATCTTGTGGAATACATACCGTGACGGCACCTGTATCCGCAGGATCGGTCAATACTCGAAATGCATTGATCAGTGCTGTCATTAATTGTTCAGGTCTGGAAACCCGATCCCAATATTTACTTACGGGTTTGAATGCATCATTTGCTGTGACGTTATAGTCCATTGGGTATTCAACTTGTTGCAGCACCGGATCAGGTTGCCTGCAAGCATATGTATCTGATGGCAGGAACAAAACCGGCAATCTGTTTACCGTTGCTGTGCCTGCAGCAGTTACCATGTTGAGTGAGCCAGGACCGATAGACGCTGTACACGCAAATATCTCTCGCCTGTCTTTTTGTTTGGCAAATGCTATTGCAGCATGTGCAATTTCCTGCTCATTCTTGCCCTGATAAAAAGTAATTTCATTTTTATATTGATCCAATGCCTGACCCAATCCGACGACATTGCCATGCCCAAAGATACCCATCATACCTTTAACAAATTTATGCTCAATACCATCAAATTCTATGTATTGATTATTTAGAAATTCAACAATCGCTTGTGCCATTGTTAATTTTTTTACTTTCATGCTACCCTCTTTCTTGATCGAATTCTTCTTATGCAATCATTTTTGACGACATCGCAAGATATCAACGAATTCCCTAATTCCTATTCATAGTCAATCCAAATGCTGCCGTTATCAGCAGATGCAACGCATTTCTCTAAAAATTTCACACCGTTTATCCCAGCATCAATTCCGGGGTACCAGAGATCTTTTGTAATTGAATCATCGCCAACCATTTTTCCATGAATGGCGAGACCATATCGATGATAAAGATTTGCCCAAGATTCAAATAGTCCTTCAGCATGACCGGCACCAATACGATTCGATGCCACGGCGGGATCATCGTTATAAAGGTAACCCATCCCACGATCAAGCAATTGTGCCGGTTTCCCTTGAATTTCGAATTTCAACTGGTTAGGGTGCTCATCCCACCATTCAATACTTGCCTTAGAACCAATGATGCGTATTTTTTGTTGATGTATTGCGCCTGCATTTACTGCGCTGCACCACAAAGTACCAACAGCATTATTTGTAAAATTCATCAAGACGGTTGCATTATCTTCAAGAGGTGCTCTACTGGCAACAAAGCTCTGTCGAAAGCAAAGCAGGTTTTTAATTTTTAAACCCGGTATCATCGTTTCAGCTAAAAATAATGCATGCGTTCCAATATCACCCAAGACGTAAGTTGACCCGGCTATTTGCGGCGTTACACGCCATTTTGTTCCGGGATCGTTTGCTTCAACTTCTTCAGAATGAAAACCGTGCGCGAATTGAGTATTAATAATTCGTATTTCCCCTAATTCCCCATTCTCAATCATTTTCCGCGCCTGATGCACCATCTGGTAACCGGTGTATCCATATGTCACCCCGATTACCAAATCCTTTTGCTTGGCAATGGCTTTCAGTTCTTCAGCTTCGCTTGAAAGGAAACAAAGCGGTTTCTCGCACACAATATGCAAACCAGATAAAAGTGCTGCTTTTGCTATTTCGTAATGGAATTTATTTGGTGTTGCAATAGAAACAGCCTGGATCCCATCAGCCCGTTTTGCTTCTTTTTCAAACATTTCTTTATAGTCTGCATAACATCTCGCCGGATCAATCCCCAGGTTTGTTCCAAATTCTCTACCGCGTTCCGGATCAATATCAAAAGCACCTGCAATTAGTTGAAACAGACCATCTCTTTGGCCTGATGCACGGTGAATATAACCAATTTGACTTCCACGTCCCCCACCAACCATTGCCCACCTGATCGGTTCCTTAAACCTTTGTTCTTCATTAAACATGATCGATTCTCCTTGGTGTAAATAGTGATTATTTTAAAATCCAAGCTCTTTCAAGTGTGTCATGCTTCTTAATAAGCAATCGGGCACATTGCTTGTATCGTTTGGATGTCTATCCTGCTCCAATGTAATCCAGCCATGATATTCGATATCAATGAGAGAACTTCTAATTGATGAATAATCCAGAGTACCTTCTCCGATAGGGCACATGAGTCTTTTATGACATGCTTCATAAAAGCCAATGTTCTTGTGAAAGACATCATCAAGAACGGATTTATCGATATCCTTAAAATGGATATATTCAATGCGAGAACTATACTTTCTGAGACCTTGAGCTGGATCAATACCGGCATAATATGCGTGACCTGTATCAAAACATAAGCCAACAAATTTTTCAGAAATGTCCGCAAGAACCATATCGATTTCTTCCATGTAATCAATGTATCCACCCGCATGATGATGAATTACAGGGCGAACACCGTAAAGCTCCATCGAAATGGTGGCTATCTCCTTGATATGTGAAACCATTTGCCGCCAAAGGTCAACAGATAACGCAGGTGCTTTTATTGAACGAGCCTGTTTTTCCCTTTCTGACTTGACGGCATCTATGATCACATAATATGGGGGAACCTTTTTTTGATTTCCAATTGGAGAAGCGACTGGAATAGAAGAAAGAATCTTGCAGGTCTTGTGTGTTTTTTCCACAATGCGTTCGAAGGCTTCTTCTGAAACCAGATCATCGTACAGCGTACCCGCAACAATCTGAAGATTACGCCGGGTTAATTCCTGAGTAAGGAAATCAGTATCATAAGGTAAATACCCATACGGTCCAAGTTCTAATGCGTTAAAGCCAGTTTTATTGATTTGATCTAATACAATTGCCCACGGAGTATTATCGGGATCCTTTGCATCTTCAATTCCCCATGAGCCTGGACAACTGCTAAATCGCCAAATCATAAAAAAGGAACTCCTACTAATATTTGGACAGCGACAATTTCTAAATTAATTCTTAACTTAGAACTGACTTAGTAATTTATGTGATTTTTTACTGCACTACTCTTAGTCAGCAGAAATACTATGCTTTCTTTGCATTCTTCCGCATATCAAGCACCACTGCGCCGATGATAATTGCGCCCTGTACGATCTGCTGCCAATAAGGATCAATTCCTAAAAGGGTAAAACCATTTGTTAATACGCTCAGGATCAGTGTACCCAGAACACATCCCCAGATTGTCCCTACACCCCCGGTATGGCTCGTGCCGCCAATGGTTGTAGCAGCGATAACTGTAAGTTCGTACCCCGAAGCAGCGCCTGGATGGACGCTGGCTACACGACCGATAAATAAAATGGATGCTATTGCGGCTGTGATTCCGGCAAAGGTGTAAATTAAGATCAGGTTTCTTTTTACTTTAATACCTGATACCTCAGCAGCATAAATATTACTTCCGATTGCATAAACACTTTTCCCAAATCTGGTATAGCTGAGCAAAATGGTCGTGATAATGATCATGATCGCAAAAACGATCACAGGAACAGGAACAACATCAAATACGTTATTACCAAAAAATAAAATATCTGGTGATAATTTACTGATAGGCTGTCCCCCCGTATAGAGATAAACAGCACCTCTGGCTATTGTCATCATACCCAGTGTGGAAATAAATGCCGGAATTCCTGTGTAGGCAACAAGACCACCGCTGATAGCACCACAAATCACCCCGACAGCTATCGCCGCTAAAATTGCAAGTACAACCGATTGGGGTCCTAAGTTTTGAAAGACTTTAATGCTTGCTTCTGAAGTTTGGGTTAGACTGGCGGCTATAGCACCAGCCAGCGCCAGAACTGAACCAACGGAGATATCGATGCCCCTTGAGATAATCACAAGGGTCATCCCAAGTGCCATCACGCCAATAATTGCACTTTGATTTAATATATTTAAGATATTCTTTGGCGTCGGAAATGAGTTCGGTTTGAGAATGGTCATTAGAACGACCATTACAATCAAAATAAAGGCAATACCATACTTCGATAAAATACTTTTCAGATTATTAATCAATGCAGAATTGTTCGTCATGGGTGTACTCTCCTTAATCCTCTTTCAAAGCAGCATACTTCATAATTTCTTCTTGAGATAATTTATTGGTATTATCCAAAATTGCTGTTAAACTGCCCTCATTCATAACAGCAACCCTATCGCTCATACCAATAATTTCTGGTAACTCTGAGGAAACCATCACAATACTCTTTCCTTGTCCTGCAAGCTCGGAAATAAGCCTGTGAATCTCTGCTTTTGTAGCTACATCAATACCTCTTGTTGGCTCATCCACAAAGAGGATCTCCGGGTTTGTCATAAGCCATCTACCAACCAAAACTTTTTGCTGGTTTCCACCAGACAAATTCATGATTAATTGTTCCTCGCTGGGCGTTTTTACCTGCAAAGTTTTAATGTACTCGAGACACTTCTGAACAATTTTTTTATTACTTAATAAACGTGTTTTGTTGATTAGCTGGTCCAAATTTGCAATAATTAAATTTACTTTTACAGATAAAACGGGAAAAATTCCATTTAACCTTCTATCTTCTGTAATAAATGCCATACCGCTCTTTATCGCATCAGCTGGTGTATTGATATGAACCTCTTTATCATCAATAAATATTTGACCAGCTGTTTTTTTTCGTAAGCCAAAGATTGTTTCAATAACTTCAGTCCTACCAGCGCCAATCAGACCGGCAAAGCCAAGTATTTCACCTTTTCTCAAATCAAATGAAACATCCTTGAATTTTTTGCCGCTGCTGAGACCGGTAACCTTCATTTTTACAGTGCCAATTTCACATTTTATTTTTGGGAAGAATTCATTAACCTTCCGACCCACCATCATTTCAATCATATTATTGATTTCAATTTTATCTGTGTCGTAAGTACCAATAAATTCACCATCTCTTAAGATAACAACCCGATCAGAAATTGTATAAATTTCATCCAGCTTATGCGAAATATAAATAATTGATTTACCTTCTTCTCTCAGTTTTCTAATAATTGAAAAAAGCTCTGCGATTTCAGTACCACTAATTGCAGAGGTTGGTTCATCCATGATAATCAACTTGGCATCGTACGAAATTGCTTTTGCAATTTCAACCATCTGTTGTTTTGCAACAGATATGTCTTTTACCAGTGTTCTCGGATCTTCATTCAACCCAACACTTAATAAAAGATCTTTCGTTTTTTTGTACATCTCACTATGGTTAACAATACCCAGCTTATTGACGGGCTCTCGTCCAATCCATATGTTTTCCATGATAGGTCTATGTTCAATAGGACTTAATTCCTGTTGGATCATAGAAATACCCATTTTCAAAGCGTCAGTGGTAGTGTACTTTTTTCGATGCAGACCATCAAAAATAATCTCACCAGAGGTAGGTTCATAAATACCCAGGATACACTTCATCAGAGTGGATTTGCCGGCGCCATTTTCACCCACCAGGGCTAGAATTTCTCCCTTTTTGACCTTTAAATCCACACCCTTTAGTGCATGAACACCCGGGAATTCCTTAACGATATTTGTTGCTTCAAGGATATATTCTGCTTCTGCCATATCTTTTCGCCTTTATCATCGTCAGGCTTACAATTTTTGGGTTGAATTATCTCTAGCAGCCATGGAAAAATTTCCATAATCCCATGGCTGCTATGGTTTGAATTAATTTAGATTAATTCGCCAACTAAATAGAGGCATACAGATCCTAGTATTTATCTACATCGTCAGCGGTAATCAGTACAAATGGAATCCATACAGGATTTTCTGTTTGGCCACCATTGAAGAGATTGTAGGCGATCTGAACTCCACCTGCACCCTGGCCAGCCAGATCTTGACGGACTGAACCAACCATCTTTCCTTCTTTGATAGCGGTTTTAGCATCTGGGGTGAAGTCAACACCAAGAACGATGACATCAGTTCTGCCGGCTTTCTGGAGCACTTCAACAGCGCCAAGAGCCATTTCGTCATTGTTAGCTACCACAAAGTTGATGTCATCTCCATAGGCGGTTAGCCAGTTCTCTGTAATCGAGACTCCCTGATCACGCTGCCAGTTACCAACCTGAGTATCAACGATTTTAATATTGGGGAATTTTTCATTTATGGTGTTTACGAACCCTTCAGTCCGTTTGATAGCTGCTTCGTTGTCAAGTTTGCCTTGAAGAATGAAAGCATTACCACCTTTTTCACCCGCAATCTTTCCGAGGTATTCAGCCTGCTGTTGACCGGCTACGAGCTCTTCAGAACCAACATAGTATGTTCCTTCGGCTGGTTTATTTGTACCGAATGGGTTTCTATTAACAAAGACAATCGGGATCCCTGCTTCTTTACCTGCCTGGATGATCGGATCCATGGCATCTGTGCTGACAGGAACTACTATTAATACATCTACCTTTTCAACAATGAATGCCTGAACCAGGTCCTGTTGCTTGATTACATCTTCCTGAGCATCAGCTTCTTTAAACATAATGCCCAGCTCTTCAGCTTTAGCTTTAGCGCCATCTTTAATATATACTTGGCCGGTATCGTTAAAATTGGCGCTTACGAAACCTACGACAAGTTGTTTGGCAACTGGTTCAGCCGGTGCGGCTGGTGCAGCCGGTTCAGCTGGTGCGGCTGGAGCGGCGGGTGCGGCTGGTGCGCAACCGACCAACATGGCGACAATTATGAACATCGCGATTAACATACCAATCGATCTTTTCATTTCTATCTCCTATTCTGATTTTTAATGAAGCTGTGTGGTCTTTCTCTGTTATAGTTTTTTGCTAAAAAATGAATCACCTCCTTTCAATTGTAAAAATTCCGGTTCAAAGTAATATATTCTCGTCCAATGATGTAAATTTGTTAATAACTACAAGACTTTCTTGTCCGTGTCAATAATTCTGTGTTATCAATTCCTGTCATACTCTCCTTTTAGGTAAGTACTCAGGACACTGGTTTAATCACCTTCAAATTCTGTTACAGCCTTTCTTGTTTCTTAGTGATCGTTTTCAAGCTCATTTCCACTTTATTGGCAATATCTCCGGCAACCAGTCCATTTTCTTTCAATTGGAACTGATAATTTCCAATTTTTTTAAAGCTATCACTTAAAGCACACATTATTTGTTTCGGTGCTTTTTCAAATCCAGCCTTGTATTCTGCCACCGCAGAACCCAGACCTCCAATTATGTTGTGTTCTTCAACTGTTACGACAAGTTGATTTTGAGCAAATACGCTATCAAGCATTTTTACATCGATAGGTTTGACTGTGTGCATATCGATCACGCGAACCGAAATGCCCTTCTTCTCCAGGATATCTGCTGCCTGTATCCCTTCCCACAAAACCGATCCGGTGGCAATAATAGCAACATCATTTCCCGGACGATATTCTATTGCTTTACCAAACTTAAAATCAGAATCATTGGGATAGATCAAAGGGAAACCCGGTGCGCCTGTCAATCGGATATGAATCGGTCCTTTGTGGTCTGCTGCGGCAAAGACAGTTTTCAAAATCTCATGCGGATCTGCCGGACATACAACGGTGAAATTAGGAATTGCACGCATGACTGCAATATCATCCATGGCATAATGCGTGTTTCCCAGTGGACCAAACCTGCACCCTGCCTCAATGCCGGCAATCCTTGCATTAAGATTCATATAGCCAATCATTGAACGCACCTGCTCTGCACAACGCATTGGAGCAAATGCTGCGACAGTAACGGCAAAAGGCATCAGCCCTTCTTTTGCAAGTCCGGCTGAAAAATCTATCATGTTTTGCTCAGCTATTCCGACGTTAAAAAAGCGATCAGGAAATTCCTTTTTGAAATTTACCAATCGTGCTGTTGTTGTAATATCAGCACTTACAACAACAACATCCTCTCTCTCTCTGGCTAAAAGTACAAGTGATTCGCCAAAAGAACTGCGATGCCCCAGCTTTGACCATTCCTTCAATGTTTCCAGTGAAATGCTGTTCATTGTAGCTTTCTTACCTTTTCTGCCTGTTCTAAATCAGCAACAGCCTGTTTATATTGTTCTTCATTTATTGGAGTTGCATGAAATGCAAGATTATTCTCCATAAATGAAATGCCTTTCCCTTTTACGGTTTTAGCCAGAACTGCTTTCGGTTTTCCGTTTTTCGTGGCTTTGATTAAATTTAACTTCTGCAGTACCTCTTCAACATTGTTCCCATCGTCAATGCGAAATACTTCCCAACCCGTTGCTTGCCATAATGCATTCAGGTTAATTGGCATTACGTCTGAGGTGACACCTGAGAGTTGAAAACCATTCACATCTATAATTGCGATCAGATTGTCCAACTTATATTTCGCGGCGTTAAATGCAGCTTCCCAAATGATGCCTTCGTTACACTCTCCGTCCCCGACAATGCAATAAACATCATGTTTTTCGCCCTTTACTTTTGCAGCCATTGCCATTCCACAGGCTACAGGTAATCCATTTCCGAGACTTCCTGTTGTAACTTCAATACCATATTTAAGATTCATGCTGGGATGTCCACACAAGATACTGTTGTTGCCCTTGAACTGCGAAATCATTTCTGTCGGAATATAGCCTGATTCGATAAGGGCAGCATAATATGCCAGGCTGGCATGCCCTTTGCTCAATACGAATCTATCCCTTTCGGGCATCTCCGGATTTTTTGGATCATGATTCATTACACTGAAAAATAGTGTTGCAACGATATCTACACAGGACAATGCGGGACCAAAGTGGGCACCCTCGCTGCCTGCTGCGAATCCCATTTCAATGCAGTCTCTTCGCATTTTTGCAGCTTTTTCTATTATTTCATCAACTAGATATGTATTTTTCATCCTTATCCAGCAATCCTTTTTTTAATTTCAGAAATTATTGGGGAGAAATACCAGCAATTTTCATCAAATGACCACTGTATTCACCGATAATCAGCTCACTCTCATACTTTGCAGCCTCAACAATCTTATTTACATTAATACCGGTATCGTATCCCATTTCGGTCAGCATATGAACCAGGTCTTCCGTCGCAAGGTTCCCTGACGCGCCAGGCGTAAAAGGACATCCTCCTAAACCGCCTAATGTAGATTGCACGGTTTTAATTCCACTTTCGATTGCAGCAAGTGAATTTACCATGCCCATATTCCGTGTATCATGAATATGTATTTGTAATTCGAGTTCCGGATATGTTTGTTTTAGTAATGCTATTGTTTCTCTTACCTGAAGAGGATTGGCAACGCCAATGGTGTCACACAAATTTACAGTAGTGATCCCTAAATCGACATAAGCTCTTAAGAAAGCAACTGCATCTTCAGGTCGTTTTTTACCCTCAAATGGGCATCCAAAAGCTGTTGCCAGGTCCAAACATAGTTCCATTTGCGGAAGTTCTTCCATTATTTTGCTTAATTCACGATAAGAATCCGCATGTGATCTTTTTATATTTGCTTGATTATGACTTTCACTTAATGAAACAACGTACGAAATTTTGTTCAAGCCAGTTTTTGCGGCTGTGTTTGCTCCGAATAAGTTGGGTACAAGTGCAGAAAAATTGGCATTGGGATATCTTTCCAGGCAAATCTTCGCCAGCTCTTCCGCATCGCGCATTTGTGGTATGGCTTTTGGGCTCACAAAAGATGTTACTTGAATGCTATCCACGCCGGCTTCAATTAATTTATCAATTACAGTAACCTTTGTTTCCAAAGGTATGTAATTGCAGACGCTTTGAAAGCCATCGCGTGGTCCCACCTCAATCACATCAATTCTCTCAGTGTTTTTCAAGCATAACCCCTGTTTCATTTAGTCTTGAATACCATTCAAAGGCTAATTTTGGATCTTGTGGATGGTGTCCACCTGTTTTTTTTGCTTCACCCAGGTAATCCATTAATTGTTTTCGATATTCATCGGAGGCACAATTTGAGATAATGGCATCCGCCCGTTGGAGGTCGTCTAATCCTCTCAGGTCTGCATATCCATTTTCAGTGATGATGACATCTACATCATGTTCGCAGATATCTTGATGGGATACCATAGGAACAATATTTGAAATGGCACCCCCCTTGCTGATGGATGGAATCAAAATGACAGATAGTCCGGCATTCTGGGCAAAATTTGCACCTCCGCCAATGCCATTCAAAACGCGATTTCCCCCTATGTGACTTGAATTTACATTTCCATATATATCGATCTCAATTCCAGTATTTAGAGCTATGATTCCCAACCTGCCAATAATTTCGGAATTGTTTATCAGGTCACCATTTCGTAATACAAGTTTTGTATGTATTTCCGGGATCTCTTCAAGGATATTTCTTGTAGATGGATTCATTGTGATACCGCTTGTGGAAACACCTGACGCTTTTCCACTTAATAGCAGCCTCATGATTTTTTCAGATATTCCACCGCAGAAGAACTGGAGATTGTTGAATTCGGATGATCTCATCAAATCAGCAATCGTGTCGGCGATATTCCCAAACCCCATTTGAATTGGAGGGAGGTTTCCATTCTTTTTTGATTGATATTCTTTTCTAAAAAAGCCAAACAAATTTTCAGATATTTTTTCTGTTTCGATAGTATGAGCGGATATCTGAATATCATTTTCTGGTATTTCAGTTTCAACTAAATATTTAATTTTCGACACGTCAAATGGAATATATGTTGAGCCGATGCGATCTGTGCAGCCCATCAGCGGGATTGGTTCCGTGGCAGGCGGTTCTTTTTGAAGATACACATCATGCATGCCAAAAAGTATTTCGGGTTGCGCTGAATTGACTTCAACGATAATTTCACTTGATGCTTCTAAAAGGTATTTTGTTAAACCCACAGATGTTGTTGGTACTAAGCCTTCTTCATTTACTGCAAGCGCTTCAACAACAGCCACATCTAATTTACCAAAAGAGTGGCTACGTAACAGACGTGGCATTTTGCACATCTGCTGTTCGACATAACTGACTTTATTTGAATTAATCTGTGAAGCGAGAACTTTGTTCGCGCACATAGGCGCTCTGCGCGAAATTATTCCTTCGCTCCCTAAAACCTCATCAAGCCATGGTACATTCGCGCCTGTTACCAGATTGATAGATAAATTATTGCCTTCCTTCTTTTTTCTTATTAATTCCGCCGGGATTGCTTTTGGATACCCAGCCATTGCATAGCCACTCATCGCAACCGTCATGCCATCCTGAATTACTTCAGCAGCTTTGGCAGCTGAAATCATTCTATTTTTGAGGGATGGGCATATTCTTTCGGTCATGGTGGACGTTTTTCCTTAGCCTGAGTGTTTATTCCCTGGGAATAAATCCAGCAAATAACTCCTCGTCTGTTGGTTCTTTGCTCGGAATTTCACGTATCACCCAAGTATTATTCAAGTAATGCTTCAATACGATATTCTCCGATGCTATGTTCCCACCCCAAGTTCCACAACCCAGAGAACTTGTAAATGGCATCCCGCTAATCCAATTACCTGTGTTGGTGTACGCTTGAGGTTGATTAACAACAACACGTGTTGTGTAAGTTCTAAGTGCCAGTTCCTCTATAACCGCTTTATCTCTGGAATAAACTCCACAAGAGTGACCTGCTCCTGAATATGCCTGGTTTGCGTTAATAATCCGAATGGCATCATCAATACCCTGACACTTGTAAACCGTTGTAACGAGGCACATTTTCTCTCCAGCAAATGGCGTGGTCGCACCAGTCTGGTCCTCTTCAACTAAAATCATGCAAGACTCTTTTGGAATAGATATTCCAGCGAGTCTTGCAATATTTTCAATCGGGGATGCAACGATATCCCTGTTTAATACTGAGTCATCCGGCCAGTTCGGCCAAATCGCTTTTCTGAGCTTGATTTTTTCTTCAGATGTTGCCAGGTATGCTCCGACATTCTTAAGTTCAGTTAGCATATCCGCATATATTGCCCCATCAATAATGAGACTGTTATCGCAAGAACAACCTGCGGCAAGGTCAAAAGTCTTACTCATTTTAATTTTGACTGCGGCTTCCTTTAGATCTGCTGTTTTATCAATGTAGATTTGGGAATTACCCGCTCCGACTCCATAAGCGGGTGTTCCGGAACTATACGCCGCTACAACCATCGGTTGACCGCCAGTTGCCATGATGAGATCACACTGCTTCATTAATTCTTTCGTCTTTTCAATGGAAGGCTCTTCAATGCAGATGAATAAGTCTTCCGGGGCATCATAGCGTTTCATGATGTCACGTAATATCCCGCAAACTTTTTCGGTTGTCATTTTTGCCTTTGGATGAGGGGAAAATATTATGGCATCGCGCGCTTTTACTACGTTTATTGCCTGTACAATCGGATGCATTTCGCCTTGAGTACCCGGAACGAGTGATCCAATAACACCTACCGGCTTTGCAAGACGGACAAGACCTTTTTCGGGAATTTCTTCAACGATACCTACAGTTTTTTCATTCTTGACATCAAAATAAACACCGCGACATTTACTGATCGTCTTGGCAATTTTCGATTGAACATCCCCCATTCTACATTCATTGAAAGAGAATTCAGCTAAATCTTCTACAAGCTTTTTATTGCTAACAAATTCCCACGCTATTGCGCCAGCCAGTCTATCTACTTCTTGTTGACTAAATTTTTCTGCAAGTTTCTGGGCTGCCCTGGCTCGGATCATTAACCCTGAGATATGTTCTTCAATATTCATTTCTTGATTCTGCATATATACTCCAAGATTCACTATTTCCCATTTGTATTAAAAATGGTTTTTTAACTTGTTGCCTTCTTAGGAATATTAATGTACTTTTTGCATTCGTCCCTTGTTTACAAAAATTTCTGTATCAAGAGAAGTATTACTTAGTTAAATGAATATTTCTTAAAAACTGGGGACTGTAGGAAGAGCTGCTGAAGAATTACAACCATGTTTATGAATCCTTCTGATCATTCCTATTACTGATGGTTCTTTGACCGATATTATTTCCCAAAATCGCCTACAAATAATTGAAACGCAAACTCATTTGCCAGTATTTCATTTATTCGATTATTGGGGAATAATTGCACACGTGAACATTATATATGAATTTTAAAGAATGTCAACCCTTAATTTTTAGGCGCTTAATTCATTTTGGATTTGGAATACGCGATTCGATTGTTGAGGTGGAAGACCGGATTTTTAGAATCCCTTGCAAACCCACTTTCTTTGAAGGCGGTTGTTCACCATCTCTCCCATGCAGGCTCAGTAATACTTCTAACATCATCCGCGCTGCCCCTTCTCCCATCTCATGTTTATATTGATGGAGTGTGGTCAACGGCGGCGCAAGATATGGAGCAATGGATATATTATCAAATCCGGTAACAGAGATATCCTGTGGAATACGTAATCCCTTTTCTTGAAGGTAATTGTAGACACCAAGTGCAATCAGGTCGTTGTAACATATAATAGCAGTGGGAGTCTGATCTAAGGCAAGCAGATATTCAGCCCCTTCTCTGCCGCCCATTGGAGTACCACCAGATGTTAAATAAACAAATTTTTCAAAAACCGGTATCCCGGCGTTTTGCATTTCAGTTCGAAAACCCTCCAAACGGTCGCTGTTGGGTAATCCTCCATGCCGTTTGCCAATGTACGCCAGTTGTGTGTGCCCCAAATCAATTAAGTGTTTGGTTATCAGCCTAGCACCATACACATCATCATTGTATATGATGTTTTTACATTCTCCCGCGCCTTCATTGTTTACCATCACCATCGGAAGTTTGTAAGTATTTAGTAAATTACATTGTTCTTTGCTAAATTGCGGTGCCAGCAAAATTACCCCATCAACCCCACGTTGCACCATCGCCTGCACCACTTCTTTCTCGCGCTGCCTTTCATCGTGAGTGGAGGCAATAAAGAGGCTATATCCTTCAGGATGTAATACGCTATCCACACCATCCAGAACCTCGCTCCAAAAAGGGTCATCAATCTGTCTCATGATTACTCCCAATGCGCGGGTTCGATTAGTTTTTAACCCGCGGGCAGCTGCATTGGGCACATACCCCATCTGGTGAGCCAAATCAACAATTCTTTTCCGGGTTGCTTCAGAGACTAAAGCATGATTGTTTAACGCCCTTGATACGGTTGGGTGAGATACGCCTGCGGCTATTGCAATGTCTTTAATAGTTATCGCCATAATTTTATTCACACGTGTCCATTAAATGTTAATTGAATTGTAGGATATTCTACCAAACAATACAATGACCAATTTTATGGATTAAATCAGCGGTTAGTCTTTGCGAGTTTGACTCGGAAATTTGATAATTAAGTCTTTGAGGTGTCCAAGATTACCTGTAATGGGTACTATCAAATCAAGAGGGATTCTTGATTTTGAATTCTGCAACCGCCCAGCCGAAGAAAGCTTTGAAAGTGATCCAATGGTTTCGCAGTGTTTTGGGGGAGAGTTTGCGCGTTGGCGCCTCATGCGCAGGAT
>CAZYOF010000011.1:0-122553 GCA_964648485.1 uncultured Leptolinea sp.
AACAAACCCATGGGTATTTATGACTCGAATTTACAGAAAAATGGTTGCGTAATCTAATCTTAAACCTTGTGAACAAATAAAATAATGAATCGATTACGTGTTTCAATTGAATTACGCGTTACCCTTTTATATTTTGTATTTGGATTTCTTTGGATAGTTTTTTCTGACCACCTGCTTGCAGGAATCACCTCGAGTAAAGAGCAGCTATCTCAAATACAGACCTATAAAGGTTGGTTTTACGTTCTAATAAGCGGAATTTTTATCTACATTATTATTAATAGATATTTGCAACGTCAGCGGCAGGCAGAAAAATTACAGATTGAAACAGAGGAACGCTTTCGCCTGGCTATCTCCGCGGCTCAAATGGGGGTTTTCGACCTAAATATCAATACTGGCGATGTGATTGTAAATGATTTCTATGCGCTAATGCTTGGATATGACCCGCAGCAATTTCATGAGACACATCAAAAATGGCTGGAACGATTACATCCAGATGACCGTCAGCAAATAGAAAGATTATTCGATGATTATATTGCAAGAAAAATCCCTGATTATCGTCTGGAATTTCGACAAAAAACATCTTCTGGCGATTGGAAGTGGATATTATCGATCGGTAGTATTGTCGAATGGGATGCAGTAGGTAAACCTCTCCGTATGTTGGGAACTTATACTGATATCACGGCTAGGAAAATCTCTGAACTTGAAATTTCACGTCTTTATGAAGAATCTCAACGTCGCTTACGAAGGATAGAGAGTCTTCATGAGATTGATAATGCGATTACATCAAACTATCATTTGGATTCAACTCTGGATATTTTAACTGAAAAAGTGAAAGCTGAACTAAATGTAGATGGGGTTGTTGTCCTTTTATTCAATGATGATGAAAACATGTTTGTTCATGCAGCAAGCCAGGGATTTCCAACTTCCCGGGTGAAAAATGCACGGGTACGTATGGGTGATAGCCTTGCTGGCAAGGCAGCAAAAACAAGGCAGATTATCCAATTACATGATACGGAAGGCGACATAGATCCTGCATTTAAGTCTATGATGCAGGAAGAAGGTATGCAGGATTATTACAGCGTTGCTCTCATATCAAAGGAGAAAATTAAAGGCGTACTCGAAATATTTAATCGTTCTACTTTGCACCCAGATAAAGAATGGCTGGATTACTTTGTAACTCTTGCGGGTCAGGCTGCATTAGCCATCGAAAATGCAAAACTGGTGGATGATTTACAAATTGTGAATGAAGACCTCACGACCGCATACGATGCCACTCTGCAGGGTTGGTCAAATGCATTGGAATTACGGGAAAGGGAAACAGCCGGTCATAGTAATCGGGTGGTAACACTTACTTTAAAACTGGCAAAGGTATTCGGAATCCCTGAAGAGGAACTTCGTCATATCCAACGGGGAGCACTGCTGCATGATATTGGTAAGATGGGAATACCCGACAGTATTTTACTAAAACCAGGACCATTAACAGATGAAGAATGGATGATTATGCGCCAGCATCCCATCTTTTCATACCGTCTGATTTCCCAAATCCCCTACCTGCAACCTGCACTGGATATCCCATATTCGCATCATGAGCGCTGGGATGGATCAGGCTATCCGCAAGGACTGAAAGGAGAGGAGATCCCTCTCGCCGCACGGATTTTTGCAGTCGTAGATGTTTGGGATGCACTTACCAGCGAACGACCCTACCGCCCTGCCTGGCTCGAGAAGGATGTGAAGAAATATCTTATAGATCAATCCGGCAGGCAGTTTGATCCACAGATTGTGGAAGTATTTCTTAATTTGCTTGAGAATAAGGAAAAAAGATAACCAGCCAATGGTGGCGCCTGGTTATTTAAAATAAAATCTAATTTACCTGGTAATTTCCAGGTATTGAAGCGAAGTTATTTTCGGTTCTGAATAAAATCCACGGTACTCTTCCGGCAACAAAGCAGCAATCAACCACATTGTTTCATCGGTTACACCCTGCCTTACCTCTTTATCGCGAATGTCAAGACCGGGTTTTAACTGATAGATTTCCCCCACTCTAACATGGAAATCTGTCCGAACAAGACGCTGCATATTATCCCAGATCACTTCACCACCATAAAACGCCATGGGTTGGATGGGTGATTTTGCTTCAGAAGCCAGCAAACTGAAACCGGGTTTCCCCCGCTGTAAATGACCGGTTTTGCTTCGCGTACCTTCAGGGGCAACAACCAGTATCTGTCGTTCTGCTAATGCTTCTTTTGCCAACCGGAATGCAGTTAAATCTACTTCTCCGCGTCTGATCGGAATGGCTTTCCACATACTGAACAGGGCGCCCAGGAAAAAATTGTTCCATGTTTCTTTCTTCACCAGCGCTGTGATAGGTCTGGGAAGCAAGTGAGTATACAGCAAGGGGGCATCCAGAAAATTCACATGATTAACAGCAAGGATCAACGGACCACGGTGGGGCACTTTATACAGTTCATCCGCATCCACCCGGCAGATGGTTCGGGTAACTCCCCGGATGGTTCCGTTGATCATTCTGGACGGAAAAGTCATCAGAAATTCCTTAACAGACTAATTGTAAAGCATGAGCAACCAGGTTTACGCGCACTTCTTTACCTGCCGTGCAGACGGTTTCTCCATCAGCATGAGCTGGTAAAGTTCCGTCCAGAGCAGTCACAACCACACCGGTGCTCTGGTAAAACCTGACTGCAGAATGTTCTCCCTGAGATCCTTTCATAAACCGGCTGATCAACGGGAAAGTACCCAATTTTGATACTTTATTCACACAGCACAAATCAAATTTATTATCATGTGGATTTCCATCCGGAGCCATGAAAAACCCGCCTCCCATCCGGATACCGTTCATGATGGAAACCATCAATACAGATGCTGTCATTTCATCCGCATCCATCTTTACATGAACTTTGGGAGCTTTATAGTAAATGAAGATGGTCTTTAGCGCTGCAACCAGATAAGAGGCAAATCCTTTAAGCCGTTTCATTTTTAATGCTTCGAAACCGACCACGGCATCAAATCCGATGCCCACACCATTCCCAAAATATCTACCTTCAGGGAAATTTTCACCATAAGCGATGCCCAGGTCGATTGCGCGGGGTTGTTTGCTGGTGAGATTTTTCAGGCTTTCTTCCAGGTTCGTTGGAATCCCCATGGAAAATGCAAAGTCATTTCCTCTTCCAACTGGAATAACCCCCATACAAGCTTTAATATTCCGTTCGTTCTGGGCTTTCATTAAGCCATTGATAACTTCATTGGAAGTGCCATCCCCCCCCGCAGAGACAACCACAACATCTTCAGCCGCATGTTCAGCTGCAATTTCAATTGCCTGCCCCGCATATTGGGTCACAACAATTTCAAAATCCAACTGGTTATCAGTAAAATACTGACGAATTACTGGCAGGGATAATTCACCGTTTCCTCTGCCCGATATAGGATTTAAAACAATGAGATATTTCATGGCTTCCCTGAATAATAAGATAGCTGGATTGTAGTGGATGGTGATGAGCCGGTCAAGATAGAACCAGTAATATTTATACCTTCTTATTTTGGAAAATCTTGCTATATTTTCGTCAGTGTTACATCTAAACTTGACATCATCCCCCTAAGCCCGTAGAATGATTTTATCTTTGGGAAGAGAACTGGATACCCAGGCACCGAAGGGGCAAATCCAAAATTGGATGAATCTCTCAGGTAGAAGGACCCGAGATTATGCTCTCTGGAAAGTTTGCAAGTACCGAAGGGGCAAACCTCTTATGTGAGGTGAATCTCTCAGGTTAATAACAGAGGCGCACGGTAATAGCCGTGCGCCTGTCAATTTAATCCAACATTATCGGAGGACACAATGAATATTCCCGCAGGTCTAAAGTTTGCAAAATCAGATGAATGGGTCAAAGTGGATGGAAACATTGCAACTATCGGCGTGAGCGATTACGCACAGGAACAGCTTTCAGATGTGGTTTTTGTAGAAATCACAGTAGGTTCGGGTGATGAAGTGAAAAAAGGGAAACCATTCGCAACGGTTGAGTCTGTCAAAGCAGCATCAGATGTAAACGCACCGGTATCAGGCAAAGTCACAGAAGTGAATGAAGGATTGGCTGATTCCCCTGAAAATGTGAACACTGAACCATATTCTGGTGCCTGGATGATCAAGGTCGAATTGGCAAATCCGGCTGAGCTGGATGACCTGATGGATGGTCCGGCGTACGAAGCTTATTGCCAATCACGCGAGCATTAATATGTTCATCCCCCACACCGAGTCTGAAACAAAGGAGATGCTGGATGCAGTTGGCATTCGGTCGATGGAAGATCTATTTTCCATGGTACCGAAGAAATACCGTTTTCCGGCTTTAAATCTCCCGCCCGCCATGACTGAAATGGAAATCATGGCAGAGTTGCAACATCTTGCAGGTGCTAACGAAACCTCTGAAAACCTGATCTCATTTCTCGGCGGTGGAGTCTACAATCATTACATTCCTGCTGCCGTAGATATGATCCTCCGCAGAGGAGAATTTTATACAGCTTATACACCATACCAGCCTGAAATCTCTCAGGGAACCCTGCAGGTGATTTTCGAGTACCAGAGCCTGATCGCCTCTTTAACAGGGATGGAAGCATGCAATGCTTCTCATTATGATGGGGCTACATCATGTGCTGAAGCGGTAATCATGGCTTACCATCACTTCCGCGGAAAACGGCCTAAAGTATTGCTCTCACCCACCCTGCACCCCATGTACCGCCAGGTGATCCGCACATACACACAGGGTTATGCAGATTTAGTCCTTACCGGTGACCAGGTAGATGGGATTCCTACTGGCGACCCCGCACAGCTTATTCCGCAGGTGGATGCTCAGACATCCCTGGTCATTGTCCAGTATCCCGATTTCCTGGGAAATATATATGACTACACGCAACTAGTTCAAAAAGCACACGAAATCGGTGCGCTGGTTGCCATTGCAGTCAATCCCATTTCCCTCGCCCTGTTCAAATCTCCCGGTGACATGGGCGCAGATATTGCCGTTGGTGAAGGACAAACCCTGGGTATTCCCCTTTCTTATGGCGGACCTTATCTCGGATTATTCGCAACAAAAATGGAATATATCCGCAAGATCTCGGGACGACTGGTGGGTGAAACCACTGATACAGAAGGGAAACGGGCTTACGTTCTGACCCTAACTGCACGTGAGCAGCATATCCGTCGCGAAAAAGCCACATCCAACATTTGTACCAATCAAGGCTTACTCGCCCTGGCGGCAACGGTGTACATGAGCCTGGTCGGAAAAGCAGGATTAAAAAAGGTTGCGGAACTGAATTACCATAAAGCTCATTATGCAGCCGAACAAATCAGTAAAATTCCTGGTTACTCCATCTGCAGTACCCAACCCTTCTTTAATGAATTTGCTGTATGCTGTCCTGGACCTGCACGTGAATTAAATGCCCATTTACTGGATCATGGAATCATGGGCGGGTTGGATCTGGGAGAAATATTCCCATCCATGAAAAATTACTTATTAATCGCGGTTACAGAGTTGAATACAAAAGAAGAGATAGACCTTCTGTGCGATGTTCTCGGGGAGGTGGATCATGACTGAACCTACCGTTTATGAACTTTCCTCCGCCGGACGTCAAGGAGTTCGTTTTCCTGATCCGGATGTACCGCAATCTCCCCTACCGAAAGCCCTTCTCAGGGATGAATTACCCTTGCCTGAGCTTTCAGAGCTTGATGTGGTACGTCACTTCACCAACCTGTCAAAACTGAATTACAGCGTGGATGGTGGCTATTATCCACTTGGATCTTGTACCATGAAATATAACCCCAAGGTGAATGAAGTCGCCGCCCGTCTGCCGGGTTTTGCACTTTCTCATCCCCTTCAGCCAGTTGAAACCGTTCAGGGGAACCTGTTATTAATGTATCAGCTGCAGGAACTACTGAAAGAGATCAGCGGTTTTGCAGCAGTTACCTTGCAGCCTGCTGCCGGCGCGCAGGGGGAGTTGGTGGGTGTATTGATCATGCGCGCCTATCACCTCTCTCGTGGAGATACCAGGCGCAATAAGATTCTCATCCCTGATTCTGCCCATGGAACAAATCCGGCTACATCCAGTATGAGCGGGATGGAAGTAATCGGCATTCCTTCCGATGCACGTGGAAATGTGGATCTTGATGCACTGAAATCCGCCTGTGATGACACCCTTGTTGGCATGATGCTGACCAATCCCAATACACTGGGTTTGTTTGATGAAAATGTCGAAGAAGTCGTCCGCATCGTTCATGAAGCAGGTGGTATTCTCTACGGCGATGGAGCAAACCTCAACGCCCTCTTGGGGATAGTCAGACCCGGAGACCTGGGTTTTGATATCATGCACTTCAACCTGCATAAAACCTTCTCCACCCCCCACGGCGGAGGTGGACCCGGCTCTGGTCCCGTTGCGGTAGCAGCCCACCTGGTAGATTTCCTTCCAGCCCCTCTGATCGAGATCGTCGAACCCGGTGATGAGGAAACAGCGCCCCTCTACGGTTTCTACAACCCGCCTAAATCAATTGGCAGGATGAAATCCTTCAACGGTCATTTTGGTATGCTCGTTCGCGCTTATACCTACATCCTCATGCACGGACCGGATGGCTTACGGAGAATTGCGGAATATGCCGTTTTAAATGCCAATTACCTATTGTCGAAGATCCGGCATGCCTATCCATTACCGTATGATCGAATCTGCATGCATGAGTTTGTTCTCGAAGGTCATTGGGTAGATGCGCCTGAAGTCCATGCATTGGATATCGCGAAAAGATTGATGGATTACAATTTCCATCCCCCAACCAATTACTTCCCATTGATCGTCAAAGAAGCTTTGATGATTGAGCCAACAGAGACTGAAAGCAAGCAGACTCTCGATGCCTTTGCCGATGCAATGCTAAAAATTGCAGAAGAAGCTCATAAAGAACCGGATTTGTTGAAATCTGCGCCACATCACACGCCTGTTGGAAGGTTGGATGAAGTGAAAGCAGCCAGAGATCTTGTTTTATGTTGTTGGAGACCGGAAGAAGACTAAAATAACTAAAAATATCACGGGGAAATCACTCCCCGTGATATTTTGTTAAGGAATTGATAAGATTTACCCCTTGTATATGTAATATGTACGGGCGATAATCAAACAAGAAGATTTGTTTTTGGATGTGACTATTTAAATCACAGGAGGTGAAATCGGATGAAACTGAGAAAGGAGCGAGGGCAGGGATTAGTAGAATATGCGTTGATTATGGTCATGGTTGCCCTGGCGGTCATCGTTATCCTTGCTCTTCTGGGTCCAGCAATAGGCAACATTTATAGTAACCTTATTCCATTAATTTAGTTTTTCTCATCAATTATTATTGCTTCATTTAAAGCTGCGCAAAGCAGCTTTATTCTTTAAGGATCATGGAAACCGGGCAATGATCTGACCCCATAACATCATCATGGATTTGCACATCGACAACACGATTTTGAAAATCTGGCGAGATCATGTAATAGTCAAGCCGCCATCCCACGTTTCGGGCACGGGCATTGGTTATATATGTCCACCAGGTGTACTGAACCTTTTCCGGATATAAATGCCTGAAGATGTCAATCATGCCATGCGAAACATACTCATCCACCTTTGCCCTCTCTTCAGGGAGAAAGCCGGACGTATCCATGTTTTGTTTTGGATTTGCGAGGTCAATTTCATGATGGGCGGTATTAAAATCGCCGGTGATCACCACCTGCTCTCCTTGTGCAACCAGCTCTTTATAGATCTTGAGCAGCTCGTCATAAAACTCCAGCTTATAATCGACTCTGTCTTTTCCTCTCTGCCCATTGGGAAAATATATATTAAAAAGTGTAAAACCGGCTTGTTTACTTTGAATAACTCGCCCTTCCACATCAAATTTTTCCAAACCCAACCCAAATTTGATCGTATCAGGAGATTTTTTAAAGAATGTTGCCACGCCGCTGTATCCCGGACGCTGGGCAGGATTCCAAACGATTTCATAACCGGGTACTTCAAGCTGTTCAGGTTTCAATTGTTCCGGCTTAGTTTTTATCTCCTGCAGGCAGAGAACATCCGGCTGAGCATCCATAAGCCATTCGAAAAAGCCTTTGCCGGTAATCGCACGATACCCATTGATATTCCATGTTGTAATCTTCATATTCACTCCGGTTGCGTTTCAGAAAGCCTGTGGTAAACTTTAACTATTATAAGGAGGAAATCTATGGATGTCAGTCCCTCAAAGAAGATTGTATATATCGAAGACGATCCAGAAATGATCGACTTGGTAGAAATGATCCTGAATCGCCATGGATTTTCAGTAAAAGGTGCGCATGGAGGCAGAAAGGGGCTGGATATCGTCCATCAGGAAAATCCCGATTTGATCCTGCTAGATCTGATGATGCCCGATTTGGACGGCTGGGATGTGTACCAGCAACTAAAAGCGGATGACGCAACGAAAGCGATTCCGGTCATCGTTATTACTGCAAAAGCCCAATCGATTGATAAAGTGTTGGGTTTACATATCGCCAAAGTAGATGACTATATTTCTAAACCCTTCCGTCCCCAGGAATTGTTGGATAGTGTCGATAAGGTTATCAACCAGCGTAAATAATTGGAAAATTTACTTATTTGATCTATTCTTCGGACGACAAAGGTTGTCGTCCGTATTTATATAATGAAAACTGCCAGATTGTTTAACCCTCAAAAACCGCACTCAAAACCCATACAACTACAGATTTGTGATGGATTCTCTTCCCGCCTAAAAGGATTAATGTTTGAAAGAAACCTGGGCGAACAGGAAGGAATTCTCCTCAAGATGGATAGTTTATCAAGGTTGAATGCTTCAATCCACATGCTTTTTATGAATTTTGATATCGCTGTATTCTGGCTGGATGAAAACCTGATGGTTGTGGATACTACCCTGGCAAGACGCTGGCGATTATACTATGCTCCATCAAAACCAGCTTTGAGTGTGATTGAAACACACCCAGACCGGTTAAACGATTTTAAAGTTGGTGATCATTTGGAATTGTTTTATGAATAGAATTCGTCAGGCAGTAATCATCTTCCTACTAATCTGTATCACCTTACCAATATCAGGTGTAAGTGCGCAAAATGAAACCCCCGCCGGACCGATTTACATTGTTCGCGAAGGCGATAATCTGACTTTAATAGCCGCTCGCTTTGGGTTATCTACAGATGAACTGATATCAGCGAATCAAATTCAGAACGCAAACAACCTCAAAATTGGTGATCAGCTGGTGATTCCAGGCCTGGAAGGCGTGCAGGGTTACCTGGTTACCCAGACGGTCGGGTTTGGAGATACGCTCAGACAACTCAGCTCAGAAAACAACGTATCAGTAGATTTGCTGGTCAAATTGAATCATCTGACATCACCCGCCGAATTGTATGCCGGGGTCAATCTGGTTGTTCCCCAATCTTCAGAAGAACCTGAGCCAAATCAGCGTGGGATGGCATCCAATGGGATGTCTTTGCTCGAATTCTCCATCCTGGGCGGTACATCACCCTGGATTGTACGGAAACAGAACAACCTCCAGGGCAATTGGGATCTATACCCGGGTGAAACGTACTTTTTGCCACCTGCTTCCACGCAGCCTAGCTTTTTACCTGTTTCACCGCTCAACAAGATCAGCATCAGCCCTCTCCCGCTGGTTCAGGGGAAGACTACCCTGATAGAGATAGAAAACTCGGCAAATGCTGAGTTTGGCGGAACCCTGACCGGTCATGAACTTAAATTTTCAAAAACAGATGAGAATACCGCCGTGTCCTTGCAGGGGATCCATGCAATGCAAGAACCGGGTATCTATCCTTTGTTGATAACTGCAACTACTCCTGATGGCACAAGAGTCCAGGCGGAGAAAATGGTGATCATTCAAGATGGCTTTTACAGCCAGGATCCCAGACTAATTGTGGATTATAGTTTTATTGATCCGGCTGTTACCATTCCTGAAAATGAATGGTTAACCAGCCTTACAAGTGTCTATACTCCAGAAAAATACTGGAATGGCTTATGGATCAGTCCATCACCTTTTAGCTATCTGGAATGTATAAATTCAAAATACGGGAATCGTCGTGCATACAACGACGGACCGTTTGAGAATTTTCATTCAGGCATAGATTTTTGCGGAGGGGAAGGTACGCAAATTTTTGCTCCCGCTGCAGGTGTGGTGGTATTTGCCGGCGAGAAAACGGTTCGGGGAAACGCAACCATTATTGATCATGGTAGGGGAATTTTTACCGGATACTGGCACCAATCTAAGATTTATGTAAAAGAAGGCGATGTGGTTGCACCGGGTGATCTGATTGGTCTAGTAGGTGGAACCGGTCGAGTAACCGGAGCGCATTTACATTTTGAAGTCTGGGCAGGTGGTGTTCAGGTTCAACCGCTCGATTGGTTGGAAAAAGTCTATCCATAAGATAAATCAAAAAAGGTAACCCGCACGAGATAGCCAGAATACCATCCCTGTAAAAGTGTCGAGCCCTGAAGAATTTCCCCAGGATCTGAACCCTTTCGCAATCTCTCTCGGATTGCTAATTCCTAAGAGCAGTCCATCCAGTGCATCCAGTATGCGCAGGTCTGATTGCCCCAGAAATGCCCATTCAAGAATATTGGCACTAACCAGTGTAGTTTTCTGCGAGGCTATTGTCTTCAAATGTTCCTGCCAGCCTGGGGGTGAAACTAAATCCTGAGATCCTATATGATAGCGGGTTATTCCCAGCGCAATTCCACATAGAAAATCATCGCCTGAAGGCGTCAGACCTCTACCCCATCCTAGTAAATTATCAAGCAGTGACTCTTCGATAGGGCTTTCAGATTTAAGTAATTCAGAAATTCTGCTTCCGTCAGGGGATTCTGGAAGATTGGTATGATCAACAATAGCAGGGATATAGGAAGCAAGGCTGTCAACCTCTCCCTTTTGTATTAGATCGTAAACATCGCGGATTCGATCTTTGTTGATGTTTATATCATTCGCAATTTTTGATGGTACCCACAGAGATGCCTCTGTCCAGTCAATGTAATTGCCATCTCGGATGATAATCCGCTTGTTTTCATAATCAAGTTCTTCCCCTGCATTAAATAGTTCTATGGGAAGGTTTGGAATATTAATCGTGAGAGGTCCCGGATATGGCTGGTCTGTTAAAAAGAGGATGTGATGATCTGGCGTTTTTAAAAATACTCCTTGCGATGTGACACCCTGTACGAAAAGTCTCTGGTATCCATCATTCAGGTTTTTTGCACCCATCCCCATGCACAACGCCATAAATCCATGTGAATATTTATCATCCATTACCATTGATTATAGTTGACAATGATATGACAAAAGTCAGGCTTTGTCTGACATCTTTATACTTGACCTTTAAGTTTGAAATCCGCATAATAGAATTTACCTTGTACTCGTCTTTTTATTACGAAATATTTATCCACACAAGAAAGGCAGGTGATGAATAATCTCGTGCCGGAATTATGATTTAACCCTCCTGGCACACCCAAATCCTATATTTTAAGTTCTGGCAAAAATGCCAGATGCAAGTCAGGAATAACATCGATCCAACAATTCTTAATGAAAGAGAGGATGTGAAATTCTATGATCTCTGCGCATCCAGGGTTACCTGAATTTGACTATGTCAGGCCAGCCACTCTCGCCGAAGCCAGCCAGTTTTTGGCTGGTCACGCAGCGGAAGCCCGTCCATTTTCTGGTGGAACGGATTGTTTTGTAAGAATGCGTGACGGCTTTTTCACCCCTAAATATCTGGTAGATATAAAATCTTTGGAAGGTACTACTGTCTTGAGCTTTGATGCCAAGACCGGTCTTACTATCGGTGCTGCTGTACCTATGAACCGTGTTGCTGCCCTTCCCGAAGCGAATAAATATTACCCGGTATTGGTTGAGGCGATCAAATCAGTGGCCAGCTACCAGTTGCGTAACCGCGCAACCATAATTGGAAACATCTGCAATGCATCACCCGCAGGTGATACCATCGGATCCACACTCGTTTATAACGGAGTCTTAAATATCTATGGTGTGGATGGAGCGAAAACTGTTCCTGTTCGTGAATTCTTCACCGGACCTGGAAAAAACGTTCTCAAACCCGGAGATATCGTCCTCTCCATTACTCTTCCCATTCCCCCAACCGGGCATAATGGTAAATACATCAAACTTGGCCGTAACCGCTTAAGCGATCTGGCTATCGTCGGTGTAACTGCTCTGGGTGTGAAAGACCCATCAACGAAATCTGGCTACCGTTTCTCATTAGCTGTTGCATCTGTAGCTCCAACACCGTATGTGCTTACGAAGGCGGAAGAAATTTTGGCAACAAAAACCATCACAGCTGAGACCATCGCCGAAGCCGCCCAGGTAGCCATGGATAGTGTCACCCCCATTGATGATGTTCGCGGCAGCGCTTCCTACAGAAAATTCATGGTGCGGAATCTGACCAAACGGGCAGTGGAAGACACCCTGAAAAAACTGGGTTAATGGTAATTATTCGGAGGCAACTATGAGTTTTCATCAAATTACATGCAAAGTAAATGGAGCGGATGAAGTTGTTACTGTCCCCTCCAATATGACTCTCCTCACCATGCTCCGTGAAGTATTGTCTTTAACGGGCACAAAAAACGGATGTACTGCCGGTGAATGTGGTGCCTGCACTGTCCTGGTCGATGGAGAACCAGTAAACAGCTGCATGATGCTTGCTGTCGAAGCTGAAGGAAAAGACATTGTCACGGTTGAAGGTCTGGCAGTAGATGGAAAACTGGATATCGTCCAGGAAACCATCATTGAAAAAGGTGGTGTGCAGTGTGGTTTCTGCACCCCCGGCATGCTGATTTCAGCCCGTGCGTTACTCAACCGCAATCCCAATCCCAGCGAAGAAGATGTTGTCGAAGCGCTGGTTGGAAACTTGTGCCGCTGCACTGGATATTCCAGAATCATTGAATCCGTTCAAGCAGCCGCCAAGCGGTCATAATTCCAAATCCGATTGGAGAAAAGGAGACTGCATATGGCTCAAGCTGATACAAAACTCGGGACTTTTAGCCCGGTCGGAAAAAGCGTTAAACGCTTGGATGTACTTGAAAAAGTAACCGGAAGCGCCCATTACACAGATGATATCCCCTTCGGGAATGCATTATTGTTTGGACGTGTAAAACGGAGCCCGGTTGCACATGGCATCATCAAACGAATCGACATCTCCAAAGCACAGGCATTACCCGGTGTAAAAGTAATCGTGACCGGGAAAGACTTCCCCAACCTGGTTGGTTTGTACCTCAAAGATAAAACTATTTTCGCGATTGACCGTGTTCGCTTTATCGGAGAAGCAATTGCAGCGGTTGCTGCTACATCAGAAGAAATTGCTGAGAAAGCAGTTGATCTGATTGAAGTGGATATCGACCCGCTTCCAGCAGTATTCGATGCAGAATTTGGCGCATCCAAAGATGCCCCCCTGCTGCATCCTGATCTGGGAAACTATGAATGCCCCAATTTTATCTTCCCGGTACCCGGAACAAATATTGCCAATCACTTCAAAATTCGCAAGGGCAATACCGAAGAAGCCTTCAAAAAATGCACAGTTATTATGGAAAAGAAATTTCGTATTCCGCATGTGCAGCATGTGCCGATTGAACCTCACATCGCGGTCGCCCAGGTGGAACCGGATGGTGATGTCACAGTGTGGGCATCATCCCAATCACCCTTCGCCCAGAGAAATTCCTTTGCAAAGGCACTTGGCATTTCTGAAAGCAAAGTCCGCGTAATTGCCCCTTATGTTGGTGGAGGATTTGGCTGTAAAGCTGGCGTCACAATGGAAAATGTAGCCGTAGCTCTGGCATCCAAAGCTGGTGGCAGACCTGTGAAAGTGCGCCTGACCCGTGAAGAAGAATTCTTCACCAACTTCGTCCGTCAGGGATTGATCATCAACCTCAAAATCGGGTGTGACGCACAGGGTAATGTCCTCGCAATGGAAAACACCCAGTATTGGGATGGCGGCGCGTCAACCGAATACGGTGTGAATATCACCCGTGCGGGTGGATACAACTCATCCGGACCTTTTGACATCCCGAATGTAAAAACCGATGCGATGTGCGTTTATACAAACCATCCCATTGGTGGTGCTTATCGCGGTTTTGGTATGTCCGAATTGCACGCTGGCATCATCCAGGTGATGGATATGCTCGCCGAAAAGCTCGGTATGGATAAAACTGAGTTCCTGAAGAAGAATGCGGTTCAAGGCGGCGATCTCATTGTGACCGGTATGAAAATGCATCCAGTTGGATTACAGGAATGTATTGACGTCGTCTCCAAAGAGATCAAGATGGGTGTCAAGGAACCCGCCAGCGCCCCCCACAAAAAACGTGGTAAAGGTATTGGTATCGTCTGGAAAGCACCTTCCATGCCCCCGAATGCCGGCTCCAGTGCTGAAGTTCGCATGAACGAAGATGGTTCAGTGACGGTCTCGGTCGGTGGTCAGGAAATTGGTCAGGGAACCTTCACCGCAATGGCTCAAATTGCAGCAGAAGCGTTGGGCGTATCCTATGAAATGGTGAAAATCGAGGGTCCTGTTGACACTCGTTACAGCCCCTACGAATGGCAGACTGTTGCCTCCCGCCTTACCTGGAGTATGGGTAATGCTGTCCGCCGTGCCGCAGAAGATGCCCGTAAGAACATCCTCGAAATGGTTGCCGAAGCCTGGAAGGAAAATCCTGCTGACCTTGATATCAAGGAAAGCGTGGTCATTTCACTCAAATCCGAAAATTCCATCCCCCTTAAAAACCTGGTGATATATGGAATCTCTCGTGAGGATGACAAAGGCTGGATCGGTGGACCCGTTCTGGGTCGCGGCAGCTTTATGCCTACCTATGTCACCGGTTTGGATAAAGAAACAGGACAGGGTGAACGTGCCGTGGTTCACTACACTACCGGCTGCCAGGGTATTGATCTGGAGATCGATACATTAACCGGTCAAATCGAAATCTTGAAAGCAGTTTCTGCTTTTGATGTCGGTAAAGCCATCAATCCAGACCTCGTCAAAGCACAAATCGAGGGTGGATTTATCCAGGGTATGAGCTCAGCGATGTTCGAAGAGATGAAGCTGGTCAATGGCGTAATGAAGAATCCCAGCTTTGTTGATTACCGCATCGCCACAACAGCAGACCTGCCCAAAGAAAACAAGGCAATCTTCGTTGAAACTGCGCAGGATGATGGTCCTTGGGGAGCCCGTGGTATTGGTGAACACCCCATGACGCCCACCATTGGTGTCCTTGCAAATGCCATTTATGATGCAGTGGGTGTACGGGTAACCAATCCTCCACTGTCAGCAGAAAAAATCTATCTCGCAATGGTGGAAGCAGGAAAATTAGATTAATTTTATGTAATGGAGTGTATCGGCGAAAGCCGGTACACTCTTCTTAATAAATCATGACAATATCGTAGTGGTATCTGAACACTATCACTTGAATTGTCAGCAGCAAATTGGATAGACTAAAAGTAATTACTAACTAAATGGAGGTTCATTATATGGGATCGTCCTCAGAAGACATGATCAAGAAATTGAAAGAGATGCGTGCCAAACTCGCTGAAGGTGGCGGGCAGAAGCGCATCGACGCTCAGCATGAAAAAGGGAAAATGACTGCTCGCGAAAGGATTACGCAGATGCTCGATGCCGGATCCTTCCAGGAAGTTGAACCCTTCATGGAGCACCGCTTCACCGATTTTGACCTGGATAAGGATCGATATTTGGGCGATGGCGTGGTGGCTGGTTTCGGAAAAATCGACGGCCGCCGCGTTTGTGTTTATGCCCAGGATTTCACCGTTATGGGTGGGTCATTCGGCGAAGTTGCTGGCAAAAAGATCTCTAAAGTTATGGATCTGGCAGCAACTGCTGGTATTCCCGTCATCGGCATAAATGATGGTGGCGGCGCCCGGATTCAAGAAGGTATCTGGAGTCTGGAAGCTTACGGTGAAGTCTTCTACCGCAACGTTCAGTCATCAGGTGTCATTCCTCAAATTAGTGTCATCATGGGACCCTGCGCCGGTGGTGCAGTTTACTCACCCGCCATTCAAGACTTTATTATCATGGTCCGTGGTATGGGAAATATGTACATCACTGGTCCTCAGGTTATTAAAGCCGTTACCGGTGAAGAGATTGATAGTGAACAGTTGGGTGGTGCAGATGCGCACAGCTCAATTAGTGGTGTGGCGCACTTCGCAGTGGATAGTGAGCAGGATGCATTTGATGCAATCCGGAAGATCCTATCCTACATCCCCTCCAACAATACTGAAGCTGGACCTTCCTATGCAAGTGACGATGACCCCAACCGCGCCGATCCTGAACTGAACACCATCGTCCCGGCTGATCCAAGCACTTCTTTCGATATGCATGATGTCATTTCCCGTGTATTTGATCTAGATAGCTTCTATGAAGTGTCAGCAGCATTTGCCCAGAATGCAATCATCGGTTTTGCCCGTCTGCATGGTCAGTCTGTTGGTGTAGTTTGTCAGCAACCCGCTGTTATGGCTGGTTCCATCGACATCAATGCTTCAGACAAAATCGCCCGCTTTGTACGGTTCTGCGATGCTTTCAATCTGCCCATTGTTACATTCAGTGACTCACCCGGCTTCCTGCCCGGAGTTGCCCAGGAACATGGTGGAATTATTCGGCATGGCGCGAAAATTCTATACGCTTATGCAGAAGCATCTGTTCCCAAGATCACAGTCATCACCCGTAAGGGCTATGGTGGCGCCATGATCGTGATGGGATCAAAATACCTGCGCGCTGACCTGGTTTACGCTTGGCCATCCTCTGAAATCGCTGTCATGGGTGCTGAAGGTGCGGTTAATATTCTTAAACGCAAAGAACTAAAAGAAGCTGCCAATCCAGATGAAGAACGGGCTCGCCTGGTTCAGGAATACCGGGACAAGTTCGCAAATCCATACGCAGCCGCCTCAGCAGGACATATTGATGATGTGATTCTACCCTCTGAAACCCGCCAACGCCTGATCGCAGCCCTGGAATTGTTGAAGGATAAGCAAGCTACCCTGCCCTCTAGAAAACACGGCAGTATCCCGCTGTAAAATAATTAGCTTAAGAGGAGGTGTAAATTGAATCCAATTCAACAGGGACTGTACATCAGTGTGGTCGGGATTATAGTCCTGTTTATAGTCTGCGCAATTTTCTATTTCCTGCTTGTCGGGTTGCAGGCAATCTTCCCTGATAAGTCGCAAAAAGAAGAAAAAGAGGAACAGGAGATTGCTCCTGTGAAAGTAACACCCTCTGACGATAATTCAATCGTGGCAGCAATAGCAGTTGCTCTTCAATTGGCGCAAACCCAACCATATGAAGGATTGGGGGAGAGTCTACAAGAAAATCGTAGCGCCTGGTGGAGTTCAAGACTGATTACTGCCCATAATAGAAGAAAAAAATAAGATTCAGGTGGTCAAATGACAAAACAAAACTTGATCGTAAATGGAAAAAAATATGAGGTTGAAGTTGGCGATACTACCGGATCATTAGTAGATGTTATCGTCGATGGTGTCAAATACTCGGTTGAAGTGCCCGCTTCCGTCTCGATGCCCAAACCAGCAGTAAAAGCTGATCGCCCGGCAGTATCGGCAAAACCGGCTGCTGCTCCGGTTGTTCGCGCTGCTGCTCCGGTTGCACCATCTGGTTCCGGTAATGAAGTGATCGCACCCATGCCCGGTACTATTCTGGATGTACTGGTAAAAGTAGGCGATAGCGTAACAAAAGGACAGGAAGTTGTCAGCCTCGAAGCAATGAAGATGAGAAACGCTATTCGCAGTCCAAAAGATGGCGTGGTTTCTGGTGTGAGTGTTGTAGCTGGGCAAAAGGTAAAATTCAACGAAATTCTGGTCCAGATCGACTAAGAGGTATACTATGGACCTATCCAAATTGTATTTCCTCATAGAAGCTCCCAGCATGTTTACCTGGCAAGAATTGGTAATGATTGTTATCGGAGCAATTCTGATCTATCTGGCCATTGTAAAAGAGTATGAACCTGTACTACTCCTGCCTATCGGTTTTGGGGCTATCATCACCAACCTGCCCTTAACTGAGATTTTCGGTGAACATGGGTTCATTACCATCATCTACAAAGCGGGCATAGATACAGAACTATTGCCTCTGCTCCTATTCATCGGCGTAGGCGCAATGTGCGATTTTGGTCCCCTGTATGAAAACCCAAAAATGGTTTTCCTGGGAGCATCTGGTCACATCGGTATCTTCGTAACACTGATGGTTGCCCTTTTCCTCGGATATGAGATTAAAGACGCTGGCGCCATCGCAGCAATCGGTACTATGGATGGACCGACATCAATTGTTGTTGCAAAAACCCTCTCTCCGAGGTTCCTCGCGCCAATTGCTGTTGCGGCATATAGTTATATGTCGCTGGTTCCCATCATCCAGCCTCCAGTAATGAAGCTGCTAACAACCAAGGCAGAACGTGCCACTCATATGCCCTATTCTGAGCGGAAAGTATCAAAAACCGTCAGAATTATCTTCCCGATCGCGGCTTCGGTTGTTGTTTCTCTCATTGCACCGGCAGCTTCAGCTTTGATCTCAACAATTATGTTTGGTAACTTGTTACGCGAGAGCGGTGTTGTCGATCGCCTGGCAAGTGCCGCAGAAAACGAAATTGCCAATATCACAACTCTATTACTTGGCTTGTGCATCGGTGTCTCAATGCAGGCAGAAAGCTTTGTCCGTGTGGAAACATTCGGAGTTATCGGTCTTGGATTACTGGCATTCGTTTTTGATATGGCCGGTGGTGTACTTTTTGCGAAGCTGCTCTACGTCCTATCAGGCAAGAAATTCAACCCCCTCATTGGGTCTGCTGGAATTAGCGCATTCCCAATGGCAGCCCGTGTAGTTCAGCGGGTTGGACAGGAAGCGGATCCCAGCAACTTCCTCCTCATGCATGCAATGGGTGCGAATGTTGCGGGTCAGCTCGGCAGCGTTGTAGCCGGAGGGCTTTTACTCGCATTTCTTGTAGGTGGAGTTTAGTCTTATAATTAATCGAAGCTAATGAAATTATTAGCTTCGATTTTATTAATTAAAGTTCAGGTAACATCCAGTAAGTATTTATACATACAAAAGGAGAATAACCATGAAACTAATCGATCTAACAATCCCTCTGGGTATTGCCACCCCCCCATGGCCGACCTATGAACCCTTACAGGTGAAGTATTTCAAACGGCTCGCCCCTAACGGAGCAAACGGCCAATTATTGACCCACTCCAACCATCTGGGCACCCATTTGGATGGCGAAATCCACTTCTACACTGCCGGTAAGGATATTGCCGATCTTGATATGGACTACCTTGTTCACGATGCGGCTGTTGTGGACCTGACCGATGCTGTCGGTGATTACCAGGTGTACACCAGCAAAATGATCGAAGACCGTGTCGAAGTTAAAGAAGGCGATATCCTCGTCATCCATACCGGTTACCATCATTTCGGATGGGATCACCCCACCGCGGATGAGATCCGCTATATGGTGAAACACCCCGGTCCGGGACAGGAATTTGCGGATTGGGCGAAGAAAAAGAAACTGCGCTGGATCGCGGTTGACTGCGGCTCTGCAGACCACCCGATGAACACCATCATCCGCACCTGGATGCCCCGCCAGACTGCTCAGGCACAGAAAGTCTTCAAAAAGATGTACAACCAGTCCATCGAAGAATACTTCGATGATGAGAAGTATCAACTGATGCACATCGATCTCTTCCCGGAATCCATCATCCACGCAGAATGCTTTGGCGGACAGATCGACCTGCTGCTTAACCGCCGTGTTAAAGTTGGCTTCTTCCCCTGGCGCTTTGTCGATGGCGAATCCTCCATCGGTCGCGCGGTAGCCTTTGTAGAAGATGATGAATACGAAAAACTGATGGCTAAGGCTGCAACCATGCCTAAGACCAAATTCGGTGATGCGTACGACCCGACCCATGTGGAACGGTTAAACAAGCTGTCCAAAATATAGTCGTGCGGAAGTATAATTATTTTTATCAATCTTTTATTAAAGGAGAAATGCCGTGAAAATAAATCCCCCCGAGAAAGTTACTGAACAACAATTAACGATCGACGTTAGCGAGATCGAACCCCTGCTCCAGGCACCGCCTATGGATATGAAACCCTGGCCAGAAGCCATGGTGAAATTGAAAGACGGTCGCACCCTGTATATCCGCGAAGCAAAGGTGGAAGAAGCCCCCATGATGCTCGAACACATCAAGAAATACATGGATGTTGATCATGACTTCTATGATATTGTTGGTGCCCGTGTATATGCAGAAATCTTGGGTTGGTATCGCCAGCGCCTCAAAGACCCCTATACCCTCGTCGGTTTAATTGACGGGTTATGGGTTGGTTTCGCGAACGGTCGCCTGATCAGTGAAGATATCAACGTCAGCCTCCACACCATGGCACTCGCTCGCGGCGGTCGTATCGGCGCCATCATGTACTATGCCAAGGCATATTATGGTTTCGAAATCCTCGGCAACAAGGAATGGTGGGCAACTTACGAAAGCTACAATGGTTGGATGCGCTGGGGTCTGGGAATGGCACAGCCTTCTTACCCCTGGCCAGAATACCAGCATGAACTGGGTGGCGCCCGTGTTTATTACGTCACCAAGAAATACTGGGATACTGCTGTAAAGAAATACATTCAGCAGATGGTCGGTGCCGATCTGGACTTCAATGTTCCTGATTCCGTAAGAAAAGCTAACGCAGTCATGCGCGCTCCTGAAGAGATTACCGTATAACAGCTCTCAGAAATAAAACGAAAAAACCACCTCATTGATTGAGGTGGTTTTTTGTATACCGTGATTGCTGAAATTTTTGTCAGGATGCTTCTATAGAAGCCTGAGAATTAATTACCTGTTTCACATGGATGGGTACGGAACCGTGTAATGCTTTCTCAGTAAAACACATTTTCCGGGCAAGTTGGATTAATTGCTGAATTGCATCTGGGTCTTCTTCAGAATCTATTTTTATTTCAATATCGAAAGAATCACAAAATCCTTCTGCATCACCTTTGAGCACAGATCCATGCTCGTGAAAATGAGCAGTAACGATAACTCTCTCATTCTTGATGCTCAGTCTCTTCTTATTCGCAACCTGCGAAATATGCGAAATCAGTCAGAGAGCCATACCAGACACGAAATAGGTCAACGGTGTTGGCGCGGTTCCCTCTCCTCCTGGCATGTAATTTCCTTCATCGCTCACAAATGCGTAAGACCTACCGGTTTCAGGTTGTCCGGCAACAACCTGTTTACGCCATTTTTCTATTGAACTTGCTTCAGCTACAACTTTGATACCTCGAAAATTTTTATCCATGGTCTCTCTCAAATCCTTTACAGAATTTTATAAACTAATTTTACCAATAAACGTTCGCCTATTAAATGAAATTTTCTTGTGTTGATGTTAACCCTAAGGTATAATAACAACGCTATTTTAATAACCCAGAGAAGAGGCAAGGTATGACAGGTGCCCCAGCATTACTCCAGGTAGATCAATGGGAAGCGTATCAGTTTTCACAAAATGACCTGGATTTTATCAACAATTACCTATTTGAGTTAGAAACCCCCCAGACAACCCAGGAACTTCTCAAAGCAGTCATTCAGAATAGACTGGAACAAGAGAAGAAATCTCTGCAACAAAAACAATTAAAAAACGGTCGCATCTATTTGCCAAAAGATCATTACGAAACAGGCGAACAGGTTCAGTTTCCTTCCCTTGGCTGGCAGCAGGGAAAAGTAACCAAAGTCCGCGTAGGAAACAACCCCGAGATTTCATCTTTCAATGTAATGGAAGTTGAATTTGCCGGAAAAGATACCCGCAGTTTTGCTCTGGATTTGGATGATCATGCTTTAAATACACCCGTTGTTGTCAATGAAGAATCACAATCAACACAGGTAGAGCAAATCCTGGCTGAATACGGTGAAGCGTTGGAAATTGCACTCGAAGAATCACTGGCGACCGATCCCAATCTGGCTCTAATCACAGGCGCATGGTTTCCGCGTGCCCTTTTTGTGGATATTAATATAGGGCAATTAAATCTTGCTGAAGCAATTCTGGATATGGCAGGTGGGGGTCCGCTTTCGACAGCCTCTTTGATGGAACAATTGGATCTTCCTCCCGGTGTCAATGAAAAACTCACCGAGTTTTCCCTCAATTTAGCATTACAGGAAGATCCTCGTTTCGATGAAGTCGGTTCTTCAGGGGATGTTCTCTGGTACCTTGAACGTCTGGAACCTGAGAACGTGCGTCAGGCGCCGCTTTCTCTTCAATTTCAGCAGCAGGAAATAGACCGCGCCAATTTTACACCCCAATTGGCAGATCTTGAAAAGCAGCTTGATGATGAGTATTGTTCAGCCTGCTTTGAATATGAAAAAAAGGGTCAGGCAGAAATCATTCTTACCTACCCTCACTGGCGGGCTGGGTCTCTTCCCTTAACCAGCCAGACGCGGAAACTTTTCCCAACCGCACTTGAGTCTCCCCGCATCCAATTCTCTTTCATTGATGCAGACACGAAAGCTAAAATTCCTGGCTGGGTGGTGCGCCCGAACCGCTACGTTGTCGGTTTATCGGAATGGTATCAGCAGAACGGAATTATTCCCGGCAGCATTATCACCATATACAAAGCCAACCTCCACGGGGAAGTTCTCATCAAGGTGGAAAAGAAAAAGAGCAAGGAATGGCTCCGTACGGTTTTAGTCGGCGCGGATGGTGGTATTGTCTTCGCGCTGCTGAAGCAGCAGGTTAACACAACCTATGATGAACGCATGGCTACGGTCGTTCCAGATATTGCCGGATTGGATAAATACTGGGAAACTCAGAAAGCAAAACGCCCCCACTGGGAAAACATCATCGTGCAATGTGCACAGGAACTCACCAAACTCAACCCACAGGGACATGTCCACGCTCAGGAACTTTACGCTGCAGCAAATGTATTCCGTCGCTGCTCACCTGAAATCGTTTTCAATGTTCTGGTAAACTCACCGGCTTTCTCACTCGTCGGCGATCTATATTACAGGCTGGTTGAAACGGGCATGCAGGAGACATAGATGGATAATAAACCCCAGTTCTCTCTGGTAAAACCTACACTGCAAACTCCATTTCACATTGATTTCGATTGGTGGAAGGAACACGATAATAACTGGCGGGTCTTTCTCTTAGATTACTTATGCCCTGAACATCAGGCAATGTTTGAATCTGCCGTGGAAGGCGAACTGGTTGATTTTATTGACCCTGTCACAGCAGAAGTGCAACAGGTCGATGGAATTCAGCAGAAATTAATGCTGCACTGCTCAAAACAGGAAGGTTTCGTGGAAGAAAACCACAGTGTGGTAGATAATGTCTTCCGAATCTTTCTCTCGAATGGGAATACTCCTCTCACGGCAGAAGAATTGGGGAATTTGACCGGTAAACCGGGTGAGACAATCTTAAGATTGCTCTCTGGTTCAACCGTATTCATGGGAATACGCCCGACAAATTTGTGATAAGATTGATGCCATTGCCCCAGTAGCTCAATGGATAGAGCACCGGACTTCTAATCCGATGGTTGAGCGTTCGAGTCGCTCCTGGGGCGCCTTGTTTCCCGAATTTTCAGAAAAATTACAATCGTACCTCGGGGAGGTAAAGCAATGATTGAGCGGGCTTACGGATGCTTGATTGGTTCTGCTATTGGAGACGCCATGGGTATGCCGGCATCCTTCATGACTCCTGAAATGATAAAAAGCACTTACGGAAGGATTACAGGTTTCCTCCCTCCCGCAAAAAAACAGATTCCTCATGGAGATCTGGCAGAAGGTATGATCACGGATGATACTGAAGAAAGCCTGATCGTTGCAAAAGTATTACTAGAATCCGGGCGTTTTAATCAAACAATTTTTATTCAGGAAATGAAAAACTGGGCAACCAAGGCGGATATGCTGAACACGGATATCATTGGTCCATCCACCCGCCGTTTTCTGGAAGCTATCATAAATAATCAGGATCCACGCGAGAGCGGAAAGACCGGAGATACTAATGGAGCAGCCATGCGGGTCGCCCCGATAGGTATTTTCTATCACGGTGATATGGATAAGGCAATTCAGGCTGCCATCGAATCTGCAATACTATCCCATGGCAGCAAACCCGGTCTTGCCTCTGCCGCAGCAATTGCAGCGGGTATCGCTGTGGCAATTGAGGGAGATTGTACACCCGGCGATGTTCTCAACGCAGCTTTAAAAGGTGCAGTGGAGGGGGAAAAGGCTGGATTTGACATTCCAGCCCCATCAGTTGCAGCCAGGATAAACCTGGTCCTGGAAATGGTGGATCATCTTAGAAACCAACCTCTGGAAGCGATTAGTTACCGCTTGTACCAGATAATTGGCACCAGTATGAAAAGTTACGAATCCATTCCATTTTCGCTTGGGGTATTCTATGCATGTCATGGAAATTTCCAGGAAGGTTTAATGGCTGCCATCAATATGGGTGATGATGCAGATACAAATGGTGCAATTGTTGGCGCCCTGTGTGGAGCATATTCTGGAGTAAATAAAATAAATCCGGCATGGATAGAAAAATTTCAACACACAAATCATATCGATTTTATAAACATAGCAAAAATTTTATTGAAGAAATAAGAACACAACCTGGCTGCAAACTGCACATGGTTAACCATCTGCGCTGATATAAAGAAAACTCCGTTTATTTGTTCACTGGATGGAAAATTCATCCTACTATTCTTACGCTATTCCAATATACGGTCATATAATTAAGATAATTACTTATAGATTTTAACGAGGGAAACCTTTATGGACCTGGAAAAAAACCAATACATATCAAACACCTCCGGAGAAGACTCCGATCCCCAGTCTGGTGTAATTACCTGGCGTGTATCTGTCCGCCGGCCGCATACCTGGCATCCCCCCACAGACCTTTATGAAACGGATGAGAAATTTATCATCCGCGTGGAGATCGCCGGAATGAATAAAGAAGAATTTTGTGTCAGCCTTGAAAACAATATCCTTACCATTTCTGGCAGCCGGCCGGATATGCACCTGCGACGATCTTTCCACCAGATGGAAATCCTGTTCGGTGATTTTAAAACTTCTGTTGAGCTCCCCTCCCCGGTAGATGCAGATCAGGTAACAGCAGAATATCGTGATGGATTTTTAAATATTCATTTACCCAAAATACAACCTACAATAATTCAGATAAAAGAGTGAACACATGGCCGCATCCCGATGGAACCAAATTGCAAACGACCTGATTGAATGGATTGAAGAAGACCAAAAGACAATGGAAGAATATCTGATCCTTTCTGGACAGATCGCCGATAACCCGGTACCTCTCACTGAAGAGGCAAAACAGGATTCCCCGGAAGACGAACGTTTATCAAAACTGCCCGAAGAGTTACCCATCCTCCCCTTGCGTGGAGTGGTGGTATATCCCGAAACGACCGTACCACTCACCATCGGTCAACCCCGCTCCATCCGTCTGGTGGATGATATCATTGCCGGAGACCGTTTGATTGGGCTCATTACCTCAAAAGATGCTGAAATCGAAAACCCCGGCCCGGAAGACCTGTATCAAATTGGTACCATCGCCGTGGTCAATCGCCTTTTCCGTGCCCCCGATGGAACCATCCGCCTGCTCATGCAGGGGATTGCACGTTTCAAAACAGTAGAATTTACCCAGGTTGAGCCTTTTCTCAAGGCAAAAATCAAGTTGTATCCTGAGAAAGCAGAGACCGGTTTGGAAGTGGAAGCTCTGGCGCGGAACGCCCGCGATCAGTTTGAACATATCGCCGAAATGATTCCCTCAATACCCCGTGAACTGGTCGCCACGATTGCTTCCCTTGAAGACCCTTTGCAAACGGTGTACTCTATCGCTAACTTCCAGCGGATGGATGTGGAAGAAGCTCAATCAATCCTCGAGATTGATTCTGCCACAGAAAAACTGCATAAACTGGTTGGAATTTTAGCGCGTGAAGGCGAAGTTCTCGAACTGGGTCAAAAGATCCAGAACGAAGCCCGCTCAGAAATTGAAAAGATGCAGCGCGAATACTTCCTGCGGGAACAAATGAAAGCCATCCAGAAAGAACTGGGTGATACAGATGAGACACAAGCTGATGTAGAGGAATTTCGGAGAAAAATCGATCAGGCAGAAATGCCCGAAGAAGCCTTGAAGCAGGCTAACCGTGAATTGGAAAGATTATCTCGTCTGCCCACCGCCGCCGCTGAATATGGAGTAATTCGTACCTATCTCGATTGGCTGGTAACACTACCCTGGAAAACAGGTACAACCGACAATCTTGAAATTTCCCACGCACGCGATGTTCTTGAAGAAGATCACTACGGTCTCAAAGATATCAAAGAGCGTATCCTTGAGTTTCTGGCTGTTCGCAAGCTCAGAAAAGAGCGTGCAGATGACATTTCGCGCGGTCAGACAAAAGACTATATTCGAAAAATGCGTGAAGGGGTCATCCTTTGCTTTGTGGGTCCGCCGGGAGTAGGTAAAACCTCCCTGGGACAATCTATTGCCCGTGCCATGGGTCGCAAGTTTATCCGCATATCTCTGGGTGGCGTTCGTGATGAAGCGGAAATCCGTGGTCACCGGCGAACTTATATCGGGGCAATGCCTGGCCGGATCATCCAGACCATCCGCAGGTCAGAGAGTCGAAATCCTATTTTCATGCTCGATGAAATCGACAAACTGAGCCATGATTTTCACGGTGATCCCGCCTCTGCTCTCCTGGAAGTACTCGATCCGGAGCAAAATTCAGAATTTCGTGATAATTACCTTGAAGTTGCCTTTGATCTTTCCCAGGTAATGTTTATCACGACTGCCAATTCCCTCGAAACAATTCCGGCTCCTTTAATGGACAGGATGGAAATTATTCAACTCTCCGGGTACACCGAAGGGGAAAAATTGGCGATTGCCAAACAATACCTGATTCCTCGCCAGATCCGTGAGAATGGATTAAAAGCAAAAGAAATCAGCTTCTCAGAAGATGGAATCCGGGAAATCATTCAATCTTACACACGCGAGGCGGGTGTTCGAAATCTTGAAAGAGAAATCGGAGCCATTTGTAGGAAATTCGTTACCCAGCTTGCCGAAGGTAAAAAGAAAAGTATCACAGTTAACCAGAGAGTTGTGAAAGAATTACTGGGAAAACCCAGTTATAAAGGCACCGAAGAAATTTTACTTCGAACAATGTTGCCTGGTGTGGCAACCGGACTGGCATGGACACCGGTTGGTGGTGATATTCTTTTTATCGAAGCTACCAAAATGGCAGGTGCGAAAGGTTTTCAGATGACTGGATCGCTGGGAAATGTCATGCAGGAATCAGCCAGAGCTGCCCTCTCGTATGTCAGATCGAAATCAAGCGAATACAAGATACCTGATGATTTCTTTGAAAAACATGACATCCACTTGCATGTTCCTGCCGGTGCGCAACCAAAAGATGGTCCGTCAGCCGGGGTTACGATGGCAACGGCTTTGATATCTCTTATAACCGGTCAGCAGGTTAACCCTGAAGTTGCCATGACGGGTGAAATTACCCTGCGTGGACAGGTTCTCCCGGTGGGAGGAATAAAAGAGAAAGTTCTGGCTGCCCATCGTGCTGGCATCAAAAAAGTGATCCTTCCCAGAAGGAATGAAATAGATTTGGATGATTTACCGGCGGAAGTCAGAAATACGATAAAATTTATTCCTGCAGATAGCATGGATGATGTAATTAGAGCGGCATTGATAAAGAAAGCAAAACAACGCTCGATAACAAAAACTTCAGGAAAGCCAAGCAAATAAATCATGAAAAATACGCATGTTTTCATTATTGAAGATGATAAAACGATGATTGGATTGCTCAAAACCCTTCTGGAGATGGAAGGCTGTAAAGTAACATCTTATGTCCACCCATCAGAGGTGCCAATCACCGAAGTGATCAGGCAGATCTCACCTAACCTTATTCTGATGGATGTGAACCTGCGGGATGCGGATGGTATGGAAATCCTTCAAAAAATGCGTGCAGATGATTCCTTTTCTGGAATTCGCATCATCATGTCTTCAGGATCAGATTATAAAGACCTATGCCTGCGCCTCGGCGCGGATGATTTCTTGATGAAACCATATATGCCGGACGACTTGATAAAAATGATAAAAAAGGTGCTATCTCTCGAATAGCAGAATGAGGAGAACAGATTGGGGAAAAAACAAAACAATCTGCATTGGTACAACGTTGATCTGCATATCCATACCCCTGCATCCGTGGATTTTCAACAGGAGGCTGTGACATACCTGGATATTCTGCAACGTGCGGAAGCGCGTGGTGTGGATATCCTTGCCTTCACAGACCACAACACCATTGCCGGATACCGAAAAATGATGGAAGAAATCGAGCAGCTGACCCTGCTTGAAAAGCTAAATCGCTTGATGCCTGATGAACGGGCAAAGCTAAATGAATATCGCAGATTATTGCTTGCAATAAAACTTTTACCGGGTTTTGAATTTACAGCCACTTTTGGATTTCACATTATTGGGATTTTCTCTCCCTCTACCCCCCTGCGAGATATTGAGCATTTACTTCTGAATCTTAACATTCCTTCAGAACATCTGGATGAAGGATCAGCAACGGTTGGGGCGACAAGCGATGTATTAACTGCCTACCGGATGATCAAAGAAATGGGTGGAATTACTATTGCAGCGCATGCCAATTCTGCAAACGGCGTGGCTATGAAAGGATTCTCCTTCGGCGGACAGACCCGTATCGCCTATACGCAAGATCCAAATTTGGATGCCCTCGAAGTTACCGATCTGGAACTCAAAGGCGGGCGCTCAACAGCTGCTTTCTTTAATGGCACAAAACCTGAGTACCCCCGCCGGATGCACTGTATTCAAGGTTCCGACTGCCACCGCTTGATCATCGATCCTGTCCGAAAAAAGAATTTGGGCGTTGGCGATCGAACCACTGAGTTTCTCCTTCCTGAACCTACCTTTGAAGCCATCCGTGATCTCTTTAGCCATAACGACTACGCCCGTACCAGACCACGCCGGTTGAAGGAAGAACCCGCGTACGATTTTATCCAGGCAGCGCTGGAAGAAGGATCGAACATTATCCAGGAATTTCATGAGAGTATGGAAGTCCGCGGCGGAAAGCTCTATGCATTAATTTCTGATATCTGTGCTTTTGCCAACACAAATGGCGGAACCATTTATGTGGGGCTGGGTCCAGATCCTAAAAAACTTCCCTCGGGTATCAAAGACACCGACCTGGCAACCTCGCAATTGGAAAAAGAACTAACCAACCGCCTGAGTCCGCCTATTCATTGTACCTATGAGGTGAATGAATATCGCGGAAAGAAAATCTTACGTGTGCTTGTCCCGCGGGGTGATGATCCCCCATATGCCCTCGATGAAAACAAAATCTACATTCGTGATGAAGCAGAAACCGGTTTGGCTGTCCGCGATGAAATCGTAAACCTTGTTCTCAGATCGCAAAAAAGCTCAGTCCTTCCTGGTCATCCCGAAATACCCTCAGAAGATGAACCAGAGGATCAAGCAGAAAATTACCTCGCAGAGCCTAAACCATCTACCCCCACCGCGAACCCACGGACGGGTGTTGAGATTATCAACGTTGAAGAACGCAGCGGAACCCGTTACTACACCATGCGTGACCTGCGTAATGGAAACATTGTAAAAAATGTAACTCATTCCTCTGCCCGGCGTTTATGGCATTACGCCATAAAGCGTTACGACGAAATGGAAGCCATGGGAGACAAACTGCAGGTACAATGGCAGGGCGATTACGGGTTGCTGCATAAATACAAACAGGGTCAGATGAATGTATATGACCTGGTGCAGCGGGTTCAGGAGAAATTTAGGTTCTATTTTGGGGTGACATCCAATGGGATTCATGGAGCGTGGAAAACCCTGACCGGCGAAGATTAAGTATGGCAGAGCACCAGCATTTCAGTATTCGTGAATTCAAATACCCGCAAGACTACGCAGCGGCTGCGAATTTATGGCATACCGCACAAGGCGGTGTTAAGTTTAGTCAATCTGATACAGAAACAGAAATCCAGAAAAAACTCACCCGCGATCCAGACCTTTTTTTGGTTGCTGAAGTGGATGGGAAAGTAATTGGTACTATCATAGGTGGCTTCGATGGTCGTAGAGCAATGGTTTATCATCTGGCTGTCGCACCTCAAAATCGGGGAAGTGGGATTGGCGAAGCTTTAATGCAGGAAGTGGAAAAGCGAATTTGGGAAAAAGGTGCATTAAAAATATACCTGATGATCAATAATGATCACCCTGAATTACTTGATTATTATCAAAAGCTCGGTTGGCAGAAAATGTCGGTGTTTGTTTCTGCCAAAGAAAAGGAGTGAGAATGCTCCGCTTTGCTGTGTTAACTATCTCTGATAGATCCTATGCCGGTGTTCGCGAAGATAAATCTGGACCGGCGCTTTGTGAAATGATCAAACAATCAGGTAACCAGGTGGTTGCCACCGCGCTCGTACCTGATGAACATGACCAAATTGTAGAGAATCTCACGCAATGGGCAGATCTCGATATCTCTGATGTAATATTAACTACCGGTGGGACTGGTTTCACCCAGCGGGATATTACCCCCGAAGCAACCTTACAGGTGGTAGATCGTCAGGCGCCAGGTTTGGCAGAAGCCATGCGTTGGAAAAGCCTGCAAATCACTCCGCATGCCATGTTATCTCGCGCAATTGCTGGAATAAGGAAACAAACCATTATTATAAATTTGCCGGGTAGCCCGAAAGCAGCAACAGAAAATCTGGCTTCTATTCAGGAAGTCCTTCCTCATGCGGTTGAATTACTGCGTGAAAAAGACATGCCCGACACCCATCATCAAGTTAAATAGAAAAACCTGTCTCATTTCAGAACTGCACTTGCCAGTGCCCTGCAGGCAGGATATAATCACCCCTTGGATAAATTTTTGAACGAGGAAGAAAAGAAACATGATTGATGTAAATGATTTACGCAAAGGGACAACCTTCATACTGGATAATACCCTTTATAAAGTATTGGACTATTCACATAACAAATCCGGACGCGGGAACGCGTCCATCCGAATCAAAGCGCGTAACATCCGAACCGGCACAACACTGGAAAAAACCTTCCAATCTGGTGACCGTGTACAGGATATCCGTCTGGATTTCCACAATGTCCAGTACCTTTATGCTGATGGTGATCAATACATTTTTATGGATATGGAAACCTTTGAACAGCCTGGTATTCCCTCCAGAGTGATCGGCGATGCAGCCGGGTATCTTAAAGAAGGAATGGAAGTCAAACTTACATTTTATGAAAATGAACCAATTGATATTGATTTGCCAACATCAGTAGATCTGAAAGTGGTGGAAGCAGAAAATGCAGTGAAAGGGGATACTGCCACTGGTGTTACCAAGAAAGTGAAAACTGAAACAGGTCTGGAAGTGAGCACACCTTACTTTGTCGTTGAAGGTGACACCATTCGTGTGGATACCCGTAATGGTGCATATGTCACGAGGGTATAATTTTTTAAAGAATAGCTAGTTTTCCTCCATAAAGTACAACCACGGCAGGAAAGCCGTGGTTTTGATTATATAAATGAGGTTACCCATGCAAACGAAGAATCTCTTAATCGATCTCGATGATACCTTGTTGGAAAATAACATGGATACCTTTGCTCCAGGTTATTACAACCTTCTGAGTAAATCCCTGGCTGAATTTTGCCCGCCTGATCGACTTTTCCCAGCATTAATGGCTGGGACAAAAGCCATGATGCTGAATACTGACCCTTCGAAAACATTAGAAACTGCTTTTGACGAGATCTTCTACCCCCAAATCGGAATTAATAAACCGGATATTGCACCAAAAATCCTCAGCTTTTATGAAAATGAGTTCAATTTATTACAAAATCTAACAAAACCCATACCTGAAGCGAAATCTCTCGTAGAAAAAGCACTCAATAATGGATACCAAATTGTGATTGCGACAAATCCATTGTTTCCCCAAATCGCAATTGATCAACGCTTAATGTGGGCTGGGTTACCTGCACATCAATACCCTTTCAAGCTGGTAACATCGTACGAACACATGCACTTCTGTAAACCTAATCCGAAATATTACCTGGAAATTTTATCCAGGCTATCATTTCGCGCTGAAGATTGCATGATGGTTGGAAATGATCTGGAAGCAGATATTAAACCCGCCATCCAAGCCGGTCTCAAGGCTTTTCATCTTGCCGATTCACATCATGCCAACGAATACATTACCGGTTCATTGAATGATCTAATTAGCCTTTTATGAAGTCCTCTATAAGAAATGTATAAGAAATGTCTAGAACATTACAGGTTCTCTGGTTTATATATCAGGGATTGGTATAATCAATTCAAAATTCCAAAGTGGAAATGAATTCCCGGAGGTATGAGTGAATTCTCGGAATCAATCATATATAGTTTACTTGTTACTCTTCATAGCGATCATCGCCATGGTCTTTACCCAGTTCCGTCAAGCATCTACCGGAACGGATACGCTCACCATTAATCAGGTAGCAGCGGATATCCAAACTGGTCTGGTTAAAAGAATCAGTGTGGATGAAGACCGTTTAACGGTGGTTTACGCCGAAACTGAAAAGAAATCTAATAAAGAACCTGGTGAAACCCTTGTAAAACAGTTGATGGATCTGGGAGTAACATCCAGCCAGCTGACTGCAGACAAAATTAAAATCGAAATCAAACCGCCGAACGCCTGGTTAGGCATCCTCACAATCATGGGATATGTTTTGCCATTCCTGCTTCTGGGCGGTGTGTTGTGGTTCATTTTCCGCCAGGCACAGGGCAGTAATAATGCTGCGATGTCATTTGGCAAATCTCGTGCCCGTATGTTCAGTGGGGATCAACCATCCGTAACATTTGCAGATGTCGCCGGGGTAGAAGAAGCCAAAGATGAGTTGAAAGAGGTGGTGGAGTTTCTCCGCGAACCGCAAAAATTTATTTCTCTGGGTGCGCGGATTCCTAAAGGTGTTTTGCTGGTAGGTCCTCCCGGAACTGGTAAAACCCTGCTGGCGAAAGCAGTATCCGGAGAAGCAGGTGTTCCTTTCTTCTCGATCTCTGGTTCAGAATTTGTTGAAATGTTCGTAGGTGTCGGCGCCAGCCGGGTACGCGATCTTTTTGAACAGGCGAAACGTCACTCACCTTGTATCGTATTCGTGGATGAAATCGATGCAGTCGGTCGCCAGCGTGGTGCGGGTCTGGGTGGAAGTCACGACGAACGGGAACAGACCCTTAACCAGATGTTGGTGGAAATGGATGGGTTTGACACGGATACAAATGTCATTCTGATGGCTGCGACCAACCGCCCTGACATTCTCGATCCTGCCTTACTCCGCCCTGGACGGTTTGACCGCCGCGTGGTTCTCGATCGCCCTGATGTACGTGGACGTGAAGCTATCCTGAAAGTCCATGTAAAAGGAAAACCGCTTGCCCCGAATGTGGATCTAAATCTTTTAGCCCGTGCAACCCCCGGTTTTGTGGGCGCTGACCTTGAAAATCTGGTAAATGAAGCTGCAATTCTGGCTGCCCGCGGGAATAAAAAAGTGATCAATCAACCTGATTTTGAAGAAGCGATTGAACGCGTGATTGCCGGACCTGAACGCAAGAGCCGCCTGATTAGTGAAGAAGAAAAGAAGATCGTAGCCTACCATGAGGCAGGTCATGCCGTAATCATGAATGCTATACCTGAAGCCAATCCGGTTCAAAAAGTATCCATAATCGCGCGTGGAATGATGGGCGGTTACACACTTTCTCTCCCTGAAGAAGACCGTACCCTCATGTCTCGCAAGAAGATGCAGGCAGACCTGGTCGGATTACTTGGTGGGCGTGTAGCTGAAGAACTCGTTTTTGATGACATCACCTCAGGTGCATCGAATGACATTGAACGGGTCACCCAACTTGCCCGTCAAATGGTTACCCGATTGGGCATGAGCGATGAGCTGGGTCCTATGGTATATGGTCAAAAAGAGGAGTTGATCTTCTTGGGTCGTGAAATTTCTGAACAGCGTGACTACTCTGAGGCGGTTGCCCAGAAAATTGATGCTGAAGTTCGTCGGGTGGTGGATGGAGCATACAGGCAGGCAAAAGAGCTGCTCACCACCTACCGTAAAGAATTAGACTCAGTAGCCGAAAAGCTTCTTGAAGTGGAAACACTATCAAGGAACGAATTCGAAAAGATTTTCCCGCCCCCTGTACCGAAACGCAGTGGTACGCCCATACTGGCAAATGGAGATAATACCTAGTAAGCATGAAGCTGTCTTGGATCAAGACAGCTTCTTTTTTTGTTGATATTCCTCCACCAGTACTCGCCTGAGTATCTTCCCCACTGTCGATCTGGGTATTTTCTCTACAAAAATAATCTCACGGGGGATTTTGTATTTTGCCAGATTCTTGCTGCAAAAAGCAAGTATGGTTTCACTATTCATAGTTGCGCCAGCTTCAGGAACAACCCAGGCAATCGGACATTCACCCGTTACACTATCTGCAACACCAGTCACAACTACTTCTCTGACCCCTGCCACTGTTTTAATGATATCTTCAATTTCTGATGGCCATACTTGCAAACCGCTTACCTTGATCAAATCTTTTTTCCTATCAATAATGTAGAAATAACCATCCTCATCCATGCGGACAATATCACCTGTACGCAGCCACCCATCCAGAAATATTTCTTTGTTTTCTTCCGGGCGTTGGTGATATCCACGCATCACCTGCGGACCGCGTAACAACAATTCACCAATTTCCCCCGTGGAAACTTCATCCATCGGATTCTGAATATCCACCACTATACAATCAACATCGGGTAGAGGCATGCCGATGGAGCCCGTGATATTCTTTCCAATCACAGGATTGCAATGAGTGGCTGTCGGAGCTTCAGAGAGTCCAAATCCCTCCACCAATCTGCCATCAATGTAATCTTCAAATTTTTCTTTCGTTTCTGCTGCCAGGGGAGCGGACCCGGATATGCAGACCTTTAAAGCAGATAAATCTGATGCATAATCTTTCAAAAACTCTGAACGGAGTATCGCTCCATAAAGGGATGGGACGCAGGGAAAGATGCCCGGTTTGTGCTTACGAATAGCCTTGAACAGAGATTCAACATTTCCAGGTTGATGTACCATCACCATGGCAGTACCCAGTTTGATTGCCAGCCAGAAAGACAATACCATGCCATATACATGAAAGAGGGGTATGGCTGTCAAAATCCGGTATGGAGATTGGTCCAACAGCAGCCATGTACTGAACTGAATTACATTTGCTAAAATATTCCGGTGAGTGCCAATTGCACCTTTGGGTATGCCGGTTGTTCCACCGCTATATTGGATGATCGCCGGAGTATCAGGGTCTATTTTTTCTTCAGGAACAATAAGACCAGATAAAGCCAATAGATCCTTTATCTCAATAATTCCTTCATGGGTTCTGTTTTCATATTTTACTGCCCGGGTAGGTTGATCGATGGTTGAAAATTTTTGTTGCAGATTAACTAGAATGATTTTATCCAGCTTTGTTCCATCTCGGATCGCTTCCAGTTTGGGCAGGACAGTATCAATTGCGATAACAGTTTTTATTCCAGCATCTATCAGATGGAAGGCGAATTCTCTTTCCTGGTAGGATGGATTTAATGCAACAACAACACCACCCATTTTTATTACTGCCAGAAAACTGATGACAAACGCGGGGATATTAGGCAGTATCACACCAATCCGGTCTCCCGGCTGATTTCCGATAGCCAGCAATCCATCTCTAAGTTTGTTTGTCAACATCTCAATCTGACGGTATGAATACTGCTGGCTCTCCCAGAAAATCATGGGGTCTTTTCCCCGGTTTTCCACTTGCATCCTGAATAGATCAACCAATGACAGGTTGGGGTAATTCAAATGTTCGGGTACTCCAGAATCATAGTGATTTATCCAGGGTTTTGTATGATTAACCATCAGGTTTTACTTCCTTGAAATATGAATTTGAGCGAGATCATATATCACCTGACCAGGATTTTCATTCATATCCACCCAGTGAATGGATGGATCATTGGTTCGAAACCAGGTTGATTGTTTTCTGATGAAATTATGCGTTCGCATCTTTATCTTATATACAGATTCTGAAAGCGTCATTCGTCCGTGCAAATATGCACATAATTCATAATAACCAATGGCAGTCATGCTTGGCAAGTTGATGTCAAAACCGTGCTTAATGAGGGAACTAACTTCATCCACAAACCCGTTTTCCAACATCCAATCCACCCGCTCGTCAGCCCGTCGATAAAGCTTTTCACGTGACATAAATAAACCGATTTGTAACGCCGAATAAATGGGCGGAATTTTGATTCGTTGTTCTGAAAACAATCTGCCGCTGGAATAAATTACTTCAAGCGCCCTGATTACCCTTCTGGGGTTTTGGGTATCCACCTGCTTGCACGCCTGCGGATCAAGTTTTTTCAACCACTCAACAACAGATTCTGCGCCTTGATGATCCCAGATAGACTGGAAGTAATTTCTTAACGCAGAATTTGGCTCTACTTCAGGTACTGACCAGCCTTCTACTACGGCGCGGATATACTGTCCTGTTCCGCCTACCAGAATGGGTAATTTCTTTCTGTAATAAATATCCCTGATTGCTTCATCAGCCATCTTCCGGAATATTCCCAGGCTGATGATCTCATCCGGGTTGGCTATATCCACCAGATGATGCGGAATGCCCTGTTGTTCCATCAGGCTGGGTTTTGCTGTGCCAATATCCATTCCACGATAAAAATAGCGGGAATCAACCGAAACAATTTCACCATTCAAACCTTTTGCCAGCTTAATGGCAGCGGCTGTCTTTCCAACGGCGGTTGCGCCAATGATGACAAGAATAGGTATCAGTTCAGTCATATTGATAATTCTCAAAATGGGTTAGATCGATCAATCCACTTTTTCGGGAACCAATAATAGCAATGATATCCACCCGCCAGTTCTGATTGGTATCCGGATGATCTGCTAGGTAAAGCTCAGCCGTACTTACCAGGTGTGACCATTTTTCAGCAGTCACAGCTTCTTCAGGATAACCCATATTCGTGTTAGACCGTGTCTTCACCTCAACAAAAACAAGATCACCATCATCCTGGCAGATTAAATCAATTTCACCTTCAGGCGTCCGGTAATTCTTATCAACAATTTCGTAACCTTTTCGAACTAAAAATTCCTCCGCCTGGTTTTCTCCCCATTTTCCGATGGTTTGGTTATGAATACCAGCACTTGATTGATCAGGTTTTGGCGATGTAGTCTTCACCATTGTATGCTCCCGGGGTAAAACAACCAATCAATGATAAAATGAGAAAATACAATTTATCTTATCATACCTATGCCAACAGCTGAAATTTTAACCATTGGGACAGAAATATTACTCGGTGAAATTCAGGATACAAACACCGCATTTTTAGCACGCGTTCTAAAGGACTTGGGGGTCGATTTGTACCGCACCCAGACGGTGGGGGATAATCCTGCAAGAATAGCTTCCATAATCATAGATATCCTTACCCGTGCAGATTTATTAATCACCACCGGAGGATTAGGTCCCACCATTGACGATCCCACCCGCCAGGCTGTTGCGGATGCTGTGAATGTTCCCCTGGAATTCAACGAAGAATGTTGGCAGGATATTCAGGAATATTTTTCAAGAATAAACAGAGATATTCCAGAAAACAATAAACGGCAGGCTTATCTTCCTCAGGGATCCACTCCCATCCATAATCCAGTGGGTACAGCGCCCGGGTTTATCCTTTCGGTTTCAGAGAAAATGATCATTTCACTACCGGGTGTGCCTAAAGAAATGGAATGTCTGGTGCATCAGACAGTGGTCCCTGCGATTCAAGAACGCTGGCAGCTTCACACCACTATCCTCACCCGCGTGCTGCATGTATCTGGGATAGGTGAAGCAAACCTCGATAACCTGGTGGCTGATTACGAAAAGCTTTCTAATCCAACGGTAGGTTTACTAGCAAAAAATGGCATTGTAGATATTCGTATTGGTGCCAAAGCTCCCAGCCGGATCGAAGCAGAACAAATGATTGAAAGTGTCACCAGTGAGATCGTAACAATACTGGGCGATCATTATTTCGGGATGGATGAAACCACGCTGCCCGATGCGATTGCTTCACTTGCCTCCCAATTTCAACAGAATTACACCATAAAGACTTCTGGGTATGGGAGTGCATTATTACAAATTTTACAACCTATCCTGCCGGGTTGGACGATTCAGGAAGCTGATGATCTTTCGAGCATAGGAAATACTACGCATACATTATCATTTATGGGTATTTTCGACCAGCATCCTGCAAGGATGACCGCCAGGATTACTACAGCAAATAAAAATAATACCTTCGAGCGAAAATTTGCAGGTCCCCCCGAAAACAGCTATATTTGGGGAATCAATGCCACACTGGATATCATTAGACGCTTTTTGATCGAACAGATTAATCTTAACGGGAGAAAAAATGAAATCGGTTGATGTGCTATTTACAAATGTTCATATCTTGACAATGGATGAAGAACTGAACCAGTATCCCAAAGGAGCACTGGCGGTAGATGGAAATTCCATCATCGAAGTTGGTGAAGAAAAAGACCTCACTGCAAAATATCAACCGAAAGAATTGGTTGATTGCGGTGGAAAAGTGATGATACCAGGCTTGGTTAACGCCCATACCCATGTTCCTATGACTCTCGTACGTGGTTTAGCAGACGATTTACGTCTGGATGTCTGGCTGTTGGGTTACATGATGCCTGTGGAACGTGAATACGTATCACCTGATTTCGTACGGCTCGGAACATCGATTGCCTGTGCAGAAATGATCCGCAGCGGTGTGACAAGTTTTGCAGATATGTATTACTTTGAAGAAGATGTCGCCAAAGCAACCGCAGAAGCCGGGATGCGTGCGCTCTGTGGGCAGACAATTTTGAAATTCCCCAGCCCCGATGCAAAATCTTACGAAGACTCGTTGGAATATACCCGTGACTTTATTTCACGATGGAAGGATCATTCCCTCATTATTCCGGCTGTTTCCCCACATGCCCCTTATACCTGTACCGCAGAAATTCTTAAAGCTTCAACCGAACTGGCAATGGAATTTGATGTTCCCCTCCACACTCACATTTCAGAAACAGCACTTGAAGTTGAGAACATGCGCAACGAACAGGGAATGCCGGTGGTACCTTACGTAAAAAAACAGGGATTGCTCGAGGCAAAAGTCTTGGCGGCACATTGTGTTCATATTGATGAAGGCGAGATGCGTACTTTGCTTCATTACAACTCTGGAGTAGCACATAACCCATCGTCGAATCTCAAACTAGCTTCCGGGTTTGCCCCGGTAAAAAAGATGCTAGAAGTGGGTTTGAATGTGGGCATCGGGACAGATGGACCCGCTTCCAATAATGACCTCGATATGTTTGAAGAGATACGGCTGGCAGCATTTCTTGCCAAAGGCGCATCCGGAGATCCTACAGCATTACCCGCCAGCACTGTATTGTCTATGGCTACGCGCATAGGGGCGAAGGCAATGCATATCGGACACCTGACTGGTTCCCTTGAACCCGGTAAACGCGCCGATCTGGCAATCATTAACCTGGATACTCTCCACAACTCTCCCAAATTTGAACGAGACCCGAACAGTGTGTATGCTCAAATTATTTATGCAGCCAAAGCGAATGATGTAACCGATGTGATGGTCGATGGTAAGTTCCTGCTGCGGAATAAAGAACTTCTCACAATCAAGGAAGATGACCTTCTGGTCGGTGCGCAGGAATATGCAAAAAAGATTGATCGTTTCCTCTTCACTCGTGAAAAATCCGTTTTATCCAAACTGATTGCCATTGGCGGTGCGTCTGAAGTGGAGAGCTTCGAAGTACAGATGAAAGCCGAAATTGAGGATCCCCAGCCAGTTCTTGCCAATCTGGAACACCCCGAAATTGAAATCCTTCGCAAACGGCATTACCACGAATATGACACCTACTTCACCTTCACTGCTCCTGAAAAAGATAGATTGCGTTTCCGTGAAGATGACTTTATCGGCGAAAAAGGTGAAATGGAAGGAACCCGCTTCCGTCTGACCCTCATTGGTCCTGAATCCGAGCATGAATATGCTGAGAACATACAGCTTTCCCGTAGCCTGTATATTGCCCCGGCAGATCAGAGCCTGCGTTTCTACCGGGAGTACTTCAAACCGGCGCATGAATTTGAAGTTGAGAAAGATCGAAAACGCTTCAGAGTTCTGTATCAGGGTGTTGAATTCTATATCAACATCGATACACTCATTCGTCCGATTCAAAAGAAGTTTATTGAAATTAAAAGCCGAACCTGGAGTCGGCAGGATGCGGAAATAAAAGCCCGAAAGATTTCGGACCTGCTTAACATCCTGTTAGAGTGCTGCCCGCAACCGGTGAACAAAGACTATATTGATATGGTGGATTGATCAAATGGCAAATAAAAAGCAAGAACGAGAGACCATTAATGTCCTCTTTATTGCTGCCGAAGCAGATCCCTTTGTAAAAATCGGCGGATTAGGAGATGTTGCCGGTTCACTTCCGCCGGCAATCTTCGAGCTTAGCAGAAAAGAATCATCGCCTGCACAAATCGATATTCGCCTTGCAATTCCGTTTTACCCTCGACTAAAATCATCCGTAGCAGATGCAGAATCGCTCGGCAATTACGAATTGAGCACTGGGAATCAACATCTCACTGTGGATGTATATCGCACAGTAGTTAAAGGGGTTCAGGTATATTTGCTGGATGGGGAACCAATTCGTAATGGTGGAGAGGTTTACTCAAATCAAACGCAACTGGATGCAGAAAAATTTATCTTTTTTACACTTGCCTGTGTCAAATTACCTCAATTTCTGAAATGGAATTGCCAAATCTTGCACGCTAACGACTGGCATACAGGTTTGGCTCCTTATATCCTTCGCGCAATACCTGAATTTCGCAACCCCAAAATAAAAACCATTTTATCGGTACACAATCTTCCATATCTTGGTGAAGGTTGCCAACCATGCATGAGTGAGTATGGAATACCAGCCTATCCATTTGGTTTACTCCCTTCCTGGGCACAACACCTTCCCCTTCCATTGGGGCTAACGACGACCGACCGGATTATCCCTGTCTCACCCGGTTATGCCCAAGAGATTCAGACGTCCGAATTTGGCTGTGGTCTCGAGAGATTGCTCCAGAGTCGGGCAAAATATATCATTGGCATCGTCAATGGAATTGACCAGGAAATCTGGAATCCCGAGACTGATACCTGGATAACCCATGGTTTCAATATCGAAAACATTGTGGAAAAGGTGAACAACAAGAAAATCCTGGTTGAATCAATTGGGTTGGAATATAACCCTGCCATTCCGCTTCTTGTAGTCGTTTCAAGAATGGATTACCAGAAAGGAATTGACCTGGTTGTATCCAGCTTGCAGGAAATGCTGGATTACTCCTGGCAGACGATTATCCTCGGATCAGGTGATTCGGTTATTGAGCAGAAGTGCCAGGTCTTTGCACAAGATCACCCGAACCGGATGCGCTTGATTACCGGATTTCATGCTGAAATGGCTCACCAGCTTTATGCGGGTGGAGACATCTTCCTGATGCCATCCCGATACGAACCTTGTGGAATTTCCCAGATGATCGCGATGCGTTATGGAACAATCCCTGTCGCCAGGGCAACCGGAGGTCTTAAAGATACAATTCTGGCAACGCGCCCGGGTAAACCCGGAACTGGTTATCTGTTCGATGAAGCTACGCCGTCATCATTTGCCCAGGCACTGCGCTTTGCACTTCAGGATTTTACAGATCCTGATCTATGGCGCGTGATTCAGAGAAATGCCATGAAAATGGACTTTTCCTGGGATGCATCAGCATTAAAATATATACAACAGTACGCAAATCTCGTGCACAGCAAATAACCCGCCTGGAGGTCTGAACAATGAAAACGAGAGTTGTGATTTTAGCAGGTGGCGAAGGATCACGTCTGGGAACACTTACCGCAAAACGCACTAAACCGGCAGTTCCTTTTGCCGGAAAATACCGTATTATCGACTTTACTCTATCCAACTGTGTAAACTCAGATTTATATGATGTCATGCTGATAGCGCAATATCGACCACATTCCCTGATCGAACATATTGGGGCAGGCGGACCCTGGGACCTGAACCGCGACTTTTCTGGGGGTGTTCGTATTTACACACCATACAAAGGACGCGGGAAGTCAAATTGGTTTGTCGGAACCGCAGATGCAATCCAACAGAACCACTCGTTCATCATGCATAACAAACCTGATCTCATTCTGATTTTGTCTGGAGATCATATCTATGCCATGGATTATGAGCCCTTGATAACATTCCATCTCGACCATCGGGCAGATCTTACAATGGCAACAATCCGCGTCGCCATGGAAGAAGCATCTCGTTTTGGTATTGTTCATGTAGGGGATAATTACCAGGTAACCGGCTTCGTAGAAAAACCAAAACAACCACCCAGTACACTGGCAAATATGGGCGTTTACCTCTTCGATGCAAAAGTTCTGGACAAAGTCCTTTGGGAGGATCATGGCAACCCGAATTCTTCCCATGATTTCGGAGCAGATATTATCCCCAAGATGATCGAAGAAAAATTCAACATATTCGCCTACCCTTACAGCGGATATTGGGTAGATGTTGGCACGACCCAATCCTACTGGCAGGCACATATGGATCTACTGAGGAATCCCCCGCCAATTAATCTCAACAATCGTTCCTGGGTAATTCACACAAGAACAGAAGAACGCCCGCCCGTATATATCGCCGGAGATGCAAATATTAAAAACAGCATGATAACGGATGGATGTGTTATTTCTGAAAATACTGAAATCATCGATTCAATCTTATCACCAGGTGTTGTCGTAGAGCCAGGCGCAAAAATTTATAAATCCATAATATTAACGGACGCAAAAATAGGTGCCGATTGCGATATTTCATGTGCAATTATTGATAAACGTGTTACCATCGGTCAGTCTGTTAAAATCGGTGAAATGCTGGAAGGAAAACCGATGGTAACGACTGTAGGGAAAGCGTGTGTGATCCCGGATAATATGGTTATTGAAGCAGGTGCTGCGCTCGACATTGAACTTGGACCTGCTGATTTCCAGTCAAATCTTATAAAAAGAAATGAAGTTGTGCTTCGCTCAGGGAAACAATATGACGGAAATTCGTAAATCAGGCATCATCCTGCATCCTACCAGCCTCCCTGGTCCAGATGGAATAGGCGATCTGGGACCATCCGCCTACGTATGGCTGGATGCCTTAAAAACAGCAGGAATCGGTTTATGGCAGGTTTTACCGCTCAGTCCGACCGGATACGGCGACTCTCCTTACCAGGCTTTCTCAGCGTTCGCTGGTAGCCCGTATTTAATCAGCCCGGCTCTTCTCCTTGATCATGGCTGGCTATTGGCAGAAGATTTCTCAGATCGCCCCGAATTTCCGGTAGATTATGTCGATTTTGGTCAGGCAATCCAGTGGAAGTTAAAAATCCTCAATCGCGCATTTGAGCGATTCAATCAAGTCAGCAAAGGATTACCGGAGTATAAGGAATACATTGAAGAAAATTCTTCCTGGCTGGATGATTTTGCCCTCTTCATGACCATCAAAGAAAACCACAATGGCATCTCATGGACAGACTGGCCGGAGCCATTACGCAACCGGAATCCGAAAGCAATCAAAGAATTTATTGCTAAACACGAAACCGAGATCGACAGGCAGCGTTTTTTCCAGTATTGTTTTTCTTCCCAATGGCAACAACTGAGAGATTTTGCCCATCAGAACAACATCCAGATTATCGGAGATATCCCCATTTTTGTCTCTCATGATTCAGCGGATGTATGGGCAAACCCGGGGTTGTTCTTCCTGGATGAAACCGGAAAGCCAACTGTGGTAGCCGGTGTACCACCAGACTACTTCTCCCCCACAGGACAGCTCTGGGGAAACCCGCATTACCGCTGGGATGTTCATGCCCGGGAAGGATATAAATGGTGGCTCAGCAGAATTGAAAACACGCTAAAAATGGTAGACCTGATCAGGTTGGACCATTTTAGAGGTTTTGCCGGATACTGGGAAGTACCAGCTGGTCAACAAACAGCCGAGTTGGGAAAATGGGTAAAAGGACCTGGAGCCGACTTCTTTAATGCTATTCGGAACAAGTTGGGCGATCTTCCCATCATCGCAGAAGATCTTGGACGGATCACCCCTGATGTTGTCAAATTACGTGATCACTTCAATCTTCCGGGGATGAAAATTTTACAATTTGCTTTTGAAACAGATGCGACCGATCCATTCCTTCCGCATAATTACCCGGTCAATTGCGTCGCCTACACCGGAACACACGATAATGACACTACCCGCGGATGGTTTGAAAACCGTCCTCAGACTGAGACATCAGCCTGCCTTCGATATCTTGCCAGTGATGGAACAAATATCGCATGGGATATGATTCGGGCGGTCTGGGCATCTACTGCTCGTTTAGCGCTTGCCCCATTGCAGGATTTTCTTCAATTAGGCAGTTCAGCACGAATGAATTTTCCTGGAAAACCAGCCGGTAATTGGATCTGGCGTTTCCGGCAGGATCAGATAACCCCTGATTTGCTGACCAGAATCCATGAAATGAATATCACCTATGGCCGGAATAGTCAGGATACAGTTAACTGAACTGATTTTTTATTCTCATCCAGGCTGACAAGCAAAATCCCTCCGAGGATAAGGAAAGCTCCAAAAACCTTAATCCAGGAGGGAATTTCGTTGAATAACACGATCCCCATTAAAGTAGACCCAATTGGTTCCGCCAGTAGTGCGATAGATACATATGTTGCAGAAAGTTTCTTCAATGCCCAGTTCAGACTCGTATGCCCCAGCAGTTGAGGAAAAATCGCCAGACAGACCAGCCATAAAAATGCCGGTGGATTGGGTATATTCAACCCCGTACCCAAAACCAGTTGGTACAACACGAGAAGGATGGCGGCAAAACCGTAAACAAAAAAGATATAAGGCGGCAAAGGCATTCTTTGCCTTACATCTTTCCCGATCAAGAGATATCCGGCAGCCATCCATGCACCGATCAAAGCCAGTGTATTGCCTAATAATGCATTTCGCGCCTCTGCAGGTTGTGCGCACTGGAGAATGCCATTTGTAAAACCACAGCCTTCACTGATCCCCACCACTGCGCCCCCTGCGAGTGCAACCACCAGTCCGATAACGAGTAATCTACCCGGGCGGACTTTCTGAAAAATAATCGTAAATAAAGCGACCCAGATCGGATTTGTTGTGACGATAACGACACTACTGGCAATCGATGTGTACTCCAGTGAGGTAATCCAGGTGGCAAAATGAATTGCCAGGAATAATCCCCCCAGAAAGCATTTGCCAATATCATTTGAAAGAATTCTGCCGAAATTTCCACGATACCTGATAAGCAGGATGGGGGTGAGAATAATTACAGAGAATGATAGCCGGTAAGCTGCAACAATAATGGATGAGGTGCCTTCATTTTGAGCAAGTTTTGCAAAAATGGCTCCTGAAGACGCACATAACACACCGAAAAAGAGGATCCAGTAAGAACTAATACTTTTCAGCATACACCCGCTCCCAAAGTGTTCAGCTTGACAACCATATAAGCCAAAGCTACAATCAAATCAGTGTAAGGTCCAACATCAATATTCAAAGGAGGAAGTTCTATGGCGTATGAATTACCCCCACTACCTTATGGGTATGAAGCATTGGAACCATATATTGATGCCCGAACAGTAGAAATCCATTATACCAAGCACCATGCCACATATATGGCAAATTGCAATAAGGCACTAGAAAATTATCCCGATTTAGCCAAACAACCAATAGATATATTATTATCAGATTTATCAAAAATCCCTGAAGATATCCGCACAATCGTAAAAAATAACGGCGGAGGCTACTACAACCACAATTTATACTGGGAAAACATGGCACCTGCGTCTCAATCACAACCAGGCGGCAGACTGTTACATGAGATTACCGATACTTTTGGCAGCCTCGATGCCTTTAAATCTGAAATGGATAAAACCGGTCTCGGCCGGCTGGGTAGCGGATATGCATGGCTGTGCCAGAAACCGGATGGGAAGCTGACGATCATTGCAACACTCAATCAAGATTGCCCATTATCTGATGGGTTAAAACCTCTCCTGGTTGTAGATGTTTGGGAACACGCTTACTACTTGAAGTACCAAAACCGGCGTGCTGAGTATCTCACAAATTGGTGGAACCTCGTCAACTGGGAAGTTGTCGAGAAACGTTTTGAATCATAAATTTATTGGAGGAACTATATGCCACACGTAATTACCAGCTTATGCCTGCGCGATGGCGGTTGCGCAACCGTCTGCCCCGTTGAATGTATTGTGCCAGGCGAACCCACCAGTCAATATCCCTGGTACTATATTGATCCTGATACATGCATTGATTGTGGTGCTTGTGTACCGGAATGTCCATTTTCGGCAATCTTCCCTGAAGATGAAGTTCCTTCAGATTACAAAGCCAAAGGTGGAGAAAAAATCTCAGAACCCGCTGGTACTGCCGGGTTTGCAGAAGTTTACGATGGAACCGACCATCACGGGGCTGCTGTGCATCTGGAAGCCACCCGTACCCTTGCTGCTGGCGAAGTAGTAGATCTCACCCCCGCTACTGCAACCAATGCCGATTTCTTCAAATCAGGTCCGGGATATAATTCAGGCAAATAATTGTTTTTTGTTAATTTTTTTGCGGCTGCGTGGATCACGCAGCCGCATTATTTTCAGATAGCCTCCGATGCGATGATTGCTGCACCTATAATTCCTGCATTGTTTAAAAATCGTGCAGGGATAATCTCAGCTTCAATATCCAGATATTTACGGTATTGATCGAATTTACTGCTAACGCCACCACCTACAATAATTAGATCTGGATAAATTAGACTTTCCACATGGCGTAGATAATGGTTTAGTCTCCCGCCCCATTCTTCCCATGAAAGCTTTTTATCTTCTTTCGCCGCTGCTGATGCTCGTTTTTCAGCATCCTTTCCATCTAATTCCAGGTGACCAAATTCCACATTGGGTAGCAGGTTTCCCTCAACAAAAATAGCTGATCCAATCCCTGTTCCAAGAGTAAGCATTAAGACCACACCCGCTTGTCGTCCTTTTCCTGCCCCCAAACGCATCTCAGCTATCCCGGCTGCATCTGCATCATTGATTACTTTTACAGGGCAGTTGGTCGACTGGCTGAATAATTCATCAATATTCTTGCCTACCCAGCTTTTATTGTGTAAATTTGCAGCATCATAAACGATACTATGCCTGACCACACCCGGAAATCCGCATCCAACCTTTCCTGACCAATTAAAATGTTTTACAAGTTCTGCTACTGTGTCAGCAATTGGATCCGGTTTTGCGGGAGACGGTGTTGCAATTCTATACCGTGGGGTTATTAATTCACCGGTTTCGCAATTTACAATTGCTCCTTTAATACCAGATCCTCCGATGTCAATACCAAATGCTTCCATACATTCCTCCAGTATCAAAGTTATGGGCAGGCATTCCCAATATGTTCTTCAAGAGATTTTGCGAACAGATGCCTTCCTGAATTATCACAGGCAGCTCTGAAATAATAATATCCATGTTCCTCCGGATTGGCAACCGCGCGTAATGCTTCAATTCCCGGATTACAGATAGGAGTGGGCGGAAGACCATCGATCTGGTAGGTGTTGTATGGAGAATCTACAGCCAGGTCATCATAACTGAGAGGAACTTTCCACCAGGTCTTTAACTTGCTCGAATATCCGATGGCATATTGAACAGTGGGATCTGTCTCCAATCTCATTCCTGCAGCAAGCCGGTTAAGAAAAACTCCGGCAATCGCTGCTTTTTCATCATCACGAATAGCTTCTTTTTCAACAATGGATGCCAGCACCACACCTTCGTAAAGACTTAATCCTTGTTTGGTAAAACCCTTTTCAATTTTATTGGTTAGATTTTTATCAAATTGATTCAAGAGGTTCAGAATGAAATCATCCACGCTGATCTCACGATCCAGTTTGTAAGTTCCAGGTGCTAAGAAACCTTCCAGAGATGGGAAGTTACGATATTTTTCAGGCAGATTCTTAATCTGTTCTGGATTTCTTACAAGATAGAGAAACTCTTTGCTCGTAAACGAAAACCCGTAACTTTCAAGGGAACCTGCTATCTCTTCAACCCGCCAACCTGGCAAAATGCCAAATTCAGATCGATCACCAGCTGAAGTGCACAACTTTTGAGCGATTTCAACCGGAGACATATTACCATCCAGATAATACTCACCACTCCGAATGCACCTGTCTGTGCCGCTGTAAACTAGGTATGCCGTGAAAACATCGCTCTCAGGGATAAGAGACATTGAACGAAGCTTATCAGCAACAGAGCCTACACTTTCCCCGGGATTGATCTCGATCAGTTGCTCACCTATCGATGGATTTATAGGTTGGAGTAATTTTTCCCCATTCATGACCAGGGAATACGAAAGTTGATATCTTTGTAATATGGATAATTCTTTTACCGGTGGACCATACAAGTCTTTGGTTCTAGAAGAAAAATAAACCATAGATCCCGCTAGCATCATTACACAACATAATCCACTCAATAGGATGATGGTAATGAACGATAATCTTCTTCTGGGTCTGCGGCGGGTCATGATTTCTCACTGCTCCGTGAATCAAAAAATTTTTGCAAAATGATCATCGCCGCGATTTCATCACGATGTCCTTTTCGGTTTTTTTGTGGTAGTCCCATTTCGATTGCTAATTCGACTGCCTCGTTGGTAGTATTTGTTTCGTCAAAAATCACCACTGGAATAATTGTCTGTTCTTTAATTTCTTCAGCAAGACGGACAGCTTTTCTGCCTGCCAGAGATAGAGTTCCATCATCGTTGAAAGCACAACCAATCACCAGCATCTCGGCTTTCCGGTCTTTGGCAATTCGAATGATAGCCTCGGCATCCTGTTTGCGGGATTCATGAAGAATAATTCCGATCGGATTGACACTGATTTCAAGATCATCGCTGATTGCCAGCCCGATGCGCTTATCACCCGGATCAATAGCCATGATCCTCATTTTATTTATCCTCGACTTTGACCCTGTATGTCGCAAGGGGTATGATAAACCATCCATTTGGTTTGATATCAATGCTGACGGTGTTCACTTCCGGGAAATAATTTCGAATGGCTTTTTCAGCTTGTTTAGGAGTTTTTCCCATAACCAGACGCTTTACCATCCATTCGTCAATACTTCTGGAGAGCAATCGCTCTCCGGATATCTGGCATGCATAATCCTCTTTGGGAGTTGCATCAGAACAGGTGACATCAATACTTTCAAGATTGATGCCAGCAATAACTTCGCGGCTGAGATCAAGTTTTGCTAGTTCTGAAAAATATTGAAGAAGATCTTCTTTTTTAATTCCTTCAATGGATCCTGTAGCTGTCAGGTGAATTGTCAGTGTATCTCCGGGATTTCCTTCAGGGGGATAAAATTCTTCACGAATGATATTCATTAATTTATATGTATTGGGGAATATTACGTAATCACCCGCTGTATCATCTGATATTTTTCTGATGATGATCTCCTTCAGAGACAGGATTGCATTTTCCCTGAGCGAATTGCGATCTGAAATTCCTGCAATATTTTTCATTTCACTAGAGCCACCTGAAAAGCTTTCAGGGTTGCTCACTTCTGCCTGAAAAGGCAAGATTGCCTGAATCTGTTGGATCATTCCTCCAGACACATTTCCATTTTCTCCAGGCTCAACAGCGGTTGCCATTCCAGACACCTGAAATCCTCTTTTTCCTTCTATCGGGAGGTCATCTGTTGTGATAAAGAGGATCGGTGAATCACCCAAAGTCGAGATAATCGTTCCCTTAGGGATCACACCTGAAATTTCCGTCAGGTTCGTGAAAATGACACTGCCCGTGGCAAACCCTGCAGGCAGGAGCGTTTTATCATTGACACTCTGAGAAAGAACAATCTCATCCGTATGATCGAAATAAACCGAAGGGACTCCTGAGGTTACGCTGACAATAGAATTATTCGGACTGAAGCGGATTGGATAACTTACCCGGTCAGATATCGCCGGGGTATCCACAATAATCGTTGCAGATGGGATCACAGAAATCAATAGAACCAAAACAGCGATAATTGCTAGGCTGAAAAATATCCAGCGGATCAGTGGATTTTCCGGTTTTGAGACAATATTTTCTGGTTTTTCAAGGGGTTTTTTATTCTTTGTGCGTTTGCCATCTACTCTAGGCAGCAGGTTTTCGTTCCAATCCTGATATTGCGCGGATGTAAGATCATCGAAGACAGTTATTCCATAATCACCACAAATAGCGATTAAATCATATCTTTTTGAAACCATTCCAAGCTGAATACCCCGGGAACCGCATGCGCGAAGTATTTGAACAATAGCAGATTTTCTGATCATAAACCCAATATTTGGGTTATCGACCAGTATCAAACGGTATGCTTCTACCTGTGATATTTTATCCAGCACAGAAGGTAGGCTGTCATAGTTCTCAACATGGATGACTTGAGTCTTCATTGATGCGATTATACATGAAGAAACCAGCCTGTTCATAAAATAACAGGCTGGTTAGTAATTTTGTTCGAATCTAGTCAGAGAGTGAATTAATCAACTTATCTATCACAGTTACTATGTCTTCTTGGGGAAGATGTATTCGTAGTATCCTTCTGTTTCGGGCAGCAAGACTCTCAAAATCGCCCAGTGCTTGAGCGCGTTCGAGAATACCAAAGGTCATATTGTCAAATTTTGTATCTTGAACCGGGTTGGTTGTGATCTGCAGGAATAAGCCTGAGTTTGCTCCACCCTTATGTATCTGCCCGGTTGAGTGCAGGAATCTGGGACCAAATCCGCGGGTGGTAGCCAGATTGGTCTTCTTGCTAATCGCCACCCGTAAATGATCAAATACTTTTGAATATGCCCTGTCATAGGGTAAGTATGCATTGATTGCGACATAATCATGCTTTTGCGAAGATGCCAAGAATTTTGCTAGGATTCTTTCAAGATTATCTGAATTATCAAGATGAATATTTTCAGATGCAAAGACAGATATGTCTCCCTTCCGCCATACTGCTGGTGGTTCCTGCAGCATGCCATCCCTTTGATATTCTTCAATTTTCCGCATGGTCCGTGACTTGTTGTCCTGGACATCTGGTTGATCAAATGCATTAACTCGAATTACGGCGCAGGCAACAGCAGTGGCTATTTCCCAGCGATAAAATTCAGATGCCAATTGGTATGCATCCTTAATGATATACACTAAAACTGGAAAGTCTTTTTTTATTAATTGATTAATTAACCTGTTTTTTGTACCGCTGGATTTTAAGTAAACAAAAATCCGGTCATCCCCATAATTTTCAATAGGTAATGATTTCTCGCGTACAATGGGCACAATTCCTCTTCCCAGTTTGCCACTGCTCTCAGCAACGAGTTGCTCCATCCAATCTGCAAAGGCTTCAAATTCAGGATCACAAATAAAAGTTAACTTATTCCTTCCACCAAGTGCAGCTTGTCCCAGCATCGAACCAAGTACCAATCCGGGATTTTGCTCTGCGGGTACACTGGCTTTACAGGAATTTAGCATAGATTCAGCTTCCCTCAGTATCAGGTCCAAGTCTAAACCGATTAATCCGGCAGGAAGTAAACCAAAAATGGATAATGCTGAATATCTACCGCCAACGGTTGGATCTGCAAAGAAGATCTTTCGAAAATTTCGCGCAAGGGCAGTTTTCTCGAGTGATGTTCCCGGGTCAGTAATTGCTGCAAAATGCTTACCGGTATCTACTTTAACACTCTTGCGTGTTCTTTCCCAGAAGTATGCTAAAAACGCATTAACTTCGGCAGTTCCTCCAGACTTACTGGAGACAATAAACATACATTTCTTTGGATTAATTTGACGGGAAATCCGTCTGACCTGGTCTGGATCAGTGGAATCCAATACCAGGAGCCTGAGTTGATTTTTTGATCCAAACACAGCTTGGTAAAGCTCAGGAGCAAGCGATGATCCTCCCATGCCCATTAGCACAATACTTTCATATCCATCCCGTATGATCTCATCTCTGAACTGATATATTTCCTGAATCAAGTCGCGGGAAGATTTGGGAAGGAATAACCAGCCTAATCGTTTTTGAATCTCATTTTGGCTTTCAGTATCTTCTGTCCATAAAGAGGCATCTTGATCAAACATACGCTCAATAAATCGTGCATCCCTCAATAAAGCCAGCCTGGCTTGGGTTTCACCTGTTAAGCTCCCCGATTGCTTTAGATATTCTTTCCGTCGTTGGTCAATGGATTTCAGACAGGTTGTATATGCATCCGAAAAAGATTGTAGACCTTCCTCTTCAAGCTCTCTGGTAACATCATTGATATCAATACCGACAGAATTTAACTGCTCAAACACCCTTTCAGCCAGATCTGTCTCATTGGTTATCTTCTCCTTGATTTCTGCATGGTCCAGAAGAGTATCCAGAGTTTGAGGTGGGACTGTATTGACTGTGTTTTTCCCAATCAACTCTTCCACATAAATCACATCACGGTAATTGGGATTCTTTGTGCTGGTTGAAGCCCAGAGTGGTCTCTGAAATTTTGCGCCTTTTTTCTCCAGATCTTTAAACCGTTTTGAGGATACATGTTTCTGGTAGAGCTTGTAAGCCAGTTTTGCATTTGCAATTGCAGCTTTTCCGGTCAGGCTTTCTGTACGCTGACTTTCTGTCGATAATTTTTCCAGATATCCATCCACTTTGGTATCGACCCTGGAAACAAAAAATGATGCTACAGATGCAATTCCATCTATCGGAAGGGATGCAGACACCCTTTTCTCCAGACCTGTAAGGAAAGCATCAATTACTTCCTCGTAACGTTGAAGCGCAAAGATAAGGGTTACATTTACATTGATTCCATCAGCAATTGCTTCGGTTATTGCTGTCAGCCCTTCTTTTGTCGCGGGAATCTTGATCATCAGATTGGGCATGCCTATCGCATTCCACAATCGCCTGGCTTCAGAGAGTGTGCCTTCTGCATCCCTGCACAGGTAAGGGTTGACTTCTATCGAGACAAAACCATCTTTTCCGTGGGTGTTCTGATACACCGGTAAAAATAGCTCTGCTGCTTGGCGAATATCTTCCTGCGAAAGGGCATCAAATATTTGTTGTGCATTTAATCCAGCCCAGGTCATCGTCTGGATAGCCGGGTTATAATCATCGCTTTTAGAGATGGCATTATTGAATATGGTCGGATTTGAAGTTACGCCATATATTTTCCCTTGCTCTATCCAGGATTGCATTTCCCCATTATTGAGAATTTTCCGTTGGATATTGTCATACCAGATGGATTGCCCTAAACCAAATAATTGCACACTACGATTCATATACCCCTCATCAACCATTAGATTCAATAGATTTTATTTTTGAGATTCTTCGTAAATACCGTTCTTCATTTTCGGGTGTCGCCTGAAGAAATGACTTCACCAGTTCACGTGCCAGTTCTACTCCAATGATTTTCCCTCCAAGGCAGAGAACATTCATTCCATCATGTTCCACTCCCTGATGAGCGCTATAAGTGTCATGACAGACAGAAGCATAAATTCCTTTAAATTTATTAGCTGCGATACAGACACCAACACCAGAACCACATAAAACGATGCCCCTGTCTGCTTCGCCTGCTTGCACTGATTCAGCTACCTTTTTGGCGAAATCAGGAAAATCCACCCGGTCTTCATTATCAGTGCCAAAATCAAGGGCATCATGACCAAGTCCTAAAACAACTTCCGTGACTACCTTTTTCAGGCTGTAACCAGCATGATCTGTGCCTATGGCTACGCGCATATTACTTCCTTTCCTTTATCAGATTGCGCGATTCTTCCACAACATGCTCTACCGTCAATCCATAGTGGGTAAACAATTCCTTATATGGCGCTGAAGCACCATATTTATCCACTCCAATAACCGAGCCGTTATCTCCTACCCAATCTTTCCAACCGATACTGATCCCGGCTTCTACCGCAAGCCGTGTTTTGATATTTTCAGGAAGAACAGATCTCTGATAATCTTTACTCTGCTTTCTGAACAGTTCCCAACTCGGGAAAGATACCAGTCTGACATTAACCCCTTCATTCGCCAGGATTTCCCCTGCCGCAACAATCAATCCGACTTCTGAACCCGATGCCATAAGAATGATATCGGGTTTCTTTTCCCCTAAATCTGCCAATATGTAAGCACCCTTCTGAAGGTTATCTGCATTGGCAAAAATGGTCCGATCCAGTGTAGGTACAGCCTGGCGAGTTAAGATCAAAGCGGTTGGAGAATGTAGGTTTTCAATAGCGGTTTTCCAGGCAGAAGCTGTTTCATTTGCATCGGCGGGGCGGATTGTCACCAGGTTGGGAATTGCGCGCAGTGCAAGCAAATGCTCGACTGGCTGGTGCGTGGGTCCATCCTCACCCAGCCCAATGCTATCATGGGTAAATACCCAGATGCTGTTCAAGTGTGAAATCGCCGAAACCCGTAAGGCTCCGCGCATATAATCGGTGAAAACCAGGAAAGTAGCACCATAAGGTCTGATTCCGCCATGGTAAGCCATCCCATTCACCACAGCCGCCATACCATGTTCTCGTACTCCAAAATGGAAATTGCGTCCTTCCGGAGAGGAAGACTGAAAAGCCGGTGTATTTTGCAGCCATGTATTATTTGAAGGAGCGAGATCTGCAGACCCGCCGATAAGTTCCGGCATGTTTGCAGCAATAGCATTTAACACTTTTCCAGATGCCGCTCTTGTTGCCATTCCTTTCGGGTCTGCTGGAAACTCCGGCAGCTCCTTATCCCAGTTATCAGAAAGTTCTCCTCGTGATCGCCTTACCAGATCTGTATATTCATTGGGATAGTCTTTTTGATAATTCTCCAGTAGTACATTCCATTCTTTTTCAAGAGCAGATCCTTTTTCCACAGCAATGCGGAAGTGATCGCGCATATCTTCTGGAATAAAGAATTTTTCCTGGCTTTCCCACCCCAGTTTTATTTTTGCCCCGCTCAGTTCTTCTTCACCGGGTGGTTCGCCATGAGCCTTGCTGGTATCTTGCCTGGTAGGTAAACCATAGCCAATATGGGTCCGGCAAATGATCAGGCTGGGACGTGGATCAACTTTGGCTTTGGTGATGGCTTCGTCAATTTCATCAACATTATTTCCATCTGTAACATATTGAACCTGCCATCCATACGCTTCAAATCGTTTTCCGCGATCTTCCGTGAAAGCCAGTTCAGTCGATCCATCAATTGTGATCCGGTTGTCATCATACAGGTAAATCAGCTTGGCTAGCTTCAAATGACCGGCAAGGGAGGCGGCTTCTGCTGCGACGCCTTCCATCAAATCGCCATCCGTCACGATCGCATATACATAATGATCCACGACCTGAAATCCGGGTTTATTAAATTCTGCTGCCATATGGGCTTCGGCAATCGCCATACCAACACCATTGCCAAATCCCTGCCCCAGCGGACCTGTGGTTGTCTCAACACCTGGCGTAACTCCAAATTCGGGATGACCGGGTGTGATACTGCCCCATTGTCTGAATCGTTTTAATTCATCCAGACTGATTGGATACCCGGTGAGATGCAGTAATGCATACAAGAGCATCGACCCATGCCCTCCCGAAAGGATAAAGCGATCACGGTTAAACCATTGTGGATTTGAAGGATTGTGACGAAGGTGTTTGGTCCAGATGGTGTAAGCGATCGCTGCGGTTCCCATTGGCAAACCCGGATGTCCGGAATTTGCTTGTTGCACACCATCCGCTGCAAGAAAGCGGATTGTATTGATTGCTTTATCCTGTTGGGTTGTATTGGCTGTCATTGTATCTCCTGAAATTTCACAGAATCATTAAATTTTACCATGTATGCGTATATTAAATCAGAAGACGCCCGAAAATAATATTTCCGGACGTCTCAACAATATATAAATTAATATTACAAATTGGGTGGATAATTTATCTCGGTCAAAAGCGTTACTAATGATTCTTCGGTAGCCGGTGGTTCATAGGTCACAGTCACAAGTTTACGTTCCAAATCGGCATCAACAATTTTGACACCACCCATTTCTGTGAGTTCTGTTTTGATTGTATGGACACAATGATTGCAACTGATATTTGGGATGTTAAAGGTTATAGTTGTCATAATTCACCTCCCGATTATTATATCCCTCAATTGGTGATGATACCCCGATATGTATAAAGCATCGCTGCGTATTTCTTACCTTAGCTTGACATAGAGATTGTTCAAATCTAAACTTGAATGATAAAGGCAGGGATGGTATGGCAGAAAAATCTAACCAAATTCAGAAACTTTTGAATGGCAGAACGATACTCATTACCGGAGCAGCTCGCCGAATTGGCAGAAGTCTGGCGTTAACAGTAGCCCATGCTGGCGCAAATGTTGTCTTACATCATGGACATTCACCCAAATTAGCTCTCCAAACCCAGACGGAAATAAAAGCATTGGGGCGCGAAGCTTATATCGTTCAATGCGATCTGGCGGAACCAAATCATACTTCAGAACTTTTTTACCGGGCGCAGGCTTACGGTCCGGTTCACGCAGTCATCAACAATGCGGCGATATTTGATCCCCTCTCCTTTTATGAAACAAATATCGATGATTGGCAAAAACACATCAATACAAACCTGACTGCACCCTTTCTCATTTGTCAGGCTTTTGCCAGGGAACTGCCAGAAAAAGAAAAAGGCAAAATTATTAACATCCTTGATTGGAGATCTGTTCGTCCGGGGGCGGATCACTTCCCTTATACCATATCAAAAGCTGCTCTGGCTGCCATGACAAAATCACTGGCGATAGAACTGGCTCCTCGAATTCAAGTAAACGGGCTTGCCCTGGGGGCAATTCTACCTCCTTCTGATCAAGGTGATTCATCTGAAATCCTAAGAGATGTTCCCGCGCGCAGGTGGGCAACTCTGGAAGAAGTCGGACAGGCAGTCCTTTTTCTGTTGAGTGGTCCAGAATACATCACCGGCGAGATTATTCATATTGATGGTGGCAGACATTTAATCTAATTACAGCATTGGAGAATACTATGGATCAGATTTTTATCAGGGATATTCTTGCAAGAGGAATTATTGGTGTCAACGATTCTGAGCGGACCAATCCCCAAGATATCCTCATTAATATCGTAGTTTTTTCTGATACCACCAAAGCCGGTAAAACGGATAACATCGAAGATAGTATTAATTACCGCACAATAACAAAAATGGTGATTAGGCATGCCGAAACCGCAGCGCGATTAACAGTTGAAGCCTTGGCGGAGGATATTGCAGAAATGATCCTCAAAATGGATCATGTTGATACAGTCAGAGTTCGGGTGGAAAAGCCGGGTGCAGTCAGATTTGCCAGATCAGTCGGAATCGAGATTGAAAGGAAGCGAGATGTCTCGTGAAATTGTCCTCCTCCTCGGATCAAATATCGATCCGGGAAGGAATATTGCTAAAGCAGTCAGAGCGCTTAAAAAGGATTTTCCTATCTTAGCAATTTCATCTGCCTGGCAATCTCATCCCGAAGGCGGATTGGGAGACGATTATCATAATATTGCAATCACGATATCGTCTGACATTCCACTTGATGTTCTTAAAATTCAGTATATTCATGTAATTGAAGCAAACTTGGGTCGGGTCCGCAGCGAAAACAAAAATGCTCCCCGCACAATTGATATTGATATCGTCGTTGATGGGGATACAATTGTTGATCAAAAAATCTGGCGATTTGCATTTATTGCGGTACCTGTTGCCCAATTAAAGCCTGATCTAATATCACCGGTGCACGGACAGACTCTTGCCATGCACGCAGAAGGATTAAAAAAGATAAGCTGGCTTCATGAACTGCCAGCTTATCCTCTGGGTCTTTCAAAAAATGAAGATTTAGAGATGTAAAGGTTCTGCGCCTCTGGATATATTATCCAGAAATTCCATCCGGGTCGCCATATTGTTTCTGAAATATCCATGAACCGCAGACGTTGTCATGCGTGCTTCCTGTTTTCTGACTCCTCGCATCATAGAACACAAGTGGAAAGCCTCCATAACTACAGCCACGCCTTTTGGATGCAGGAGTTCATTCAAGAAATCCGCCACTTGGCTGGTCATCCGCTCTTGAACCTGAAGCCGCCTGGCGAACATATCAACAATCCTTGGAATCTTAGATAACCCGATGACTTTGCCATCTGGAACATACGCAACATGCGCTCTGCCAATAAAAGGTAGCATGTGATGTTCACACAGCGAAAAGAACTCAATATCACGAACGATTACCATCTGATCATATTCAACATCAAATAAAGCATTATTGACCATTGCAACAGGATCAATGCGGTACCCCGCCAGTAATTCTTCATACATTCTGGCAACTCGTTCCGGAGTCCTTTTCAAACCATCGCGATCGGGATCTTCCCCGAAAGCTTTAAGCATTTGCAAAACTGAGGATTCAAGATCTTTTCTCTGAATACCATCATCTTGAAATAACTCGGCAGTTTTAAGAATTTGTTCCTCATCAATATTCATGTTTTCTTTCACTCCCCTTAAGTTTTCAGTTATGCAATTTCAGGCGAAATTATTCCGTAAGTACCATCTCGTCGGCGGTAGAGCACATTAATTGCATTTGTTGTCACATTGTAAAAGACAAAGAAATCTTCATGCCCGAGCAGACGCATTTGTTCAATCGCCTCTGCTTCATCCATTGGAATTAAATGGAATGTTTTTCTTCTGACAATGACAGGTGTGGGAGTATCATCTGTTTCCACTGGTTCAGCAGAGATATCCGCGAATGATTTTCCATCACCCCGCCCGATTGATTTCTTTCCCTTGTAGCGCTCGATCTGACGCTGCATCTTATCCATCGATGAATCAAATGCAGCAAATAAATCATCTGCTCTTTCTTCGGTTCGAAGGATAAAACCTTTTCCCCTCAGAGTAATTTGTGCTACATGTCTGTCTGAAGCGCTTCGGGCAGATTTATTGAAGCTGATATCTACCCTCGTTTCATCCAGATCAGGAAGCAAACGATCAAATTTAACTACTTTCTTACTGATGTATTCATTTATCCGATCCGTGACTTCCATGTTTTTACCAATTAAATTCATTTTTATGCTCATCGGATCCTCCTGTTTATTTATTAAATCAATTTTCTATGATTTTCCAAAAACATTCAAGTCTATATATCATGCAATATTGCTCGTGCTATCGAAAGCCCGAATACAGCCTCAGCACCTCCTTCCAAAATAGTTCTGGCACACTCATTGATTGTTGATCCTGTTGTAATAACGTCATCAATGATTAATACACTTTGCCCCTTCCAGACCTCTGGCTTCGCGGAAAATGCATCCGACATATTGCGTGATCTTTCTTCAGCAGATAAATGTACCTGGCTTTCTGTTGCCTTTTTCCTGATGAGTGACTTTGAATCATATTTAACACCCATCCGTTCTGCCAGTGGATGTGCTAGAAGGGCAGCCTGGTTATATCCCCGTTCTTTTTGCCGAACCATGCTTAATGGAACTGGAACAATAAGGTCAATATCCCATTTTTCCTTCTTGAGTTTTTTCGCCAGCATTTCTGATAGGGTAAAACCAAGTGCAAGATTATCTTGATATTTCAAAGCGTGAATGGCTTCTTTCAAAGGTCCTTGGTACACACCACACGATCTGATTTTTGTATATTGTGGATTGTGTTTATCACAACCCGGGCATTTACCCGATTCGTATGTTCCCGGATACCCGCAACGATCACAGATATTATCTATTATTTCTTGAATACTCTTCTGACACGCTGTACACCAAATCTCCCCCGGCGATCCACATCCAGCGCAAACAGGTGGATAAATCCAATCCACAGCCTGCCAGAAGTATCTATATGCGTATATGGCGGGTCGAAGCATTCGCCCACCTTTCTAAAGAGGTTCTTTTTTATTTATTTAAACATATCACCGAGTGCCGAGTGGAAAAGGCGTAGTGCAGCTGGTGTTAGTAGAACAATCATCAGGCTCGGGAAAATTAAACCAGCCATTGGAATTAACATCTTAATAGGTGCCTTATGTGCTTCTTCTTCAGCCATCTGCCGCCTCTTAATACGCATTTGGTCAGATTGTATCCTTAATACCTTTGCCATGCTTACACCAAGCTGTTCACTCTGGATAACCGCGGCAACGAAACTGGTCATTTCAGGAATCCCGATCCGGTCTGACATATCACGCAGAGCTTCTCTTCGTAGTTTTCCCAGCTGAATTTCACGGATAACTCTGCCGAAGGCGAGGGATATTTCATTTTCCCATTTTTCACTTACTTTTGCCATGGCAGCATCAAAGCCCAATCCAGCTTCCACGCAAATAGTCAACAGGTCTAGTGCATCAGGCATACCGCGTCTGACATCTTTTTGTCGACGAGCGATTTTGCTCGAAAGCCACATCTGTGGAAAATAAAACCCAAGGATGGTGAAACCGCCAACCAATAGCATAATCCTTCCGAGTGGCCAGTTGGTAGATGCAACAGTAAAAACCAGGATGAGCAAACCACCAAAAACAGCTGCTACACCAAACTGAAGCACCAGGATCATAGAAGGTTCCATTCTCCCTGGATTTCCCGCCAACTCCAGCTTCTTTTGGGTGCTCTGCAAAGCATTCTGTGGAGTAAACTTGGCAGCGATCTCACCCATTTTACGGGCGAGCGGATAGATAATTCGTTCAGTAAACGGCTGTGAAAGCTCGATTTCTTCCAGGTTAACAGGACCTTCAAAGGTACTGAATTCTGCCAGACGCTTTTGCAATACATCTTCAGCATCCGGCATTCTCACACCGATAATGATCAAAATTACCGCACCAATCAATACAATTCCAGCTAAAACTAAAAGTGCAATCATGGATGCTACCTCCGATTCACCTTATACCTCAACATCACCGATCTTATTCATTGCAACATAACCCATGCCAATCATCAATCCACCAACGCCCAGAGCGATGTAACCGCAGGGAACAGATTCGGGGCGGAAAAACTCCATCATATATTCACGATTCAAGAGATAAAGAATGCCAATAACAAATAATGGCATCATAGAAAGAAAACGTCCTGAATACATAACCTGTGAAGTAAGAACTCGAATTTCGCCTTTAATTCTTACACGTTCACGAATTGTATGTGAAATTGTATCAAGAATTTCCGCCAGATTACCGCCTACCTCACGTTGAACATTCATGGCAGTGATAACCAGATCAAGATCGTCACTGGGTATACGGCGTAAAAGATTATCCAGCGCCCGCTCTGTTGGCACACCCAATGAGATTTCCTGAACAACACGGCGGAATTCATCCGCGATAGGATTGGGCATCTCACGGCTGACAGCTTCCATGGCTTGCAAGTTGGAATAACCTGCCCGTAAACCATTGACCATCAGGTTCAACATATCTGCCAGCTGATTATCAAATCTCACCAGACGTTTTGATTGTTCTCTTTTCACATAAATTCTTGGAAGATATGCGCCAAAGACCGCTCCGACAACAGCCATTAAGATGGATTGCGAGCCTATGAAATAGCCCACCACAGCCGTTGCAAAGGAAGCTATCACCATGACGGCAATATACTCACCAGGTTTAAACTTCAAGTCAGCCCGGGCTAATTCTTTAGCAATCCGTTCGCCCATGGTTGATTTCTCAACCTGTTTTGTCAGCCAGTCAGTTAATGGTGATTGTTTTACTGCTTCTTCGGTTTGGGCATAATGCGCTTCATCTTCGATATATCTTCCGAGACGCTCTTCAACAAGTGTTCGCTCACTCGATACAGAGATGATAATTCCCATGATGAGTAAAATGAAGGCAATTGCACTTCCAACAATCAGTATCAGGGTTAGACCTGTCATAAGCTTATCCTTTGTAAATCGAATTCGTTGATAGCCATGATCCTTCTATTTACGCATATTTGTACCAATACCAAAGATTTGTGGTGGTAGACGAATGCCTGATGCTTCAATCTTTTCCATGAATTTCGGTCGTAAACCGGTTGGTTTCAATCTACCCACCACTTTCCCATTTTCATAACCCTGTAAATCAAAAGCGAAAATATCCATCGTTGTAATCACATCACCTTCCATACCAGAAACTTCGGTGATGCTTGTAATTTTACGGGTACCATCTCGCATACGGTCCTGATGGATAACTAAATCAATAGCAGATGATATCTGCTCTCGAATAGCCCGAACTGGTAGATCCATACCAGCCATCAACACCATCGTTTCCAAACGGGATAAGGTATCACGCGGACTGTTTGAGTGCGCCGTGGTCATGGAACCATCATGACCGGTATTCATCGCCTGGAGCATGTCCAGCGCCGCTTCATCACGAATCTCACCTACGACAATCCGGTCAGGGCGCATTCGGAGGGCATTAATCACCAATTGACGGATGGTTACTTCACCTTTTCCTTCAATGTTTTGCGGGCGTGATTCCAGGGTAACCACGTGCTCCTGTCTTAATTGAAGCTCGGCTGCGTTTTCAATGGTAACAATACGTTCATCCCCCGGAATGAAACCGGAAAGAATGTTTAATAATGTTGTTTTACCCGAACCGGTACCGCCTGAAATGACTACATTCAACCTTGATTCAACGCAGGCTTTTAGAAAAACCATGCATTCCTGTGTGGAAGACCCATACTGGATAAGTTGGTCAACTGTAATTGGATTCTTGGAAAATTTTCGGATGGTCAACACCGGACCCACCAGTGAGATGGGTGGAATGACTGCATTCACACGGGAACCATCAGGTAAGCGGGCGTCCACATATGGGCTGGATTCATCCACACGCCTGCCAAGTGGTGCCACAATACGATCTATGATGCGCATCACATGGTCATTAGATTCAAATGCACTCGGTTCGCGCGTAATCTTTCCCGCTCGTTCAATATAGAGTTTACTCGCGCCGTTTACCATGATTTCTGTTATGGTGGCATCTTCCAGAAGTCGCTGGAGTGGTCCAAAACCAAGAATTTCTGCACTGATCTGCTCAAACAGCCGGCTTTTCTCTTGCCGCCCTAAAATAATATTCTCTTCAACCAGAATCTGTTCAAACAAAGTCCAAATCGTCTTCTTGACTTCGTCAACTTTGCTTACATCCGTAGTTGGATCCATTTCAGCCAGGAGTTTATTCTGAACCCTGGTTTTGAGATCCATTAAAGTATCCTGCGCACCTGAAGGTACGAAGGGTGATACCCATTTTTGTTGTAGCGGTGAAGTTGGGGTCTTAGGTGCTTGCGGATTTTGTCCATCTCCACTGGGAAGGCTACCTGATCCGCTGCCGATTCTCGATAGTAATGACATTTTTTTACAACTCCGCTCTCGTATTAATACTTACCAACGGTTTTTTCTATTTCCGCATTTTCAAGTTTTTTCAACTTCTCTTTAACAATATCGGCAAGTAACTGCATACTTTTACCTATTGGTTGGGCTTTATTATCAATCATAAAAGGAACACCGGTATTAATGGAATTTAAGACAATGCGTTCTTCGAATGGAATAATGGCATTGATCTCCTGTTTTAAGCTCTCTCCAATCTTTTCCGGTAAGAGGGCAATCCTTTTATCATACTTATTCATTATGAATATAACACGCTGGCGTCCGATTTGGAATTGGTCAACAAGGGTCAGGAATGTCTTTGCATTCTTGATGGCCGGTATTTCCTGGGTGGTGATAAGGAGCAAGGTGTCGCAAACTTCAATCGCATCTAATACGGTCTCGGTCAGATGTGATTCGGTATCAATGACAATGTAATCGTAAATAGATCTTAAATAATTGATGACCTGCTTAAATTCACCTGGTTTGATTGCCTCTGCCATTTCAGGTCTGGGGGGTGCAGCCAAAATGTGGATACCCGATTTATTGGATATGATCACATCTGCAACCACATCTGGATCTAATTCAGCTGAACGGGGTGTGAGATCGATCAGTGAATTTCGAGCTTGTTCATTGTTGAAAACTGCTACATCACCATATTGTAAATAAGCATCTACCAGTAACACTTTTGTGTCACCGGTCATCAATGCCTGCCCGAGATTCACAGTCATCGTTGTGGTCCCAACCCCGCCTTTGGGGCTGTAAACCGTAATCACTTTACCATGGGTTAATCCATGCCCTGATTTTCCGGTAGGAGTGGTCTGGAATTGTGCGCTTAGGTTAATCCGCGCCTGTTCCTCCTGCCCCATCTTGCCAACGGTCTGGATGGTATTGATGAGTTCATCAATCTGCGGTGGTTTTTCCAGGAAATTCCTGGCACCAACCAGCATTGCTTTTTGCATGTACTTCGGATCATACTGAACCGATAAAATGACAATCTGGGTGAAGGGTAGTTTTCGACGGATTGCCTCTGTTGCCGCAATTCCATCCATATCAGGCATGTTGATATCCATCAACACAACATGGGGTTGGGTTTCAGTCGCGAGCTCGATACCCTCAAGACCGGTGCGCGCAGCACCGACAACCTCTACATTACTTTCAAACTGCAGAAGTTTGCGGATGTTTTCTCTTGTTTCAGAATTATCATCAACGATGAGAACTCTGATTTTCTCTTGTTCCGCCATTACTACTCTCCAATAATTACACCATAATGATTAGATAGGGTGTAAGCCTGTAACTTACAGGCTTACTATTCCCCATATTTTTTCCTTAGATCTGCTCCCCGATGATTATCTCGGAGCAGGTTGCGCTTCTTCCAGCCCTGATGGAAGGGTTAATTCTGTCTTCGCCGGCTGTAAACCGTATGGTTGTTTCGCCGGTAAAGGTATCGAATAGCTATCCATCGTGTACTGAAGGGTAACTGCATCTGTCTTCACTCTTTGTTCATCGCCTGCGCCGCGTAAAGCGAGGGTCATTTGTGCACCGGAGTACATCAAATAATTCAGAGTAACAGCGTCTTGAGGTGTAACAATGAGCGTAACAATCTTGGGTTTGGCTTTGGTGGTAGGCTGCTGGTTTGGTGCAGGGGTTGGCGTCGCCTGTGCCTGCGCGGTTACAGTGGGCTGCATTGCAGTTTCACCCACCTCAAGAATGGTAACATCCTGCAGAATTGTTTGTGAAACAATTCGGGGGCGTTGGTTTTCAGATGGCTGTAAATAGATCGGTTGGGCGAGGGTCTCGTCCTGCTCTGCATAACCGCGTTTCGCGCCTTCGCCCATGGTGGTTGCAAATGCAACATTTGCCGGCATCTCAAGCGTTCCAGGAGGTAGCACAACATTGGCGAAAAGATTAGGCAGTATGGTCTGGAAATTCGGATCCATATCGACGAACATCATGGTCGCAATCACATTCACATGATCACCGGGTTGAGGAGCGTATCCCACACTTGCTATGGAATTAAGCATCGGTATCGCAACAGCAACCATCCCATCTGGAATCTTGAATGCCGAAAGTGAGCCTTCTGCAGAATCCATCACCATGCTGCTGGTAATCGGAACCCTGGCATCCAAATCCATTTTTGCTCTTTTTCCAACAAGATCAGTGATGTTGCTGTAAAAAACACCGGGCACCATGAGCTTTTTAGGATATGGAACGGTTGTCAGTTGCTCTGCGGTCAGGGCTGTTCCATAAGGTATCGCCTGCACACTCATCACAATCTCCCCCATATCCTCGGCCGGAGCAGGAGTGGCTGCAGGTGATTGTGCCCGTTGCGTTTGTGGACGAACCACGAGCAGGTAAAGTGCGGCAACTCCCAGGATAAGAATTAAAGCGATAAAGATAAATATTCGTCCTCGTCGCTTGGTACTTTGAGCCATAAAAGCCTCCCATCTCCTGTCAAGGTAAATACTACTTATGCTATCATATCCAAACTGCCTTAAAAGTCAAGCAAACTACTTTTCCAGACTTGAATACTAGATGCAAGCATCTTGCCAGAGAATTATATCCTGAAATTGAAAGACCCTGTCTACTGACAGGGCCCTTCTGGTATGGCTTACCCGAAGGTAGCCATTTCTGTCCAATTAGATGGAGCCGACGATATTGCTGAAGATGTTACCAATGGCGGGACCTAACAGGGCAAGAATAACAATAACTACTACTGCAACTAAAACGAGGATCAAAGCATACTCAACAAGGCCCTGGCCTTTTTCATCACGTGCGATCATCATGTGTTTAACCTCCTTCCCACTGAATTTTGTAGAAAAATGATCTAATCTGATTATATGGAAATCAGGCAAGAATGCAATAAACAATTCTTACAGAAACCTTACAGAAAACTATTCTTATTTATTCCATTTTTTATAATCCGTCAGATAGATCACTCGCCACCCAATGAAACCAAATTATACACTCTCCGTATATATTGTGAGTTGATTAATTACACCATATAATTAGGTAGTAATTCTCAATAGAGCTGATATGGTGCAATTAGATTGCCAGTGTATACCTGAGGAGGAAAAATGACTGACATGTTTGATAAAGTAACCGCCCAGCAGGATGTGATCCGGAAATTATTGGGAAAAATTCCTGGCTTTCAAGGTTACATTGAGAGAGAAAATCGTCGTTCTTCAGACAAAGTAATTCGTGATACCTTAGCCAATCGTTTTGAAGAAATCTGGGCTCGTATATCGAAATTACAGACAGATCTGCTTAAAAGCGGAGACCTGAATAACGTAGGTGAATTGGAATCTGCGGCAATAAAAATCCGCCAGTTTACCGACCGAATTAAAAATGCATCCTACGGTTACTCCGGCTTCTTTGATGCAGTAAAAGTAAATGAAACCGAACTGGCGCAGTTATACCAGTATGACCTGTCAATGCTCGATCTTGCGGATGAGGTTAATAAAGCCGTAGATTTAGTAGAAACCTCAATGGGTGGAGAGGGATTACCTGCTTCCATCCGTAATCTGGTTACCCTGGCTGAACAGGCTGTCCAAACCTATAATCGTCGCTCTGACGTCATTACAGGAATTCAATAATCTGCCAACCTATTAGAATGGAGTTGAACTTATGGCTAGAATATTTGATGTAGTCGAATACCCAAGCGAGATGACGGATGAAATCGTCCATCGCTTCCCCGAAGTGGGTGTGGCTGATTTGCGGATTGGCAGCCAGGTGATTGTCCGTGAAGCCCAACGGGCTGTCTTCTTCCGTGATGGAAAAGCCCTCGATGTTTTTGGACCAGGCAGACACACCATAGCCACTGCAAACATTCCTTATTTGATTGACTTCATCGGTAAGGCATTCAATGATCGCACACCATTCACCGCTGAAGTGTACTATGTGTCACTGCGTGAATTTGCAGATCGCAAATGGGGTACACCACAACCGATCATCGTTAGCAATCCGGGGATGGGTTTGGGCGTTGCACTGCTTCAGGGTTTTGGTTCTTATGCTGTTCAGGTAAAAGATCCTCAGCAGTTTGTAGTTCAGGTCTGTGGAACGCAGGGTATTTTCCGGATGGCAGATATTGAAAACCGTCTGCGCGGAATGCTCTTATCAAAACTGCAGGATTTGCTCTCTGAAACGGCTGCAAAGAATTCAGTCGTTCAATTGCTTGCTCTCACCGAAGAATTGGGCGCAGGCGTCCGGGCGAAAGCACAGGATGATTTTGCCGCGATCGGTCTTACCCTCAAATCATTCTATATCTCCAACCTGAAACCTTCAGAGAAATCTGCAGAAGAGCTGCGGGCAATGGGTATGCTGGATATGCAAACCTACACCCAACTTCAGGCTGCAGATGCCATGCGAGATGCTGCCCAGAACCCGAGTGGTGGTGCTGGCTTAACCGCGGGCATTGGTGCAGGTTTGGGTATCGGTAATGTCCTCAGCCAATCCTTACAGGGAATGACCGGCGCAAATGCACAATCCGGACAAGCTGCAAGCGCAGCCCCTGCTACGAACGGAATGGCTGATATAATGACCCCTGCTGAAGCCGCAACAATTCTACGTGTTTCAGAAGAAGATGTGGTTGCTGCTATTGCAGCCGGTGATTTAAAAGCCAGGAAGATCGGCAGTGCCTACCGCATTAGCAAAGAAGCCCTTGAAGCTTACCTGAAGGGGTAACTTCAAAATTACCAGATAAACCAGAGGTGGAAATTTTCACCTCTGGTTTTTTTATGCAAATTTAAAATATAAAGTAGAATATCTGTGCAAGACAATCAAATACTTTTCGGGGAGAATGGATGAAACTTCACGAGTATCACTCCAAACAGATCTTCTCTCGTTATGGTATTCCTATACCAAAGGGACGGGTCGCACTTACAGCAAGTGAAGCTCGACAAATTGCAGAAGAATTAGGTAGTAGAGTAGTAATCAAATCCCAGGTGTTAGTTGGCGGTAGAGGAAAAGCAGGTGGTATCCGGGTTGCAAAAGACCCGAAAGAAGCCGAAGATCTCGCAACTTCCATACTGGGAATGGAAATTAAGGGATTAAAGGTTCACAAAGTTTTGGTAGATGAAGCAATTAACTTTGACCGTGAAATCTACCTGGGTATCACCAATGACCGGATTCAAAAAAGTCCGGTCATTATTGCCTCTGCCACCGGTGGAGTGGATATTGAGGATACAGCCAGAGATGCTCCAGAAAAAATAATAAAAGTGTGGATCAATCCAATGCTTGGTCTGCGCGATTATCAAAGCCGGGAACTCGCCAGTGGAATAGACCTACCCCACTCTTATTGGAAATCATTTAATGAAATAACTCGCGGCTTATGGTCTGTTTTCCAGAACATGGATTGTACCCTGGCAGAGATTAACCCCTTGGTAGTCACACAAGATGGAAAACTGCTGGCACTGGATGCAAAGATAAATATAGACGATAACGCACTCTATCGCCATCTGGAGATGAATGAACTTCGTGATCTTGAAGCAGAAGATCCATCTGAAACAGAAGCCAGAAAATATGGTCTGGCATATGTCAAAATGGATGGCGAAATTGGTTGCCTGGTCAATGGCGCAGGGTTGGCAATGACAGTGATGGATATGGCTAAACTGCATGGTGGAATGCCAGCCAATTTCCTTGATATTGGTGGTGGTGCCGGTGCGGAAAAAGTTGCCGCCGCCATGCGCATTATCCTCTCTGACCCTAAAGTGAAGGTGATCCTGATCAGCATTTTTGGGGGAATCACCCGCTGCGATGAAGTCGCAAAAGGTGTCCTGATAGCCATGCGTGAAGTCCAGAATAATATTCCCCTCGTGGTCAGGATGGTGGGAACAAACGCAACAGAAGGTTTGGCATTATTAGATGAACTGCATCCCCAGATATTTGAAACACTTAACGAGGCATCAAAAGTGGCTGTGCAATTGACGAAAGAGGTGCCTGCATGAGTATTTTGATTAATAAAAATACCCGCCTGCTCATCCAGGGCATTACCGGAAACGAAGGTTTGTTTCATACGCAGCAGATGATCAAAGCCGGTTCAGTGATTGTGGCAGGCACATCCCCCGCCAAAGGGGGTGAATGGGTTCTCGATGGAAAGGTTCCGGTTTTTGATGCCGTTAAAGTTGCAGTGGATGCGACTGGAGCAAACGCTTCAGTAATCTTTGTCCCTGCCAGATTTGCGGCAGATGCCATTTTTGAAGCGCTGGATGCTGGAATTGAACTGATTATTTGTATCACGGAAGGCATTCCGGTGCAGGATATGATGAAAGTTTCCAGTTACAGCCGCCAGTTTCATGCAACAATAATTGGTCCCAACTGTCCGGGCATCCTTTCTCCCGGAGAATGTAAAGCAGGCATCATCCCGGCTTATATCACTCAGAAGGGGAATATTGGTGTCATCAGCCGTTCAGGTACGCTGACGTATGAAGTGTTGTATGCCTTAAAACAAAAAAATATTGGGGTAAGTACCTGCGTGGGAATCGGGGGCGATCCTATAATTGGTTCAAACTTTATGGATATGCTCGCCCTCTTTGAAGCTGACCCGCGGACAGAAAAGATCGTTCTGATTGGTGAAATCGGTGGAACGGATGAAGAACGCGCTGCAGAGTATATCTCGGCGCACATCACAAAACCGGTGGTTGCATTTATCTCCGGACAGAGCGCCCCGCCCGGGAAGAGAATGGGGCATGCTGGCGCAATCATTGACGGATCGACCGGTTCTGCACTCGGAAAGATCCTTGCGCTGGAATCTTCCGGAGTGAAAGTTGCTCGCCAGCCGGAAGAGATTGTAGATTTGCTGTAAAGTTAAAACAAACAAGGCGCAAGTTTTTCTTGCGCCTTGATTTTTCCAACGCCTATACTATTTCTTGGTATCGATATAATTTACGACATCCGCAACCGTCTTAATATTGCGGGCGTCTTCATCACTGATATTCAAGTTGAATTTTTCACAAAAACCATCGATCAGGAAAAATTGATCCATGGAATCAGCTTTTAAATCTTCAATGAAACGCGTCTCAAGGGAGATGTTGGCTGTATCCAACTTCATGACTTCTGCAATAACTTGTTTTACACCTTCCAGAGTATCCGCCATCCTAATCCTCCAAATAAAAGATTACCTGATTTCTAGATTTTAACCAGCAGATGCAGTCTGTCAAGGAGAACTTGAATTGTATTCTCCAGAGATTTGACAGTTGGCATTTGTCTAATTATATTACTATATAAAGGAACACCATTAAGTGACCAAAGATACATCTCTTTCTCAACGTAAGACAGATCATCTGGATATCAATCTTCAAAAAGATGTGACTTCTGATCTGACAACCGGTCTGGAAAAGTACCAATTTGAGCATTGTGCTCTGCCGGAATTGGATATGTCAGAAATTGATACCGGCATCGTTTTTATGGGGAAAAAATTATGGTCACCCCTGCTGATCTCTTCCATGACCGGTGGTACCGATGAAGCGTGGAGAATAAACCGAAACCTGGCTATCGCAGCCCAGGAAAACAGGATAGCGATGGGGGTGGGATCGCAGCGGGCTGGTATTCATCATCCAGAAACGGCATCTACATTTAAAATACGGTCACTCGCCCCGGATGCCTTTCTGATGGCGAACCTGGGTGCGATTCAATTGAATTATGGTTACGGGATTGAAGAATGTCTCGAAGCGGTTGAGATGATTCAGGCGGATGCCCTGATCCTTCACCTGAATCCGTTACAGGAAGCGCTGCAACCAGAGGGAGATACGAACTGGAAAGGTCTCTTTCAGAAAATTGCCCGGGTCGTGAAAGAAATCCCCGTTCCGGTCATCATCAAAGAAGTCGGATGGGGAATCAGCGGATCTCTCGCTGTGCGCCTCGCAGACATTGGTGTTGCGGCAGTTGATGTTGCTGGCGCCGGTGGCACATCCTGGTCGCAAGTCGAAATGTACCGTTTGCAGGATGAAAACCAACGTCAAACGGCAGCCAGTTTCAGGGGTTGGGGTATTCCAACCGCTGATGCAATTCAACAGGTTGCCACAGCTGTTCCCCAACTTCCTATTATCGCAAGTGGCGGTTTACGAAATGGAATCGACATAGCCAAATCAATCGCCCTGGGTGCGGATATCGCGGGTATGGCAGGTACGCTCCTTAAAGCTGCTGCAGTTTCTGCGGATGAAACATCATCAGCCATTCACCGCATCAACCGGGAGATCAAGATAACCATGTTTGCTGCCGGCATCCCTGATATTTCAGATCTTAAACATACATTGAAACTACACCGTTCATCATGACAAATCCACTCATTGAACCAATCTTATTGGAAATACGGACTTCGGTCGAACTGGATTTACGGAAAACAATCCAGCTCTCTTTTCCAGAATCCAGCAAACCCCTGCAACTAATGCTTGAGTACCACATGGGATGGACGGATGATGCTGCCCAGGGTAAACGTATCCGTCCTTTATTGCTATTATTGGTCCATCAACTTTTTACAGGAAACTGGAAACCGGTCGTCGAAGCAGCCTCTGCCATTGAAATGATCCATAATTTTTCACTGATTCATGATGACATCCAGGATAAAAGCGAGTATCGCCATAACCGGGTAACTTTATGGAAAAAGGTGGGACTCGCCCAGGCAATCAATGCCGGAGATGCACTCTTTACCCTTGGATTAAAAAAAATCTGGGATCTCACTGAAAGGTTTGATCTGGATTTAGTTCGTAAATCTTACCTGATCCTCAATCAAACCTGTCTCCGTCTGACGCAGGGTCAGTACATGGATCTGGATTTTGAAAGCCGTAACGAAGTAAGCACGAGCGATTACCTCGAGATGATCGGGGGTAAGACAACAGCCCTCATCGCTGCCTGCACTCAGGTGGCTGCAGTGCTGGCAAATGCAAAACCCGACCTTGAATTGGCTGCACTCAATTATGGCATGAATCTGGGTTTGGCATTTCAGCTTGTGGATGATTACCTGGGTATCTGGGGAAGACCCGAAGAAACGGGTAAATCAACAGCCAGTGACCTGGTGGATGGGAAAAAAAGCTATCCGGTTTTATGTGGACTGGCTGAAGAAAATGACTTTTCATCACGTTGGCATCAGGGAAAAATCCAGCCAGTAGAAGCTGAACAAATCGCCCGCCTCCTGGAAAAAACCGGCGCACGCGAAAAAACAAAAGCCAAAGCAGATGAATATACCCAGCAGGCATTGTGTGCGCTCGCCCAATTCTCCGTAGATTCCCCGGAAGCACAATTGGTGGAAAACCTCACTCTCTGGCTGCTCCATCGTGAGAAATGATATATATTTTTACCATTCTTGACAAGCCTTCAGCCTGAAACTATAATCCTGAACAGAATGCGGGTGTCGCCAAGTGGTAAGGCAGTACCTTCCCAAGGTACCATCCGTGGGTTCGAATCCCATCACCCGCTCAAACTAGACCCGGTAAACCCGGGTTTTTGTTTTGCCATCCGTGGGCACTCATTCGAGTGTGGTATTCGAATCCCATCACTCGCTCAATCCAAACCCGGCAAACCCGGGTTTTTGTTTTGAAACATAACTCCTGCAAATACATCAAAAAAATAGATTACGCAGCCATATTCTTGGATGCCACAAATCATGTACAATCAATACATAGTTCATTTATGGAGGGTACACCCATGTTAGTTCATGAAAGAATGTCTAAACCAGTAAAAACCATTACCGCAGATGTTCCGGCGCAAGATGCGCTGGCTCGCATGCGTAAAGATAATGTCCGTCGCTATCCTGTCCTGAATAAAAAAAATGAGCTGATCGGTATCGTCACAGATACCGACATCCTCAACGCCTCCCTCTCTGAAGCATCCACACTTTCCATCTGGGAGGTAAATTACCTGCTTTCAAAGATCACTGTGGAAAGGGTTATGACCCGCAACCTGATCACCGTGCAGGAAGATGCCACAATTGAAGAAGCAGCCCAGCTGATGGCAGATAAAAAAGTGGGCGGATTGCCTGTTCTGCGCGGAGACAAACTGGTCGGCATGATCACAGAAACCGATCTCTTCCGCATTTTCCTCGAAATGCTGGGAACCAGACGCGCGGGTGTACGGGTGACAGTCGAAGTAAAAGATGGATTGGGAAAACTTCACGAGATCACCGGCGCCATTCGAAAATTGGGTGGAGACATTTACGGTATGGGCGGCATCCAGGGCAGCGCCGTGGGTTTGATTGCACTCACCTTGAAGGTAGCCAATGTTGAAGTGGATGACCTTCGCAACGCACTCACCCCGGTCGTAGATAGGATCATGGATATCCGCACCGAATCGGTGTAATGATCTTCTTTACTAATGGTTTATTGTAAAGTATCCGGAATCCCGGATACTTTTTTTCTGTACGGTTTGACGAAAATCTCATCATCATCTACACTAAATCCATGCTTGCCCGGGTGTATTCTTGTGCTGTCATTGGATTGGAAGGTGTCATCGTCGAGGTGGAAGTGGATACCAGCGGTGGCAAGCCGGGTGTGGTGATCGTAGGTTTACCGGATGCAGCAGTGCAGGAGAGCCGCGAAAGGGTACACTCCGCCATCCGCAATGCAAAGCTCTCTTTCCCCCGCAGAAAAATAACTGTCAATCTCGCACCGGCGGCGGTTCGTAAAGAAGGACCCGCTTACGATCTGCCCATCGCACTGGGTATTCTGGTGGCTGCTGAACAAATCGATCAGGCGCAGCTGGATGATACCCTCGTTCTGGGAGAACTCTCCCTCGATGGGAGTGTCAGGCATGTTCGTGGAATTCTCCCCATGACATCCGTTGCTCGCCGTGAAGGCTTCCACCGCGTAATCGTCCCCGCCGAAGATGCTCCCGAAGCTGCCCTCATCCCCGATATGGAAGTGCTACCCGTCCATAATCTCTCTGAACTTTTCCTCCACCTCAACGGCACGCATCCTATTCCTCCACAAGAGGCAATCAACCCGGAAGACCTCGAAGTAATCGTCCAGACAGATTTCCGCGAAATCAAGGGTCAGGAGCATGTCAAACGTGCCCTAGAAGTTGCTGCGGCAGGCGGGCATAATATCCTGATGGTTGGACCGCCGGGTGTGGGGAAGACACTCCTCGCGCGAGCCGTGCCAGCCATTTTGCCACGCATGACGATCGAAGAGGCACTGGATGTCACCCAGATTTACTCCATTGCCGATCAACTCCCTCCCGGAATACCTCTCATCCGTAACCGTCCGTTTCGCGCGCCGCACCATACCATCTCTCATGCCGGTCTGGTCGGGGGTGGGAATATTCCCCACCCCGGCGAGATTTCCCTCGCTCACCGGGGTGTCCTCTTCCTCGATGAACTGCCGGAGTTTGGTCCACGGGTTTTAGAAGTGCTGCGCCAGCCTATTGAAGACAAACTAGTAACCATCAGCCGCGCGCAGGGTACCCTGACCTTTCCGGCAAATTTTCAGCTCATTACTGCCATGAACCCTTGCCCATGTGGCTATTATGGGGATCCTGTCAAACCCTGCACCTGTTCCTCATCCACCATCACAAAATATCAAAAACGCATATCAGGTCCCATCCTAGACCGCATCGATATTCACATTCAGGTGCCGCGGGTGGAATTTGAAAAGATGAATGACAACCGCGAAGGTGAATCATCTGCCACCATCCAGGCGCGGGTCGAAGCTGCCCGTCAGATTCAGCGAACCCGTTTTGAAGGAACCAGTATTGCCTGCAATAGCGAAATGCACCCTGCCGAAATCAGGAAATTCTGCACACTCGATGAAACAGGCACAAACCTGATGAAGGCTGCTTCCGTGCAGATGCAGCTTTCAGCCCGCGCCCATCACCGCATTCTCAAACTGGCACGAACCATTGCCGATCTGGCTGCTTCAGAATCGATTACGCCAGTGCATCTGGCAGAGGCATTACAATACCGTCCCCGCTTGGATTCGCTCACTAACTAACTCGAGGAACATATGTCATCCTGGTCTGAAATCATCTGTCTGGGTCGCTGCACCGTGGATATCCTCAACCTTGTAGACCACTTTCCTTGCGGCGATGATTTAATCCGTGTGATCGATTCCAGCATTCAGGGGGGTGGACCGATCGCTACAGCCGCAGCGGCAGCTGCCCGCTTGGGCTCGTCTGTTAGCGTGGTGGATTGCATCGGAGATGACTGGCGGGGAAAAATCATTCTGGAACAATTCGTTCAACAGGGCGTTTCCACAGATTTACTACAAGTCATTCCCGGAAAAATATCCACCCAATCGGTTTTACTGGTAGAAGCTGGCTCGGGCAAACGGGCAATCATCAACGCCCGTGGAGATACCCCCGAGCCTGAGTTGACAGAGGTAAATTTAAGCGCCCTCGATCACTGCAAGATACTGCATATTACCGGCACGTATCCTCGTGTGGTCATGGATGCAATCGCCCGGGTGAAGAGTCATGGTGGCATCATCAGTTTTGATGGCGGTGCCGGTTTATTTAAACAAGAGGATATAGAAATCCTGCAGCAGGTGGATTGGCTGATCTGCGCGCTAGAGTATGCAAACAAACTGACCGGTAGGCAATCCACGCAGGAAATGCTGGCAGGGATGCTTGAAATCGGCGTAAAAATCGCTGGCATAACCTTTGGAGAAGCAGGCAGCTGGTTCATAGAAGCAGATGGTCAAATCTTCCACCAACCGGCTTTCCCGATCGAGAGGGTCATTGATACCACCGGGTGCGGAGATAGCTTCCATGGTGCGTTTCTCTATGCCATGTGTCATGATAACAACCTAAAACAGGCGGCACGACTCTCGGCAGCTGTTGCTGCAATGAATGCCCAAAAATTGGGTGGTCGGGCTGGCTTGCCGGATATCCAAACAGCGAAAAAATTAATCGATTCTTTACCAGTCCGGCACGAATAATGTATATAATCAAATTGTTGATAAGTCTCTATTTTGGAGAAGTATATGGCTGAATTTACTCGTTATGAAATTTATATGCTGCTTAACGGGGTTAAACCCTTGTGGTTGAGCAAAGTGGACCTCAGTGAAATTGATCTGCGTGGCGCAAATTTCCAGGGGGCTACTCTTACCACTGCAGATTTACACAAATGCAACCTGCAGGGTGCCAATCTGGTCGGAGCGAACCTGGGAGGTGCCAACCTGCAGGATGTCATCTTGGTCGGTGCAGATTTACGCCGTGCATATTTACGCGGTGCAGACTTGCGCCGGGCAGACCTGCGCGAAGTGAATCTCGCAGAAGCCGATCTCACCGATGCCAACCTGTCTGAAACCAATCTGCTGGATGCAAATATGGGCGCCGTTGATCTCACCAACGCCAATCTTACCAATGCCAATCTTACCGGTACGAACGCACCTGACCACCTCATCCTCAGGGCAAAATCCCTGTTTGGTACGGTCATGCCTGATGGAATGGTGAATGAACAGATTTCAGGAGGAAAAGATGCCGGACCTCAGCCGTGAAGAGATCATCAAAATTTTAGCCCTCAGTGATCATCCCCGCCTGGCCGGGGTGAATCTCAGTGGTTTGGAGCTTGCCAACCTGAATTTCTCCAATGCCGATCTTACCCGTGCCAATTTAAGTGGTGCGAATCTAAGCGGTGCCTATCTGCGCAGTTCCCGCATGGAAGAAGCGAACTTACAGGGGTGCAATTTTTCTGGCGCAAATCTCAAAGAAGCCAACCTGAAGGGTGCCAACTTGAAAAATGCAGATCTGACAGGGGCGATATTAACCGATACGATTCTGTACGGTGCCAACCTGGATGGGGCGAAGATCGACCGCACTGCCGACTATCAGCGTTAATTGCTATAAAACTTCAGGTCACCAATAAATAGATTGCATGTCAGAAGATTCCAATCCACCATCACGCATACCCTTACGCTGGACTTCTTCATCCTGGATTCTCATTAGCGGTTTTATCTTCATTATTGTGCTCATCATCATCGTCTGGTATCCCCTGGTTGAAGAATATTTTGCGTACTATGATCCAGCCTACCCTTGGTACTTGCAGATGGATTGGTTGCTGATCGGTATATTCCTTTTCATGTCTGCAATGATCATGATCAACGCAGACCTGAGGCGCGACAGCCTTCTCATATTGATCGGATTGGCAGGCGGATTGTGTATCGAAGCCTGGGGGACGAATTCCGAATTATGGGCATATTACACAAATGAACGTCCGCCCCTTTGGATTATCCCCGCCTGGGCTATTGCTGCTGTCTCCATTGAGCGGATGGCTCGCCTGTCCAGTCCCTGGTTTAACCGTATCTCTGACAAATGGGTCACCCGTATATTCTTTGCAGCCATGATTTTCTTTCTGGCACTTTTTCTCATCTTTATTCTGCCCCGTGAATTTAACTTGCTCAATCTCTTAGCCTACCTGGCTGTAATTACCCTGGTTTTAATCCCGCAAGACCGCCGCCTCAGTCTGGTTACTTTCCTCATGGGGGCATCGTTGGGATTCTTCCTCGAGTATTGGGGCACCTCATGCGAATGTTGGCAATATTACAACCGGGCAGTACCTCCTCTGTTTTCAGTTTTAGCGCATGGAATTGCTTCAATGGCATTCTGGCAGGTTCGCCGTTTTGCAGTCTGGTTGCTTTCAAAAATCCATGGATCGAGTCAAATCATGGAGCAACTTTCTCCTAATTAATAAATAGGGAGCAGGATAAGATCCGCTCCCTATTAGATATAATTTTTTTGTCTCTTACATTTGTCCTGAAATCTCTTTTGCCCAGGTCCGTATATAATCCCAATCCCGATAATCTCCGGGTACACCTTGCACAACGATCATCACAAATGCTGCCTGCCACCACTTCAAGCGGAACATTTCCAGCTTCCCGTTGAAAAAGGCGATACTTAAAGGTTTTACCTCTGGTGCTGCTTGCAGCATCGGTTTGAGGTAGTATCCGGTTGTGGTAAAGCGCTCTTTCAGGTTCAGGCTGCCCGCTTTCACTGGCTCTGCTGCCAGTGACGGATCCAGATACAGTTTTACATCAGGTAAAACTTCTCCGGTAACGCTTGTCAGGCGCATCGCGCACGCAAAGAAAGCCACCTTTTTTGTGGATAAGGTAGCACGGTTCTTTCGGATAAACGATCGGGTTGCCGCGTGCCAGCCAAAGATCATTGGCGCGCCGATGATGACAGCATCAAACTCTTCCAGGTCGGTGATTTCGTTCTGTGGTTTGACGGTAACAGTATTACCCGCCTGCAAAAGTTCCTTACCGATCTCTTCTGCCACTTCTGTGGTGGAACCAGAGTTGGTTGAATAGGTTATTAATATCTTGCTCATAATTCACACATTCTTTCATTGAAAACCAATAGAACGCAGTAATGAAATCAAAGAACTGCGTTCATTACAACCAGAAGGTTGGCTTGCTTAATATTGACCGAAGAGTTTGGCGAAGAATTTATGAAAAGCGTGTACAGATTTTACTTCACCGGCATACATCAAAATGCACTTTCCTTCAATCGGGCTCAGTCCAAGCTCTTTGGATACCTTCGATGTCTCTACAGATTGCGCACCCTGCTGCAGCCAGATATTTGTTATTCCGGCGGCGGCTGCATCGCGTAAGACCTGCGCTGCTTTAACCGGAGGTACGCAGATAACCACCCCATCCACCTTGCCAGCCAGTTCACTTAATGAAGCGTAGCATTTGTCGCCTTTGATTTGATCCAACTGCGGATTGACTCCAAAAACCTCAAATCCGCGTTCCTTCAATTCGGTATAAATCGCTGTGCCGAATTTCTGCTCCGAACGGGAGACACCCACTACTGCCAGTCTCTTTGCTGCTACAAAAACCTGAATTTTTTGGTTCATCTTCTTTCCTCTTTATAAAATGATTGCATTGAAAAACACAATCAATTATACGGAAAAAATTTCGGAAAGTTTCAAAATTTCTCGCAACCCAAAATTAAATATTGACAAATAAATATTCGTTAATAAAATATATTCATGCAGACGAATATATCACCTCTAGATGTGTTCAGGTTATTGGGGCAGCCCATCCGGGTGCAGATTATCCTTATTATTGCAACCGGAGAAGCCTGTGTCTGTCATATGGAAGCGGTTCTGGGCGTTCGCCAGGCTACCATTTCCCAGCATCTGATGGTGCTGCGCGATTCCGATCTGGTAACCGCTAAAAGGATAGGTAGAAATATTTTCTACAGCCTGTCAAATCCCGCGCTGTACGAGGCAGCCATTCGGCTTAGTGCTGCCGCCGGATCAGCAGACGAAGAACTGAAGAAGTATGCCGCTTCACCTGTCAAAGACTGTCCCTGTCCTATCTGCAATCCGGAAATCGATCCAGAGCTATCTTGTAAGAATGTTCACAAAACCAGTATTTAGACATAATTGTTATGAATACGGAGAAATCATATGGAAAAATCTGTAACCCAAAAGCTATCCTTCCTCGACCGTTTCCTTACCCTTTGGATCTTCCTTGCCATGGCAATTGGTGTTCTGTTGGGATATTTTTTCTCATATCAGGTTGCCCGTTTTAATTTTCTGGTCTCCATTGGCACCACCAATATCCCCATAGCCATCGGCTTGATCCTGATGATGTACCCCCCGTTGGCAAAAGTTCATTATGACGAATTGGGCAAAGTCTTCCGCAATTGGAAAGTGCTTGGGTTATCCCTCCTCCAGAACTGGATCATCGGTCCAACCCTCATGTTTTTCCTGGCAATCATATTCTTGCGCGATTTTCCTGAATACATGACCGGTTTAATTCTCATTGGTTTGGCGCGTTGCATTGCCATGGTTATCGTCTGGAATGAACTCGCCAAAGGAGATAACGAATACGCTGCCGGCTTGGTAGCTTTCAACAGCATCTTCCAGGTTTTGTTCTTCAGTGTGTACGCCTATGTCTTTATTACCGTTTTGCCCACCTGGTTCGGTTTGCAGGGTTTGATTGTGCAGATCAGCATCGGGCAGATAGCCAAATCGGTCTTTATATATCTGGGGATTCCATTTCTTGCCGGTTTCATCACAAATATGGTCTTGACCCGAATAAAAGGGAAGGATTGGTATTACAAGACTTTTATACCAAGGATAGCGCCAATTACGCTGATTGCCCTCCTTTTCACTATCATTGTTATGTTCTCATTGAAGGGAAATCTGATCGTTCAGATACCGATGGATGTAGTCCGTATCGCTATCCCTCTGTTGTTCTACTTCGTAATCATGTTCCTGGTCAGTTTTGTGCTGGGAAAATTTGTCGGTGCTGATTACAAACAAACAACTACCCTCTCCTTTACGGCCGCCAGCAATAATTTTGAGTTGGCGATTGCGGTGGCTGTTGCTGTCTTTGGACTCAGTTCTGGTGAAGCCTTTGCAGCCGTCATCGGTCCGTTGGTTGAAGTTCCAGTGATGATCGGTTTGGTCAATGTTGCCTTCTGGCTGCAAAAAAAGATGTTTAAAGATAAGCTCACCCCTGGTATACCAAAACCAGATATTTGCTGATCAAAAGCCTCCACTCAAATTAGAGCGGAGGCTTTCGTAATGTATTAAAGCTTTTCTTTATAATGCAGCTATCACTAAACCAAAGATATACCCGGCTAGTGTGCTGAACAGAGCAACAAGTCCCACATAAATGGCTGTCTTCTTTTTCCCCATTACCCCATTTAATACCAGAATGGATTGGAGCGAGAGTTCCGGATCAGAAAGTAGATATGCCAGTAATGGGCCTCGTGCCATACCCAGATCAAGGAACATTTTTGCCACTGGAACCTCAACCAGGGTGGGAAAGTACATAAACACACCAAATATAACACCCACAAGGTTCGCCCAGATGGTATTCTGCCCGGCAATGGAGCGTACCCACACTTCGGGGATAATAACTTTTACAATACCTGCAGCAAAAACACCAATAATCAGCAGGGGGAAGATCTGTTTGACAAACTTCCACGTTTCCCATATCCAACCACTTAATTCATCTTTCGTGAATGACTTTGCGCATACCCAGCCGATGATGAGGAGAAGCAAAATTTCAATGATGAAGCGTCCATTGATCCCCAGTACTGTCGATCCGACCACCTCTTTTGGTGCAGCAATTAAGATTGTTAAAGCAATAAATCCAATGGCTGTATAGGTCCAGCGGTTGAAGCTGTCAAATATATTATTGAAACCTTTCCATGCACTGAACCCGATAACAAATAACATGAATATCAACACTCCCCCCTGAAATGTTAATCCAGTTGTAGCAAGCGTCTTCATTAATCCACTATCAGGGTTAATCGGAAGTGTAATATTCAAAAATACTTTTGTTAACATATCTATCTGCAAGGTGCCTGTAATTAATACGGCAATAAGCAAACCAAAAAGCACCCATACATCTGGCTTTACTTTGGCAGTCTGGTCGAAAACACCATTCGCTTCCATATCTGCAGCGCGGATGCTCTCTTCTTTGCGGAAAATCCATGCCATCAGCAGCCCAATAACAATACCGAAAATAATGGATAAAACCAATCGCGAGGCGGCAATATCAAAACCAATCGCTGCCCCAGTGTAGGTAATTGCCAGGATATTGATGGCTGGCCCAACAAAAAGAAAGGTAATCGCCGGTCCCAGTCCTGCGCCGCGCTTCCAGATACCTGCGAATAGTGGCAAGATAGTGCAAGAACAAACAGCCAAAATGAAGCCGCCGAAGGCGGAAGCCGGATAGCTGATCCACTTGGAGGCTTTTGGTCCAAGAAACCTGGTAATTGCTTCTTTGGGGATCATTGAACTCATGAAGCCAGCGATTACAAATGCCGGCACCAGACAGAGCAGCACATGCGCAGCGAGATAATCCAGTAAACCTGTCCACCCCGACCAGAGCAAGGTACGAATGTACTCAAATACAGAACCCATAAATATCTCCGATGTTATAAATATTCATTAATTTGAATATATTTGCGCTAAAGAAAAAGGCAGCCTTGCTGCCTGATCATCTTATGCTTCCTTCAGCCAGCCTGCAATTTCTGTATCACTGGGTACACGTCCTGAAGAAACCACCTTACCATTGATAACCAGCCCGGGAGTTGCAAGGATAGGCCACTTCATAATATCTCCCATATCGGTTACTTTCTCAATTTCTGCATCCAAGCGCAAATCATCAACAGCCTTGCGGGCATTGGCTTCAAGTCTTTTACAATTTGCGCAGCCTGAACCTAGTACTTTAATGTTTAGCATAATTTATCTCCTCATGCGTTTGATAATCTATTTTCATCAACTACTTTTTCTGTATTGGTTTTTGTTACACAGTGCGGACATGGGCAAACAACTTCATGACGATTCATAAAGCTGGGCGTTGTTCCCGAAATCTTGCCCACTAAATCAAGTACAGCGAAGACTTCCGGTTTTGTTGCCCGGTAAAAAACATTCCATCCATCTTTTCTATCTTCAACTAACCCCGCTTCTCTTAAGACAGATAGTTGCTGAGAGATGTATGCCTGTCTGTAACCAAGGTAGGCTTCCATATGACAGACACAATGTTCTCCATCCTCAAGTATCCGCAGGATCTCAATTCTGGCGGGATGAGTAAGTGCTTTCAGAACTTGAACCTGTTCATCAAGGGATGAGTTGGGATTTTGTTCTTCTAAAATCATATTCATATTTATGAATATGATTTTAGCACATGTATCCAACTTGTCAAGGGAATTTAACGGTGATAGATCAGATTAGATGCACAGGATCTGGCTGCATCAATCTTATCCAATCCCGGTTACCTTACCAGGATTGGATACGCGATGATGTACAGGATACTCGCCACGATGCACGTACCCAGCATGATTGGTAAACCTTTTTTATTCCAGATAGCCGGGGTAATGGGTTTGTGGGTTCGCTCTGAGATCGATGCGACAACAATATTCGCAGTGGAACCGATGATCGTGGCGTTTCCGCCAAAACCTGCCCCAAACACAAGTGCCCACCATAATGGAGCAATCGCTAATCCGGCATCCCCCAGACCCTGCACAACAGGGATGAGCGCGATTGTGATTGGAACATTATCTACTACCGCAGAGAGAATTGCGATTAGCCACAGAAGAGCTAACCCCAGAAGCATTGGGTTCACACCTTTAATATGCGCAATTACTCCCGCCAGTGACTGTAAGATTCCCGCTGCCTCAAGTCCACCGATGACCACAAAGAGAGCAGCAAAAAAGATCAGCACATCCCATTGAATCCGTTTCAACGTTTCTTGAATGGACGGACGGACCCAGATAAGCGCTGCAGTAGCAGCTGCCAGCGCTACCATCGCAGGGCTGATATCAAAAACCTCTTCAATCAGAAAAAATGCAACGGCAAAACCAATGACCCAGATCACCTTCTTGGCTGTTTTGGGATCTTTAAACGCACTTTTAGGTTCCAATTCTTCCAGCGCGTCGAGATTTTTGGGCGTCTGCGCCAGTTCCTTCCGGAACAGATAACGCAGCATAAATAACGCAACAAACCATACCACCACTACAATCGGTAAACTATGGGTGAGAAAATCCACAAAAGTAAATCCTGAAGCAGATCCTATCAATATATTGGGTGGATCACCGATCAATGTAGCGACACCACCTGTATTAGAAAGGATCGCCTCAGCCATTAGATAAGGCTGTGGGCTCAGACCTACAATTTCGCATAATAAGATGGTTATGGGTGCGATAAGAACGACTGTTGTTACATTATCTAAAAACATGGAAACAACTGTAGTGATCGCACTCAAAAGTACCAGCAATCGAAATGGTTTGCCTCCTGATCGTTTTCCTACCAACGCAGCAAGGTATTGGAAAAAACCGGTGGGCTCTAAGATTGCCACGATTCCCATCATCCCCAGAAGCAATCCAATAGTATTAAAATCAATGGAAGCCAGAACTTGTTCTTCTGAATAGAATCCAAGAATGATTCCCAGGGCACTCATTACCATGGCACCACCGAGTGAAGCGATGGTGCGATTCAATTTTTCAGAAAAGATCAAATATAAAGTAACTGCAAAAATTAAAAATGCCAGGATGCTCGCTATCATGGTAATTGTGTTCCAATCTCCTTCCATTCTGAAAGAATGGCGGTGCCAATGTCTACCTGCGATACAACTCCCACCAGCTTCCCCTCGCCATCCACTACAGGCAGGTCATGTGCATGATGCTTAAGCATTAATCCATATGCCCTGATCATGCCGCTTTCCTCTTCGATTGGATTTGCTGGCTGCATCATTTCGGTGATGGGTCTGTCAATATCCGCTGCAGAGGGTCGTTCTGTCTCTACTGCCCCAAAATCCATGACAAAATCAAGGTCTGATACCAGCGAAAAAAATGACGGCATCTCTAGTGTGAGCAAATCATTAATACTCACAATCCCCACCAAAATTCCATCCTGATCTAAAACTGGTAATAAGCCGATATGATGTTTAACAATTCGTTCCGCGGCTTCACGGATCGTTGCCTTTGAATCGATGGAGATCACATTCCGCTTCATGCAATTCTTAACCATTGGGAAGCCTCCTGATCTATTTCCTGCTCGAGGGGATTCTATTCAATGAAAACGGAATTCCGGTCGAGGAATAATACAAGTCTGAGCGGATAAAATATTGTTTGGAAAATCTTATCTATAAATTTTAGCACCAGTCTGAAATAATTACAGATGCTGGTCGGCTGAATTAAATCAATGGAAGATCAAGCATGGTAATTAAATGAATGGCAACCTACCTTCCAAAAGAATAATCGGACTTCATAGTTGATATTTCCATCTGAAGTCCGATTATCAGCAATTAAGACTAAACTTATCAAAGTGAGATTAATCGAAGTGATACCTCCCGGTCCTCAGATAACCAGGATGACGATTCCCCCTACCGTCATCAGCATCCCGATGACCACCTTGGCGGTGATTGGCTCCCCGGAGAAAATGATCCCCATCAACGCACCGAACAGTGGAGAGGTGAATGCAATTGGCATCACCTGCGTAAGAGGAGCGCCTTTAATGGCGGTATAAAAACACAGCATACCCACAGCCCCGGCTACCACCCCGCCGCCGATGATCATATACAGGAGCGCCTTGCTGCCCGCCTGTGGAATCAGTTTCCACTGTGGGTAGCTGACGACTCCCAGGATAATTAACGCCACCGCTGTACGGATGGTGATACCCATCTGCGGAGAGAGATTGCCAAGGTGCAGTCCTTTTTTTTCAAAATATCCGCCCACCCCCCATGCGATCGCGGTAAGCAGTGCAAAAATTTGTGGCTTCATAGATCATCGCTCCTGTATTTATCATTCCATCGTTATGGCTATGCGCATTTTAATATGCCAGGATCTGTGTCACCATTTCTCTGAACATCTTGGTATGGTAATCCACATCCGCTTGCGTGGTCGCCGGGGACATTAACGCCATATTATGGAAGGGTGTCATCAAGATGCCCCGGTTCAACGCCGCCAGGTGCATATATCGGTCAAGGTCAAAATCAACCGCATCCTCCGCCGCCCCGCCGTTACGGGGTGTTTGTTTACAGAACCAGTATTCCGCCCGGCAGCCCAACCGGTTGATCACCCAGGGCAGTCCAAACTCTTTGATCACCTGTTCCACCCCGGTAGCCCAGCTTTCCGCCAGCGGAATCATCCTGCTGAATGCTTCCTCGGTCAATACATTGGAAAGCGTAGCTTTGACTGCCGCCAGCGAAAGCGCATTCCCTGCCAGTGTGCCGCCGATGCCACCTACATCCGCCTCATCGATGGTGGTTGAATTATTAATCCTCTCAGCCACCTCTTCTGAAAATCCATACACGCCTACCGGAATTCCGCTGCCCAAAGGTTTGCCTATGGTCAGCATATCTGGCTTCAGGTTGTACGCTTTGGTATAGCCCCCCGGACCGGTGCAGATGGTGTGTGTTTCATCGATGATCAGCAGCGTGTCAAATTTCTTTGTCAACTCCCGTAATGCATCATGGTAACCCGAGTCGGGATGGATGATCCCGATATTGGTCATCACCGGTTCAGCCAGGACACAGGCGATGTCGCCCGGTGCCAGTGCCTGTTCAAGCGCGGGTAGATTGTTCCACTCGATCACCCGCGTGGTAGTCGCCGGGTTGACCTGTGGTCCAATCGAGCCTGGTCGTGGACCTGGCACGCCGTGATTAATGGTGCAGAAGGTTTCATCTACCGTGCCGTGGTAGCAGTAGTTGTAAACAAGAACATAAGGTCGCTGGGTGATATGGCGCGCCAGTCGCAGGGCAAAGCGGTTGGCATCAGTCGCGGTAAGGGTCGTCTGCCAGTATTTCAACCCAAAACGCCGCTCCATCTCTGCCCCCACCCAGATGGCATCCTCGGTGGGCAGCATATAGGTGATACCTTTGTCCAACTGTTCCTTTATTAACGCAACAGAGGCATCTGGAGAGTGTCCTGTCATTGCTCCTGTATCCCCCAGGCAAAAATCTACATACTCATGCCCATCCACGCAGGTAAAGTGTGCCCCCTTCGCAGATTTCACAAACAGCGGAAAGCCGCCCGCCCAGCGGACCATCCAGTTCATGGGCACGCCCGCCAGCAAATTTTTCTTCGCCTGCTGGGTAAGCTCCCACGACCTGGGATGGCGTGTCTTATACATCTCCAATTCAATTTCAAGGCACTGCTGCAGCTTATTACGGTCGATTCCAGCCATAACGCAACATCCTCCTTTGTTCTATTGATACGGGGTTTGGATGAATTAATTATAGGAGAGAACCCTGTTAAATAAGCAATTTTCCCGCCAGTTTTTTCAGATAAATTGGGAACAATGTACAAACTGGTGGGCTAAATCACTTGTAAAGTATGCGAAATATGTTTATAATGTGGTGGAAAGTGGTAATAAGTGGGTTAATGTGGGACGCCGGTATTGAACCGGCGTTCAACCTTAAAAAGGGATGTAGAACACATGTTCTTAGGTAGGTTTGCACACACTTTCGACGAAAAAGGACGCATCGCGGTCCCTACAAAATTCAGGGACCTGCTGTCTGATGGCGCCTACCTCACCCAGGGCTTCGATCAAAACCTCATGGTCTGGCGGGTCGAAGATTTTGAAAAGCTGTACAAGCAGGTGAACAGTATGAGCCTCACCGACCCGGATGCCCGTCTGCTCAAACGGCTTATCTTCTCCAACGCTGTGCATGTCGATGTGGACCGCGTCGGTCGAATCCTTATCCCGCCTTTCCTGCGCGAAGCAGTCAACCTGAATGGTAGTGCCATCATCGTTGGCGTGGGGGATTTCTTTGAGATCTGGTCTGCCCCAATGTGGGAACAGCAGAATGATCAAATGCAGGATAGCAACACCAACGCCAGGCGCTTTGCCGCGTTGAACCTCTCCTTAAATTAATATGGCTTCACAGGTGAACGGCTCATCAGTTCCTCACCTTTCTGTACTTTACCAGGATGTACTTAAATATCTCGATCCCGTCCCAGCCGGAAAGTATGTGGATGGAACCGTTGGCGCCGGTGGGCATGCTTATGGCATCCTCGCTGCCAGCAATCCGTCTGGCGAATTGCTCGGCTTGGATCTCGATCCTGTGGCGTTGAAGCTGGCAGCCAATAAACTGGAGCAGTTTGGATCCAGGGCTCATTTGGTACATGGTTCTTATGCAGACTTGCAGAGCCATCTGCATACACTGGGTTGGCAACAGGTCCACGGCTTCCTGCTCGATCTGGGAGTATCTTCGATGCAGTTGGATCAACCCGAAAAGGGTTTTTCCTTCCGCAGCGATGCACCCCTCGATATGCGCTTCGACCCTTCGGCTCCTCTCACAGGAGCCGATCTCCTTAACGGGTCATCAGAGCAGGATCTGGCGCAGATTCTGTGGGAATACGGCGAAGAACGTTTTTCCCGCCGTATCGCAGGTGCCATCTGCCGTAATCGCCCCATCCACACTACCCTGCAGTTGGCTGCGTTGATCGAAAAAACCATCGGCGGAAAGTGGACCGGGATCCATCCGGCAACACGCACTTTCCAGGCAATCCGGATTGCTGTCAACGGAGAACTGGAAAATCTTGAAAAAGTGCTTCCTCAGGCAGTAGCGGCGCTGGAACCGGGAGGCAGGCTGGCGGTGATCTCCTTTCATTCGCTGGAAGATCGCATTGTCAAGCATTACTTCCAACGTGAAAGTAAGGATTGCCTCTGCCCTCCTTCACAACCGGCATGCACCTGCGGACATAAAGCCAGCTTGAAAATAATAACCCGCCATCCGGTTGAGGCAAACGAGGTGGAGCAGAAAGAAAATCCGCGGTCGCGCAGCGCCAAATTGCGGGTTGCAGAAAAACGATGAGATGGCATGAGTTTTGCAAACTTTTAGGGTTACGATGAAGAACAGATTAATGCAAGCCTACAAGTTGTTACCCTGGAGAAGCCAGATGCAGTGGATCGGTCTGGTATTTCTTGCTGTCGCTGCCATCTCACTGGTCGCCTGGCTTTACCTGTCTGTATCGTCCAATGCCAGTATCGCCGGACGTCAGATTCAGGAATACCAGTTCCTCAAAACCAAAACTCAGCAGAATATTGCCGCCCTGCAAACGGAACTCGCAAATATTAACTCCTCAACTGAAATGGCAAAACGTGCCAAGCAGCTCGGCTTCAAAGAATTGTCTGCCGATAAATTTGAGTACATGGCAATCCCCGGTTATGGTGGCAAACCAGCCGCCATGCTGGCTTCAGACAATCTGGTTTTTGAACTCCCCCAGAGTGTAGTTACTGCAGAATTTACCCAGTCGCTATGGGATTGGGCATATCTTAGTTATGTCGAACCCTCACTGAACAGGTAACCAACATGAGACCGCCTTATTATTCCCGTTACCTTATCCTCGGAACCTTCCTTTCACTGGTAGGTTTACTCATTATTGCCCAGATGGTTCATATCCAGACCAGCAAACAGGCTGCAGAAGTGATTAAATATGGAGAAGAATGGGCATATGTTCCTAAAACAATCTTCCCCGAACGCGGTAAAATTTACGACCGTTATGGTAGTCTGTTGGTTGGAAATACCCTTAAATATGAAGTTGGTCTCAACCTCGTGGATGTGAGCGACCCCGAGACAATCGCTCGGGCAATGGAAACCATCCTGGGGTTAGATTATCAAGAAACTCTGGCTAAAGCAAAAACCCCGAAGTCAGATACCGCGGCATATATCCTCTTGAAAGACTTTGTGCCTTCTGAAAAGGCATTGGAAATTCGCCAGTTAATGGATTCTTATCAACGTATGGCAGAACAACCCGAAATGGAAGGGAAGTTCGCCCCCAACTTAAATGGCATCATTCTCACATCCCACCTTCAGCGTTCTTATCCTGAAGGTCCGTTGGCATCAAATATACTGGGCTTTTACACCCTGAACACCAGTCAGCCTAGTCGTACCCCTGATCGGCATGAAATCAGAATCGGGGATGGATTCTTCGGGATTGAAGAAAAATTCGATGACATCCTCGCCGGTACTCCGGTGGATGTGCAGGTCCCTCTCTCACCCGTCTTGGTGGATCAGGTTCCTGAAGTCCCCCCGGGCGGAGATATCGTACTCACCATTGACCGTGAAATTCAGGCGAGCATGGAAAAGGTCATTGATGCCCATGTCAAAAAATCCGGTGCCGTATCAGGCACTTTGATTGTTTTAGATCCCGAAACCGGAGAGATCCTTTCCATGGCTACCTCTCCCCGACTCGATCCGAACGAATACTGGAAAATTGGCAAACTGTTTGATAACGCCGCCTATTACAACCGCGCAGTCTCAACGACCTACGAACCGGGTTCTGTTTTCAAAGTTCTCACCATGGCAGCCGCTTTGGATGCCGGTGCCGTGACTCCGGAAACACCTTTCCTGGATACAGGTGAATTTGAAATCGGTGGTGCCATCATCCGCAACTGGGATGGTAACGCCTGGGGCGAGCAGAACATGATCGGTTGTATGCAACACTCCCTGAACGTCTGCCTCTCCTGGATCGCAAAACAATTGGGACCGAAACGGTTTTATGAATATCTACAGAACTTCGGCATTGGTCAACCAACCGGGATAGACCTGGCAGGAGAATCCAATTTCCCGCTTCGTACTCCCGGAGACGGCAATTGGTACGATGTCGATCTGGCAACCAATTCATTCGGTCAGGGCTTGGCGGTGACCCCCATTCAGCTTGCATCTGCCATTTCTGCCGCTGCAAATGATGGCAAGATCATGGCACCTCATGTGGTCAAGTCGGTGATCAGCAATGGACGCCAGTACAACACAACTATTCAATCTGTCAGCCAGCCTATTACGGCTGAAACGGCGCATACGCTCACAGAGATGCTTGCCATTTCGCTGGAAGAAGAATCATCCGATGCGCTGGTGGAAGGCTACCGCGTGGCGGGCAAGACTGGTACCGGTGAAATCCCTACTCCCTGGGGTTATACCCTCGGACAAACCAACGCTTCTTTTGTTGGTTGGGGACCCACAGACGATCCAAAATTCCTCGTGTATGTTTGGCTTGAAAAACCCAAAACCAGTATTTGGGGTTCCATTGTAGCCGCGCCTGTCTTCTCAGATGCGGTCCGCGAGCTGGTTGTACTCATGAATATTCCTCCCGATGATGTTCGGGCAAAGATCACGAATTGAGGATGGAATGTTACTAACCCTGGCTGATATTCTGGAAGCACTGACAGGAACTCGTCCAACCGGAGCCGATTTGGTCATCACCGAGGCTTCCATCGATTCCCGGCTTTCCATACCAGGATCCTTATTTGTTGCCATGCCCGGCGAACGGGTGGATGGGCACAACTATGTCGGCGATGCCTTTCATAAAGGCGCGCATGTAGCCTTGATACAGAAGGACCTCTCGAATCTCTTCCCGGTCTTGGATCTTACCGATCCTGCTTCGCCGCTGCCAGCGCCCTTGCCCGATGTGCCCTTTTGCATTCTGGTGAAAGATACCACCCTGGCACTTCAGCAAATCGCCCGTTTCTGGCGCGCCAAACTGGATGTTCAGATTGTCGGAATCACCGGCAGCGTCGGAAAATCGACCACTAAGGAACTGATTGCAGATGTGCTTGCTCGAAAATTCCGCACATTGCGAAATCCGGGTAACCTTAATAACGAAATCGGTCTGCCGCTCACCTTGTTACGCCTGGGTAGCGGATACCAGTACGCGGTCCTCGAAATGGGATTTTATGTTCCCGGTGAAATTGCTCTCCTTTGCGATATTGCAAAACCGCAGATAGGCGTGGTTACCAATATCGGTACCGTGCATGCAGAACGGGCAGGCTCTCAAGAAGTGATCGCCCGAGGAAAATCCGAACTGGTTCAATCACTCCCTGAAGATGGAACTGCAATCCTCAATTATGATGATCCCTGGGTTCGCCCAATGGCTGACCTGACCTGTGCTCGTGTAATTACCTATGGCTTGGATCCGCAGGCTGACCTGTGGGCAAGTCATATCGTCGGGCAGGGACTGGATGGCATTCAATTCAACCTGCACTACAAGCAGGAAACTTTCCAGTTGCGTGTCCCGCTCATCGGTCAGCACTCAGTACATACCGTCCTTCGGGCTGCTGCTGTGGGGGTCGCGATCGGTATGTCATGGGATGAAATCATCAGCGGATTGCGCTTCAGCCGTACACAGCTTCGTCTGGTGGCGGTCCATGCATCCAATGGTGCCATGATCCTGGATGATACCTATAACGCCTCGCCCGAATCGACTCTGGCAGCGCTCAACCTGCTCGATGAGATGGATGGGCGCAAGATCGCCATACTTGGCGATATGCTTGAGCTCGGTCCCTACGAAATTGAAGGTCACGAAAAAGTAGGGATTCGTGCTGCTGAAGTTGCCAGCCAGTTGGTTACCCTGGGTGAACGCGGACGGATCATCGCTCGCGCTGCCGCATCAGCCGGTTTATCCGCTGCGCGCATCCTCTCGGTGGATGAACCGCAGCAGGCAGTAGACTTCCTGAAAAATTATCTTTCCCCGCAGGATGTTGTATTGGTAAAAGGTTCACACGGGATGCGGATGGATAAAATTGTCGCAGCGCTGGAGGGCGAATCATGAAAGATACCTCGTTAGCGCTTACACTGAGTGCCCTGAGTTTCATGATGGCAATTATTTGGGGCGGACCTTTGCTGAGAGCTCTGCGTCATCTGCGCATCGGCAAACTCATCCGGGTAGAGGAACCTGATTCTCACTCGGTAAAAATGGGTACACCCACCATGGGCGGTGTGATGTTTATCGTCCCGGTGGTTTTCCTCACCCTGCTGCTTAATGCCGCCTCCATCATCGGCGTGGATGTGATGGGCAACTCCGTTCTCCTGCCCAATCTGGTCCTCATCGTCTATGGAATTCTTGGGGCAGTCGATGATTGGGAGGGAATTCGCGGTCCACGCAAAGGCACCGGAATGCGGATGCGGACCAAATTTCTGGTTCAAACCCTTCTTGCCCTCGCAATTGCCCTGGCTCTACGCTATCTGTTGGATGTTCCCCAGTTGCATTGGCCGGGAGCACGTAAACCCCTCGATCTGGGTATTTGGTATGTGCCGCTTGCCATGTTTTTGATTGTGGGTGCATCCAATGCAGTCAACTTTACAGATGGTATGGATGGTCTGGCTGGTTTGATCTCTGCCACAGCATTTGCTGCATATGGTGGGATCGCCCTCTTACAGGGAGATGAATTCCTCGGTCGTTTCTGCTTCACGCTGGTGGGAGCCATCTTTGGTTTCCTCTGGTTCAACGTACATCCTGCCCAACTGTTCATGGGAGATACTGGATCGCTTGCCTTGGGTGCGACCCTGGCTGTGGTGTCATTAATGACCGGACAATGGCTGGTCCTACCCCTGATCGCGATTATCCCGGTGAGTGAAGCCGTCAGCGATATTCTCCAAATCGGTTACTTTAAGCTGACCAAAGGGAAAAGATTATTCAAAATGGCGCCGCTCCACTTGCATTTTGAGCTCTCCGGCTGGAGCGAAACCCAGGTGGTTCAACGCTTTTGGCTGGTAGGTTTGTTGGGAGCATTACTCGGTTTAGCGGTAACAATGGTGTGATGATGACGAACTGGATGGATACCCGCGTATTGATCATCGGAGCCGCCCGTCAGGGGCTGGCTCTGGCGCGTTATTTGGTATCCCGGGGCGCCGTAGTCACAATCAATGATAGGCAATCGCAGGCTGCATTAACATCGGCTATTGAATCTCTTTCCGGTTTACCCGTGAAATGGTCAGCGGGCGGACATCCGCTGAGCCTTCTGGATGATTGCGATGTGGTAAGTGTATCGGGCGGTGTGCCTCTGGATATGCCAATACTTCAAGAAGCCCTTCGCCGGGGAATTCCCATCACCAATGACACCCAGGTATTTCTGGAAAAAGTGATGGCGCCTGTGATCGGCATCACCGGATCTGCGGGGAAAACCACCACCACTACCATAGTCGGACGCATGGCAGCTGCGCAGGTTGAATTTCCACAGAGGTGTTGGGTTGGCGGAAATATCGGCAACCCGCTGATCGATAGCGTGAAAGAAATCCACCCGTTGGATGTGGTAGTGATGGAAATTTCCAGCTTCCAGTTGGAACAGATCACCATCTCACCCAAAATTGCGGTTATCTTGAACATTACACCCAATCATCTTGACCGGCACGGCACAATGGAAGCATACACCGCTGCAAAAGCTCGAATTTTGAAATTTCAGAACCGGGATGATATCGCTATCTTGAACCGGGATGATCCTGGCTCCTGGAATCTTGCCTCTCAAGTCAAAGGCAGATTGATTAGTTTTGGATTACATCCTGTGGCAAATGCAGAAGGAACTTTTATCCATAATGACCACATCACGTACCAGGTGGGTGGAAGAGTAGAAGAACTTGTCCCTCTGGAAAAGATAGAATTACGCGGCGATCACAACCGTTTGAATGTATTAGCCGCCTGTGCCATCGCCAAAGCTGCCGGATTCAGCAAGCGGGCGATTTGCAAGGGTATTGAAGGTTTCGGTGGAGTTGCCCATCGCATGGAGTTCATCCGTGAAATTCACGGAGTGCGTTGGTACAACGACTCAATCGCAACCGCGCCCGAACGCAGTATGGCTGCCATCAGATCTTTTACAGAACCCATAGTCTTATTGGCTGGTGGACGTGATAAAAAACTCCCCTGGGATGAATTTGCTGTCCTTGCGCACCAGCAGGTAAAACATATTGTCTTATTCGGTGAGTCAGCAGATATTATCCAGAACTCTCTGGAAGTTAACCGTGTGGAAAAATCGAGCATTCAATCAGTGACCCGGTTTGACACACTGGAAGAAGCTGTGCAGCAGGCAGCAGCGCTGGCAAAAAGTGGAGAGATAGTATTACTCTCTCCTGGCTGTACCAGCTATGACGCATACAAAGATTTTGAAGAACGTGGTGAGGTATTTCGAAAATGGGTACAACAACTTTCGTAAAATCTGCGACTCCCCGAACAGCGCCTATTGAAGGCTCCGTCAGGCGTCCTTTGAAGATGCATATTGATGTGCCCCTGCTCATCATTGTAGTCATTATGTTGGCGTTCGGACTGGTGATGCTGTTCTCTGCCAGTTGGGATTTTGCCGTGATTAATGATATGCCGGCGGGTTCAATTTTCTTCAAACAGATCCGTCTTATGTCTCTTGGGGTTGCCGCTGCGGTGGTTGCATCATTTATCGATTACCACCGTTATCGCCGCTATATTCTCCTGATTATGGCAGTCAATATCACCATGCTGGTTTTGGTGTTGATCTTCGGGCGCGCTGGTTCAGGTCCTGCAAGAGGTCTGTTTAGTGGATCGGTTCAACCATCCGAGTTGGCTAAATTGGTGATTATCCTTTATTTATCTTTTTGGCTCTACAGTAAACGGGAGCATGTGAAAAGCTTCACCATGGGTTTCTTACCGGTGATCTTTATTCTGGGTATTGTCGGTGCTCTGATCATCCTCCAACCCGATCTTTCTGCGGCGGCTACGGTGGTCATCATCGGTGGATTGCTCTTCTTCATAGCCGGTGCTGACTGGCGGCAGATCATCATCGCTATGGCGTCTTCTACCCTCTTTGGCATGATCGGTCTCAAGCTCTACAGCACAGGCGCCAGTCGTTTGCAGGATTATCTTGCCGGTTTGAAAGATATGACCGAATCTTCCTACCATGTCATGCGCGCAATGGAGGCGGTGATTCATGGCGGTTGGTTTGGGGTTGGCATCGGTCAGGCAAACACAAAATTTACCGGTTTACCCTTCCCCTACACTGACTCGATTTTTGCCGTCATCGTGGAAGAAACTGGTTTGATTGGTGCTGCCCTGGTCGTAGTTCTGTATGGTCTCTTCCTCTGGCGCGGTCTGACGATCGCCAGAAAATCAGAAGATCAGTTGGGTTCATTGCTCGCAGCTGGTCTCACAATTTGGATTGTCCTGGAAGCCATGTTAAATATGGCAGTAATTATCGGTCTGTTCCCCTTTGCAGGGAACGCCCTGCCCCTCTTCAGTGCAGGTGGATCCAACCTGATCGTTACCCTGGTGGCGGTAGGAATATTAATGAACATATCAAGAAACAATAGCCATAAGGAAGAAAAAGAAGGGAGTGCATTCAGTGCGATTGTTGATTTGCGCCGGTGGAACGGGCGGCGGCGTGTATCCCGCGCTCGCCGTACTGCAGGCTCTGTCGAACAGAGCTGATTCCGTTCTCTGGGTAGGTGGAGAAGGCGGCATGGAAGGTGATCTGGTAACACGCGAACAGGTCCCTTTTCAGGCTATCCCTGCAGCCGGAGTACACGGGGTGAGTATAAAATCTCTACCCGGTAATATCATCCGCCTGGTCAGGGGATATTTTGCATCCCGCCGGCTTCTGAGACAATTCAATCCTGATGTCCTCTTTTTTACCGGTGGGTATGTAGCTGTTCCAATGGCACTGGCGGGCATCAAAAGGCAATCCCTCTTGTATGTTCCTGATATCGAACCGGGTCTGGCATTAAAAACCATCGCTCGTTATTCAGATCACATCGCGTTGACGGCTGAAACTTCACGCAGTTACTTTCCGAAAAAACAATGCACGGTCACAGGCTATCCCACCCGACAGGATCTTTCCCGCTGGTCAAGAGATGCCGGTCGTGAGTTCCTAAAGATTAAATCTACAAAGCCGGTATTGCTTGTATTTGGTGGCAGTAAAGGCGCCCGTTCAATCAATTTGACCGTGACATCGCAGATAGAGAGCCTGCTGGATATCGCAGAAGTGGTTCACATCTCTGGTAACTTGGATTGGAGTATGGTCCAGGATGCCCGCTCCCGACTGTCTGAAGAGCAACAATCACAATATCATATCTTCCCCTACTTGCATGAGATGGGTGCTGCGTTGTCTGCTGCAGATCTGGTGATTTCTCGGGCAGGTGCTTCCACACTTGGCGAGTATCCCCAATTCGGTCTGCCTGCAATCCTGATTCCATATCCCTACGCATGGCGTTACCAGAAGGTCAATGCCGATCATCTCGCCAGCCACGGAGCAGCCGTCATCCTGGAAAACGATCAGCTTCCAGAATCCTTGGTTAACCTGGCGCGAGATCTGCTGTCTGATTCAGAAAAGCTGGAAAAGATGCGGATGGCGGTTAAGGAACTGGAGATAAAAGATTCAGCGCATAACATTGCAGAATTGCTTGCTTCGCTGGCTCAAAAGAAAGGAAGTGAGGGAAGAAATGGTTAGCCTCACAATCGTATTCTGGATGTTCGTCATTGTCTTTGCCATCATTGGGGCAATGCGCGGATGGGCGAAAGAAATCCTGGTGACCTTTTCGGTGATTGTGGCAATTTTTGCCATTACCATCCTGGAAAACTTTGCCCCTGGTATGGTGAAATCACTCGCCAAAGATGGCAAAGAATCACTCTTCTGGCTGCGGGCTGCAATCGTGGTGGGACTGGTAATCTTTGGTTACCAGGCAGTCAGCATCCCCCGTATTAGTGCTTCCCCCAGGCTCATTCGTGGCAGTCTGCAGGATACCATCCTGGGTTTACTCATCGGTATCTTAAATGGCTTTTTAGTCATGGGCACCATCTGGTTCTATTTACATGAAGCAAAATACCCGCTGGATTTCATCTCCGCCCCCGTTGCCGATACCGAAGCGGGTAAAGCGGCTCTGGAATTGCTCCCGTACTTTGCACCATCCTGGTTGGCAACGCCTGCCATTTACTTTGCAACCGCAATAGCGTTTGGTTTTGTGATTGTGTTGTTCTTATAGGAAGAATTAATGAAACATATTCATCTCATTGGAATCGGCGGTACAGGACTTTCGGCAATTGCAAAATTGCTGAAAGAATCCGGCTACCACGTGAGCGGATCTGACCAGGTCATTGGTCCTCTTGCCTCCACGCTGATTTCACTGGGAATTACAGTGTATGAAGGGCATCGCGCAGAAAATATTATAGGTGCCGATACAATCGTGCAATCTTCTGCTGTATCCGCCGATAACCCTGAAATACTTGCCGCCAGGGCAGCTGGTATTCCTGTTTACAAGCGTAGCGAATTTCTCGGCAGTCTCCTCGCTGGCAAAACTGGCATCGGAGTAGCCGGCACACATGGTAAAACCACCACCACATCCATGATCACCTGGATGCTCACCGCGCTGGGCCGCGATCCGTCCTATATCGTTGGCGGGGTCATCAAAGGACTGGATTCAAACGCGCATGCCGGATCTGGCGTTGAATTTGTCATCGAAGCAGATGAATATGACCGCATGTTCCTTGGTTTACACCCGCAGATCGCCGTCATTACTAATATGGAGCATGACCATCCCGATTGCTTCCCCACCCCGCAAGATTATCACCAGGCGTTTCTGCAGTATGCTCGTTCGGTGAAACCAGGGGGTATGGTGCTGATCTGCGCCGATGATCAAACAGCTTTATCGCTGCGAAACGGGATATCCACAGATGTACAATCCTTCACCTATGGTACCCGGCCTGATTCAACATATTTGGCTGAAAACATCCATCTCATAGATGGGTATTATCACTTTGAAATGGTCAAAAATATCCTGGGGAAAAAAGAGATTCTGGCAAAAGATGTGCATCTAATTCCCCCAGGACAACATAACGTGCAGAATGCCGTGGCAGCCCTTGCAGTAGCTGACTTGCTGAACCTGGATCCATCACAGGCAGCAGCAGCGCTGGCAACATATCCGGGCAGCGGTAGGCGGTTCGAGGTTGTGGATGTTGTAAATGGCATCACTTTGATTGATGACTATGCGCACCATCCAACAGAGATTGCAGCTACCCTATCCGCCGCCCGCTCTCGCTTTGCCAACAAACGCATCTGGGCAGTCTGGCAGCCGCACACTTACTCCCGCACAAAATTGCTGGAGGATGCCTTCGCAGCATCCTTTGAAAAGGCAGATCAGGTGATCGTCACCGAAATCTATGCCTCACGGGAGAAAAATCAGGCGTACTCCTCTGCACAGGTGGCAAGCCTCATTCCGCATCAGAAGGCGAAGTATCTGCGAACCCTTCAGGAAACCTCGGAATATCTGCTCACCCACCTGCAGTCCGGCGACATACTTGTTGTCCTTTCCGCCGGCGATGCAGATCAGATAAACAGGCAGTTGCGCCAGCAATTGTCAGAAAGGACAAACTAACATGGTAGAAAAATCATCCTCATCCATCAAGGGAAAACTGTCAGGTAGTCAGGATCTTCTGGGAGGAAAATCCATGGATGGATCCATGTCCCAGAGCCAGATCAAGTTCCTTGATGGTAACTATTCAGATAAGGAACGCCGTCAGGTAGTGATGAAGCTCATCCAGTTTATGAAGGCGGCGTAATAGGAGTAGATTGAACAAACAGAACTTCGACCAGCTCGAAAAATACTTTGGCAAGCGACTGCAGCGGAATGTTCCCCTCGGACGTTATACTACCGCGCGGATTGGCGGAAATGCTGAAGGACTGGTCGAAATCAAATCTGCTTATGACCTTGCAGATGCGGTCCTCTTCCTCTGGCAGGAAAGGATTCCCTGCAAGGTCATCGGCGGTGGTTCCAATTTGCTCATCAGCGATGAAGGCTATCAGGGTGTAATCATCCTGAACAAAGCGGGTCATACAGATCTGGATTTGAATGAGATCAATGCAGTCGTTTTCGCCGAATCTGGCGCAAATCTGGGTGCCCTCGCCCGCCGTGTTTCACTCGATGGCTTTACAGGTCTGGAATGGGCTGCTGGAATCCCCGGTACTGTTGGCGGTGCAGTCTATGGCAACGCGGGCGCACATGGCGCCGATATGGCTTCCAACCTCGATGAGGTGGAAATCCTCTTACCGGATGGCAGACTCGCGCATTGGACAGTCAATGAAATGCAGTACGCCTATCGTTCCAGCATCCTCAAACGTGAGTTCACATCCGCGGTCGTATTAAGTGTTGGTCTCAAGCTCAATCGTGGTGACAGGGATGAAATTAAAGCCCGCCTTGATGAATACACAACAGCAAGAAAAATGAGTCAGCCAACCGGTGCCAGTCTGGGCTCCATCTTCAAGAACCCGGCTGGCGATTATGCTGGTCGGTTGCTAGAAGCAGCGGGTCTAAAAGGCGCGCGCGTGGGCGGTGTGGAAATCAGCAGCAAGCATGCGAACTTCTTCATCAACGATCAGAACGCAACAGCGCAAGACCTGTATGACTTGATTACATTGGCTCAAAAAACCGTGCAGGAGAAATTCGGTGTGAGCCTTGAAACAGAAATTGAATTACTTGGCAGCTTCAAGGATGGCGGTAAATGATGGAAAAGATTAAATTGGGTGTCATTTTTGGGGGCAGATCCGGCGAACATGAAGTCTCGCTGATGTCTGCGCGTTCGGTGTTAAACGTGATCTCACCGGAAAAATATGATGTTTACCCCGTACTCATCACCCGTGAAGGGGAATGGCGTTGGGGCAAAGATGCGCTCGAGCAGGCATCTGCCGGACTACCCGAAAATCTCAGCCTCGCTGCCATCTTCCCGGATGTAAAACGCCGTGGACTTTACAGCATCCGAAAAGAAGGGATGACCGAAATTTTAGAAAAAGTGACCGATCTTGATGTAGTTTTCCCGGTACTGCATGGCTCGTACGGTGAAGATGGAACCCTGCAGGGGTTGCTTGAAATGAATGATATCGCCTATGTGGGCGCCGGTGTGCTCGGCTCCTCTGTGGGTATGGATAAAGGTCTCTTCAAAGACGTCATGGTCGCCAATCACATCCCCGTTGCACCTTCCCTGCTGGTCAATCGCATTGAGATCCTGCACAACATGTCCGAAGTCGTCACCCGCGCAGAAAAAATCAGCGCATACCCGCTTTTTGTAAAACCTGCCAACATGGGTTCTTCGGTGGGTGTAACCAAATGCATGAACCGCTCAGACCTTACCGAAGGTCTGCTGGAAGCCGCCCGCTTCGACCGCCGTGTGTTGATCGAGCACGGTGTGAACGCCCGCGAAATCGAAGTTAGTGTTCTGGGGAATGACAACCCCAGAGCCTCCCTGCCCGGAGAAATTCTCCCCGGCGCAGATTTCTATTCGTACGATGCAAAATATATCCTCGATAATTCCGAGCTGATCATCCCTGCCAGGCTGAGCGACGATCAGACCGCAAAAGTGCGCGAACTGGCTGTTAAAGCCTACCTCGCTGCCGATTGCGCCGGTCTCGCCCGTGTGGATTTCTTGCTCGATAAAACCAGCGGAGATCTCTTCCTGAACGAGATCAATACCATTCCCGGTTTCACCAGCATCTCCATGTACCCCAAGCTCTGGGATGCCACCGGGATACCCTATGCAGAATTGATCGACCAGCTGATCCAACTTGCCCTGCAGCGCAAAGCTGAACGCGATGCCACCATCCGCACATACCGGAGGGATCAATGAGCCTCCTTCGTAGATCCTCCTCCCGTGCCGATCAGGTCCGCTCACGCCGCGCGCGTGATATCAAGCAGCGCGTGGTCATCGCTGCCGATACGGTCAAACGCCCGGATCGGTACACTCCCATTGTGACCCGCTCCGAAGTGGACTCCGTTCCACTTATTCAGCATGCCCGCAAGAAGACCCGCCGTAAATTCTACCTGCCGCTGGCTGGTGGTGCAGAAATCAAGCTCCCTGCTCTGCCCGTCATCAAACCCGGCTGGCGCCTGGTCTCTGGTTTACTGGTGGTGTTATGTGCGTTGGGTATCTACGGCATGTGGACCCTGCCCTACTTCCGCATCAACTCTGTCAAGTTGATTGGTGCCGAAAGGGTTTCGCTCGAAGAAGTCGAGCAGATCGTCCCCATGAATGGACAGCGCATCCTCGCCATCCTGCCCGGGCAGATTGAACGTGTGGTTCAGAATGCCTTCCCGGTACTCGCTGAGGTCAAAGTATCTATCGGGCTACCGGGCATGGTGTACGTCCACGTGAAAGAGCGTGTTCCTGCTTTGCAGTGGGTACAGAACGGTGATACCCAGTGGATCTCTGCCGATGGCATCGCCTTCGAACCCAAGGGTGAAGCAGACGAACTGCTTACCATTTATGCCGAAGGCAACCCGCCCACCGGCAAGCTCAACCTCACCCTCGCCCGGCAGGATCCGCGTAAATCACTCGCCAGCCTGATCCTTAAACCCGAAAAACTGGTGGATCCGCTCAGCGAGCCGATCAATCCGCCGCGCGCCTTCATAGAACCCTCCATGATCCCCGCCATCCAGGCGATCGCCACACAAATTCCCGAAGGGGTACAGCTGGAATACCACCCCACCTACGGGCTTGGCTGGACCGACCCGGAAGGCTGGCAGGTCTTCATTGGTCTGGATCCTACCAACATGGCGCAGAAAATGAACAATTATCGCGCAATAGTCGCGAATTTGAAAAAAGATGGAATAACGCCGTCGCTGATTTCAATGGAAAACTTGTACGCACCTTATTACCGCACGGAGTAGGTTTATGGAAGAACCGATTGTAGTGGGAATTGATGTAGGAACTTCAAAGATCTGCACCCTGGTCTCCAGGGTGGAGGGCGAACGTACCCTGCGGATTCTGGGTGTGGGCATTGAACCCGCCCAGGGTATTAAAAAAGGCACGGTGGTCGATATTGCTGCAGCTACGCAATCGATTGCCCGCTCGGTTGAAAAAGCCGAACGCTCCTCCGGGCTGGAGATCACCTCTGCCATTGTCAGCCTTGCTGGCTCGCACGTTTCCTCCGTCAACAGCCGCGGTGTGGTTGGGATTGCCGGACGCGTGATCGACCAGAACGATGTCACCCGTGCACTCGAAGCCGCCCAGGCGGTTGCCATCCCGCACAACCGGGAAATTATTCATGTCATCCAGCGCTCCTTCACCGTAGATGGACAGGATGGCATTCATATGCCCATCGGCATGCACGGTTTCCGCCTCGAAGTGGAAGCGCATATCATCACCGCTGCTGCCGCCACGGTCGAGAATATTCGTCAGGCGGTCAGTTCTGCCGGTGTGCAGACTGCCCAATTTGTGTTGAACCCGCTCGCATCTGGAGAAGTGGTGCTTTCTGAAACAGAACGTCAGATGGGAGCGGTTGTTGTGGATATCGGTGCTGGCACCACCAGCATGGCGGTTTACATCGATGGAGATGTCTGGCATACGCATGTGCTCGGGATCGGCGGAAGCATGATCACCAGCGATATTGCCCACGGGCTGCGTTTGCCCATCTCTCAGGCAGAGGAGACAAAACTCCAGCATGGCATTGCATTAATGGAGGATGTAACTGAGGATGACAAATTTACAATTCGTGCCTTTGGTGAAGATCAGCCTATCCAGGTGAGCCGTAGAGAGCTGGCAGAGATAATTGAAGCCCGCGTGGAAGAGATCTTCTCCCTCCTACTTCAGGAGATCAAACGCTCCGGATACGATGGCTTGCTGCCTGCCGGTATGGTACTCACCGGTGGAACCGCGCAGCTGCCCGGCATCCGTAACCTTGCCAGCCGTATTATGAACCTGCCAGTCCGGGTCGCTCGCCCCGAAAACCTGCTCGGTCTCACCGACCAGTTACTGGCTCCCCCCTACTCCACCAGCGTCGGTCTGCTCTACTGGGCGCTGATGATGAGCGAATCAAGCCTTTCACCCCAGAAACGCGGCGCTCTCCGCAATCGGGAAGTGATTCGCTGGGATACCATCAAGGACTTTCTGAAAAGATTGTTACCTTAAAAATTCGTCTTAATTTTTTGTTGCGCATATCTATGTTTCGCATAGAATAAAAGAGGAGAATAAAATGGATACTACCGCTCAATCAAACACAGAATCATTTGCCCGAATCAAAGTTGTCGGTGTTGGCGGAGGCGGGTGCAATGCAGTCAATCGGATGATTGATGAAGGTCTGCAGGGCATCGAATTCATCACCGTTAACACAGATGCCCAGGCTTTGCAGCTTTCAAAGGCGCCCACCAAGGTCCGGATTGGTGATAAAACCACCCGCGGACTGGGCTCCGGCGGCAATCCTGAGGTAGGTCGCAAAGCCGCAGAAGAATCTGCGGAAGAGTTATACGAGGTGCTCAAAGGCTCCGATATGGTGTTCATCACCGCCGGCATGGGTGGCGGAACCGGCACCGGTGCAGCCCCCATCATCGCCCAGATCGCCAAGGAAGTCGGCGCCCTCACCATTGGTGTGGTCACCCGTCCTTTCACCTTTGAAGGCTCACGTCGCTCCGGAAACGCCGAAGGCGGAGCGGGTCGCCTCAAGGAACACGCCGATACCCTCATCGTCATCCCCAATGACCGCCTGCTCTCCATTGTGGATAAACGCGCCAACCTCTCTGAAGCTTTCAAAAAGGCGGATGATGTACTGCGCCAGGGTATTCAGGGCATTTCCGAGCTCATCACCGTCCCCGGTCTTATCAACCTCGACTTCGCCGATGTACGCACCATCATGTCAGAAGGCGGAGCCGCTCTCATGGCGGTCGGAAACGCCACCGGTGAAGATCGCGCCCGCATTGCAGCGGAACAGGCGATCTCCAGCGAATTGCTTGATATCACCATCAACGGTGCCCGCGGTATTCTCTTCAACGTCACCGGTGGAAGCAACCTCACCCTCTTCGAGGTCAATCAGGCTGCCGCCATCATTAAGGAAACCGCCCATCCCGATGTCAACCTCATCTTCGGCGCGGTAATCGACCCCAACATGAAAGACGACCTGCGCATCACCGTCATAGCCACCGGCTTCGAGCGCTCGGGAATCAAACAGCCCGAACGCCCCCGCCCTGCCGAAGCGATCCAACCGATTGCCATTCCACAGGCGATCAATATCCCGCAGGATGTAGAAGTGGAACGCCAGCTGCAGCCCGTCTCTGTGGGTGCGGAATACACCCCGCGGATGGTCAACACCGAAGACCTCGAGATCCCCGCTTTTATCCGCCGCCGCCAGATTCGCTAACCACGAACCAGACGCCGAACTCAACATTACAGCGCCCTCCTTACCGGGGGCGCTTTTTCTAAATTTGCCGCCTGATAACATCTGAGATATCTTGCAATGATTGAATATTACCCGTCTCCCCTCACCCGTTCTTTAATCACCTCATCTGATATCAAACCTGAATCCCTTATCGAGGGTGGACATCTGGGAGTGGAACAGAATTTATTATTCGGAGGTGCACACCGTGATTCCTCATATGATTAGAAATCTTAAATATTTGTTTATACGCATTTAATTTAAGACTATCGTTGCCATTTTGACTTGCATATGAAAAATGCCTGTGCTAAAATCATCCCACGTTACTACATAAGGGGGCTCAACGGTGGGGTACCCCCATATGTGGGGGTATGTTTATTTCACTGGAGGTGGTTCGATGCGTTGTCCGTACTGCGATAGCTGGGATTCTAAAGTCATCGATACCACGCATGACGCCAAAGGGGGTGTCAGGCGCCGCAGGGAATGTGAAAAATGCGCCAAACGCTACAGCACCTACGAACGTGCCATCCACGCCGCTCCGCTCATCATCAAGCAGGATGGCTCACGTGAGGAATTTGAGCGTGAAAAACTCCTGCGCGGATTGCGCATCGCCTGCGCCAAGCGCCCCGTCTCCGCAGCGGATATCGACCGCCTGGTTGGCGAGATCGAAACCCAGCTCGAAAAGCTCGGTAAGTCCGAAGTCTCTTCCCGCACCGTCGGCGATCTTGTCATCGCCGGTCTGAAACAACTCGACCATATAGCCTATATCCGCTACGCCATCGTTTATCTCAACCTGGGCGATCTGCGTGCCATTCGCGATGAAATCGATCATTTACTGGAAGGATGAAGCACATGTCCAAAATTTCTGACAACACCAATACCGGTTTACTGCCCACTCCCCCCCTGCCAGCGGACTTGCCCGCCGTGCAGCTTACCGATAACGCCCGCCAGGTGCTCATGCGCCGCTACGTGCGCCATGGCGATGATAGCGAGCCGATCGAAACCGTTGAAGAGATGTTTTGGCGCGTAGCCTGGCATGTCGCCAAAGTCGAAGAGACCTGGCACGCCGATCTCGATGCCCGCGCCCGCGAATACTATCTGCTTCTTTCCAGTAAAAAGTTCTTCCCCAACTCTCCTACCTTCACCGGCGCCGGCACCCCGCTCGGACAGCTCGCCGCCTGCTTTGTCCTCCCCATTACCGATGACATGGGCAAAGACTCCGCGGGCATCTTCCAGACCCTGCGCGATGCCGCCCTCATCCAGCAGACCGGCGGCGGCAACGGCTTCAGCTTCTCGCGCCTCCGCCCGGCTGGCTCCATCGTCAAATCCTCCGCCGGACAGGCAACCGGACCGGTGGGCTTTTTGCGCGTGTATGACCACGCCTTTGGCGAGATCGCCCAGGGCGGCACCCGCCGCGGCGCCAACATGGCAGTGCTCCGTGTCGATCATCCCGATATCGAAGCATTCATCTCCTGCAAGACAAACGAGAACGCCATCACCAACTTTAATATTTCTGTCGGCATCACCGATGCTTTTATGCAGGCGGTCGAAGATGACGCCGATTGGGATCTCGTTTTCCCCGATATCACCGCGCCCGAGTACCGCAAGTTCAAAGGCTCGCTCACCCAGGCGGATAAAGCCGGCATCCCCATGAAGGTCCACAAAACCGTCAAAGCCCGCGATATCTTCCACCAGATCGTGCAACAGGCGCACCTCAACGGCGAACCGGGCGTGCTCTTCCTCGATGCCGCCAACCGTTACAACCCCGTACCGCACCTCTACGCGCTCGAAGCCACCAACCCCTGCGGTGAACAGTGGCTCGGACCCTACGAGAACTGCTGCCTCGGTTCCATCAACCTTGCCGAACACCTTGGTGAGGATGGCACCGTCGATTGGGAAGAGCTGCGCCGCAGTACCGTCACCGCTACCCGCTTCCTCGATGATGTCGTGGATGCCAACGCCTACGTCCCCGCCGTGCCGCAGCTCGAAAAAGCCGCCCACAACGCCCGCCGCATCGGACTGGGCATCATGGGGCTCGCCGATCTTATGTACCACACCGGCATCCGCTACGGCGATGACACCAGCCTCGAGTTTGCCTCGCAGGTGATGGAGTTCGTGCGCTACCACAGCATGCTCACCAGCGTGCAGCTCGCCGCCGAACGCGGCGCCTTCCCCGCCATTCAGGGCTCCATTTACGACCCCGCCAACCTCACCTGGCAGCCGCCCCAATCCCTGGTGGAATATCAGAACGACTGGGGTCGCCCCGAAGTGGATTGGGATGCCATCGTTGCTGGCATCAGAGCCAGCGGCATCCGCAACGCCGCCCAGACCACCATCGCCCCCACCGGCACCATTGCCACCGTCGCCGGCTGCGAAGGCTACGGCTGCGAACCCGTCTTCGCCCTCGCCTACATCCGCCACGTGAACGATAAGGGGACCGACCTCAAACTCAATTACGTTTCGCCGCAGTTCGAACAGGCGCTCGAGAGCGCCGGGCTCAACCCTGATGTGCGTGAGGAGATTGTGGAAACGGTGATGGCGCACGGCACCTGCCAGGATATCGAAGAACTGCCCGAACACATCCGCTATCCCTTCGTGGTCAGCGCGGATATCACCGCCGAAGAGCACGTGCGTATGCAGGCTGCCCTCCAGCAGTTTGTAGACAACTCGCTCTCCAAAACCATCAACTTCCCGCCCTGCGCCAGCCAGGAGGATGTTGCCACCGCCTACACCCTCGCCTGGAAGCTCGGCTGCAAGGGCATCACCGTGTATGTCACCGGCTCGCGCGAAAAGGTGGTGCTCGAAACCAACGCCACCGCCTCAACCAAGGAACCCGCCAAACCTGTGGATGCGCACGGCAAGCAGCTGCCCATCTGGGATGACGGCAAAAAGCCGCGCCCGCGCTCGCTCAAGGGCTACACCTACGTCATCGATACCCCGCTCGGCAAAGCCTTTGTCACCATCAACGAAAATGGTGGCGATCAGCCCTTCGAGGTTTTCATCAACACCGCCAAAGCCGGGTCAGATACCGCCGCCGTCTCTGAAGCCATCGGACGGCTCATCTCATACATTCTGCGCCTCTCATCCCCCATCGAACCGCGCACCCGCCTCAAAGAAGTCTTCCGCCAGCTCGCTGGCATCGGTGGCGGACGCTCGCTCGGCTTCGGTCCCAACCGGGTGCGCTCCCTGCCGGATGGCGTCGCCCATGCCCTGGATGAGTACCTCGCCCAGTACATGCAGGCGGAGGGCATCCACATCCACGCCGAAAAATCCTTCGGCGCCGATGCCGAACCCGCCGGAGATCAGATCATGCTCAAAATCGGCGACCTCTGCCCCGAGTGCGGGCAGGCTGCCCTGGTCAACGAAGAGGGCTGCCGCAAGTGCTATTCCTGCGGCTATAGTGAGTGCTAAGATAGAAGGGTTGCTCATTATCTTTGAGTAACCCTTTTTGTTATTAGTTAGCGTGAATTTCCAATAAATATTCATGGTCATATCGTGGAGATTTATCATGAGCATCAACCCAACTAATAAAAATATAATGGAATTGTTCGCTGGAAATATCCAATACTTCTTAGACTTTTACCAAAGGGATTATCAGTGGAAACGGAATAATATTCAGAAGTTACTAGAAGATATTTTTTATCGTTTTAGTCTTGAGTATCGACCCAACCTAGACCCAACTGTTGAGATTATAAGTCACTTTGAATGGTATTACTTAAATGCGTATGTTACCAATGAGTTTAAAGGAAAACTGTTTATAGTCGATGGTCAACAACGACTAACATCCCTTACTCTTATTTTAATAAAACTATTCCATCTCGCAAAAGAATATAATTCAGACAGGATTGAATTGATAGAAAACCAGATTAGAGGTGTAGGTCTATATGGCCATACATTCTGGATGGGTTATGGTAACAGAAGTGATATATTAAGGGATTTGTTTGAAAATAGCATAAAGAATACAGAGAATAAACTAATTGATTTAAGTCAAAGAAATTTAATTGAAAATTACAAAGTGATTGATAAACAATTAAATGAATTTATTACTGATTCTCATAAACTTGAATCATTTATACTTTACTTTCTAACGCGAGTACAGTTAGTTAATATTCAGATACAAGATACAAAAGACGTTCCGATGGTATTTGAAGTTATTAATGATCGTGGTGAAAAACTTCAGCCATACGAAGTGTTAAAAGGCAAATTGCTTGGCCAAATTGATAAAGATGAGATTGATGAATACTTTAATATATGGCAAGAATGTATTCACCAAATTCAAGAGATTAATGATGATGAGGTAGACAACTTTTTCCGTTTCTACTTCCGCTCAAGATTTGTTGAGACGATAAATGAATGGAGAGAATTTGATGGCGATTATCATAAAAAGATTTATGAGGAAAAGTGGGATAAGAAAATTCACTTTAAGCATAATGCTGTAAAAGTAAAAGAATTTATTAAGAATGATTTAAAATATTATTCAAAAATCTACCACCAAATATTGTTAGAATCAAAACAATATTTATCAGCACCTTATATTTTTTTCAATGCGTTAAATGATCAGGATCGTCAATCAGTTCTTATATTATCATCATTAACCGTAAACGATCCTGAGGAAAAAGAAAAAATTTCACTGGTATCAAAGTTATTCGATACATACTACTCAATACTTCAATTAACAAATTCTTACAACAGCAATGATTTTACAGAAGCAATTATTGATTTAAATAACCAATTACGTGACATTAATCCATCACAAATTAAGGAGGTGTTTTTCAAGAGGTTATTATCAGACATTTCAGATGTAAAAGGTGTTCAAGTAAATGACCCTCTTGAATGGCAGTATTTTAGTGCAGCAGGTAGGTTGAATTTACCCTATAAATTTATCAAATACTTCTTCGCACGAATAGAACATTTTATTGCAGATGAAATATCGAAAAAATCTATTTCTTTTTACGATTTGGTCCAAAGGACTGGACCTAAAACAGGATATCAGATTGAACACATAATTGCAAATAATGATGAGAATTTAGCGTTATTTAATGGTGATGAGGAAAAATTCAATATAGAAAGAAATAGACTGGGTGGAATAGTTTTATTACTTGGAGAAGATAACAATTTATCAAGAAATGAACCATATAAAGACAAATTAAATATTTATACTTCAAGGGAACTTTATTGGAATAAATCTTTATCAAGTGAATTTCACCATAAGAATGCAAAATTCAGTGAGTTCGCAGACAGGTATGGCATTAATTTTAAGATTTATGATAATTTTGATGAGAATTCTGTTTCCGACAGGCAAAGGATTTTATTCTTGCTTGCAAAACATCTTTGGCTTGAGGATTTCAATAATTAATACACATACAAATTCATGTCTATTAACTATGTAGATAGATTTGTAAAGAAAAAATGAGAGTTAATAATATTTATTACTTAGTATAAGAAAAGAGTTGATGATGGAACAATCATATCAACAACTAAGCAGAGATGATCTTAAGCAACTATTTTTAACTGCCTCAACAGGCGATCCAAAGCTTGCTCATAATTTTTTTGGCGCATTCAACATTTTTGATGATTATCGTAATGGAAATTATGCATTATTTCATTACGAAGTCATATCATTACTTAGAGAATTAAAAAATATCGATATTACTGCTTACAACCAAATCCACAAAGGTTTTATTTATTATTATTTAGGTATGGCCTTGTTTCAATGCAACAGTATTAGTCAAGCTGCTTTTTATTTTGATTCTGCAGTATCTGAGGATTTGATTAATGATCCGGGTTCTAGAACGCCAGCCATTATGTTCATTGAAATTGATGGAGATCCTGAAGATCAGGCTGCGAGAGAATACACTCAAATTACTGAAAGGAAACTGAATGAGTTCATAACCTATTACACAAATACACCGGGGAATCGATCAATCAACATAACAGACTTGCGATCAAAATTACTTAAACCATCAATATCAGTAAATCGTAGTTGGCGAACATTAGCAACATCATTAATAACTTTTGTTCTTGAATGGAATTATCTCTACATACTCCAAGAAATTTGTCCTCTTTTGGGTACACTTGAACCATTTTTTATTCATTTATTCAAGGGTTGTGTTTTAGTAGAAAGCCTTCTGAAAAATAATCCCACTGTTATTAATCCAGGCAATACATTGGGTGAGGTATTACACAATCAACAAGTAATTAATTCTTTGAATTTCAAAAATCCAATTTTATCGTCTGCCCCCAGTTTTCAATCTATCATTGATCAACTTCCTGGAAGTAATACTATCGAAGATGATTTTACATTCACCGTTAGAATTAGAAATACTTTAGGTCATAATCTAGCATGGCCAACATTAATGACGCCAATCGAGTACATAAATATTGTCAGGAAAATTGCAAATTCAATCCTACATGTAATCACGTGTTTATATTAATATGCAACAAGCGAATTGGGTAAAGGTGCAAATCCGAAACTCAACTTTCTTTAATTTTTGAAATTGATTTATAAGAATTTAGTAAAATAATCCCTCCTCCCATGCCCAAACAAAACCACACCCCCCGCGTATCCAGCCGCATCATCGCCCTCATCGCCTGGGCGTTCCTCCTGGCTGCCTGGGGCTGGTACACCCATATCAACAACCTCACCCCCGCTCAAACCGTGGCGCGCCTGGTGGGCTTCCTTTCCGCTTCCCCGTGGGGTGTCTTCCTCTATATCATCATCTACTTCATCCGCCCGGTCTTCCTCTTCCCACCCGCCCTGCTCACCATGGCAGCCGGCTACATCTTCGGTCCATTACCGGGCATCTTTTACGCGCTGGTCGCCAGCAACCTCGCCAGCCTGGTCTCGTACACCATCGGCAGGTACTTTGGCGGCAGCTTCCGGCCGCGCCTCGAGCAGAACCCAAAAATCCTCGCCTATGCCGAACGCCTGCGCCGTGAGAGCTTCCAGACCCCCCTCATTCTGCGCTTCCTCTTCATCCCCTACGACTTCATCAGCGCCTTCTCCGGCTTCCTCAATATCGACCTGCGCCTCTTCATGCTCGCCACCATCATTGGCAGCGTCCCCGGCACCGTCTCGTTTGCCCTGCTGGGTGCCTCCATCCAGGGGGATTTCGCCACGCAGCAGCTCACCCTCAATCCCCTCTCGCTTTTCGCCTCCCTCGCCGTATTCGCCGTCACCATCCTGCTCTACCGCCTCGTCCGCCGCAAAGAAGCCACCATTTAATTTTCCACTTCCCATCCCCCCGGTGTGTCATTCTGCCTTGTCCTGGCGGGCTAGGCCAGGGAGCGCAGCGATCGCGAAGCACCCTCTTGGAGGGAGAATCTCTACCTCTGATTAAGTTGACTCCGCCTTGTCTACCTATTGATAAACCCTATTCGAGTCAGTCCCATCTAGCCAGCCTTGTCGAGTCAGCCCCGTCGAGTCAGCTCTCGTGGCTGACTATCTTTCTTCTCCTCCATCAACTCAACCCACCATCCGGTCGTGCAGCCTGGCGCTCCAGAACGATAACCCCATCAGCCCGAAAGCCGCAACGATCACCGCCACGATGAAACCGGCGTCATCCACACCGAAGAAATACCCCATCACCGCCGTTCCCGGCAGCAGCACCAGCCACGCGCATATGCACGCGCCGAAGATCCACCGCCAGTGCTTCCCCAAAAACCTCCCCACAGAAGAGCGCACCTCGCGCTGGCGCATCCCCCCGCCACATACCCTCACCAGCCCGATAATGAAACCTAAAACTGGCGGGAAGATACCTCCCCCAAATAAAAACATCGGCACCGCCAGCAGCATCATCCCGGCGCCGCCCCGGCGCAGGTCGCGCACCCCAATGCTCCAGGCGATGAAAAGAACCGAAATCACCACCGCCAGCGCGCCCGTCAGCCGCATGTCACCCAGCAGGGTAAAAGCCGGTTCGCCGCTCAGGCTGGCAAAGAAGGGTGAATCCGGCCACGAGAGGATCATCCCCCCCCCGCCGGTTCTTCCCTGCAGCAGCTCCCCAATGCCGTGCTCGATTCCCGCCAGCCCCATCCAGGCGCCCATCACGGCGGTGGTGGTATGCAGCGCGCTTTTCATGCCAGCCCCCTCTCGGGTGCAGCAATGCCCATCTGCCCGTGCAGGCTGCGCGCCCATGCCCCAATCTCCTCCCAGTTGCGCGCGTCTTCGGCGGGCGCGTTTTTTAACGCCGGTATCAAATTGTACGGGAAGCGCAGACGCGCCGGGTCGAACCTGCCCCCCACCAGCTGCACGCTGACCGGTTTCAGCCAGGGGAGCTTTGCCAGTTCTCCATTCAGGTTGATCTGCACCTCCTTTGAATCCGCCTCCGCGTTTGCCCCGTACGCTCCGCCCGCGAAGACTGCCACGGGCAGGCTCATCAGCTGTTTCTGGTGGCGCTTCAAAAAGTGCAGCCCGTCTTTGTGCAGCTTGAACATGTAAATGGGCATCCCCAGCACAACCGCCCCGTAAGCGGATACGTCTGCAACTGCCCGGCAGGGTTGTATCTCCACCTCCACGCCCGCAGAAGTCAGCTCGCGGTGGATATACTCAGCAATTTCCTGGGTGGATCCGCTCATGGTGGCGTAGGTGATCAGTACTTTTTTCATTCTTCTTCCTTTCATGGTGCCTGTTATTTTCCTCTGCATCATAATCCGCGCTGCGCAGCCTGTCCTCTATCAAAAGTTGGATTTATGGTTTCATTTCTGGATGTAAAATAAACCTGATGATGCATCCCGCGCCATCCACCCTCATCCTCACCAAGTTGCAGCCGCCCGCGCCGCGCGCCCGGGCGGTGGATCGGGCACGCCTGCTGGATAAAATCCACCCCGCGCCGGATGTGGATCTGCTGCTGGTCTGTGCTCCCGCCGGGTACGGTAAAACCACCCTGCTCGCGCAATGGGCTGCCGGGTTGAAGCAGCGGGGCATCCAGCCTGTATGGCTGGCGCTGGATGAAACCGACAATACCCCCGGCATTTTCGCTACCTATCTGCTCACCGGTCTTGAACAGCATCAGGGCGCGGGGTCTGGCATTACACCACTGTTGCAGGCGCTGCGCTCTTCTCCAGAAATGGACCTGCAGCTTCTACTCCCTGCGATCATCAATGCCATCCTCGCTCACGGCACGGAACTGGTGCTGATCTTCGATGATTACCACCTTATCCGCGAGCCCGCGGTTCACCGCTTCGTAGAATCGCTCATCAATCACCGCCCCGCCAATCTGCACCTGGCAATGGGCAGCCGCGCAAACCCGCCAATTTCACTGGCACGCCTCCGCGCAAAGGGCAGATTGCGTGAAATCCGCACTGCTGACCTGCGCTTCACCCAAGATGAGACCGCGGCGTTTATGCGCGAATCGATGGGGGTCGAGCTTTCACCTGGTCTGCCCGAGCAGCTTACAGAACAGGTGGAGGGTTGGGCAGCCGGTCTGCAGCTGGCGGCGTTATCCCTGGCTGGTCAGCCGCAGCCGCAAAATCCGCTCACCGCCTTTGGTGCGGGTCACCGCCGTCTGGCGGAATATCTGCTGGAAGAAGTCATCAACCGCCTGCCCGATGAGCTGCAATCTTTCCTGCTGTACACATCCATCCTCGAACGGATCTCCGCCCCGCTGTGTGATGCCATACTGGGTGTTGCCAACAGCGCCGAAATGATTGGCAAATTGGAACAGGCGAACCTCTTCCTGACCGCGCTGGATTCAGAGGGCAACTGGTTCCGCTACCATCATCTGTTCCGCGACTTTTTGCGCGGCTGGCTGCAAAAAACACAGCCCGAACGCGCAGCATCCCTGCACCGGGCGGCTGCGGATTGGTTCGCCGGCAAGGGGTTGCTTCAGGAGGGGTTCCATCACGCCCTCCACTGCGGAGACTGGTCTTTCACCGCAGCTTATGTGGAAAGGAACAGCTTTACCCTCATAATCCGCAGCGAGATCGCCGCCATTTATGATTGGTGCGCGGTCTTTCCCGAAACGGTGATGCAAAACCGCCCCAAGCTTTGCGTATTCCAGGCGCTCGCGCTGGCGTACCGTTTCCATGCCCCCAATCGTAGCCGCATCCAGGCGCGTCTCGATCAGGCGGAAAAAGCGCTCAAGCGTGTCTCAAACCCCGATGATGTTGATGAAGTGACTACCCTCGACACAGTCGTCCGTACCTTCATGGCAATGATTCCCGACCCTCATGCAGATGCGAACCTGCCGCTGGAGCTGGCGCGCCAGCATCTCGCGGAACTTCCCGAAGAGGATCCGGGCAGGTTCCCCTGGCTGCTTATCACCGGTTATTGCCTGCTGGCGCTCCACCGTGTGGATGAAGCCGGTCAGGCGCTGAACCAGTCCATCCCGTGCACAGTCAACGCGGGTTTATTCTTCGGAATGGTCGAAGCGACATTCTATCTCGCCCGGCTCGCGCACAGCCGCGGGCAGTTGGATGAAGGTGTATCACGCTGTCGCGATACGCAGCAAATGCTGATTGCCTTGCTGCAGGGCATGGATCTGCCCGCGGCGCTGGGCAGTTTGAAGGTTGTGATCGGGGATGTGTTGCTCGAACGCGGTCAGTTGGAGGATGCGCGGCAGCATTTATTGCAGGGTATGGAGCAGATGGGGTTGGGTATTCACCCCGTCTATCTGATGACCGGTTTACTGGCGCAATACCGCCTCTACACAGCGCTGGGTGATACCCGTGCCGCTCTCGCCAGCCTGGATACGCTGGATATGATCTGGCCGGATATCAGCTTCCTCACGGGTGGCTTACGCTGTGAAACGGCGCTTCGCACAGAACCGGGGGATTCTTCCATTCACGCTGCTGAAAACTGGTTGAAGGATTATGCTGCTGAAAATCAGCCGCGGGCAGTGGTCGGACTCGGTCCGGTGGGAGCGGCAGAGGTTTACTATCAGGCGAATCTAGTCTGGTCGCGCTTGCAAATTGAGATGGCTGATCCCGCTCTGGCACTTCCCTGGATAACCGCACAATTGGAACAGGAACAGGCGCAAAATATCACCGGCAGGGAGATCGAGTTAACTTTGCTGGCAGCCCAGGCTGAGTATCGAATGGGTGATCAATTGAAATCACTCGAAACATTCGACCGTGCACTGCTTCTGGCGAAGAAATGCGGACACCTCCGCACTTTTGATTCCGGTCCGGTTCTGGATGAAATTATCCACACCCGGGCAAAGTCAGCCCATCCCGATCCTTACCTGGATAAAATCCTGAGTATCATCCGTGATGCCCGCCGCCGTCAAATCGCCCCGCCTGGCAGCCTGCTGGAGCCGGTTCGTGCATATCCGCTTGCCGGGGAGGGTGACCCGCTGCTGGTCGAGCCGCTCAGTGAGCGTGAACTGGGTGTGCTGCGGATGATCGCCAGTGGCGCCACCAACCAGCAGATCGCCGCGCGCCTTGTGATCACAGTCGGCACGGTCAAGAGCCATATCAATCATCTGCTTGCCAAGCTGCAGGCGGGCAACCGCACAGAAGCAGTCGCCCGTGCCCGCCGCTTTGGTCTTCTGGAGTAAACTCTCTCCCCAGTTGAGTTGGTCTGCACGATCCCCCTGTTTGGATTCCCCTGTCGAAGTACTTAGTCGAGGCGCCCCCACGAATTCACGCATTTTGTGTCCCTTGCGCTCTTTGCACCCCAATGATTTTTATTGGGGCGAACGAAGTGAGTGGGTTGTGGCTAAAAATCTTTACCCCTACCATCAATCTCCAAGCCTGACCTTCCCCCCCACAAAAAATGAGCTGCCTCTCTATGAAGCAGCTCTCCTCACATCCCTAGGCGGCTTCCGCCACCGGGATCACCTTCTTTTTCATCAACTCCGGCCACAGAATGTGGATCACGATATCCGCAGTGAAATGCGCCACAATGGCAGCCTCCAGCCCGAAGCGCATGAACAACCATCCAAACACCAATCCGCACAAGCCGTTCAGTAAAAACGCCCTCACTAGCACCAGCGGAGTCAGCTTTGTCATCTGCGCTGTGGAGGGCAGATGTCCAGCCCCGAACAGCAGCGCCGCCAGAATGTTCGCGATCCACAGAATGGCTGTCGTCTCAGCAGGAGATGCTGCCTTCCACACCAGGCTGATGAGCCACGCGATGCCCGCCATCACGAACAAACGCATCAGTATCTCCTCCACGAACCCGCCGTAGAAGCACGCCAGCGCTCGTTTCCACAGGGCTGATTGCTTCTCGTTCTCTTTCAACGGTTTGGGCAGCCGCGGGTAGAAGATGAAGTACTCGAGCACCATCAGTATCACGCCACCCAGCGCACCCGCCAGAATGGCGGTCGGTACGAAAGTCAGCAGATCCGTGCCCACCGGTTCCCCCGCCGCGATGGCAGTGAACACGGGCAGCTGCAGCCCCATCTCTCTTGAAGCGAGCAGCCCCAAAAAGGCAGCCACCGCGCTCAGTACCAGTCCCTGCCCTGCCGAAGCCAGTAAAATGATTACTTCGGGTCGCAGGGATTTCTTGCCTTCAACCTGCTTCGCCTTCAACGCTTCCACCCCCGCCGGGTTGAGCGCCAGGCTGTAAGGGATCACTGCCAGCGTTCCGAGAAAACCAATAACCAGCAAAATAAAGAAAATCGTCCAAAAAATAGTATCCATTCTTAACCTTTCAATTCCTGTTTTGTTTCATCCGCTGCGGGCATGAGCACCGTCGAGAAGATCCGTTTTCTGCGTGTGGATGATTCATCGTCATTCTTTTTTTCAGCAAATGGCAGAAGTGCTTCATTCATTTTTTGCGAAAACTCCATCAACTCTTTTTCGTCCATATACAGCACCACCTGGCTGTACCCCACACCATCGGCGGCGTAATCCACCTTGGATGTGCTGCGCAGGTACCCCGAGAACTCTTCCATCAACGTCACCAGGAAAGCGTTGAAGTAATACATGTGCTCTTCCCGGCTCTGGTTTTGGATATCCTCTCCGGTCAGATGCGTGCGCGCAGATGTATTCAGCGCGTACACTTTTTCGGTCGTGCCCCGTACCCGCCGTTCCTCCGCCACTGTTAACAATCCGTTTTCCGTCAGTTTGTTGATGTGCCGGTAAAGCGTTGCCTGCGGTACTTCGGGCATCAGTTCTATCAGCTGGAGGGGGGTCATCCCTTGCGTTCCCGCCAGTGTCATCATGATCCGCATCCGCACCGGATGGAGCATCGTATCGAGTAAGTTGTTTTCTGTCATAAACACCTCTATATTATCATTATTGATAATGATAATATTATTATATGTTCATTTATGTAAATGTCAAGGGGATTCGTGGTACTCCCCCTTCCCAAAAATTTGTATCATGAAATGATTAGATAAAAAATAATTGTAGGATAAAATACAAAAGATACGCATGGGTGACAACAATTTTTTCTCAAACATTTTCAAGTCTATTGGCAGGCTGATAGCAGGCTTCATGGCTTTGGATTTTCTATCAGACATTTCTGGATTTTCTGAAGGAGACATTGCTTTTATGAGTGCCATTCGTGACAATTATGATGAGGATGATGCATCAGAGTATGATTCAGATGATGAGTACGACACTTACGACCCGTGGGAAGAAGAACGAAACATGTATCCATATTATGATGAATGAAATAATCTTTACATAATAGCAGAGGTATCGTACACCCCAAAAATCCTGTCACAAGTGACAGGTTCCCTGTCCCCGTTGCACGCTTTATAATCAAATATGCCAGATCACATGGGTTCAATCACTCATCTATACGCAATCCCCAAATGGTGATTTGTTTCCTTTTGTTTCGAAGCACCTTTTTAAACTGCTCGAATCGCACACGATGATCACCCTGATATCCACTATCCTCCGGGGTATTTGTTCCCGTTTTTCGCCTTTTCAGAAATCCTGACCTCTGATACCATTGCCACTATATCCCCCGCCTGAGAGGTTTTCATGTCTGACCTGAGCATCAAACTTTGGAATCTGGAATTTGCCCATCCGGTCATGCCCGCTGCCGGTCCCCCCGTCATGGATGCGAAAGCTCTGGCTGCCTGCGCCCGCGGTGGAGCATCTGCCCTGGTTGCCAAAACTATCTCGACCACCGCGGCGGTCATCCCCCACCCCAACATGGCAGATTTCAAGTCTTACTTCCTGAACGCCGAATTATGGTCCGAACTCACCCCCGAACAGTGGATCGAGCACGAGCTGCCCGAAACCCGTAAGCTGGGTCTGCCCCTCATCATCAGTCTGGGTTACACCACCGAAGAAATCGCCTCTCTCACGCCCCGGGTTGCCCACCTGGCAGATGCGCTCGAACTTAGCACCCACTACGTCAGCAACGATCTCTCCCCCTTGCAAAACACTATCAAAGCCGCCAAAGACGGCTCAGGTCTGCCGGTGCTGGTGAAAGTCAGCCCTTTCCGCGATATTCAACGCTTTGCCGAAGCTGCTCAGCAGGCGGGCGCCGATGGCATCGTGGCGGTCAACTCCTATGGTCCTGCCCTGGGGATAGATATCGAGCACGCCGGGCGCCTGTGGATGGGTGGCAAAGGCTACGGCTGGATCTCCGGTCCCGCCCTCAAACCCATCGCGCTTCGTGCGGTGTATGATGCCGCCCGCACGGTCGATATTCCCATCATTGGCGTAGGCGGCATCTCCCGCGGCACCGATGCCATCGAGTTCCTCATGGCGGGTGCCAGCGCCGTACAGGTCTGCACCGCCGCCATTACCCGCGGTCCGCAGGTGTTTGGCAAAATCGCCGCAGAAATGGATTCCTGGCTCGATGCGCATGGGTATGCTTCTGCCCGCGAGGTGATTGGTCTTTCCGTACGTCAGACCCCGCCCCTCATGGATCATCCCCCCGTGGTGATCTCAGAAAAATGTACCGGCTGCGGATTGTGCGTCACCAGCTGTGTGTATGGGGCGCTCACTGTGGTAGAAAAGAAAATTCAGGTGAATGCAGATCTCTGCACCCGTTGTGGGCTTTGCATCTCCCGCTGTTCCACCCTGGCACTGCTCCCGTAGGATATACGGTCAATCTGGTTCGATTACTACATCCCCTCAGAATCAGCCTTGATAGGATTTCTGCGCGATGATGACCAGCCGTGTTGCATTGTGGTACCCCGTGTTGTGGACTCTTCTCCGCAGTTCTTCCCCCCTCGCCTGCAGGTCTGGGTATCCCTCCGCTTTTTGGATGTAACTATCGATGATCCCATCCAGCTCTGCGAGCAGCTCCGCTTCAAGCGGGTCCTCATCCATAAAGTTCTGGTCATGCACCACCAGGTCCGCTACACCACACTGCTGTACCATTTCAATCAGTTCTGCCCGGCTGTAGGTTTCCCGGTGGATAATCCCCTTCAATTGGTCGATCGCTGCCCACCAGTGGTGCAGCAAGACATGCGTCATCTGGGTGTCGGTTTGCCCATCCCGATACATTTCCGCCACGATCATCCTCCCCCCGTGATGGAGAACCCGCAGTATTTCCTGTAGCACGACCTCCGGGTGGTCAAAGTGGTGCAGCGAGTTGGATACACATACCGTATCGAAGGTCCCATCCGCGAAATCCAGCCGGTTGGCATCCATTACCATGAACCGCATCCCTGTTTTACCTGCAGCAGATTGGAAGAAGGCGCTTTTATGCGCAGGGTTGTTGTCCACTCCGATAATCTCAGAATAATCCTTCAACCCTTCAGCCAGCTCAACCGCGAAACCACCTCTCCCGGTTGCCACATCCAACACCTTTCCCCCTGAAATCCTGCCAAATACATCTTGTGGTTCCAATTTCCAACTCCTCACTGACGGTATGATATAAAATATTATATTCTCAGCATCTTGAGATGAGGATAACTTTTTCATCGGAGTATATCATTGAACACAACGCTGATTAATGAATCCGCTGCACCGTACCTCGTCATTACAGATTCAGTTCCTGTGATCCAGAAAATAGCCGATGCGCTGGATCTGGTGGCTGCCTGTGGCGAGCAGGGAACGAATCATCTTCTCCTCCAGGCAGAAAACCTCTCTTCGGCGTTTTTCGATCTCAGCAGCGGATTGGCTGGCGAGATTCTCCTGAAATTTTCTAATTACCGTATAAAAGTCGCCCTGGTTATGCCACCGGATTTACAGGTCAGTGAGTGCTTCGCTGAGTTTGCCTCAGAAACCCGCTTCAACCGTGAGTTCCGCATCTTCTATTCAGAAGATTCTGCCACTCAATGGTTGAAGAATTTATAAGAATAAATATTCAGATGGATCATTTGTTTCCAGATTAAATGAAAAAACCACCTGATTTAACCAGGTGGTCCTTTTTTTCTATCGGTTGAAACGACGCTGATAGGCTGGGCGTCCTGCCCCGCCAGTCCGCACCGGGATAGGTGCTGCCACATCGTAATCAAAGCCTTCAACCATCAGGGTTTCCATCTCGGTGGGCATAATTTTTTCGAGCGTGCGTACCATCTTGAAATCATCCGGGGTTACCAGGGTCAGAGCATCGCCTGTTCTCTGGGCTCGTCCCGTTCTGCCAATACGATGGATATAGTCATCTGGCGTGCTGGGCATATCAAAATTGATCACGTGAGAGATATTCTGCACATCCAGTCCGCGCGCGGCGATATCCGTCGCCACCATAACCCGGAAGTTTCCGCCCTTGAAGCCTTGTATTGCTTTCTTGCGCTGGTCCTGAGTCCGGTCACTGTGCAGGCTGGTTACTCTTTCACCGGTCTGCTGAATTTGGCGTGCCAGTTTTTCGGCGCGGTGGCGGGTACGGGTGAAGATCAACACAGAGCGGGTCTCGGTATGCTTGAGCAGTTCCATGACAAGCGCGGTTTTTAAGTGCTGTGGAACCGGCAGTAAGGCATGCGCAACGGTTTCTGCAGGTGCAACCAACCCGATGGAAATACGTTTCGGATGGTACAGAGTCTGACGGGCAAGCTCTTCGATTTCTTCAGGAAAAGTTGCCGAGAACAACATGGTCTGTCTTTTTACAGGCACCAGTTTAATGATCCGCTTGATGGATGGCAGAAAACCCATGTCAAACATGCGGTCTGCTTCATCGAGCACCAGAACTTCAACCGAATTCAGGTTGATCTTCCGTTGTTCAACAAGATCCAGCAATCTGCCTGGGCAGGCGATGACAATTTCAGCGCCATCTTCAATCGCTTTGATTTGTGGACCCTGGCGCACACCACCGAAGATGGTTACGCTGCGGATATTGGTTCCGTTTGCCAGACCGCGCACATTTTCCTGGATTTGGTCAGCCAGTTCCCGGGTGGGAGTAACGATCAATGCACGAATCTGTCTGCGTGGTCCTTTGAGCAATCGATTCAGAATGGGCAGCACAAAGGCAGCTGTTTTTCCTGTACCGGTTTGAGCGGTTGCCAGTAGGTCTTCACCGCGTACGGCAGCTGGTATGGCTGCTTCCTGGATTGGCGTTGGTGTGCTGAATCCAAGTTTGTTGATTCCCATAGATAAACGGGAATCCAAATTAAAAGATGAAAAATTCACAATGTTCCTATTCTTCAGAAGTCAGGAGAGGGTTCTACGGTAAATAATGATTACGATATAAAACTACTGCGACTGCTGAGCTAATAATTTTGCTGTGAACGAAGATTGAACAGTGCAGCGGCTTGTTGAAAATCGGACACAATATATTTGATTTATATAATCCTGTGCCATTTCCGGGTGTCCCTTAGTGTTTATTTGCTGCAAAGGGTCCCTGGCATTTTTCAGGCAGAATTGATTGTACCACAGTAAACCTTTAATCAAGGATGAAGTCTATACAATTAATAACCATCCCCTGTTTGATATTTCATACCTTTCAAGGGAAATTGTTGGTTTTACTTCGAATCAGTAGGT
>CAZYOF010000012.1:0-110499 GCA_964648485.1 uncultured Leptolinea sp.
TAACAAACCCATGGGTATTTATGACTCGAATTTACAGAAAAATGGTTGCGTAATCATGATAGTTTTCAAAAAGTTGTACAAAAAATATATAATAAATTTATAGTATTAAAGAAAGGGTTTTCTCCCAGATTTGCTTAAACATCTCCCGGGTAAGTTTGCCCGTTTGTGTATTCTGTCGGCTCGGATGGTAAGATCCGATCAGCCATGGTAAATTATTTTGAGGCTTAAAAAATACACCATGACCGAATTTCGGCGGATTATAATCCATTAATGTAATTTGCCTGATAAGTCGGGTGCTAATATCAAAAGCAATCTGTCCTAATGCAACAATACCTTCAATGGGAAGCTGCTTATACTCACGATATAAAAATGGCAGGCAGTTGGTGATTTCCTGCGGGGTTGGGTGGTTCCCTGGAGGAGCGCATCTGCAGATGGCAGTTATGAAAACATCCTTTAATACCAATCCATCATCTTTATGGATTGAGAGTGGCTGATTGGCAAATCCAGCATCAAAGAGGGCAGGATAAAGAAAATCACCTGATGCATCTCCTGTGAACATCCTACCAGTCCGGTTGGATCCATGAGCTCCGGGGGCTAGTCCGACAATCAATATTCTTGCCTTCGGGTCGCCAAAACCAGGGACAGGTTTTCCCCAGTATTCCTGATCGCGGTATGCTTTACGCTTAATAACTGATATCTCTCTACACCATTCCCTGAGTCTGGGGCAAATTTCGCAGTGGATAACATCTTCATAAATTCGATTCAGTGAATCCAATCCAATTCCTTATTAATAAATAAACATGGCATCGCCAAATGAAAAAAAACGATATTGTAGTCTAATTGCTTCCTGATATGCAGCAAGGATATTATCTTTCCCGGTGAATGCGGAAACGAGCATTAATAATGTAGATTTTGGAAGATGAAAATTGGTAATCATCGCATCCACAATCTTAAACTCATAGCCTGGGAGTATATAAAGGCTCGTGTCTCCTTCAAAAGGCTGTATCGCCGCCCCGGAATTTTGATTAGCGGCTGTTTCTAGCGTTCGTACGGATGTTGTTCCTACGGCAATAATCCTGCCGCCAGCTTGTTTTGTTTGATTAATGATACTTGCTGTCTTTTCGCCTAAACTGCACCATTCGGTATGGATTTTATGTTGAGGGGCTTCAGTCTCTGTTACCGGAGCAAATGTATCTAATCCGACTTGAAGATTGACGTAAGCAGTACGAATATCATTCCTCCGAAGTTTATCCAGAAGCTCAGGAGAAAAATGTAAGCCAGCTGTCGGTGCCGCAGCAGATCCAGGCTTATGGGCGAAAACCGTTTGATACCGCTCTGGATCATCCAGATGGGTATGTATATACGGTGGCAAAGGAACATGACCGACTTTTTCCAGATAAGGTTCGATCTGTTCTTCGAATCTAATGAGCCTGTTAGACCCATCTAATGTTTCAATTACTTCTCCGCCGGTTGCACCATCTATGATAAAGTGCCTCCCGGGATTCATTCCGCTTCCACCAACCAGTACCTCCCATTCAAGAATGGTTCGTTTTCTAATTAATAAAATATCGACTCTTCCACCCCCAGGCAGCTTCCGGGCAAATAAGCGGGATTTTAGAACCCTGGTTTCATTCATTACCAGTAAATCACCCGGACTAAGAAATCTATCTATATCCCAAAACTGAATATGCTCGTAACTGTTGTGTGATCGATTTAGAACAAAACACCTTGAACTATGCCTGGGTTCAAGCGGAGTTTGAGCAATTAATTCGAGCGGAAGGTTGTAGGAAAAATCAGAAGTTAACACAGGTGTCTAATCAAAAAGGCTGGGTTGAGGAGTGGTTGTGGATGGAGTGAATGGGATGCTCAAATGCTTGTATGCCAGTTCCGTAGCAATTCTCCCCTGCGGAGTTCGATCTAAAAAACCAAGCTGTAGCAAATAGGGTTCAACTACATCCATGATGGTATCTGGTTCTTCGCTGATGGATGCAGCAATGGTGTTTAAACCCACTGGTCCGCCATTATATTTCTGGATGATAGTCGTCAATACTCTTCGGTCGATATCATCCAGACCAAGCGGGTCAACGTTTAACAGGTTTAGTGCTTCTTCAGTAACACTACCTGAAATGATCCCATCTCCCCTTACTTCAGCATAATCACGAACGCGGCGAAGCAGTCGAAGTGCTACTCTCGGTGTACCACGGGATCGGCGAGCTATTTCTTCGATGCCTTTACTGTCTGCTAACACACCAAGGATGCCGGCTCCCCGGGAGACGATTTTTTCCATTGCATTTTGGTCATAATAATCTAAACGATGCTGAACTCCAAATCGTGCCCTAAGGGGAGCAGTCACCAACGCCAGGCGTGTAGTTGCCCCAATTACTGTAAATCTGGGTAGATTCAATCGGATAGAACGGGCAGTTGGTCCTTTACCTGTTACGATATCAATTACAAAATCCTCCATGGCTGGATAAAGTATCTCTTCGACAGCCTTACCCAGTCGGTGGATTTCATCAATAAATAAAATATCACCGGCTCGTAAATTTGACAGGATAGCAGCAAGATCACCAGCTCTTTCAATTGCCGGTCCAGATGTAACTTTGATGTTTACACCCATTTCATTAGCTAAAACATGAGCCAGTGTTGTTTTACCTAAACCCGGTGGGCCGTAAAATAATACGTGATCTATTGCTTCATGTCTTTTCAGTGACGCTCGGATCAGGATGGATAGATTTTCCCGTACCTGATTTTGTCCGATCACATCATTCAACAATTTTGGGCGAATGGCATTATCCAGACGGTCATCAGGTTTTTTTTCGGGGTTGATCAGTCTTGTAGTTGTGTCAGCCATTGGTTTTGATTATACCTGTATATGAGCAACTTCATTAGTTAAAAAAAGCTATAATTATCGTATCCTGGTTGAGGAGAATCTTGCATGTCAAATGTATATGCGTCTAAACATCCTTTGGTTGCACATAAGTTGTCCATTTTGCGAGATAAGACTACAGATCATCAAAAGTTCAGGGAATTGGTAAAAGAATTAGCCACACTACTAACGTATGAGGCAACTGCAAATATTCCACTGAAACCGATTCAAGTAACTACGCCGATGGGTGTGGCTAATAGCTTTGAGATGACTGATCGCATCGGACTGGTTCCAATACTTCGGGCAGGCCTGGGTATGGTCGAAGGGGCATGGGAGTTGCTACCTTCTGCCGAAGTTTGGCACATCGGATTGTATCGGGATGAAAAGACATTGCGCCCGGTTCAGTACTATAACAAGCTCCCTCTAGAACCTACTGTATCCATATGTTTCATTCTTGATCCCATGCTTGCAACCGGAGGTAGTGCAACAGCAACTGTGGAGGTTCTGAAAAAGTGGGGAGTAAAGAATATCAAGTTTGTAGGATTAATTGGAGCCCCAGAGGGAATCCAGACCCTGCAGAATGCCCATCCGGATGTTCCCATTCACCTTGCCGCGATTGATGAGAAATTAAATGAGATTGGTTACATTATCCCGGGTTTGGGTGATGCCGGAGATCGGCAGTTTGGTACTGCATAAAAGAGCAATCAATAAAAAAATAAAAAGAAACCAGTAATTTTAGAATCTGATACTGGTTTCTTTAATATCTATTTGTAGTTTTACCCGGTTTAGCCAGCCGCTGCCTTTGTTATTAATGGGAAATCGGCTGTTTTCAGTGATGCTCCACCTACCAAAGCTCCATCAACTTCAGGTTGGCTAAAATATTCAGCGGCATTTGCCCCAGTAACTGATCCGCCATACAACACCCGAATATTCTCAGATAAATCTTTACCAAATAATTGAGCAAGCGTCGGTCTGACGATCTTTCCGGTTACATCATTTGCTATCTGAGGATTGGCTGCTTTTCCAGTACCAATAGCCCAGACAGGTTCATAAGCAATTACCAGATTGGCAGCTTGTTCGTTAGATAACCCCTTCAATCCTTGTAATATCTGGCGGGTTATGACATCGGCAGTTTGGTTGTATTCGTTCTCGGCAAGGGTTTCACCCACACAAACGATTGGTGTAAGTCCGGCGGTTAATGCAGCAAAAACCTTCTTATTAACGGTCTCATCAGTCTCTCCAAAATATGCACGCCGTTCGGAATGACCAATGATGACATACTTACAGAATTCAGCCACCATGCCTGGAGAAACTTCCCCGGTATAGGCTCCTGAAGCCTCCCAGTGTAGGTTTTGGGCTCCCAATCCAATTTTTGTACCTTTGAGCATCGCGGCAATGGTTAGCAGGGATGTAAAGGGTGGACAAAGAACGATTTCTACACCTGAGATTTCCTGCAAGCTGGTTAACATATCTGAAACCAACTGGCGGGCTTCGTCTGCAGTTTTATTCATTTTCCAGTTACCAGCAACAAAAGGTGTTCTCATATTTGATCTCCACTTCTTTAAGAAGAATAATTTGCAAGGCAATATTCAAAACCTGATTATAACAGCCGCCATAGATCGCGGCAAATCAAAAACAGCCTCCATAACTCACGGAGGCTGTTTTTGGAGAATTAATAAGTTATTTTATCTGGGGCACAAGCCAGAATGCGTCATCGCCTGTTGCACTTCCGTTCGCGTGTACAGTGAGATAGAAAATCACTTTTTCACCTTTTAAAAATGATAAGTCTTCATCTATTCGGGTGATGGATTTATCGTAAACCTCGTTCCAGACACCGAGGTTCTCAGTACTCTCGCCAACAATACGATAATCGATTTTAAAGTCCACATCACACTTAGTTGCATCCTTCAAACAACCGATAGTTGCTGTTAATCTATCACCATCCTCAATGAGAATAGGCGGAAACTTGGCAGTAATAATACCGTTTTTCACCTGTTGCGGGCGGACCCATAGCGCTGGTTCATCATCCTGACTACCTTTTTCAATATACGGTCTTTTCACGTAGATCACGCTTCCCGCTGAGGATGAGCTGTTTCCGGGGCAGGGTAGAACCTGATCTTTATTACTCCACTCTGCCAGGCAGTAATTGCTATAAAAACTAAAGGGAGTGTCATATTCGGAAGGAGCAGATTTTTTGACATTTATCTTTACCCAGAAAGCTTGATCTGCGTATGCTCCAAACCCAAACCTGCTGCCATTGCCTGAACGTAGCATCCAGAATCCCTGGTAAGTCCCTTTTTCATCAGGTGCTGTTAGATAAACTGCCACATCAATCGTGCTTCCTGGAGCAACATTATAAGTGAGCGGAACTTCCTTATCTCCATCCATTCGATCCCCACTCACAAAGACCAGATCATAATCCGTAGTCCAGGTGCATGTCCCTACATTCTTTAACCGCCAGATTTTATAAAAAGACTCATCTGGCAACATGACCTCATCATCCTCTATTGTTACATCTGCAATGAACTGAGCTGCATTACATGGCACCGGGATGGGAGTCTTGGTGGGTGGTACCGGTGTATTTGTTGCAGTTGGATTTGGCGTAGGCGTCAATGTAGCTTCCGGCGTCTGCGTAGGTAAAGGTGTAGGAGATATTAATGCTTCCTGAGTCTTCTGTGCAACATATGTCTCAATCACTGAGTAGGTTAATTGAGCAACAATTGTTTCTGCTGCCTGGGTGTAATAAGCGCCTGGGTTGGCGTTTCCTCCCTGCGTTATTGGAAGATTACATCCACTCAAAACGATAGTAAATGCTGTAATTAGAACAGCGCTGATGGCAAACTTTGATTTCATTGTATTTAGTCTTCCTTTCATCAATCCATGTTCAAAGGTCAGGATTATCTTACTGATCCCTCGTAATCATTGACGATGAGCAGCTAAAGTTTGTTCCCGATTTTTATGAATTCTAACCATATTTACGCTAATCCTCTGGGTAAGTTGCTTTCAGATAGAATCTCGCTTCGATCATTTGGATTTGCGGAATGTACTATTTATTAAATGTCAATAACAAGCCTTCAATTAAAGCTTCCCGTTCATTGGTAGAAAATCTAGATTCCGGGTGAATTGCCTGGTATTGAAATGGTGGCATACTGGCTTCTTTTACCCGCTTAACCATTAGCTCAACCATGAATTTACCCTGTTCTGGCGTCATCTCATTAAAATTTAAAGCATTTCTTGCTTGCGTAATATCATTTGCCAGAAGCCACGATGCCGGGGCAATATTTGCATACCAGGGATATTGGGTGCGGTTACTATGGCAGTCATAGCAGGCTACCTCAACCATCTGCTGTGTACGTGGACTATCCCATTGTGGCTCATTTACAACGGGTGGATTGGTATGGTCCCTTCCGTATGGGATTAACTGTATCAGTAGAAAACCGGTTATAAATATACCTAATACGACAAAAAACCATCGTCGAAATGATAACTTCATGGCAGCCTCCACGTAAATTCTTTCATAAATTATAACCTCGTGTAAACAAAAAATATCTCCCTTGAATAATCATGGGAGATATTTTATGAAGGGTTATAAATATCTTACTTATCCTGCAAAGCTGCCACACCGGGCAGAGTTAATCCTTCAAGCATTTCAAGGGATGCACCCCCGCCTGTGGATATGTGCGTTATCTTATCTGCCAAACCAGATTGCTGAATAGCGGCAACCGACTCGCCACCACCTATTATGCTTACTGCGCCGGAATCTGCTACTGCTTTGGCTACGCCAAATGTTCCCTTTGCAAATTCAGGGAATTCAAATACACCCATTGGACCATTCCAAACAACAGTACCTGCTCCTAAAAGCGCTTTGGAGAATTCCTCAACCGTTTTTGGACCAACATCCAGAACACGCCAGCCGGCTGGAATGTCTCCAACAGCCACGGTTTTCACTGCTGCTTCTGCTTCAAATTTATCTCCCAAGACAAGATCTACCGGCAATCTCAATTTCTTACTACCTGAAGCAAGCAACTCTTTCGCTGTATCCACTGCTTCTGCTTCCACCAGTGAATCAGCCATCTCATATCCCTGTGCTTTCAGGAAAGTATTTGCCATTCCTCCACCGATGAGTATAAGATCTGCCTTCTGTAATAAATTCTTGATTACTCCAATTTTATCGCTAATCTTGGCACCACCAAGAATAGCTACAAAAGGTCTTTTGGGATTTTCTACTGCGGCTCCGAGGTACTTGATTTCCTTTTCAAGCAGAAATCCAGCTGCGGCGGGGAGGTAACGGGCAACCCCTTCTGTGGATGCATGGGCACGATGCGCAGTTCCAAAAGCGTCATTCACGTAGAGATCAGCAAGTTTTGCCATTCCTTTTGCCAGATCCTGGTCATTTTTCTCTTCACCTGGATAGAAACGGGTATTTTCAAGAACTAAGATCTCGCCATCTTTCAAACCAGCAGCTGCTGTTTCTGCTTTGGGTCCAATGCAATCATCAACAAAAGCAACTGGTTTTCCTAGTAGAGTTGCCAGATGTTCAGCAACCGGCTGTAAAGAGAACTGTGCATCTGGACCACCTTTAGGCCTGCCCAGGTGAGATGCCAAGATGACAGCAGAACCTTTTTGGGTTAGATATTCAATTGTTGGGATAGCTGCCTTGATTCGGGTATCATCCTTGATTTTTCCTTCTTTCATAGGAACATTGAAATCTACCCTGACAAATACCTTCTTGCCATTTACATCTAGATCTGTCACAGATTTTTTGTTGAACATAATTCCCTCACATGATTTAAATAAGGCGTAAAGACCACTTGATCTTTACGCCTTGAAATGATTAGACTAGAAACTGATGCATCAGTTCCATCACTGACTTAAAGAGATTTTGCCATCAAAGCTGCCAGATCGACAGTTCTGCAAGAATAACCCCATTCATTGTCATACCAGGTTACAACCTTTACCAGATTACCGCCCATAACCATATTTGAAGGTAGATCAACAATGGATGAACGTGCGTCACCCTTGAAGTCACTGGATACCAGTGGATCACCATATTCACCAGTTGTTACGCCGAGAATACCTTTCAATGCACCTTTGGATGCATCGACAAAAGCAGCATTTAATTCTTCTTTGGTTGTGGATTTTTCGATAGTGGCTGTGAAATCAACAATGGAAACCGTGGGGGTTGGAACGCGTAAAGCATATCCATCAAATTTCCCCTTGAGTTCTGGAATAACCAGTGCCACTGCTTTTGCAGCTCCGGTTGTAGTGGGGATAATATTTAATCCGGCGGCGCGGGAGCGGCGCATTTCTTTCTTATGACCCTGATCGAGAATGACCTGGTCATTTGTATAAGAATGGATGGTGGTCATTACCGCATGAACAATACTAAATTTATCATTAACCACTTTCGCAGCTGGTGCCAGGCAGTTGGTTGTGCATGATGCATTAGATACTACATGATGAGCCTTTGGATCATATTTGTCATCATTTACCCCCAGCACTATGGTGAGGTCTTCATTCTTTGCGGGTGCTGAAATAATAACTTTCTTGGCACCACCTTTAGTTATATGAACATTTGCGCCGGCTTTACCCTTGGCGGGATCGCCAACGGCATCAGTGAAAACGCCAGTGGATTCAATTACGATATCTACACCCAGGTCTTTCCATGGAAGGGCGCCGGGATCTTTTTCAGCAAGGACTTTTACTTTTTTACCATTGATGACGAGATCATTGCCATCCAGGCTTACATCTCCATCAAATATTCCATAATTAGAGTCGTATTTGAATAGATGTGCGTTGGTTTTTGAATCGAACAAATCGTTTACAGCAACTACTTCCAGGTTGCCTGCTTGTTTCTCGATCATGGCTTTTAATACCTGGCGACCGATTCGACCAAACCCATTGATACCTACTTTGACTGACATTTAAACACCTCCTGGGAGTGTAATAAGATCTTAAACAAATTCGTATGATTCTATCACATTAGAACCAATTTGGTGACCTGATTAGACAACCTGACACGCCCCCTGCCACATTTTATTTTATTGGATTTCTTCCTGGTTTACTTCCCGATCAATGAGAGGACCTGTACGATCAAAATAGATATCAATGATAGTTTGTGCCAGTTTCTCGGAATCATGACGCCAAGGATGGTCTATGTCGAGAAGGTCTGTTTGGTAAACAGGATAGTTACGTTCCAGATCTGCATCAACTTCAATCCATTTCACATCTTCCGGTAAATCACCAGAATAACGGTTATTACAAATGATCAAATCAAATAATTTACTGCCAATGTGTTTCTCAATGGCGGTAAGATGATCATAGCTTGTATATTCATCTGTTTCTCCGGGCTGTGAGGCCAGATTGCAGATGAAGAATTTCATTGCCTTGCTTGCGCGGATTGCCTCTACAATGTCAGGTACGAGTAAGTTGGGGAGCAGACTGGTATATAGGCTCCCAGGACCAATCAAGATCATATCCGCTGCCAGAAGCGCCTGTATAGCGGGTGGATAGGCAGGTGGGTTATCTGGTTCCAGCCATATTCGTTTGATTTGACCTTTTATCTTGGGAATCTTACTCTCTCCCCTTATCCAACTTGATTTCTTTTTTTCCTCTACCGTTTCCACGCTGGCTGCCAGGCGTACATCTGTTAAAGTGGAGGGCAACACCTGACCTTGAACAGCAAGAACCCTTCCACTCTCTGCAACAGCTTCTTCGAAAGAACCTGTTATCTCAGCCAACCCAGAGATAAATAGGTTGCCTAGTGAATGACCGTGCAAACTGGATTCATCTGAGAAGCGGTACTGGAACAATTGTGTGAGTAGTTCTTCATCATTCGATAATGCTGCCAGACAATTTCTGATATCTCCAGGTGGTAATACTCCCAACGAACGACGTAATTCTCCTGATGATCCACCATCATCTGCAACTGTAACAATGGCAGTTAAGTTTTTTGTATAGTTTTTTAAACCACGCAACAGTGTTGCTAATCCATGCCCGCCACCGATTACAACTATCCGTGGTCCCCGCTCTTTTTTGCGGAAAGAAGAAACTGCATCAATAATTGGTTTTCCAGGTTGAATGAAAGGACGTAAAAGAGAGCGGTTAAGACCCCACATACCATAAGCAGTCAGTCCAAATCCTATTACGCCAAAAATTATAGCTCTTGTAGCTCTGGCAAATGATTGTAGGGATACCGTGGTTATTATAGGCAGCAACCAGTTATTGGGGACTGTCCGATAAATGTTAATTAAGATCAGGGCAAGACCCAGAGCGAGGAAAGTGATACCTGCCATGATTAGCAACATCCAGCGTTTTACGCCTATGCCAGGTAAAAGCCAACGGGCTTCACGTTTTATAAATCTTTTTATTCGCTCTGAAATGGAGAGATTGGTTTCTTTCATTGTTTTGTAGAATATAGCAGGTTGTCTGGAGTCCGTCAACTATTCTCATTACTCTGGTCAAAGAGCATATTGTTTTGCTGTTCCCACATTCTTTTAAACAATCCATTTTCTTTACTCAGAGTCTCCAGGTTCCCTGTTGATTCAATTACTCCGTGATTCAATACAATGATTTGGTCAAACAACTCCATATCAAGTAATCGATGTGTGATAAGTATCAATGCTGTTTTTCCATCTAATGAATGGATTTGTGATGATAAGGATCTTTGGTTTGTAATATCCTGATTCGCGAAAGGTTCATCAAGTATTAAAACAGGTCTCTTTAGTGTCAGCGTCCGGGCAAGATCAAGCCGTCGGCGTTCTCCTTCACTCATCTTCAATCCTCTTTCACCAATAACTGAATCTATACCCGCATTCAAACCCAAAAGCCAATCCTGCAGTTGAGCTTGATGAATTGAGAGCACAATCTCATGTTCTGAAATCTCAGGAGTAAAGAACTTAAAATTCTCACGGATAGGGGCATTTAAAAAATAGGGGGATGGTCCAGAATAAGAGACCATTGAAGTGATAATTTCTTTTGGATAGTTTGAGTAAGGTTTTCCGTTGAGGTAAATATTTCCATTATTTGGTACAAACTCTCCCAGAATAAGCCTTGCAAGAGTAGTTTTTCCTGATCCGCTTGGTCCTACAATGGCTATTTTCTTTCCGGGTGAAATATCGAGTGATATTTTTGACAAGCTTGCAGCATTATCGTCTTCATAAGTGTATAAGACCTCTTTGATCTCAATACTCTTAAAAGTCAAATATTCAGGAGGATGGATTATTGATAAATTATTTATTTGGGTGGTTTGTTTGTTCTGTACCCTAGTAAGCTCTTGAAGGCGTTCGGCAGCCTGGCTACTCAGATGAAATTGCTGAGCGGAAAGATTTAATGGCTGAAGTGCGTCAAAACTAGCAAAGGTCATAAGCGGGATTACCGCTAAGAGTAATCCAGGCACCATATCTTGATTTACAAGCTGTATTCCCATTATTAGCATAGCCATCATACTGCCTTGAGTCAGGATAACCTGTAAGGCGTTGATCGATCCACTCGCGATCGCAACATTCATTTGCGAACACCTATATTTTTCCTCAGCCTGGCGATATTTCGAAAAATAATCATTCATGCGTTGATGCATCAATATGTCCGGAAGCCCATCGAGAAGATCGGATACTTCAGAATGTAAATCTGCCCGGATGTTAAGAAATTGCCTGGACGAAATTTCCGCAAACAGATAAGAGAACACGAGCATTAATACCCAGCTTATCAGAGTCAGAAGTAAGTAAAGCCCGGTTAGCTTTGTATTTATTGTTCCCATGAAAAAACCGACAATAAAGATTGTCAATAAAGCAGTTAAGGGGGGATTGACAACCCTGATAAAAAAGAATTCAAGAATTTCGACATCTTCAACAATTCTCGCCATCAAATCCCCTGTTCGTTTCATCTCTTTCCGTGCAGGTATATGATGAACAAATTGTCGATAGATCCAGATTCTGAGATCAGCGAGAAGGCGGAAATTTACTTCATGACTTACTAGCCTTTCAAGGTATCGAAACACGCTTTTGGATATACCGAAAAAACGAACACCGACGATAGGGATATTAAGAACGGATATGGAAGGCTGTAAAGAAGCATATGAAATAAGATATGCAGATGTACCTATTAATCCCACCTCAAGCAGAACAGCAATGGCAGAAAGAAGAATTGAGAATCCGGCCAATATTAGAGATTTTTTCATGAAAGGCATGAGGAATAGTATTGGATTATTCCGTGGCATACTGGTAATTCCTCACAAATTTTGCATATTCCTGCCCCAGATTCACCAACTCAATATGTGTGCCTGTTTCACTGATCTTTCCATCATTTATAAAAAATATCCGGTCACTTTGGAAAATTGTTGGAAGCCGGTGCGCAATCGTAATGACAGTGCGGTTTGACACCAGCCTTTTTATAGCTGTATAAAGTTCGCTTTCCAGCAACGGGTCTAAAGCAGATGTAGGTTCATCCAAAATGAGCAGCGGGGCGTCTTTATAAAAAGCTCTGGCAATAGCAATGCGTTGGATCTGTCCTGTGCTTATCCCGTATCCACGTTCACCGATCTGTGTGTTCCAACCATCTGGCAAGTTGTGAACCCAGTGTAAAGATTCTGAAGCCGAGAGAGCATCCTCTAATTTGTGAAAATCGATTGTTTCGGATGATAACGCAACGTTCCTTGCAATCGTTCCAGAAAATAAATGGGGATTTTGGGGAACCCAGGCAATATTTTCACGCCAATATTCTACGGGAATTTGATTCAGAGGGGTTCCTACGGATACTATTTGCCCATCAAATGGCTTGATAAAACGGAGGAGGAGCGAAGTGATAGTTGTTTTTCCTGCGCCACTTGGTCCAACCAGAGCAATCTTCTCTCCTTTATTGATTGAGAAATTAATTTGATTGGCTGCCAGCTTTGTTTCTCCCGGATATCGTGCAGATACACTTACAAAAGAAATTGGGAAGATTTCTTCTCCGGTCCATTGAGCCGGTTCTGGTTTATGGATGGTTTGAGATTCCGGCATTTCAAGGAGTTTGTAGATATCTCCAGCAGCCTCTATCCCTGTCATCGCAGCATGATATTTCACTCCTAGCTGTCGCAATGGAAGGTAGAATTCAGGCGTTAATACAAGTATGAATAGCGCAGGAAGGAAATCTAATTTTCCATAAATCAACCTTAAACCAATCTCTACTGCAACAATTGCAGTAGAGATTGTAGCAACCAATTCTAATGTAAAAGCAGAGAGAAAGGTGTAACGTAAAACTCCCATGGTCGCATTACGGTAAGCTTGATCTGAGGCTTGTAATGTTTTCTCCTGCTCTTTCTCTCGATTGAGCAACCGGATTAGATTTAGACTTTGAAGTGTGTCAAAGAATCTGGTACTTAATTTATTTAGAATCTGCCACTGCTTCTTTGTTCGCTCTTCAGTCATAATTCCAATTAATGCCATAAAAATCGGTATCAGTGGTGCCGTTATAAGTAAGATCAAACCAGATAATGGCTCTAAAGGGAAAATAGCAATTAAAATTGTCAGAGGTACGAGCACAGACAAAATTACTTGAGGTAAATACTGGCTATAATAAGCATCCAGTGATTCTACCCCTTCATAAATGGTGTTAAGTATTGAGCCATGTTTCTCAATTCCAAGGAAAAATGGTCCCCGACGGCTTACTTTTTGAATCAGGTCTAACCGTAAATGGGATTTTACCTTTGCAGCAATGGATTTTGCGCTGATTTCATTAAAAAAAACTACTAGCGCTCGAATACCAATAATAATTGCAAGTTGATAGATTCTGTTGAAGATAGATTGAAGATCCTGCCCACGAGAAAATACTGCTACGATTATTTCAGACAGGATATAAGCTTGCAGAATGATAAAAATGGCAGTAATCATTCCGCCTATTACGTTGAAAAAGAGCGCCAGTCCGCTCACGCGAGCCTGGCGCAGTAAATTTTTCTGAACACTCATTGTTAATAGTGCAAATCTTTACTTTTTGTGGTTAATCGTTTCCGAAAAACCCAGTAGTTGTATGCCTGGTATCCAAGCACAATTGGCAGGAATATCAAAACAACAATAAACATAATCTGCAGAGTTTTGGCTGACGAAGCAGCATTATAAATGGTTAGGTTGAAAGCCGGGTCAGTGCTTGACACCATCACATTTGGGAAGAGAAGGACAAAAATTATTGTAGAAATTGCTGCCATTGCTGCTACACCCAACCCAAAAGACCATCCAGTTCGACTACTTCGTTGAGCTAACAGACCACCCAGCAAGAAAATTACAGCCATAATCGTAACTGTTAACCCAAGGGGGTTCCAACCTCCCTGACTGCTCTTTCCAATAGTCGCAAATATGCCAAAAGCAGCAGCAAGGATTATGGAGGGTAACCAGAAAATTTTGGCTGCTCCGGCAGCTTTTTCCATAACAAGCCCTGAAGTTTTAATCTTGAGATAGAGGGCGCCCAGAAGTATCGTAAGGCAGAGGAAGGTGAGACCACCAATAAGCGCAAATGGATTTAATAAATTAAAAAACCCACCAGTGTAGTTCTTTGCCTGATCAATAGGTACTCCTTGCAGAATATTTACAAATGCTACCCCAAAAAGCAGTGGAACCAGGAAGCTTCCGCCAAACATTGCGTAATCCCAAAAGCTTCGCCATGCTGGTTTATCAATCTTTCCACGGAATTCAAAAGCTACACCACGGAAAATTAGGGCGACAAGAACCAGAAAGAGCGGGAGATAAAACCCTGCAAACAAAGTGGCATACCAGTGTGGGAATGCAGCAAAGGTTGCTCCGCCTGCCAGTATTAACCAAACTTCATTTGCATCCCAGGTGGGACCTATGGAATTAATGATTACCCTTCGTTCAGTATCGTTTTTCCCCAAAAATGGCAGGAGTATGCCAACACCGAAATCAAAACCTTCAAGGATAAAAAATCCTGAATATAAGACTGCAATCAAAACAAACCAAAGTATGTTCAGGTCCATCATTCCCTCCTTAGGCAGTTACAGGTTCTGAATGTTGAGTATCGGGGATGTGTTCTTCCTGGGGACCGGCATTGGCAAACTTTACCAGTAGATAAACATCAACAACAAGCAAAATCCCATAAATGACTGTAAAACCAAGTAAACTTGTCATTACCTGGGCTACTGATATGTTTGGGCTTACTGCATCGGAAGTTAATAATAACCCGTAAACCACCCAGGGCTGTCTGCCCATTTCAGTCAGAAGCCAGCCGGCAGTATTTGCAATATATGGTAATAGGATCGCAGCAGTTATTCCCAGCCAGAGCTTGCTCTTTAATTGGAGCTTTTTAAACTTCCACATCCATAATCCGAGCAATGTAATGAATAACATTAAAAATCCTGCTCCAACCATGATTCTGAAGGACCAATATGAGAGCATGACCGGTGGTGTGTAGTCTCCGGGTCCATAGGTGGCTTCATACTCTGCCTGAAGGTCATTCATTCCTTTTACTTCTCCGCTGAACTTGTTATATGAGAGGAAACTGAGAGCACCGGGGATTCGAATATCAACAATATTTTTTCGCGCATTGAGATCTGCGGCTGAAAAAATGGATAATGCAGCCGGATCTTCAGAATCCCACAATAATTCTGCCGCAGCCATTTTCATTGGCTGTTGTTTCACCATTAATTGTGCCTGTTGATGACCAATTCCTATGGAACCAAGAATGGCGATGATTCCAAAAATGTTGGAAATGACAAAAGATTTTTTGAAAAAATCGACATTCTTCTTACGAAGAAGGTGGTAAATGGAAATCCCCATTACGAAAAATGCCGCTGTTGTATATCCAGAAAAGACAGTATGAGGGAATTGGGTCCAAACATGGGGATTGGAAATAACTGCCCAAAAGTTATCCATTACTGGGCGGCCATCAACCATGGAATATCCAACCGGATAATGCATAAAAGAGTTGGCGATGAGTATCCAGAGAGCTGAGAGTGTAGCTCCAAAGGCCACCAACCATATGGTTAATGCATGTAAGCCTTTAGATAATTTGTCCCATCCAAAAATCCATAAACCAATGAAGGTTGATTCTAAAAAGAAAGCAGTTAATCCTTCGATTGCGAGGGGTGCTCCAAATATATCACCGACAAAACGGGAGTATTCTGACCAGTTCATCCCGAATTGAAATTCCATAACCAGTCCGGTGACAACGCCCATAGCATAATTAATCAAAAATAGTTTTCCCCAGAACTTTGCCATTTGTTTATAGACGATTTCACCTTTTCGCACGTACAATGTTTCCATGATAGCGACAAGAATCGAAAGCCCGAGAGTTAGTGGAACAAAGAAAAAGTGATATACTGTGGTGATTGCAAACTGGGATTGTGATAATGCTAGTACATCCATACCTTTCCTCCTTAAGAGAATTCAAAGGTGTTAGAAAACAATAATCAAAATTAGTATATCCTAAAAGCGTCTATTAGATGATAGGGTAAAGCTTATATATATAAGGTAACTATGCTGGAAAAATTAATATCTATCGAAGAACGGTATGATGAACTCACACGCCAATTAGAATCGGTTGGTGAAGACTATCAAGCTGCGGTTGAGTTAGCTAAAGAACGATCGGATATCGAAGAGATAGTTGAGAAGACTCACGATTATCGCCGCGCGTTAGCGCGTAGGGATGAAGCAAACCAATTGTTAGTAGAACCTGATGAGGAAATGCGATCCCTGGCGGCACATGAGTTATTAGAAATTGAACCATTAATTGAAAAATTAGAAAATGAGCTTCGCTCAATGCTTCTACCCAAAGATCCTCGTGATAATAAAAATGTTATTGTAGAGGTCAGGGCTGGTACGGGTGGTGATGAGGCAGCTCTCTTTGCAGCAGACCTGTTTCGTATGTATGTACGTTATGCTGAAAGACAGAATTGGAAGTATGAAATCCTTTCACAAAATGAAATAGGAATTGGGGGCTACAAGGAAATCATTTTCCAGATTAAAGGAAAAGGTGCGTATTCAAAATTAAAATTCGAATCTGGTGTGCATCGGGTACAACGGGTACCAGCAACTGAAGCCCAGGGTAGAATTCATACTTCAACAGTCACGGTAGCTGTTTTGGCAGAAGTGGATGATGTTGAAATTGATATTCCCGATTCGGAAATTCATATTGATATCTATAAATCTGCAGGGGCGGGTGGACAAAATGTACAGAAAAATGCTACTGCTGTACGCCTGACCCATATTCCTACTGGGATTGTGGTTGCCTGTCAGGATGAAAGGTCTCAATTACAGAATCGGCTCAGAGCAATGAGCATTCTACGAGCCAGGTTGTTTGAGATTGAAGAGCAGAAGCGAATTGCTGAATTAGAAGAAACTAGGCGATCGCAAGTTGGAACAGGCGAGCGATCAGAGAAAATTCGCACATATAACTACCCTCAATCAAGGGTTACAGATCATCGTATCAATGTATCCAGTTATAACCTTGCGGGTGTGATGGAAGGGGATCTGGACAAATTCATCGATGAGCTATCCATGCGCAGTGAATCAGAGAGACTCTCGGTGGGTGAGGTTGATGACGATTGAGCAAACCTCTGTTGTTCAATGGTTGAAATCTGCCAGCAGCAGGTTAATTGAGAAAACCGAAACCCCGCTAGCTGATTCACGCGTAATACTAGCAGACCACCTGGGTAAAGATACGGCCTGGTTGGCGGCACACCCTGAATATTGGTTATCCGAAAATATCCTTGAAGAGCTGGAAATAAAAATCACCCAGCTGGAGACAGGTAAACCGTTACCCTATATCCTTGGATGGTGGGAGTTTTTTGGTTTGAGATTGAAAGTAACACCAGAAGTTCTCATTCCCCGCCCTGAAACTGAACTGTTGGTGGAAACTGCCATTTCATGGTTAGTGAAGCATCCATATGTGCACGAGGTATGGGACATAGGTACCGGATCAGGATGTATTGCGCTTGCACTGGTTAGCCAGCTTCCTGATTTAATTGTTCATGGCGTAGATATTTCACAAAAAGCCCTTGATATAGCCGGCCAAAATATCAATACATATCATGCTGTTGACCATGTGATATTGCATCATTCTGACTTGTTTTCAGATATTTCTACTAATCAAATTCAGTTGTTATGCGCTAACCTGCCTTATATTCCATCGAAAGATGTCATATCCTTAAAAGTAGCCAAATATGAACCTAATGTTGCATTGGATGGTGGAGAGGATGGGTTAAAATATATTGAAAGACTTCTTAACCAGTTAAAAGGGAAAGTAGTGCCTCCTTATTTGCTTTTATTTGAGATTGAATATCGCCAGGCTGAGAAGGTTAGAATTCTGGCAAGTAAGATGTTTGAGGAGGCGTCAATCAACATTCTTTTTGATCTCGCCGGGAATTCTCGAGTGGTATGTGTTGAGGGCTTTCATGACAATCAAGATCTATAAACAACATGAAGGTGCGGCACTGCATCAGGCTATCGAGCATATTCGTTCAGGGGGGGTGCTGGTTTTTCCAACAGATACTGTGTATGGTTTAGGATGTGGTTTATTTTCAATTTCAGGCATTAAATACATCTATGAAATAAAGGGTAGAGATATAGAAAAAGCAATTGCAGTGTTACTGGCTGACCTCGATCAAATAGAGCTGGTTGCAGATTCACTCTCCCCTGGTGCTTTCCACCTGGCAGAACGTTTTTTGCCAGGTCCTTTGACTCTTATTGTGAAGAAACAACCGGGCGTCCCTTCTGAATTATCATCCCTATCTACTATTGGTATAAGAATACCCAATCACCCATTTGCCCGTGCTTTACTGAGGGCATGCGGACCAATGGCTGTTACATCAGCAAATTTGTCTGGTCAGCCCAGTTCAACGAGTATAACGGATGTTATCAGGCAATTGGGTGAACTAATACCTATGATCATTGATGGAGGTCAATCCCCAGGGGGTCAATCCTCTACTGTAGTGGATTGTGCCGGAGATGAACCTTTAATATTACGCGAAGGGCCAATTACTATTTCAGATATAAGGAAAGTGTGGTTTCAAAAATACTAATATTCTGGTATTAATACGCGAATATCCTTCTCTTAACTAAAATTAATACTAATCCAATGTTATTTTCATAATTAAAGTTGTATAATATCTTTGCATTCTCATTCAACTCCACGTTCAGGGCTGAGCGGCTTAAGGACGTGGTTTTGTTTTTAATTTATTTTATTCGTGTTATAGTAAATAATTCTAATCTGGAGAACATCAATGCAGCTTGAGAGTCATTCACTTGAGATCATACCTGGCGAAAAAAATTCTCTTGTCATTTCCGCGAAATGGAGCTCAGATCAATTCATTGAGCTGAATGCCCCTGATTTGCAACTAACCACCTCGCAAGGAGAAAAAACGCTCCATGGGAATATTGATCCAAAGTCGGCTGGTTCGATTTCTGGACAGTACTCCGGCCATATTCACATGAATCTGATAAAAAATGAATATGTCAATTTTGAACTAGAGATCAGCACAAGAGCAAACTATTCAGGCATACTTTTCAGATTACACATTACCAACCTATCATTGGATCCTTTGAAAATCGGCAAAATTGGTTTTGGATCATCTATCAATCTGAAGACTTCTGATGATCGATCGCAGAAAATTGAATGGGGAGTTTATCAGAACGGTTGGCAATCATGGAGTTATACAGGAACTTATTCCGAAAAAAAGAAACCATTGATTTCAAAACTAAAACCATTTCAGGGACCTAAATTATACGATGCTGCTTCTTTGCAAATGGGTAAAGCAGGATTCTTTGACAGTGATCAGTTCGGAATTCTATTAGATCGAACTAATCGGGTGGGCATCCTGGCGGGATTCCTTACACAGATAAATCATTTCGGACATGTCCTTTTAAGACCAGGCAAGACTAATGCGATCAGCATATTTGCCTCGGGTGACAATACATTACTGACATGCGGAAGGACAATGAGTACAGATTGGTTGGCAATTGACTTCATTGATCTCAATGATCCCGACCCGCTCAAAGGTTTCCTTGAAGAAGTTGTTAGGGATAACAAAATCAAGCACAATAATTCGATTCCTTCCGGGTGGTGTACCTGGTACCAATATTTTACAAAGATAACACCCGATATTATTCGTATGAATCTGGATATTCTCTCAGATCAGAAGGATGCAATCCCACTCGATTACATACAGATTGATGACGGATATCAGACAGCTGTGGGTGATTGGATGGAAACAAAGCATCGTTTCTATGCTCAAATGGACCTTCTAGCTGAGGAGATTCATGAGCAGGGTTATAAGACCGGATTGTGGATGGCTCCTTTTATCGTTCACCCATCTTCTAAAATTTTCAAAGATCATCCTGATTGGCTAATTCGTGATGGAAAGGGGAAGATTGTTAATGCAGGCTGGAATTGGAATCGATTTTGTGCCGGATTAGATTTATCCCATCCGGAAGTTCAAGTATATATCCGCCGCATTATTGAAAACGCTGTAAAAAATTGGGGCTATTCTTACCTTAAGTTGGATTTTTTGTATGCTGCTGCCCTTCAGGGAGTACGGTATGATCCTGCGATGAGTAGAGCTCAAGTAATACGAAAGGGGATGGAAATAATACGGGATGCTGCAGGAAAGCAGACATATCTTCTAGGGTGTGGGGCTCCGCTCGGTCCGATGCTGGGGTTGGTAGATGGAATGCGCATAGGTACTGATGTAGCCCCTGATTGGGAACCCAAATACTTTGGTCTGGAACTCGTGTTCCCCAATGAACCTGATATTCCATCGGTAAAAAACGCAATGCACAACACCATCACCCGATCAATGCTACATCAAAGATGGTGGCAAAATGATCCGGATTGCTTGCTTGTTCGGGAGAGTAGTAACCTGACGCTTTCAGAGGTCCGGACAATGGCATCTATCATGGGTATGACAGGTGGTTTGATGCTTATCTCAGATGATATGAATAAAGTTACCCAATATCGTCTGCGTATTGCTCAGGCTCTCTTACCTGTGATTGGACTTCGTCCGACAGTTATCGATTGGGCAGATTCTGAACACCCACAGTTTATAAGGTTGGATCTTACAAATCAAAATAGTAGTTGGCAATTAATCAGCTTTACGAACTGGATGAATACCACAGTAAGAAAAAAGTTAAACCTGAAAGATTATAAACTTACTCCAGAAGGTAATTGGTATCTTCGCTCATTCTGGGATGAAAAATACATCGAAGTAACCCAGGGCAATTTTGAGGTAGTGGTTCCTCCGCATGGAACGATTCTGATGTGTGCAAGAAATATTTCACCTGAGGTGCCTAACTACCTGGGATCAAACCTGCACATTTCTCAGGGTTTGGAATTATCAAAATTCGATGCAAAAGATGAAAATCTGATGATGGAGATAAACCGTCCCATGAAGATGGAAGGATCATTTGATCTTTACCTTCCACGTGAACCAAGATATGTAAAATCTGGAAATGATCCATTAATATACAAACTTATCCAGAAAAATGTTTATCGATTTGATGTGTATGTGGATAAAATGCTTCCTGTACAGATTGATTGGTAACAAAAAAAGCTGAGCATAATTTGCTCAGCTTTTTTGTTGAAAAGTAATTATTTTTTCTGGGCTAGTGCATCCCAGCCTGCATACCTGGCAGTATCTCCCAGCATCTCTTCAATTCTCAATAACTGGTTGTATTTTGCAACACGGTCAGAACGTGCAGGAGCACCTGTTTTTATCTGACCCATATTGAGCGCAACAGCAAGATCTGCTATCGTACTGTCTTCTGTCTCACCAGAGCGATGTGAAGTAACCGCGCGCCATCCGCTGCGGTGACAGGTCTCTACAGCTTCAATAGTTTCTGTCAGTGTGCCAATTTGATTCAGTTTTACGAGCAGTGCATTGCATGACTTTTCGGCAATTCCCTTACGGACGCGAGCGGGATTGGTAACTAGCAAATCATCACCAACAATTTGGATACGATTACCAACGGCAGCTGTGAAGTTTTTCCAGCCATCCCAATCATCCTGTGCAAAACCATCTTCCAGTGAAACGATGGGATATTGATTTACCCAATCCATCCAGTACTGAACCATCTCATCACTGCTAAGCATCTTACCTTCTTTTCTAAGGTTATACTTCTTTGAAGCTTCATCATAAAGTTCAGATGCTGCCGGATCGAGTGCAATAGCGACTTCTTCACCGGGCTTATACCCCGCTTTTGTTACAGCTTCCAATATCACTTCTATCGCTTCAACATTTGCTTTCAATGCTGGCGCATATCCACCTTCATCACCGACCAGGGTTGCATACCCGCGTGTTTTTAATACCCCTTTTAGTATATGGTAAATTTCAGCACCCCACCTTAATCCTTCGGCGAACGAAGAGGCTCCCAGAGGCATGACCATGAATTCCTGGGCATCTGTAGATTGCCAGTTGGTGTGAACTCCACCATTTAGAATATTCATCATCGGTACAGGCAAAACATGGGCGTAAACACCGCCGATATATCGATATAAAGGTAAGCCTTGAGAAGCCGCAGCAGCTTTCGCTACAGCCAGTGAGGTGCCAAGAATGGCGTTTGCGCCCAACTTTGATTTATTAGACGTTCCATCGATCTCGAGAAGAGTCTGATCGATTTCCATCTGTTCGGTAGCTTCAAAACCAAACAATTCTTCGGCAATCGTAGTATTTACATTTTCTACAGCTTTTGATACGCCCTTCCCGCTGTAACGAGCCTTGTCTCCATCACGCATTTCCAACGCTTCGTGTATACCAGTAGATGCTCCCGACGGCACGATAGCAGAACCAAAACTGCCATCATCTAAATATACTTCCACTTCAATAGTGGGATTGCCGCGTGAGTCAAGTACCTCGCGACCAATTACATCTTCAATTGTGCTCATAATTCACCTTTTATTTGGGTAAAATTGTTTTTATGTTATCCATACAAGTGCCATAGAGTATACCCGATTCCAACTGGGTTCGCCGCGGTTAACCTGATCATCCATTACCCTTGTGGCTCGACACATATCCCCATTTTCTGACAAACTGCTCTTACAAATCCCACAAATAAAGGATGAGGTTTATCGGGTCTCGAAAGAAATTCTGGATGAAATTGTGTTCCGATCATGAAAGGATGATTCTTGTTCTCCACAATTTCGACCAGATTACCATCTGGAGATAATCCGGCATATACCAATCCATTTTCTTCTAGAACATCACGATATTCATTATTAAATTCAAATCTATGCCTGTGCCGTTCTTCAACAATTTTCTCCTGATACAGGTTCGCTGAGATGGTACCTTTCTGCAAATGGCATGGATATAATCCGAGGCGCATGGTTCCGCCCATATCCGTTATTTCTCTCTGTTCTAGCATAAGATCTATTACCGGGTGGATTGTTTGATGATCAAATTCTGCAGAATTGACAGATTCATCATCTAAAGCCATTCTGCCAAATTCCACGACCATTAACTGCATACCCAGGCACAATCCAAGGTAAGGGATCTGATTTTCACGTGCGTAGCGGATGGCTCTAATCTTACCCTCAACTCCCCGACTGCCAAATCCACCTGGTACGAGAATTCCACCTGCTTTTTCCACCAGATTCCAGTTTTTCCCTTTTTCCAGATCTACCGCATGGACCCATTCCACCTCTACTTCTACACCAAGATGGATAGCAGCGTGCTTTAGGGCTTCGTGAACACTCATATAGGCATCATGCAGTTCTACATATTTACCTACTAAAGCGATCCTTACACTGGGCTTCGGCTGCCGCACCTGTTCTACGAGATTTTTCCACTTTCCCCAATCAGGTTTGGATACTGGAGCGATCCCACAACGTTCCAGTATGTATTCAGCAACTCCAGCATTTTCAAGTAACAACGGCACTTCATAAAGCACATTACTGGTTACTAATGGAACAACTGCCTTCTTCTGTACATCACAAAATAAAGCGATCTTCTCAAGCAGATTATCTTCAATTTCGTAATCTGACCGTGCAACAATCATATCTGGTGCAATACCAATGGAACGCAGTTCTCTTACGGAATGTTGAGTTGGCTTGGTTTTTAACTCACCATTTGCTGCAATATATGGCAGCCAGGTAACATGAACATAGAGCGTATTTTCCCGCCCGAGATCACTTCTTAATTGACGGATTGCCTCTAAAAATGGTTGCCCTTCAATATCTCCAACAGTACCACCCACTTCGACAAGGACAAATTCAGCTCCGGTTGATTTGGCTACTGCGGCTATACGACGTTTTATTTCATTGGTTATATGGGGAATAACCTGGATTGTTCCACCTAAAAAATCTCCCCGGCGTTCTTTGGCAATTACCTCAGCGTAGACCTGACCTGTTGTCATATTGCAAGCTTTGTTTAAGCGGATATCAATGAACCTTTCGTAATGTCCAAGGTCCAAATCGGTTTCTGCGCCATCATCTAAAACAAATACCTCTCCGTGTTGATAAGGGCTCATTGTTCCCGGATCAACATTGATGTATGGATCGAGCTTTTGAATTGCCACTTTAAATCCGCGGGCTTTTAAAATTTTCCCGGTTGCCGCCGCGGTGACACCTTTTCCAACTGAACTTACCACACCACCCGTGAAGAATATGTATTTCGTGGCAACCATTTCACCCTCCACTTAGATTTTCAAAACGTGTATTCATTAATAATAACCCATATATCAATCAGACACCCGTCTGGAGGGACGGGTGCTGTTTGGTGTATCTTAGTTTTTTTGTTTTTGTTCGAGAGTTCTGGCGAAGATATCTTCATAATCCTGTGTGAATTTTTTCTTCGATTTCTGCCGGTCTCCCTGTGAAGCTTTTTTGCTTTTAGCTTTTTCCATTGCTTCTTTCAGGAGGATTTCCATGGTGGTCGGTTCGGGCTCAGAAGAAGTCTCCATGTATTCACGGTAAGAGTTATCTCCAGAATCTTCACGGCGGCGTGTATTTTTGCCGGGTTTTCGGCGGCGTGTATCTCCACCTTTCCCTTCAACACGCTCCATCGGCATTTCAGGCATTTCTTCTTTTACAGGTACTTCTTGCAAAGCTTTCAAACTGAGTTTGATTTGTTTTTTCTTACGGTTTACTTCCAATACCTGGGCGTCAATCTCATCACCTTCTTTGACGACATCGCCGGGTGTTTTGACATAACCATGTGCCATTTCGCTGATGTGGATTAACCCCGGCCGTTCGGCGCCAATTTCTACAAATGCACCAAATTTTTCGAGTTTTACTACCTTGCCTTTGACAACCATTTCTGGCTTGATATCTTTCCAATCCAGGTCGAGCGGTTTAACCATTGTGAGTTCAACACGTCCTTCGCGGAGGCGTTTTACCCACACTTCGATTTCTTGTCCGGCTTGTAAGATATCTTCAACACGTTTGATAGTCTGTGTCGGATCACCGGCAACAATCTGAGATACGTGTAAATATGCCGGTGCCTCGTTGCCAATATCCACCAAGGCTCCCGCCAGTGAAGTTTTGATTACCTTGCCGGTGTAATGAGTTTTTACTTTTATTTCGTTTGATTGATTAACGCTTGAATCCATAGCGTTTCACTCCCAGGTACTAAAAATTGACGCGAAGGAGGATTATACCCGAACGGGGGGGATATGTCAAACTTATTTATGGAATTGAGTAATTAGTTTTCGTTGAAAAAGGGAGTGAATAGTTATTTTATTCTTGAACAGTAGATGAGTGTTCTTTTGACAGCCAGCGGAAAGATATCATGCCAAGCAAGAGAGGAAACCAAAATGTTACCCCTCTAAAGGCAATTACAATTATTGCAGCTGTACTAAATGGTACGTACAAAGAATTTAAGATTAATGTCATGATTCCTTCCACCACACCTATTCCAGAAGGAGTAGGAGATACTATGACAAAAAGATACCCGATGCTAAATCCCGCGATAATTGTTCCGGCGGTAAAGTTTTGACGAAATGCCAGAAAACACATCATCATGATTACAATCAGGATAGCTTTGTTATTTATCGCAAGGATGAAAGGTTTTATCCATGATCGTGGGGCAAACCGCATCGCAGAAAGGCCTTCAGCCACTTCCATGGCAAAGGAATTTGCTCGTTCGATGGATAAATATTCCCGCCGGATGAAAGGTCTGACGATTGCATTGACTATTCGTCCGCCTGTGATTAAAAATTTTGCAAGCGTTTCCCCGGATCTTGCACCCAGGTAAAGCAGGAATGTTAAAAATAGAGCTATCGTAACCAGAATAATTGATGCAGATATTTCTGGCCAATCGAGTTTATTGCGGCGGGCAAGAACCGCCAATCCGAGTGTAAGCACCATTAAAAACCCGACATAATCAAAAATGATGAATAATGCATTGGCTACAGTAACTTTGGCTGAAGAGTGTCCCCTGCTGCGACCATCACTCACAATCATTGCGATTCCACTCATACCTGCTACTGGAGCGACAACATTGACGAAATAAGCACCCATTGCCAAAAGCAATAATCGGCTGATATTTTCCTTAATCCCAACAATTTCATAGATAGCACGGTACGTTGCAGCAATATTTACATAGTAAACAAAAACCAGGAGCAGAGCAGCGAGAATGAAATTTATGATTCCTCGTTCCAGAGTTTCCATTACAGTCTGCATCTCTGTAAATCTGGTGAAAAGAAAATAAATTCCAAAGAGGAGGGCAATAGCGATTATAAATTTACGCATTAAGCCGATTATACCGGATATTAATAGCGAGATTAGATAGTATTGTTCTTATAATAATTATTATAATATTCTAATATAAGAATATAAGATTATGACAAATTCTGAAATGGCAATCCTCACTTTACTAGCCGAAGCTCCCCGTCATGGCTATGAATTAGAGCAGATTATCGAAGATAGGGGAATGCGGGAATGGACCGAAATAGGTTTCTCGTCAATCTATTACATCCTGAAAAAAATAGAAAAGAAAGGTTGGGTTTTCGCATACCGAAAAGATAGTGAATCACGCGGACCCGGGAAGATCGTCTACGACCTTACTGATGCAGGTCGAGGAATCTGGTTGGATACCGCATTGAATTTGTTAAGGATTCCAATAAAAAATTATGATTCACTGGATCTCGGACTTGCAAATTTGCCGGGATTACCAGCCGAGGATGTAATTGCAGCGCTTACAGAACGGCGTGCAATTATTCAGAGAATTATTGATCATGTAATAAATCGTTCAAATTTGGATTATAACCAGGTACCGCATGTTGAAATCATGTTTGATCACTCACTTACACTTCTTAAGGCCGAATTGGATTGGCTTGAGAGACCATTATCCCGATTGGGTCAATCTTTTCGAGCCACTTATTAGTATTAATCACAAAAATCGAAAATGTTCACAAGTTAAAAATAACTTTGTTAGCTAACGAGGTGAGAAATGCCCAAAAAGCCTGAATATATTTTTCTTGAACCAAAAATTTTAGAAATGCCGTCGCAAAGAATGGCTGTAGTCATAACCAAAGGCGATCCTAACCAAGTAAGTCAGCCTGCGATGAAAGCGCTCTATGGAGCTGTTTATAAAATAAAATTTAATCTCAAAAAAGAAGGAATTGATTTCAAGGTGGATGCACTTCGTGCCCGTTGGCCGGATGCTCATCTTGTAAACAAATACAATTGGGAAGCACACTGGGCTTTACCCGTCCCTGAAAATACAACATTCTTGATTCAAAAAGATCCTGAACTAAATGTCTTTCTGGATACCTGGGAATATGGACTAGTTGCTCAAATTCTTCATCTGGGTCCATTTACCGCTGAAGGACCCACTGTTCAGAATCTCCATAATTTTATTTCCCAGAGTGGATATGAAATCTCCGGTGTGCATGAAGAACACTATTTGACACGCATGGATGCCGCGGAGCAGAGAACATTAATTCGCTACCCCATCAAGAAGTTGGGGTAGCTGAAAGTCGTTATCCATTTTTTAATAAATTTACTGGTTTATCGTTTCTTCCAATACCTGGATTGCTTTTTCCAGTTGAGGATCGGTTCCTGCTACATAGTTTTCCTCAGTAACTTCGACAATAATATCTGGAGTTAGTCCGACTTTATTTATTTGGCGTTTATTCGGAGTTAGCCAGCGGGCAACTGTAATGCGAACTGCGCCTTCTTCTTTTGAAAATTCTATCCAATTCTGAACAGATCCTTTGCCATAGGTTGTCTCTCCTATTAATACGCCTCTCTTCATATCTTGTATCGCACCGGCAACAATTTCTGATGCCGATGCTGTCCCTTTATTAACCAGCACGACCAATGGGATTTCTGTCGCCAAACCGCCAGGTCGAATGCGGAGTTCTTTCATTTCTCCTGTTCCATATTCTTCATACATTAAAACTCCGCTTTTCAGAAATTGGGAGCCAACATCTACGGCGGAAGTGAGTAATCCTCCACCATTGAATCTGAGATCGACAACTAATCCTTTAATATCCTTATCCCGTAAGTCCTTTAAAGCTTTTTTCAATTCTGGACCGGTTTTATCTCCAAATGTAGAAATTCGTACATAACCAATATTTCCATCTAACACTTCGCTTTCTACACTCGGGACTTCAATTTTTGATCTGGTAATGGTTACATCAAATACATCAGTTGCCCCTTCGGATAGGATCGTGAGAGTTACATCTGTGCCTGCAGGTCCCAGGATTTTACTGAGGACATAGTTGCCGTCTTTACCGGTCATATCCTCTCCATTGATGGCAGTGACGCGGTCACCCGGTTTAAGACCTGCTTTTTCTGCTGGTGAACCCGGCATTGGACTGGTAATCGTAAGGAATTCTCCTGTTAAATCTACCCAGGCGCCAATTCCTTCATATTCTCCTTCCAATTGCATGCTTTCCTGCTTGAGAAGCTCTGGATCAATATATGAGGTATGTTCATCACCTAGTGATTCAAGCATACCCTTTATTGCGCCACGCATCAGGGATACATCATCAACCGGCTGATCAACAAATATCTCATGTACCAGATCCCAGGTTCGCCAGAATGGTTTAAACAATATCTGGAGGTCCGAGTCGGGTTTTTTGTCAGTTGTAATTTCGGAGGGGATGGGTTGAGACGGGTTGGGTGTGAGAGTGTTCAGAAAAGGAAGATGATTTGTTTGTTTTAATACCATTGCTGAAACAAACCCACCTGAGAATGATCCCATAAATAATATAAGGGCGGCTGATATTACCAGGAAAATTTTTACGGCTTTTGACATTCTTAACTCCAGTTATGCATTAATGTTCTTTTTTAGTTTTGGTTTCTAAGTCAGTAGAGTGGTTGATTGGTTTTTGAATTTGCTCTACCAGTTGAGAGAGCTCGTTGAGCTGCTTTTCTTCGTCTCCCCATGGAGATTTCGCTTTTGAAAATGCATCTTTCAGCATTTTTGACTGTTTTTCTGCATTTCTATTTTTGATCATTGAGAATAAGCCGACATTGATGAAGATTATCAGCATCACCATAGCGCCGACAATTATATAAAAAAGAGTTGGATTTGTATGGAACATTCTCTACCTGGTTAGAGTTGCAAGAATTTCAGGGAGCAGATGTATGTTTTCAATTCGCACCATATTATCTGAAGTCGGATGATTTTTTGACACAAGAATTGCATGCATCCCAACCTCCATCGCTGCTTCTACATTTTTCGGAGCATCATCCAGAAGTAAATAACTGGAAGGATCGGTGTCTCCAACCAGATTCATGGCAGTCATAAAAGCTTCCCGGTAAGGTTTACAAAAGGGAGCCATTGCCATAACATCAATGACTTGATTGAAACAGGTACGAACGCCGAGAGCATCTAATACCCGGCGGCTGTGATTCTCATCTGCATTAGTAAAAATTACCTTTCGATAAGGCAGTTTTTCCAAGATTTCCTTTAATAGTGGATCAGGTTTTATAAATTCTTGAATAGGAACATTATGAACATACTTCAAATAATCTTCCGCTTTTATCATATAATCACGTTCTAAACCTCTTAATGTGGTGCCATATGTTTCATAATACTTTTGACGGATTTGGGGGATTTCGGCGAGTGGAATCTGCAATCTGTCATGCATGTAATCACCCATGCGATCTCTGAGAACCTGCCAGAGACCATTTTCAGATGGGTAAAGTGTTTCGTCGAGGTCAAATAAGATTGTTCTCAAGGTCATTTCATGAGTATACTCTGAAATATTAAGAGAAACCTGAAATCAACAAATTACGCAAAAGGTTTTCATAATATTGCCTAAGGTATAATCGATCTATGCCGATACATGTTTTGCCTGATGAGGTAGCCTCACAGATTGCAGCAGGAGAAGTAATTGAACGACCCGCTTCTGTAATTAAAGAATTGGTTGAGAATGCATTAGATGCAGGTGCTGATCAAATTGATATTCATCTACGAGGATCCGGACAACCATTCATTGAAATAAGGGATAACGGCAAAGGAATATCTGCAAAAGAATTACCATTGGCGGTTACCCGACACGCTACCAGTAAGCTAACATCTGCTGAAGATCTATTTCGAATTCAAACTCTCGGTTTTAGGGGAGAAGCTCTGGCTTCAATTGGTTCGGTTTCCATAATGGCGGTTCAATCAGCCTGTAAGGGAGATGCAATCGGTGCAGAGATAATTGTTGAAGGTGGAAAAAATCAACTTCCAAAGCCAAAGGTCATGAATTCTGGCACCACTGTGAAGGTTGAAAATTTGTTTCATAATGTACCTGCGAGATTGAAATTTTTAAAAAAAGATGCGACCGAAAGACAAAATAACGAAAATTTCATTCTCAAATATGCCATCGCATATCCCCAAATAAAATTTACTTTTACGCAAGATGGGGTGGATGTACTGCGGACCAGCGGATCTGGTGATCGGCGTGAAGCAATAGCTGCTGCTTATGGTCTTGACTATGCCAGATCTATGATGGATGTCGCACATGATGATGGCGATTATCGAATTGAGGGATTTGCCAGTCCAATCTCTCTCACCCGTTCCAATCGACGCGAAATGACATTTTTTGTAAATGGCAGGTGGGTTCAAGATCCAGCCTTATCGGCGGCATTAATGCAGGCATACCATACTTATTTAATGGTTGGACGCTATCCAATTGCATTTTTGTATCTTAATCTTCCTCCTGAAGAAGTGGATGTAAATGTCCACCCAGCTAAAGCGGAGGTGCGATTCAGGTCATCAGACAGGGTATTCTCATTGTTACAACGTGCAGTCAAGAAGGCAATCCTGATGCACTCCCCAGTTCCGGAAATTCCATCTAACTCAGTATGGCAGGGTCCGGTTAGTGATATCACCGATGGTATAACTCAGGCTGAGGAATCTGAAATTATTGCAACAGATTGTGAACCAACGCATGAAACTCTGTTTGCTACTAATACTATCAATCCTGTTCTATCACATTTCCCTTTGCTTAGACTGGTTGGTCAGGTTGGGGCGACATATCTGGTAGCAGAAGGACCCGATGGTTTATATCTGATCGACCAGCATGCCGCCCATGAAAGAGTGCTTTTTGAAAAGTATCAAAGAGCAGCTGGTGGAGATATTCCTTCACAAGTATTATTAGAGCCAGTACTTGTACACTTCAATCCGGTTCAAGCCAGCCTGTTGAATTCAGAATTAGAGACAATAAATCAACTTGGTTTCCAAGTGGAACTTTTTGGTTCTTCAAGCTTTTTAATACGATCCATCCCCGCAATGTTTTCAAATTTATCACCTGAAGCGGCTGTACGGGTTCTGGTTGAAGATTTTGAAGAGAACGAGAATCCAATGCAGGCAGAAACTGAAGCCAGGCTTATTGCCAGAATTTGTAAGAAGGCTGCAATCAAGGGCGGTCAGGTTCTTTCCCTGCAGGAACAAACCCAACTACTTACTGAGTTAGAAAATTGTACTTCACCCCGTACCTGTCCGCATGGTCGGCCAACTATGATCCACCTTTCGGTAGATTTGCTAGAGCGCCAATTTGGCCGAAGAGGGGCGCGTTAATCGAGTATCTTTTTAGGTAGATGGAAAGTAAATTTAGACCCAACCCCTTGTTGACTTTCTACCAATATTTTACCATTGTGGCTTTCGATAATTGTTTTACAAATAGAAAGACCCAACCCGGTACCAACGATGGTGTCTTCTGTTGGTTTTGCCCGATAAAATTTCTCAAATAAATGAGCAACCACTTCCGGAGCCATACCAATTCCATTATCTGAAATAGATACTTCAAAATGGTCCGATTGTTCTTCAGCATGGATCGTTATTGTTCCATCTGGTTTATTATATTTCATAGCATTGGTTATTAGATTTAATAACACCTGTTTTATCTTATCTCGATCGGCATGAAGCTGGGGAAGCCCATCTGGAATTTCGACGATAATTTTCACAGTTAAATGTTGTAGTCTGTGATTTAGAATATATATCGTCTCATTAACCAGTTCAAGTAAATCGAAATTGATTGGTTTAAAAGACACCCGACCAGATTCTAATCGAGCCAGATCCAGGAAGGTTGTAGCCAACTCGCTCAGGCGTTGTGCCTCGCTGTAAATTGTCTTCGAAAGCGAGATCTGTTGTTCAGAATTCATATTTCCTTGTTGTAGTAAATACGCTGCCGTACTAATAGATGAAAGTGGAGTTCGTAATTCGTGAACCAATTCTGCAATTTGGTCTGATTGCTGAAATAATCTTGTGTTTTCAATTGCAAGGGCAGCAAGTGAGACGAGAACACTCAATACTTCAATATCGTATCCAGAAAAGTGTGAATCTTTTTTGTTGATTACTTCCAAAACTCCAATCACTTTCCCGTGAAGATTAAGTGGTAAACCAGCAAGAGATTTTGTTTTTACTTTACTAGCCTGGTCTACTTTGGAGAAAAATCGCGGATCTGAATCTACATCTGGTATATTCACCGATGCGTTATTTTTTACTACCCAACCTGCCAGACTTCCATCCAAAGGTACAACCAACCCGCGCATCAACGGTTCATCTATTCCTACCGCAGCCTGGAAATAAAGCTCTTTTGCATTTTCGTTATAAAGAAGAATAGATGCCGCTTCAGCATCACTGAGCTCACAGGCAGCATGGATGATTTGATACAGCAAACTGGAGAGATCGTGATTAGCAACAAGTTCTCTACCAATGCTGACCAGTTTTTGGTAATGTTCCAGTCGTAATGATGCAGGAGAACCTTCCATCAGTGTAGTATCCTGTTTATCTCGGGAAGAATAATCTCGATGCTTTCACGAAAAATACATGCAGCATCTTGATCTAAGAATGTGGGACTGTAATTGATAATAATGATCTTTGCTCCCTGCCTGAGGGCTTGCTGTGGTATCGAGGATGCGGGGATTACTTCTAATGAAGAACCTGCTATGATCATCAGATCACATTCCAGACTTATTTTGTCAGCATCGCTCCATGCATTCATTGGCAAAAGTTCTTCAAACAATGTAATGCCCGGTTTAATAATTCCCCCGCATGATTCGCAAATAGGTATTTGACCAGTTTTTATAAAAGAAGGTAAGTAGTCATCAGACGAAAATGAATAATGACATTGGGTGCAAGAAGCATGATGGATTGACCCATGCAACTCGACTACATGATTGGACCCAGATTGTTGATGCAGCCCATCAATGTTCTGAGTGATGACTGCTTTAATATATCCTCGATCTTCCAATTGAGCTGTGGCGTAATGTCCGGCATTGGGTTTAGCGGTGTACATTATTTTTACAAGGGGATGGAGCCAATTGAAAAATCTTTCAGGAGTACGGGAAAAAGTAGATAAGGAAGCACACTCCATCGGATTGTCTTGATGCCATAGTCCTGTTCCAGGACTTCGAAAATCAGGAATGCCAGATGGTGTAGAAAAGCCCGCGCCAGAAAAAAGAACTGCCAGACTTGCCTGTTGCAATAAACTGGCAGCTACCTCTAAATTTTCCTTCTGTTCAAGGTTTTCCAGCACTTATTTTTGTGGTCCTCTCTGGGCGATTGCGCTGGCAATTTTTACAAATTGCTGGGCAACAATTCCATCCGGTTGTGCCAGGATCATGGGCGTATTACGCATACATGCCTGGTACGCCAGTTCAGGGGCAGGTGTGATGATGGAAGTAATCGGAATCCCGAGGGCTTCTTGTACTTGTGTCCAGGACATTTGAATATCTGATCTTATGCGGTTGATCAATACCAGAGTTAATACTCTCGATTTACTGAACCCTTTATCTGTCAGATCATCCAGAAGTACTTTTGTTCGGGAAATTGTGTTTGGCATAGGTTCAACTACGAGGACAGCTTCGGAGCATAAGTTATAAACACTTTCCACGCCAGGGAGCATAATTGCGCCCAGATCGAGGATAACGTATTGGGCAAGGGAGGATAATTGTTTGACAATTGTCTGAATCTTGTCGGTGGCATTAACAAATTCAATATCTTTAGGTTGATATGAAGCAAGCAATAATCGAATACCTGATGAGTGAAGGATTAATTCATTTTCCACCATGCTCTGGGTGATCTCTTCAGCAGGATGTTTCAGTAACCGGCTTAGCTCAGTGACATTTGTATATCCCAGGTCAATACCAAGAGTGCCCTGCGAAGGACGTAATTCTGCTACAATAACTTCTGCCTTTGTTCTTTGACGGAGGGCAACTCCAACATTAACTGCAAGAGTTGTGGTTCCAATCCCCCCTTTTGCAGCCATGACAGCACAAACTAAGCCTTTTGTTGCTGGAGTTGTTTCATTAGCTCTTTTTACGTTGCGGGCTAAAAGGGCTTTTACATGGGCTGTTAGCTCTGCAGGATGTGTCGGTTTAGTCAGATAATCATCTACTCCGGCATCAAAACCTGCCACTTTATCATCCACCATACTCTTGGCAGTAAACATAATGATAGGAATTCCCTTTGTACTTTCATCAGACCGGATTTGTTTGGTTACTTCATAACCGTCCATATCCGGCATCATGATGTCAAGAAGAATCAAGTCTGGGAGTTCCATCTTTGTCATGGTTAAAGCTTGTTGCCCATTGTTTGCAGCAACAATCTTGTATCCCTGACGTTGCAACATCAGCCCTACCAGACGCAGGGTTTCGATATCATCATCAACTATCAGAATTTTTTCTGGCATGGCTTCCTCTTGGAAATTTTTCTGCAATTGTTGTATTTTTAATATTATATGAAAGAATTTTGATAATGCTATAATCCTTACACATGAATCTACAAGTTTTTTCTACATTTTTGCAAGAACAATGCCAGATATCGAAAGAAGATCGGATACTGGTTGGGGTTTCAGGGGGAGCAGATAGCGTAGCATTATTATATCTTTTGAAACAATTGGGATTTTTGATTAGAGCGCATCATTACAATCATCAAATACGTCCCGAATCTAATATGGATGCTCAATTTGTGATTGATTTGTGCAAAAAATGGGGAATTGAGTGTGATGCAGGGTTTGGGAATGTGCCCGATTATGCGCATAAGAATCATCTTGGAATAGAAGAAGCAGCCAGAATTCTACGCTATAAAAGTCTTTTTGCTACTGCGGATCGATATTCATGTAACGCAATTGCGGTCGCTCACCATGCTGATGATCAAATCGAGACTATCTTGATGCACTTTATCCGTGGTGCAGGATTAGATGGATTACGTGGGATGCACCCCAGGCTCTTGCTTCCAGCTTATAGCCAGTCCATACCGCTCATTCGACCATTATTACCATTTTCAAAAAAAGAAATTCTTGATTATTGTTCAGAAATGGGCTTGTCTTATTGTGAAGATTCTACAAATCAAGATCGTAAATACTTCCGTAACTGGTTGCGGTTGGATTTAATACCACAGATAGAATCCTACAACCCCAAATTCGGATTTGGAATACTCCGTGCCTCAGAAACTTTAAGAAACGATTGGAAATTGTTGGAAAAACAGGTAGATGAATGCTGGGAAACACTTCAGATTTTTCAAGGAACCGGATATCTCAGTCTGTCACGTAAGCATTTTATTCTCCTCGCAGAAGGGTTGAAGCACCGGGTGATCCGGCGTTTAATTCAACTTCTAGATCCTCAGGTTAGAGATTTTGACTTTTCTACAGTAAAAAGAGTATCCCAATGGATATGTCAGGATCACCCCGCTGGTCAGATTGATCTTGTTGGAGGCAATATTGCCCGTTTTTATGGTGATAGGATATATTTTTTACTTCCTCATGTGACAATTCCAATCAACTATCATCCACAATTATTGGATCCGAAAGAACTCATTCTTCCTGGGAATACTGAGCTTGATAGCACATGGATAATAGCAGCAGAGTTGTTAGATAGAAACTCTGTTCCAATTGAACTAGTTCTTCATGCTCCTAAATGGGAAGCCTGGGTGGATACTGATCAACTTCAAGGAAGACTAATTCTTGACTGGAAAAAACCAGGTGATCGTTTTATTCCTCTAGGTTGGCAGGAACACTCTGCCCGAGTCTCCGATATCTGGTTAAATAACAAAATCCCGAACGAAGTGCGTAAAAAATATCCAATATTACGGGATGAAGAAGGCATAGTCTGGCTTCCCGGGATAACAATTGCTCAACGGGTAAGGGTTACCACGACAACCAAACGGATCCTGCGGATCCGTCTGGCAAATAAATAGCAGGAAGTATGGTTCGGTCAGACAAAAACTTTTAACTAATTTACCTTTGCTGCAAGGTCTTTTAGTTTCATGAATACTTCACGCCATTGAATTTTTGATATACCAAGTTTCTGCCGGATCTTATCACTATCACCACCAGATTGGTAATCTCGTAATGCGCTTGTCCAACGGCACATGTCGAACGAAACATGTTTTGTTAATCCAGCCGCTTCACCGAGATCTTCCAGAATATATTCCAACCGTCTGGGAGACCATGGAAAGAGCCGATCCTTCAAACTATATTGTCTGGCATATTCCTGGAATGCCTGCACCCATTCAGATGATAAATTGACCTTTCTTTCTTTAAACCGGTTTGCAGGATTGGCATACCTTATAAAAACACTGGCGTTTTGGTCATCAGATAGATCAAGATGTTTGATATCCACACCAAGGCATTCACCTTTTTTTATCCCGGTTTCCAATATTAATCCAAATAAAACATAAGCTCTGGCATCTGGTTTGCTGGATTGACGAAGATTGTCAGCTGCTTCATATAAAAGCTCAATTTCATTCCTCGTTAGTACTTCTGGCAATGGACTTATGACTGATTGTTGTACAACTTTGTCTGCAGGGTTCAGGGTGATCACAGCATTTTTATGGAGCCAGGCAAAGAAAGATTTTAGAGCCGTAATTCGCCTTGATAGACTCTTTGGACTGCAAGGTATATTGCGCCCCTTTTCAAGCCATTGAATATATTGATTCAAATCATCGGTAGTGATGGTTCCTATCGCTTTATCAGGGGGTAAAAATTGAGCAAGCAAAGTTAAATCTGCAACAAATGCTTTGATGGTATGAATGGATCGGTTTTGATCTTCCAGGAAAAATCTCCAGGCTATCAAGGCTGGCATTAATGTTGTTGAAGGTGTAATATGGGCGGTTTGCAGGGTTTGGTTCATTTTCTTCCTCCATTTATTTCCGCTGCGTTTCTTTTGTTTAAGCAACACATCGGTTATTTATCCAGGTCTAAAGCCTCTTCCAATAATATTTGAATCCTGTCCTCTTTTGGAAGAAGCAAATACGCGCCAGATGGAGGGATCCAGACACTAACATGTTCTGGATTGATCGCATACTGGCGAAAATTACCATCTTTTGTTATTTGGTTTGCCAGGGGTAATAAAGGCAAGATATCTGAAATTCGTAGGTTTGTTTCAATGTTTTCCTGAAATTGATTAAATATCTCTGGAGCTTTTGCAACAGCATTTAGGGATACGAGTTTATAGAAGAAAGCTCGGATGATTTCTTGTGACCTTTTACTCCTTTCAAAATCATTACTGCCACCCCTAGATCGGGCATACCAGAGCGCCATCTCGCCATTAAGTAAGTTCTTTCCTGCATTGATAGTGCACCAACCTTTTCTTCCAGATGGCAGGTCACACCAGTCTGTCAAAGTCTTTGCAGCATCAATTTCAATTCCACCGAGCGTATCAACAATATCCACAAATCCGGAAAAATCTGTCATTACAAAAAAATGCGGGCGAATACCAAAATTGTAGACAAAGGTATCTTGCATCATCTCAAAATTGCCAGATTGCATGGCTGTATTGATCCTATGCTCACCATTGCCCGGGATGGTGAGATACAGATCCCGGGGGAAGCTGACCATGCTTCCTTTGCCGGTTTTGGGATTTAATGTGACCAATAAGATGGTATCAGTTCTAAAACCAGCACCCACACGATAATCTGAACCAAGCAACAGAATATTGATTTGACCTTCTGGTTGCAGGATACGTTCTATACCCCCTTCAATCAGGTATGCAGGTGTTGCTGTCAGTGTGGGTGGAATCGCCTTGCGGGTTGGTGTCGGTCCACTCTGGAATGTAACTGTGGGGTTAGTGTTCTGAGGTTTGAATGGTGTGGATGTCGCAGTAGCATTGATTGCCCTGGTGGCGACAAAACCAACCGGAAGTCCCCAGACTTGATTGGGATCATTTAGGTTTTTGTCAATTAAATTTATTGAACAACCACCAGTCATGAGGCTGATGAGTAAAATTACAAATGGGAAGCGGAATTTTAACTTCATCTTGTCACTCCGCCACAAATAGTAAATTTACCTGCCGTTCTGTATGAACAGCGGAATCCATCCAAAGTTGGCAGTCCAATCTTTCAGCCAGGGTGAAAACATTTTCTTGGAGATACTCAGAAAATTCATCCATTTCTTTAGATGGAAGATCAGTCATCTGTGCGTTACTGGTTGCTTTCCAAAGTACGTTTCGTTTCCCATCCAATGCTACTTGAAGCGCAAGCTTACTTTGAATCGTTGATCCATTTGGAGTGATTGTCAGAAGTGAGTTTAATATTCGATGTACGATAAGTTGTACTTCCTGATACTTGCCCCTGATTCGAGGGATATCAGCAGGGGTGAGTAGTTTGATTTCAAGTTTTCTATCATGAATAAGCTGCTGGAAAGATTTGAATGAGTCTTCAACTACATCCTGTAAAGGAAGTACTGTCAGAGCTTGCCCCGCAGAATCTAATGATATGCCTGTCTGTGCGACCTGTTCGATTTCATCAATGGTATGATGCAGTCTTTCTGCTGCAGAACGGATACGGTCAAGGAATTTCTGTTGCATTTCAGTAAGGTTGCCTACTGATTCGCTGATTAATAAGTCGTGATAACCGGTAATTGCAGAGAGTGGTGAGACAAGATGGTGTAGTTCCTCGCGGATCTTCTCGAGTACAGCCCGCGCGCCTTCATCAGATTGAGCTTCAGCTGCCCTGTTTGTTGCAGCAGCCAGTTCATGCAATTGGTCCCTCAGGTGCGTAATTTCTTCCAGCAATAGATCATTTTCGGCCTGATAAATTTGCGCCAGGTTGAGCGGTGGATGGGTAAAAATTGCCAATCTTGTCCTGGTAAGGTCCGGCAATTCATGAGCAGCTTGTTCTACTGGTGGAACAGGTTCACCCGTTGATTCAACGACCCACGCAGCCGATGTATCTATGGGTGGTTGAACGCGTGCCTCAAATTGCTTTACTTGTTCTTCAAGGTCTGCTATTTCGAGCACCCTTTGTAAAATTTTACTGAACGAGTCTCCAAAAGCGTTGAGTTGGGTAATATCATTGTCTGTCCACACACGCCCGGAATATGGAGATAGAACAAGAATCGCCCCCAAAAGTGTCTGACTATGTGTAATGATGGGAGTGATACAAAATGGTGCAGGTTTTGACTGACCTAGAATCCGAATACTTTTTTGCGTATTTTCAGAAAAATCTTCAGGATTATTGTAATAGTGGGCATTCTTCTGATCGAAGCATTCAATCAGTTCAGGAAATTGATCAATTGGTAACACTATCCCTGGTAAAATTTCTTCTTTCACCCGATTGAAACCATCATAACAGGTAACTTTTCCGTCTTCTGGAGAAGATATTAGATAGCAAAGATCGGTCAATAAAGCATGTGCTGTTGCACGTGCAATTGCCAGTGGAATTTTTTCTGGACGATTTTCAGCAGATAACGCCAAAAAGGCATGCATAGCAATGCCTGATAGTGGTTGGTTTATTGGCGTATCCACTGATGAAAAATCCATATGCGTATACCTATCATGCGTATAGTTGCATATGTTGTGCCATATTTCGTATAGCGAAATATTTAGCTAACGAGCATTGACAAATGGGTAAAACAGCGTAAAATTCTAAGCGCAAGCCGAAGTGGCGGAACTGGCAGACGCGCTACGTTCAGGGCGTAGTGGGATTATCCTCGTGAGGGTTCAAATCCCTCCTTCGGCACAAACCTCGTGAAAGCGAGGTTTTTTTCTTGGTAAACAACTTGCATCCCCTAAAAGCATGGAGTAACATTGGATTTATGAAAAGCTATATCTCCAGCGGAAAAAAAGCGCTAGCAGTGCTGGGATTAATCATCCTGGCATATCTACTACTTGATATGAATAATCGGGTAGAGACATATTTACGCTTGTCTGCTGAGAGAGATGTAATAGCTACCCAAGTGGCAGTACTGAAAACTACTGAACAGGCACTTCAGACCCAGATTAGTTTTGCCAACTCTGATGCTGCCGTAGAAAAATGGGCAAGGGAAGAAGCTTTTATGGCGCGCCCAGGAGATCACCCAATCATCATGATCCCTGATAAGAACTACACTCCCCAGCCTACTCCACAGGCTATTGCTACTAAAGAAGTTCTTCAGAACTGGCAAGTATGGGCAGCTGTATTTTTTAATCAATAAAATTTCCTTGTATTAATAAAAAAACGTTGAGTGGAGGGACAATGAAGACAACTCACGAGGTGGAGTTAAATCAACCTGTGGATCTTTGTGATCTGAAGGGAAATCTAAATCCTGCAGCAAGGGGCTGGTCACGTTTTCCAATTCATCGATGCAACCTTCATGGACATCCTTTACGTAAAAAAGCATGGAATTACTGGTGTATCACATCGCCTACTCACCTTTTCTCTGTAACATTATCTAATGTAGATTACATGGGATTGGCATTTATTTATTATTTAGATTTTGAAACAAAAGAATACTACGAGAAAACAATAATGTCTCCCCTCGGAAAAGGCTTTGATATGCCTGAATATGTTCCAGAATCGTTGGATTTTAATCATAAAGATATGCTGGTCGAATTTATTGAAAATGGCGAGGATATCAGAATACAAGTTCAAGCGCAGGAGTTTGGCGGAAAACCCTTCGAAGCAGTTTTTAAGATTACAAAGCCCAAGGACCACGAAACACTAAATGTGGTTATCCCCTGGAGTCAATCTCGTTTTCAATTTACATCCAAGCAAGAGTGTCTTCCTGCAGCTGGAAAACTTATCATGGGAAGCAATGAAATTGATTTTTCAGGTGATCACTGTTTCGGCTGCCTGGATTTTGGTAGAGGTGTGTGGAAGTATTCCAGTTCATGGAATTGGGGAGCTTTCTCTGGTAGATCCGGAGAAAATTCGGTAGGACTTAATTTGGGAGGAAAGTGGACTGATGGAACTGGTTTTACTGAAAATGGTATTGTGTTAAATGGAAGGCTAATCAAGATCGGTGAAGAAATTATATTTCAATATGATCCAGGTGATTTCATGAAGCCCTGGAGAATGAAATCAAAAAATACAAATCTGATAGATCTCACCTTCACCCCATTTTTTGAAAGAGTGGCAAAAACTGAAGCATTAATCCTGTGGTCGGAAGTCCACCAAATGATTGGATATTACGATGGAGTAATTCAGGATGAAAATGGAGTATGTTATCCGGTAAAGCAAATTCCCGGTTGGGCTGAAGAGCATAATGCCCGTTGGTAAAAAAGGAGGATTTCCTAAATAAGGAAGTCCTCCTTTTTTATATTCACCCTAATTGTGGTTATTTTTGTTTCCGCGACCAATTCCGTGATAAGTAAATCCCATTTTTTTCATTGTTTCTGGATCGTAGAGATTACGACCGTCGATGATAACCGGATTCTTCATAACGGATTTTATTTTTGAAAAATCAATTTGCTTAAACTCATTCCACTCGGTAGCTAGAATGATTGCGTCTGCATCTTTGGCAACATCATATGGATTGTCACAAAGCTTGATTTTCTTATCCATTTTTTTTACGAGGTCCATGGATTGTGGATCATATGCCTGAACCCGTGCACCTTCATTTTCCAGCAGATAAATCACCTCGAGCGCTGGTGCATCGCGAATATCATCTGTATTTGGCTTGAAGGAAAGACCCAGAACCCCAATAGTTTTATCGTTTAAAGTACCGAGTAGTTTGCGCAACTTTAAAACAATTCTTCGTCTTTGATTGCGGTTGATATCCATTACTGCCTGAAGTAACTGGGGATGGGAACCGTGTAGTACAGCCATATGCGCCAGGGCTTTAACATCCTTTGGAAAGCATGAGCCACCCCATCCAAGACCGGCATCTAAAAAGTTAGGTCCAATTCTTTTATCAAGACCCATGCCACGCGAGACCATAGTAACATCTGCACCAAGTTCTTCGCAGATACTGGCAATTTCGTTAATAAAGGAAATTTTTGTTGCTAAAAATGCATTGGATGCATATTTGATCATTTCAGCGGTACGCAAATCAGTAATTAGTACAGGACAACGTAAAGGAGCATAAAGTTTAGCCAGTTCTTCGGCTGCAACGGGATTCACAGATCCCAGAACCACCCTATCCGGCATCATAAAATCATTAATGGCAGACCCTTCGCGCAGGAATTCTGGATTAGAGACAACCTGGAAATCCAATGGCTTGCCAGAACGACGTTTGATAATTACATCGGCAACCCAATCACCGGTGCCGACTGGAACCGTGGATTTATTAACGATGATGATTGGTTTTTCAACCAGGTCTGCAATTGTTTCAGCAACCTGTCTGACGTACTGGAGATCCGCTTCCCCGTCTACACCTGATGGTGTTCCAACTGCGATAAATGCGAACTGTGCATTTTTTAATGCCTCTTCATATTTTGTTGTAAAGCGCAGCCTACCAGCTTTTACATTTTGAGCTACCAGTTGTTCTAGCCCCGGTTCATATATTGGCATGATGTTTTGATGCAGTTTTTCAATGCGATCGGGATCAATATCCAGACAGGTTACCTCGTTGCCAAGATCAGCAAAACAGGTTCCGGTAACAAGTCCAACATATCCCGTTCCAATAACGCAGATATTGCTCATGAATTTCTCTCCAATTAGTGAGATATATGTATGTTCAGTAAAGCGGATTAATAATAACATAAATCAAAATCGGTTGAAAAAACATCTCTGATAATCTATGATTAAGACTGACACAAATAGATTGTGGGTAAAGGAGATGCGATGACTGCTAATATTATTGATGGGGCAAAAATAGCTGAACGAATCAGAGAAAATGTTAAAAATGAGACCACCAAAAGGATTGCTGCAGGGAATATAGCTCCAGGTTTGGCTACTGTTCTTGTGGGAGAGAATCCAGCATCACAGGTGTATGTGCGCAACAAACAAAAAGCTTGCAATGAAGCAGGAATTTCTTCATTTGGATACACACTACCAGAGACTTCAACTCAGCAAGAAGTTGAAGAATTGGTGCGTAAATTAAATAATGATCCATTGGTGAATGGTATTTTAGTCCAATTACCCTTGCCCTCTGGGTTAGATGAGGAAAAAGTATTAAGGGAAATAAAAATTGAGAAAGATGTTGATGGTTTTCATCCATTAAATATAGGAAGATTGGCTCAAAAAGGCAGAGATCCCCTGTTTATCCCATGTACGCCGTATGGATGTATGGTTTTGCTGGAAGAAGCTGGAATAAATCCCGAAGGAAAGAATGCAGTCGTTTTGGGCAGATCAAATATTGTAGGTATGCCGGTTGCCTTACTACTAGTGAGAGCCAATGCAACCGTTACGATCTGTCATTCACGAACAAAGAACCTAGCAGATGTTGTCCGCTCGGCAGACATACTGATTGCTGCAATCGGTAAAGCTGAAATGGTGCGAGGTGATTGGATTAAGCCTGGTGCTGTAGTTATTGATGTTGGCATCAATCACAAGGAAGATCCTACTCGTCCAAAAGGCTATCGCCTGGTGGGTGATGTTGCATTCGATGAAGCTAAGGAAGTTGCATCATGGGTTACACCTGTCCCTGGTGGAGTAGGTCCGATGACAATTGCAATGCTACTTCAAAATACTTTAAAAGCTGCAATGATGAAAAAGAACAAATAATTATTGATCCTCACAGAGGCAAAAATCTTGTTTATATAAAAAAAATCTGGCTGATCAGATATCAGAAGAATGTAACACTAATCTAATTACAAAATGTATAGTAATCAGTTGTCAGACAATTGACAAAGGAAATTGATATTGTTATATTAAATCTTATCTTCCATAATTTTTTAAGAGGCTTATGGCTACTTTATTAGTCAAGCACGCCCACACGTTAGTAACGATGGACGACCACCGCCGGGAAATTCCGGATGGTGGTCTTTTTGTCCGTGATGGTTTCATTGAAATGGTCGGAGCAACATCTGATTTACCAGATACCGCAGATCAGATCCTTGATTTGAGTGATCACATTATTTTGCCTGGGCTGGTGAATACCCATCATCACTTTTATCAAACCTTAACCCGAGTAATTCCCGAAGCACAGAATGCCAACCTGTTTCATTGGTTAAAAACCCTATACCCCATTTGGGCTGGGTTAACTCCAGAAGATATATATATATCAACACAGACTGCGTTAACTGAACTGGCTTTGTCGGGATGCACTACCGCTTCAGACCATCTCTACCTTTTTCCAAATGGTTCTAGATTGGATGACGAAATCCTGGCTGCCAGAGAAGTAGGTCTTCGTTTACATGCTTCTCGGGGATCTATGAGCCTGGGAGAAAGCAAAGGGGGATTGCCACCGGATAGTGTAGTGGATGATGAAGCATTTATTTTGTCAGACAGTGAACGGTTGATTCAGCAATACCACGACCCCAACCCGGGTTCCATGACACAAATTGTCCTTGCACCTTGTTCTCCATTCAGTGTAACCGGTGAATTGATGCGAGAATCAGCAAAGCTAGCTCGAAAATATCATGTTCACCTTCATACACATCTCGCAGAAACTCAGGATGAAGAAGTATTCTGCCTGGAAAAATTTGGTCACCGCCCACTGGGCTATATGCAATCATTGGATTGGGTTGGCGAGGATGTCTGGTTTGCTCATTCAATCCATATAAATGAAGCCGAAATCCAGGTTTATGCGAAAACCGGGTCTGGAGTTGCCCATTGCCCTTCATCAAACATGCGTCTGGCTTCGGGGATCGCCCCAATCATGGATTACAGAAAGGCAGGTGTAAAAGTCGGCTTGGGAGTGGATGGCTCTGCATCAAATGATGGCTCACATCTATTGGAAGAAGCCAGGCAGGCAATGTTACTGGCAAGAGTTCGAGCGGGCGTTTTAGGCGCATCACTTTCATCTAATCCCCCATTACCTATCATGACAGCACGTGAAGTACTTGAAATTGCAACACGGGGAGGAGCTTCAGTTTTAGGCAGAAATGATATTGGTTCCCTTGAAGCAGGAAAATGTGCTGATTTCTTCGCAATAAATCTTAATAAAGTTGATTATGCAGGTGCGTTATATGATCCTGTTTCAGCGATTGTTTTTTGTTCCCCTCAAAAAACTGATTTCACTTTTGTACATGGCAAACTGATTGTTGAAAAGGGCAGAATTACCACCATCGATGCACAAAAATTGATCCGGGATCATAATAAGGCAGCTCAACGGCTTGGAGGAGGAGGATAGGTACGATGGCATCGGTTGATATCCGGAAGCGAAAACGGTTAGTAGATTGTGCTATGGGAAGATTGCCTGCCGATCTTGTAATCCGTAATGGGCGCTGGGTTTGCGTTCAAACTGGAGAAATTATCCCAAACACAAGCATTGCTATTATTGACAGCAAGATTGCTTTCGTTGGACAGGATATCGAGCATACGATTGGTTCTAAGACAAAAGTTATTGAAGCTGGTGGCAAGTACCTTGTTCCAGGTCTCCTCGATGGACACATGCATGTTGAATCTGGCATGTTGACCGTGACAGAATTTGTTAGAGCCATTATCCCGCATGGAACTACCGGTATATTTATTGATCCACATGAAATTGCGAATGTTTTTGGTCTCGATGGTGTTAAATTAATGCGCGATGAAGCGGCTGTTCAACCGATCCATGTCTGGGTACAGGTACCATCCTGTGTTCCATCAGCACCTGGTATGGAGACGCCAGGAGCAACACTGACTCCGGATGATATTGCTGAAGCCTTGACATGGGATGGAATCATCGGTTTAGGCGAAGTGATGAATTTTCCTGGTGTCGCGCATGCAGATGAAAAGATGCTTCAGGAAATCGAGCTGACCATCGGTAGTAAAAAAACCATTGGCGGGCATTATGCTTCACCAGATTTAGGCATTCCTTTTCATGGGTATGTTGCTGGGGGAGCAGAAGATGACCATGAGGGAACCACAACACAAGATGCTATCGAACGTGCGCGGCAGGGTATGAAAGTTATGATGCGCTATGGATCGGCATGGCATGATGTTGCGACCCAATCGAAAGCTGTGGCTGAACATGGATTAGAGCCAAGGAATTTTATCCTCTGTACTGATGATTCCCATTCTCATACCCTCTTTAATGAAGGTCACATGGATCGTGTGATCCGGCATGCGATAGAGCAGGGTATAACCCCAGTTACAGCAATTCAGATGGCAACCATTAATACCGCTGAACATTTTGGGTTAGCGAATCTACTTGGACAAATTGCCCCTGGTAGATTTGCAGATATCCTTTTGGTACCGGACTTGAAAGATTTCTCTGTGGAAATGGTTATTGCCCAGGGCAGAGTCATCAGCCAGGCTGGCCATATTTTAATTAACCTTCCAGAGTATCAGTTTCCAGATTGGGCAAAAAAGTCTATTCACATACCTCATCCGGTAAATCCTCAAGATTTCATCATCCGAACTGATAAAACTGGGGAGGTTCAAGTTAATGTCATTGGGGTTATCGAAAACCAAGCTCCTACCCGGCATATCAAAACTACGATGCTGGTTATGGATGGTCAATTAAATTCAGACCGTAAACGAGATATTGCTAAAATTGCCCTGATTGAAAGGCATAAAAACAGTGGAGTAATTCAAATGGGTTTTGTTCAAGGGTTTGGTTTCAGCCGCCCTTGTGCAGTGGCGACAACGGTTGCCCACGATAGCCATCACCTGATCGTTGTTGGTACTGATGATGCCTGTATGGCAAAAGCTGTTAATACACTTGCAGACTGCGGAGGTGGGCAGGTCGTCATCATTAATGGAGAGATCACAGGGTTGGTTGAATTACCCATTGGGGGTTTAATGTCAGGGGATAGCGGACAGGCAGTAGCCCGAAAAGCAGCCAATGTTCTTGCCGGTTTTATGGAATGCGGTTGTGAATTGAATAATCCTAATATGCAGTTGAGCTTGTTAGGATTGGTAGTTATTCCAGAGATTCGCATTTCAGATAAAGGTCTTGTAGATGTGAATACCATGCAATTCATTAATCTAGTGGATTAATATGACAGACAAAACAGAAAAATATCATCCATATAAGAACCTACGCACTTCGCTGGCAGATTTGATATCTCAAACTGAGCCAGGCGAGAAACTACCTACCGAACCTCTGTTAGCCAAGCAGATGGGAGTTTCCCGTGCAACTTTAAGGGAGGCAATGCGTTCGTTTGAAAGCCAGGGTCTAATCCGGAGGCGACAGGGCATTGGCACTTTCGTTGTTGGCAGAGCACATGTGATAGATAGCGGATTGGAAATCCTGGAAAGTATTGAAACCCTTGCTGATCGTATTGGCCTGGATGTTTCAATGGGTGACTTAAAGATTCACATCATTCAAGCAGATGATGATCTGGCTGCTGCCCTTGAAATTAATCCTAACGAAGAGTTGATACAGGTATCAAGAACCATTCAGGCTGAGAATCGACCGGTTGCTTATCTGGTTGATATCCTATTAAAAGATATTATTCCATTGGAAGAGTTATCTAACGATTTCAGTGGCTCTGTTCTCGATTTAATGTTACGGCGGGGGCAACCACCGCTATCGTTTTCAGATACCGAGATAAGAGCGATGGATGCGACATCGGAGATCGCTCGTGAACTTGAAATACAGCGAGGGGATGGGTTGCTTTTGTTTGTAGCAAGATTGTTTAATACATCAAATCAAGCTATCTGTTATTCGTACTCATATTTTCTCCCCGGGTATTTTCGTTTTCATGTTCTTCGAAATGTTGCATCAATAGAACAATCAAATAATATGGTTGGATTACGAACAGGAGGATAATCGGAGAAAATAAAATAGTACACCTGTTACATGTTACTAGCTTTACCAGCGGCAAACCATTTCTGCAGGAGGTATACAATGCGTAGTTTTTTGGGTCGTGATATTCTCTCACTCAAAGAATTTGAGCGTCAGGAATTTTTCCATGTATTTCACATCGCAGAAGAAATGGAACCGATAGCTCGCAGCCGTCAAAATAGCGATATGTTGGCTTCCAAAACTCTGGTTACAGCTTTTTATCAGCCTTCCACCCGCACCAGGCTGGCGCATGAGGCAGCAATGCATCGACTTGGTGGTCATGTTACCGGCTTTTCAGATGCAAAAATGACTCGTGCAGGGGATTTCTATCAGGAAAGCATTAAAGACACAGTGAAGATGTTGGAATTCTATGGCGATGTTATTGTGATGCGTCATTTTCAACAAGGTGCCCCGCATGAGGCAGCCAGGTGGGCATCTATACCAATTATCAATGGTGGAGATGGCTGGGGCGAGCATCCGACTCAAATCCTCACTGACCTGTTTACGGTATTTCGTGAAAAGGGGCACATCGATGGTTTAAAATGGCTTGCTGTTGGCGATATGCGCATGAGAACAATGCATTCCTTAGGTTATGCCCTATCGCAGTTTGATTGTCCCATCACGTTTGTCTCTCCCCCTGATATGTCACTCACAAAGGAGTTTAAAGACGAGCTCAACCAATTCTCAGTTAATTTCAGAGAGGTGGAGCATGTTGAGCAGGCTATTGCAGATGCAGACGTGATTTTGGTTGAACCTGTTGTACAACCAGATTACACAAAATCCCGCCAGGAAGCTGAGGATCATGGGCTCACACCCGCGAACTACAAAATTACCCGAGAGCTTCTTACAAATAAGGCGAAGAGCGATGCGATTTTGCTCCATTCTTTACCCCGAATGGATGAGATCCCAACGGATGTTGATATCACTCGATGGTCACGTTACTGGCAAGAGGCTTATAATGGGGTCGTTATGCGTATGGCATTACTGGCGCTTGTCTTAGGTGCCACTGAATAATAAATTTGTATAAGGAGTAGATTTTATGCAAACATTTTTGCATGGACGTGATCTAATTGGAGATCTTGATTTCTCTAAAGAGGAAGTCGAAACAGTATTAGAAGTAGCTTTGGATCTAAAAAGAAAACGTGCTTTAAATGAACTTACACCGTATCTGCGTGATAAAGTTTTGGCGATGTTATTTTTCTTCAGCAGCACCCGCACGAGAGGTTCTTTTGAAGCTGGTATGGCTCATCTGGGTGGGCATGCAGCATTCATTGAATCAAGAACAACACAGATTTCACATGGAGACACCCCAAAGGAAATTGGTGAAATCTTTGGGCGATATTTTGATGGTATTGCAATCCGGCACGTTGATTGGGGATTAGGAAATAAATATCTGAATGAGGTTGCAAAAGCATCACGCGTACCCGTGTTAAATATGCAATGTGATGTTTATCATCCATTCCAAATTCTCGCTGATCTTCTAACCATCGTCGAGAAAAAAGGGCGTGATCTAAAGAAAAAGAAGATGGTTGTTTCATGGGCTTATGCCGCTTCATATCAGAAACCTATGTCAGTACCTCAAAGCCTGATACTCCAGATGCCACGATTTGGATTGGATGTTGTATTAGCCCATCCACCAGAGTTTAAGCTGATGCCAGAAATTATGGATCAGGCTCGTGAACAGGCAAAGAAATTTGGTACAAGCTTTGAAATCGTGGATGATATGGATGCCGGATTCAAAGATGCAGATATCGTTTATGCAAAGAGCTGGGGAGCAATGGTCCATACACCTGATCCTGATGAAGGAGCAAAGATCATCAAGAAGTATGAAAGCTGGATAACAGATGATAGACGTATGGCTCTAGCCAAGAAAGACGCCATATACATGCACCCCCTTCCTGCAGACAGAAATATTGAAGTTACAGATTCGGTTATTGATGGACCGCAGTCTGTTGTGTATGATGAAGCAGAAAACCGCATGCACGTACAAGAAGCCGTTATGGCTCTCACCATGTAGTCTAAAACTTAGAAAGGTATTAAAGAGAAATGGCAAATAAAGTAGCAGTAGTAGCAGTTGGTGGAAATTCATTAATTCTTGATCCTAAGAAGGTGACGGTTGAAGACCAGTATCTTGCCGCAGCTGAAACCTCAAAACATATCGCTGATATGATTGAAGCAGGTTGGGATGTAGCAATTGGTCATGGAAATGGTCCGCAGGTTGGTTTTATTCTTCGCCGCTCTGAGATCGCTGCAAAATATGAAGGTATGCATGAAGTCCCATTGGATGTTTGCGGTGCAGACAGCCAGGGTGCGATTGGTTATGCTTTACAGCAAACTCTTCAGAATGAACTTATCCAGCGTGGCATTAAAAAATCTGTAGCCACTGTAGTTACCCAGGTAAAAGTGGATAAAAACGATAAAGCTTTTGAGCATCCAACCAAACCAATTGGCGGCTTTATGGAAGAGGAAGAAGCAAAACGCCGCGAAAAGGAGCAGGGGTGGAATATCGTTGAAGATTCTGGACGAGGTTGGAGACGAGTAGTTGCATCTCCTATTCCGCAGGAAGTTGTTGAGATTGATGCAGTAAAAGAATTACTTGATGCCGGAACATGTGTCATAACTGTTGGCGGTGGTGGAATCCCGGTAATTGATAATGGTAAAGGTGGGTGCCTCGGTGTAGCCGCAGTGATTGATAAAGATTTTGCGAGCAGCCTGCTCTCTCAGGAAATCAACGCGGATCTATTTGTCATTTCTACGGCTGTTGAAAAAATTGCAATTAATTATGGAAAACCTGATCAGAAGTGGATTGACAAAATGACTGTTGCGGAGGCAAAGAAATACATTGAAGAAGGACATTTTGCAAAAGGTTCCATGCTCCCTAAAGTCCAGGCGATTATCTGGTACCTGGAAAATGGAGGAAAGCAAGCTCTTGTAACCGATCCGCCGCACATTGGTGCAGCGCTTCGAGGTGAGACAGGAACCTGGATCGTACCTTAATTCAATGCCCCCGCGCTAAAAAGCGCGGGGGTTTTGCAATTGTATAGACAATAAAAAAATTGTCTCAAATGATGGCACAATTAAAAGGTGTTATTTTTTGCTTTCGTGTAAAATACTTTTATCCACCTGAGATGAATCCAATAAACCCTGTATTAATTTAACCAGATTCGTTGAGGGTATTTTGTAAAAATATATCGAGAGGAGGTGGAATTCCACAAATTTCTTGTTCTGGTAATTATCTGCACCCACTAACCACAATAGTCAGAAATTGGAGGAGTTTACATGAATACGAAGTTTGTTTGGCGTATCGCTGCAGTTATGCTAATAGCCACAATGGTTTTAGTCGCCTGCGCACCCGCGGCTCCTGCTCCGGCACCTGCTGAACCAGCCGCACCTGCCGAACCGGCTGCTCCTGCCGAGCCGGCTGCACCAGCTGAGCCTGCTCCTGCAGAGCCCGTTGCACCTGCCGAGCCGGCTGCACCCGCTGAACCTGGTGCTTTCCAGATTCCGGATATTCAGGAAGGCAAGTTCAATATTGCCATGGTTCTAATCGGTCCACACAATGATGGCGGTTGGTCTCAGGCTCATTATGAAGGCCTTGAATATGTTGAGCAGAATGTTCCCAATGTTCATACCGCTTACATTGAGAATGTACCGGAAGGAGCAGATTCCGAACAGGTTTTCCGCAGCCTTTCACGGAAAGGATTCAACCTGGTTATCGGTACCTCATTTGGTTTCATGGATCCAATGGAAGTTGTTGCTGAAGAATACCCAGATACATACTACATCCATTTGACCGGGATCAAATCCAATTCGAAGAATTTTGGTAACCTGATGGGCGCCATGGAAAATATGAAGTATCTGGCAGGTATGCTAGCCGGAGCCCGCGCCAAGCAGGATGGAAATCCCAAATTGGGTTACATGGCAACCTTCCCGATCCCTGAAGAGCTTCGTCTGGGTAATGCAATAGCCCTCGGAATGAAGAAAACCTGTCCTGAATGCACCATGGATGTTCGCTGGATTAATACCTGGCATGACCCAGTCATTGAAAAAGAATCTGCAGCATCACTTTTTGATGCAGGCGCCCAAGTGGTCTTCACTGGTGCTGATACTCCGGCAGTTGCAGATGTTGCTCAAGAAAAGGGGAAATGGGGCGTAACCTATGACTGGTACGGCTCCTGCAAAGTAGATGCCTGCTTAACCGCTCCATATTGGGTGTGGGGACCTGAATATACCCGTATTACCAAAGGTATCATCGATGGAACCTATACACCTGGTTCGGATTACTTCGATTCTGAAACTGGAGCCCTTGGTTTATATGGCTTTATGGAAGGTCAGGAGTTGACCAAGGGAGTTGCTGATCTCGACCCTGCAGTGATCACCCTTGTCCGTGAGACGCTGGATCAGATGCTGAAAGGTGAGTTTAACCGGTTTGATGTATTCTCCGGACCAATCAAAGATAACAAGGGTAATGTGATTGTTCCTGAAGGCGAAAAGCTGGAACAGATTGACCTGGATGCATTCCCCGAGTACGGTCTCCCATGCAAGTACTGCATGAAGTGGTGGGCTGAGGGTATCACCGCCGAATTGCCCGAATAAGCATATTGTATAATTAGCCAGATCATCATTTGATGATCTGGCTTTCTTTGTTTTTCAATTCCACAGCACCGGAAGAAAAATGGAAAATTTCCCGAACACAAACAATGCACCTGAAGAAGTTGTCGTTATGAAGGGGATAAATAAACAATTCCCGGGAGTGCTGGCAAATGATCAGGTGGATTTTACCTTGCGAAAAGGCGAAATCCACGCCCTCCTTGGAGAAAATGGCGCGGGAAAGAGTACTCTCATGAATATTCTTGCTGGATTGTATCAGCAAGATTCTGGCACAATTTCAGTTCATGGAAAACGGGTCCAATTCTCATCACCGCGTCAGGCAATAACTGCCGGAATTGGTATGGTGCATCAACATTTTATGCTGGTACCTACCCAAAGTGTGACTGAAAATGTTTTATTAGGGTTGGATGATCCAAAGTTTTTTATGCAGTTACAAAAATATGATAAAAAAATTAAAGAAGTAGGTGAACAATTTGGTTTACCTATCGACCCGACAGCGAAAATTTGGCAGCTCTCTGTTGGAGAACAACAAAGAGTTGAAATTATTAAAATGCTCTATCGGGGTGCCGATATTCTGGTTCTCGATGAACCTACAGCGGTTTTGGCACCTCAAGAAATTGAGATCCTTATTGGTACTCTACGAAAAATGACTCAGCAGGGTAAGTCGATCATATTTATTAGTCATAAGCTTCATGAAGTCTTGAACATTGCTGATCGTCTGACCATTATGCGGCGCGGAAAAGTAACCGGATCTGGCTTAGATCCGAAGGGGATGACAATAAACGAATTAGCGAAACTGATGGTCGGCAGAGAAATAGTATTTAATCTGGATAAAAAAGATATCGAACCAGGTGAAATCGTACTCGAAGTGAAAGATCTGGAATGCACAAATGATAAAGGTTTACCTGCTCTTCGAGGTGTAAATTTAAATGTGCGCCATGGAGAAATTGTTGGTTTAGCTGGGGTTGCTGGAAATGGTCAGCGAGAGTTGGCAGAAGTGATCACTGGCTTGCGTAAATGCTGCTCTGGCAAAATTATCCTGCATGGTAAAGATGTGACAAACAAAGAACCGCGTGATTCAATTCTGCAGGGAATATCACATGTACCAGAAGACCGGACCCATGTTGGTTCTGCTCCGAACTTGAGTCTGACTGACAATGTGATTATGAAATCTTATAACAAAGACCCCATTGGGCGCGGATGGACTGTTAATCAAATTGCAGCAGAGAAATACGCAAGTGAATTACGTTCAGCTTATGAGATCTTATCACCAACAATAAAAACTCCGGTCAGATTGCTCTCAGGGGGAAATCTCCAGAGAGTGATTCTCGCCAGGGAAATTTCGAGTAAACCGGCTCTTATGGTTGCCATGCAACCTACCCGAGGCTTGGATGTAGGTGCTATTGAAGGTGTCCATAAACTCCTGCTTATCCAACGGGAAGCTGGGGCTGGCGTTCTTCTGGTATCAGAAGAGCTTGATGAATTACTCGCTTTGAGTGACCGAGTTTATGTGATTTATGAGGGTAAGATTGTCGGTGAAATGAAAGATAAAAATATTGAGAAGATCGGATTAATGATGACAGGCTCTCTTTCTGAGATGTCTGAAGAAGCAAGGAGCATCCAGGATGTCTGATCAAACTCCTGAAGTTAAAGCACAAAAATTTATCTTCCCTTATCGGATTAAAGTCGAGCCACGAATAAGTGAATTAAAATGGTGGCAAAGTCTATTGATTACTGTGATGGCGATTGTTGTATCGCTTCTCATCGGTGCGGTCGTTCTTAGACTGGTTGGAGGGGATCCATGGAGGGCATATAGCCATATCGCAAAAGCAAGTTTTGGCGATATCGGGGTTTTTTCAGATACGATGGTAAAAGCCATCCCATTAATTCTGGTTGGTCTTGCCTGTTCTGTCGCTTTCCGGATGAAATTATGGAATATTGGGGCAGAGGGACAGTTCTATTTGGGTGCATTCGGGGCGAGCATTATTGTTTTACTGCCGGTTCTTCCAGCGGATGCTCCCCGGTGGCAATTCATCCTCTTGATGATGATCTCGGGTATGATCTTTGGCGCTTTGTGGGGCTTTATTCCTGGATGGTTGAAAGCCAAGTTTAATGTCAATGAAGTTATTTCAACACTAATGATGAATTATATTGCAGTTGCTTTCAATAACTTTTTCATTTATGCGGTCTGGTCAGATGGCGGCTTTCAAATGTCAAAAATGTTTCCCAAAGCTGCCTGGCTACCGCGTTTGCTCGATTACGGGAAAGAAATCCCTCTATTTCGGGGTTTGACTACACATGGCGGATTGATTATTGCTTTGGTTGCAGTTGTAATTGTGTGGTTTATCTTGAATCGATCTAAATGGGGGTATGAAATCCGCTTGATTGGAGATAATCCTCGAGCTGCAACCTATGCAGGGATTCGGATGAAACGTAATGTAATCCTGGTTATGATGCTCTCCGGCGCGTTAGCAGGGTTAGCCGGGATGTCTGAAATTTCTGGTGTCGTCCACCGGTTGCAGGGAGCGATTTCTCCTGGTTATGGCTTTACCGGAATAATTGTCGCGTGGTTGGCGAAACTTAATCCATTTCTGGTGGTGATTGTCTCCATTCTTTTTGGTGCATTAATTCTAGCGGGACGCGAAATTCAACCATCTGGCGTTCCGAAGATGATCCAGGGCATCATTCTGGTATGTCTCATCGCTAGCGATTTTCTATTAAGAAACCGTATTCGGATTGTCCGCGTGGTGAAGGAGTAAAATCATGGATCCCATTATCATCCTTCAAGCTGGTGTATCCACAGGAACAGTTTTACTTTTCGCAACTATAGGCGGGATTTTTTCGGAAAGAGCCGGAATAATGCAATTAGGTATGGAAGGTATGATGCTACTGGGAGCAATGACAGCTTTCAGCGTTACCATATCAACCGGGAATCCATGGCTTGGATTACTCGCAGCAATGATTGCAGGAGGTCTGCTCAGCCAAATTCATGCATTTATTACCATCACCTTGCAGGCAGATCAAGTTGTTAGCGGATTATCGCTCACATTTGTTGGCACAGGTATTGCCCTGGTTTTTGGCGAACACCTCAGTAAAGCTGGTGTAATTTCTTTGTTACCCAAGTTCAGTATTCCACTACTTGCGCAAATACCAATAATCGGACCTATTTTCTTTAAAGATCACAGTATTCTTGTATATATCGGTTTTGTATTAATCCCATTGTGTTGGTATTTTATTTATAAAACCCGTCCTGGAATGCACCTGAGAGCAGTTGGTGAATATCCGGCAGCAGCAGATTCATTAGGCATTAATGTTTATAGACTTCGCTACATCTATGTGTTTGTATGTGGAATGTTTGCGGGTCTGGCAGGAGCAACCATCAGCCTGGCTATATCTCCCGGCTGGTTCTCTGAATTGACCACTGCAGGGCAAGGCTGGATTGCTGTCGGATTGATCATCTTTTCACAATGGGATCCCGTCCGTGCAGCAGTAGGTTCGTACACATTTGGTGCATTGCGGAGGTTGGTATTAGATATTCAAGGTCCAATGCAGATCTTTGGTTTCCGTAATCCTTTTTATTACAATCCATATTATGGTTTTTTCCTCCAAATGCTACCTTATGCCTTCACGATTATTGTGCTTGTGATTGGTTCGTACGATGCTTTCCGTAAAAGGATAGGTGCTCCCGCAGCTCTGGGGATCCCTTATATCCGCGGTGAGCGAGGTCTATAGAATTTTCAAACTATGGAGCATTATGAAAAACTTTTCAGGATATTGTTGTTCTGTTTGTGGTAAAGAATATAACCCTGATGAAGTAACTTATACTTGCCCGGTAGATGGAGGCAATCTTGATGTAATTCTGGATTATGACCAGATTCGCAAGAAGTATTCACCTTCTCTAATATCATCCTCATTGGATCAATCCCTATGGAGATATCTACCACTTCTTCCTGTAGAAGATCCGGGTGGATTAGGAACACCTCTTCGGGTAGCGGGTGGTACCCCGATATTAGAACCAATAAAGTTATCTAACGAAATCGGTGTAAAACGATTATGGATAAAGGATGAAGGAAAAAATCCGAGTGCATCCTTTAAAGATAGAGCCAGTTCTGTTGTAGTTGCCAGAGCACGTGAATTGAAATCGGAAGTCGTCGTAACCGCTTCTACAGGGAATGCAGGTGCAGCACTTGCATGCATGGCAGCAGCAATTGGACAACCTGCGGTAATCTTTGCTCCTAAAACAGCACCACAGGCAAAAGTCGCTCAGCTTCTTGTCTTTGGTGCCAGAGTTATTCTAGTAGATGGGAATTACGATTCAGCATTTGATCTGACCATTGAAGCATCTCAAGAGTTTGGCTGGTATTGTCGGAATACAGGTTACAATCCTTTCACAGCAGAAGGTAAGAAAACTGCCGCATTTGAAATTTGGGAGAAACTGCTCATCAATAGAAAATCGAGTAGACCATTATGTTTGTTTGTATCAGTTGGAGATGGGAATATTATTTCTGGTATTCACAAAGGTTTTAAAGATTTAGCAAATTTGGGATGGCTGGATCAGATGCCCCGCATTTTTGGTATTCAGTCAGAAAAATCAGCAGCAATTGCGAACACATTTATGAGTGGAAATGAAGAGATTATTTCAGTTTCAGCTACGACCATTGCGGATAGCATTTCTGTTGATTTTCCACGGGATGGAATTAGGGCGGTTCGCGCAGCCAGAGATACGAATGGACAATATATAACAGTATCAGATGATGCTATCATCTCTGCAATTGCCAAACTAGGAAAAGTGGGTATATTTGCCGAACCAGCCGGCTCTACTGCATATGCTGGCCTTGAAAAAGCAGTTGAATTGGGATTTGTTGAAGCCGAGGATGAAGTATTGGTAGTTAATACTGGCAGCGGTTTAAAAGATATACGGGCTGCTATGCAGGCTGTGCCAGAAGCTGTTATCATCGAGCCAAACCTAAAAGCATTGAAGAAAGTTATATAAGAGATAAGATGGATAATCCTCGCTATTCAATAATTGCACCTGTCTATAACGAAGTTGAAAGCCTGCCAGTTTTACACAAACGCATGATGGAAACCATGGAAAAAACAGGCGAGTCGTGGGAGTTGGTCTTGATTGATGATGGTTCTAGAGACGGATCAACCGATATTATTCGCGAGCTAGCCCGGCAGGATGCGCGTATCCGCCCGGTAATATTTGCCCGCAATTTTGGTCATCAAATTGCTGTTACAGCCGGACTGGATTACAGTCGGGGTGATGCAATCGTGATTATCGATGCAGATCTTCAAGACCCGCCTGAAGTTATCCTTGAAATGATCGAGAAATGGAAGGAAGGTTTTGAAGTAGTGTATGCAATCAGGGTTGAGAGAGAAGGCGAGACCTGGTTTAAAAAAACCACCGCATCCCTTTTCTATCGGCTTATTTACAGAATAACTGACGTAAAAATTCCCCTTGATACCGGTGATTTCCGGTTAATGGATCGAAAAGTCGTTAACGTGATGAATAATATGCGTGAAAGACATCGGTTTCTTCGAGGGATGTCTTCATGGATTGGTTTTAAACAGGTAGGTTTGCCATACCGTCGGGCTGCCCGATTTGCCGGAGTGACTAAGTATCCATTTTCGAAAATGTTGAAACTTGCACTAAACGCTGTGACCAGTTTTTCATATTTTCCTCTTCAATTGGCGACCTATATTGGTTTTCTCTCAGCAGGAATCAGTATTCTTGCAATACCAATTGTAGTCATCGGTAGATTAACTGGAACAGAAGCCTTTTTAGGACAGGCTACTACTTTGATCGCCGTTCTTTTCCTTGGCGGTGTTCAATTAATCTCGCTAGGCATTCTTGGCGAGTACATTGGTAGAATTTATGATGAAGTAAAAGGAAGACCTTTATACATTGTTCGTGAAGATCCGAAGGATTTTGAAAAATAAAACAAGGAGATCCCAAAATGGCAAAGATTGATTTAACTGTTATACCTGATCGTCTGGAACGTGCAGTAAAACGAGCCAGAGAGCGGAATATTATCATTCCTACCTTTGCTCAGATGAAGGATCCATCATTAATACCCGCCAAAATAAAGGCAGAATTAAAGAATATTGGTTTATGGGATATTACTTCCCGTAATCTTTATCGAATTACATGGAAAAATGAACCGGTAGCTACTGGAGGTGGTTTTGGTGAAGTTAATTATTTAGAATTGCCTCCAAGTTTGACTGGCACTAAGGCTAGAATCATTGTTCTGGTTGGAAAATGGTTCCCAACTGGTGCGCACAAGGTGGGTGCGGCGTTTGGATGTCTTGTCCCACGATTAGTTACAGGTCAGTTTGATCCGACCACGCAAAAAGCAGTGTGGCCATCAACCGGTAATTATTGCCGTGGCGGTGCCTATGATTCTACCCTCTTGGCGTGTGATTCTGTTGCTATCCTACCTGAAGGTATGAGCAGAGAGAGATTTGAATGGTTATCTCATGTTGCTGGCGAGGTGATTGCTACACCCGGAACAGAATCTAACGTAAAAGAAATTTTTGATAAATGCTGGGAACTTCGCAAATCTGGCGAAGACTTGATGATTTTCAATCAATTTGATGAATTTGGAAATTACCTGTGGCATTACGAAGTAACAGGCCATGCAATGGAAGAAGTATTAAAGAAAGTATTAAGACCTAGGGATGAATACAGAGGAATGGCATCTGCAACTGGTTCAGCTGGGACAATTGCTTCTGGAGATTACATGAAACAATTATTCCCATCCAGCAAGATTGTCGCAAGTGAAGCTCTGCAATGTCCAACATTATTAGAGAATGGTTTTGGAGCACACCGTATTGAAGGGATCGGTGATAAGCATGTACCCTGGATCCATAATGCAAAAAATACCGATTTTGTTGTTGCAATCGATGATAATGCAGTCGTGAACTTATCTCGTCTATTCAACGAGACAGAAGGGAAAAGGTATCTGGCTAAGAAGGGTGTACCTGAAGAGATCATTTCTAAACTTGATTTATTGGGCTTTTCAAGTATTTCTAATGTTTTGACTGCCATTAAGTTTGCTAAGTATCAGGAGCTCACTGAAAATGATGTTGTATTAACAGTATTAACTGATTCAATGGAATTGTATACCAGTCGCTTAAAGGAAATGCATGAGGAATTTGGCGAATACACGGCCTCTGATGCCGCCGCTGATTTTTCTCGTTATCTTATAGGGCAATCAGTTGATAACCTGGTTGAATTAACGTATACAGACCGCAGGCGGGTTCATAACCTTAAATACTTTACCTGGGTAGAACAGCAAGGAAAAACATACGAAGAGATATTGGATATGTGGTACAACCGGAATTACTTCAACGAAATTCAAGGTCAAGTAGAAGAAATTGATAATTTGATTGACGAATTCAATCATAAAGTTGGTTTGATTAATAATTATTAGGTGTATGATGAATTTTGATCACAGGGCGAGCAGAAAAGCTCGCCCTGTCTTTCTATCTTATAATATGTTAGAAAAGTTAACACAATAAGTATGATTTACAAAATGCAAAACTTGGATATTCAACCATATTCTCTTGTTCTTGTAGCTGTATTACCGCATCCAAGAGATATGGAGATTGCCCGGCTTTTAGGATGGTACCGTATTCCTTTACGATCTGCTCCAAAAGTTATTGATGTGGATTACCTGGCTTTTTATCAACCTGGAAGCTTTCCTCCATCAGAGCGAGGCAGGATAAATTACCTTGCTCAGGTTAAGGGGCATGAGTTTACCACTAGAAGAGAATTGTTTGGGGATGAATGTCCTCCCGAGCGGGCTAACGAAGAATATTTTAAGATTATGATCGGTCCCCTGCTGCCACTAAAAACACCTATACAGGCAAAACAGTGGAAGCGAATTACATTTTTTTACACTACGGGTGAATATTTCTTCAGAGCGAAAGATCTCAGAGATTTGGTGGTAAATTCAGAAGATCGGACCCTTCTATGGAGTTCTCTTCGTGAAAGATTAGAATCCGGTGAAGACGAAAATAAATATAACAACCCCGACATCGAAATTGATCCTGAAATTGCTCAATGGCTTGGTCTAATATACTTATCCAAATATCAAGATGAATATGGAGGCGACAATGACACTCCTAATTAAAGGTGGTACGATAATTACTGCCAGTGAGACATTTGATGCAGATATTCTGGTCATTGGTGAAAAAATCAAGCAAATTGGGCAAGAGTTAGCCTATCCCGGTGCGGAGATTATTGATGCAACCGGAAAATTAATCATGCCAGGTGGGGTGGATCCGCATGTACATCTTGATTTACCAATGTTTAATACGGTTACATCTGATGATCATTATACGGGACACAGGGCGGCGGCTTTTGGGGGCACTACTACTGCATTAGATTTCATTCCTCAGGAACAAAGCTCCCTGGCAGAAGATATTAGTAACTGGCATCATAGAGCAGATAACAAAGCTGCAATTGATTATGGCTTTCATATGAATATTACAAAGTTTTCTGAAAAGATTGCAGCTGAGATATCAGATTTACCGTTATCAGGCATAACCAGTATAAAAGTATTTACAGCCTATAACAATCGATTACGTCTGGATGATGGTAGTATTTTTAAAGTGATGCGTATAGCTAAAGATTCGGGAATTTTAACCCTCTTACATGCAGAGAATGGAGATGTAATCGATATACTCGTGCAAGAAGCGTTGGAATCAGGAAATACTTCACCGATCTGGCATGCAAAAACAAGACCTGCGTGGGGTGCGGTGGAAGCAGTCTTACGCGCTTGTTCATTATCAGCCCAGGCAGATGCACCTTTATACATAGTCCATATGAATGTAGCTGGGGAGGTAGATCAACTTGAATATGCCCGTCGTATGGGATTGAAGGTGATGGGCGAGACTTGCCCTCAGTATCTCTTTTTCACAGAAGATCAATTGAGTAAACCGGATGGAGCAAAATATGTATGTTCTCCTCCTTTACGGGGCATGATGGATAATGCACGATTATGGGAAGGATTACAACGGGGAATTATTCAAGCTGTTGGCACAGATCATTGTTCCTTTTTCTTCAATGGATCCAAGCCAATAATGTTTGAAGGGAAAAGTTTTTCTATTCCTGGAAAAGAATTGGGTGCTAACAACTTTACCCAGATTCCCAATGGTTTACCCGGGATCGAAGATCGTATGCCAATTTTATGGACATATGGAGTCCGTCAGGGAAAAATTTCTGCAAATCAATTTGTTGCTCTAAATTGTACCAATCCAGCAAAGATATTTGGTATGTATCCAAAGAAAGGCGCACTTATCCCTGGAGCTGATGCCGATATCGTTATCTGGGATCCTGATAAACGAATAACTTATGGCGTAAATCAAGCCCATATGCGTACAGATTACAATCTGTTTGAGGGTTGGGAATTGATTGGAATGCCGGAAAAGGTTTTCCTGAGAGGTGAGTTGATCGTTAATGGAGAAAATTGGTTAGGAAAAGCCGGATCTGGAAAGTTTATTCATCGTGTTTCGAGCAACATCATACTATAGACTAACTTACCACTTCATATGATTCTGGCAATCCCAATCTTCCTTTTGCTATTCACATCCTTGTTAATTTTGGGTATTCGATTAACACGGCCAACCTTCCCTGCTTTATGGCTTATTGCAGTTACCGGAAGCATGGTTTCATGGTTATCCATGTTGGTTCTTCGGCTACGCCTGCCAAGTACATTAACTTTGTTAAAATGGAGTGATTTTCCTATATTCAGCTCATCTCCCATGCTGGTTCTTGATTATTCTTCATGGGGATATAGCTTCGCCCTGGTTACTTTAGTATTTCTTATCGTCTTAATTTCTCCAGGGCAAATAAGAACCAGGACAGAGGTGATTAACCTTTCCGGCAGTCTGGCATTAGGTGGATTAACTCTTGTAGCTGTTTTATCTGCGAATCCGGTCACACTGCTTTTAGGTTGGGCATCAATGGATATTGTGGAATTACTTATCTTTACCCGAAGATCTGATAAGACAGATCAACTTCGAAAAACTATCCGAGTTTACAGTTCAAGAGTAATAGGTTTAATTCTGGCATTTTGGGCATTTGTGCTAGGTAGCCGTGCGATAGGATTTAATACCAGTTTTGATAACATCTCTCCGCAGGTTGGTGTGGTTTTGTTGATCAGCATTGGATTAAGGTTGGGTGTATTTCCTTTACATCTCCCTTTTACTGTAGAAACGAATCTGCGTAGAGGACAAGGAACTTTGCTCAGAATCGCACCGGCTGCTTCCTCGATGGTTGTCCTATCACGTTTACCATCTACAACAGTTGCACCAGGTTTTGAAATCTGGTTGTCAATATCTGCAGCTTTAGCGTTAATGTATTCAAGTATTCGCTGGCTGATTGAGAAAGATGAGCTAAAAGCCAGACCTTTTTGGATATTGAGTTTATCCGCCAGTGCAATTATTTGTGTACTGACGGGAAGCCCTTTTTTATCCATGTCGTGGGGAATCTCTCTAGTATTTCTAAGTAGCGCCTTTTTTCTCTTTGATTCGTATAATCGTTTGATGCGAGTTCTTGCATGGGTTGGTTTAATAAATCTGGCTGGTTTGCCGTATACCGCAAACAGCAGCGGTATGCAGGCTCTTGCGGCTGAAGGTCACATTTATTGGCTTATTCCTGCTTTTATTGCCTTACTATTCCTAATCTATGCTATGGCAGACAAAATTAAATTAAAACCAGCAATACCATCAGGGCAGGAACAAATTATTTATTTAACTTATCCTTTCTCGATGGTTTTACTCATCGCTTCTTACATTATTACCGGGTTATTTGGTTGGCGTGGATCTCGAGTTGAAGGGATTTGGTGGTTTACGATTCCATTGAGCTTGGTATGTATTTCACTATTAGTTTGGAATAACAAAACCGAAAGGATTGAGTTAGTATTGCAAAAAATTCAGTCAGCAATAGATCCGTCACCAGATACAACCAGATCAGTTTCTATGCTGCAAAAGGTCATTAATCTGGATTGGATATATAGTCTGGTACAGTTGATTATGCGAGGCTTATTTGCATTTGTGGTCAGAATAGAAAGTGTTCTTGAAGGTCAGGGCGGATTTCTTTGGGCAGCACTGGTTTTTGTCTTGTTTCTAGCTCTTATTCAGATCGGTGGTGGTTAGAGAGATGCCTGAGATTATTTCCGTTTTATTGCTTTTATTTTCGATCTTAGCTGGTGGCTGGTTGATTATCCGCCGAGAATTACTTTCTCAACTATTGATGCTTGCGATTCTATTTTTACTTCAGGCGGTAATTTTTTATTTCCAATCACCTGTATTATTTTCTGTTATTCTTCTTATTCTAGGCTGGATGACCACTGCAGCCATCGGTGCATCCAAACCTGCTAAATACTTACTGAAAATTCCCTTATCCCGACCTGAAATCATATTTTACCTTCTGGCTTATATTTTTGCTGTTTCTGCAGCGATCGTTATGATTAGTAATCTTATGAATTGGTTCCCATCAATAACCGCAGAGTCAGCTGCAATAACTTTAATATCGATTAGCCAGGGAGTGATCATCATAGCATATTCAAAAACTAGTCATGAAGTGATTATCGGTTTGCTTGTTTTCCTGATCGGGTTTGAGACAATGTTTCTCTCAATTGAGATTTCATTACTTGTAATAGGTTTGATGGGAGCAATTAAATTAGGACTTGCATTTATCGCTTCTTATTGGATGGAAAGCCCTGTGAGACAAGAGGATATTCTGGGATGAGTGCTGCCATTGTATGGATAATATTTCCATTCATCGTTGGCATAGTATTAGTCCCATTACTGCGCTATCGTCGACTGGTTTTTATAACGTCTGCTGTGGTTGCCGCGTTGATGGCGGTATTTGCTGTCGGAATAACAATTAATACTCCAATCACTGTCTTTGGATTCAATGTAAAAATTGAACCCATTTTTTCAATACTCGGAAGGCGTTTAGTTCTGGATCAATACGATCAGACAATCCTTGCAATATTTTTTCTATTCGCTCTTTTCTGGTTAATAGGTGGATTTTTCAGCGGAGTATCCAGCATTCTTGCTCCTGCTGGTTTGATTATTCCAGCTCTGGCAGTGGCATCTTTTGCGGTTGAACCATTCCTGTATTCCGCTCTCCTCATCGAAGGAATTGTTTTGGTCAGTGTTCCACTTCTCTCCGTACCATTTTCTGAGCCAAGACCCGGAGTAGTAAGATACCTTGTTTTTCAAACAATGGGGATGCCCTTTTTAATATTGACTGGCTGGTTACTGGGTAATATGGATTCTGTACCTCTGGATAATCAGCAAACGACACAGATTCTGGTACTTATGGGCGTTGGTTTCGCTTTTTGCCTGGCTATTTTTCCTCTTTATTCATGGATGCCTATGCTGGCGGAAGAGGAAGAGCCTTATCTAGTGGGTTTCATTTTTTTACTCTTACCTGCTGCAGTAATGTTTTTCCTTCTCACATTTATAGATCGCTTTGCATGGCTGAGGACACTCACTAACTTACCTGAATTTATGATGTATGCGGGTATTTTGATGATAATCACAGGCGGTATATGGTCTGGTTTTCAAAAGAATCTTGCCCGTATGTTTGGATATGCTGTAATTGTTGAAAATGGTTTTGCCGTTCTGGCTCTAGGATTAATGACGAGTAGAGGAAATGAGCTTTTCTCCAATCTTCTGCTCATTAGAATGGTGTCTTTTGGTTTGTGGGCTTTAGCATTAACCTTGATAAAAAAATCGCTGGGGTCTCTTTTACTGAGTGATTTGCAAGGATTAGCCCGAAAAAAACCTATTCTTGCAATTTCAATTCTGATAGCGCAGTTTTCAATAGGTGGTTTACCTCTTCTTGCAGGTTTTCCACTTCGTGTAGCTCTGATTGAAGAGTTATCCCTCCAATCAACAACCCTCGCCTGGTTGATCATTCTGGGTATGGCAGGAATTTGGGGTGGAGGATTAAATACCTTATTTGTATTTTTGCAACAATCGGATAAACCAAAGAACTCGTTCCAATTTGACGGTTTTTTAGCAATGCTTATGGTTAGTGGTATTGTCTTTTTGGTCTTTCTGGGATTATTTCCACAGGTATTCTCGCCTTTATTATCTTCTTTACTTAACTCATTCCCACGGTTATTAACCGTTCCGTAAGTAAAAATCCTGAATGGTATAATGACAAAACAAAACCTCCGATTGGAGCTTATCTATGGAAATTGAACAGGTAGTGAAACGTCTGGAATGGCTGGATGAAGAGCGTCGAAAAGACAAGACTACTATTGCAACATTAGAAGACAGGTTGCAACGGTTGGAAGGATCCCTCCGTTCTGCTCGAAAAGAGGTAAAAGATTTACAAAAAGATTTTGCTCAACTCAATACAATTCAAGGGCGTCTGGATCAAACGGATGTGACATTAAGCTCATTAAGGATTGAATTAGGCAAGACTGGAGAGTCTTTCCAGAAAATCAGGGCTGAGATAGAAATTGATCAAGATTCAAAACGCCAAAATGAAGTAAATTCAATAAATAAGTCCATCATTGAACTTAGAAAAGGTTATGAGAATCTTCAGGATATTAAAAAAAGTTTAAAAAAACTGGAAGATGAATACAAAAAAACCACCGATGTTACTTCAGAGTTGGATGAAAAAGTGGTGCAATCCAGGGTAATGTATGAGGAATTTCAACGAATCCAAAAGCTAAATGATGAATCTCGAAAAGTTGATAACAAACGGATGACAGATATGCAGGGAGAGATTTCTGCATTTCGAAAACGGATGGATGAGCAAAGGAGCAGAGTAGACCTTCTCATCGAGAATATCAAGAAGGTGGAAAACAGATTGACTGAGCTTGTCCAATCAGAGGCTGACAGAAGACAAGCGCAGGTAGCTTTTATTGAAAGACAGAATCAGGCACAAGTTGAACGTGATAGAACCTGGAAGGAAATGCAATTACGTTTTACTACTGTGGAAAATATTGCCGGCTCTATGGATACGCAAGTGCAAAACCTGGAAGAGATGCTGCGATCTGTAAAGAAATCAAAAGATCAACTGGATGACTCTGCCCAGAGGATTGAACGCCGCATCAATGAGATTACAGAGATGCATCGCTTGAATGAGGATCATTTTCGCCAGGAGTGGACAGCCTTTAAAGCTGATGAACAGAAACGGTGGACTAATTACAATCTGGTTTCAGAAGAGCAAATGAAAGATGTACAACGGCAACACGATAAACATGATCAAAGATTAGTTCAATTAGAAGATTTATCACAGCAGCTCAATGATCAATTTAATGAATTCTCTGAAGAAACACAGAAAAGGCTCCGTTCGTTGCTCGATCTTTCACATACGTGGGTTTCTTCATACGAACGCTTGTTTGGTAAGCCTACCGATATGGATTAGTTTATGTATGTAATAGGCACAGCCGGACATGTAGATCATGGAAAATCAGCTCTGGTTGCTGCATTAACTGGTACCCACCCTGACCGTCTGGCTGAGGAAAAAGCCCGAGAAATGACGATAGATCTAGGCTTCGCCTGGTTCTCACTGCCTGATGGCACGCCAGTAGGTGTGGTTGACGTACCTGGACATCACGATTTTATTGAAAACATGTTGGCTGGTGTGGGTGGTATCGATGCGGTTATTCTTGTTATTGCAGCAGATGAAGGGGTGATGCCGCAAACACGGGAACATTTAGCGATTTTGGATTTATTGCAAATACCAACTGGGCTAGTTGCATTAACAAAATGTGATTTAATAACAGATCCTGATTGGCTCGAACTAGTAAAAGAAGATATCCAAAAAATATTACAAAACACAATCCTTTCGAAAGCGGATATCATACAAGTATCAGCAAAAACTGGAGAAGGGCTGGATCATTTAATAAATTCTATCAATACAATCCTTCAGAATAAACCAAAAAGAATTAACACAAACCGTCCCAGATTATCAGTGGATAGAGTTTTTACGATGGCCGGATTTGGTACCGTGGTCACTGGAACACTCTTAGATGGAACTTTTCATATTGGGGATGAGATCGTTATTTTGCCATCAAAAAGGAAAGCCAGAATTCGTGGTTTGCAAACCCATAAAAAGAAGGAGGAATTTGCTGAACCGGGTCAACGAACAGCTGTAAATCTAACAGGAATCGAACTCGAAGAAATTTCACGTGGCGACTTGATTGCTTATCCTGATACATATCAGCCTGCACTCAGGATTGATGCAGAAATACGCTTACTCGATGATGTCACCCTTCCATTAGAGCATCATGCGGAGGTCAAGCTTTTTGTTGGAGCGAAAGAGACAATTGGAAGGATTCGACTGCTTGATCAGAATATTTTACAACCAGGAAAGTGTGGGTTGGTTCAATTGGAATTACGCGATGAAGTAGTTGTTTTTCCTGGTGATCGTTTTATTTTACGCAGGCCATCCCCTGCTGAAACAATTGGTGGTGGCTCAGTCATACAAGCACCTGTTCAAAAAAGGTATAAGAGATTTGATTCCGAAATACTGGATTGGCTCAATAAACAAAAAGAAGGTGACCCACTCCAAAGAATATATTATGCAATTCAATCGATGGCACCTATCTTGTTGAGCGATCTTGCAAAAAATCAAAATTTGAATATTTCACAATTACAAGATATCTTATCCAAAGATATTTCTAATGGTAAATACAAGCGTATTCAAACAGGAAGTGCTCCTGACACTATTTATATTCTTTCTGAGACTTACTTGCAAAATATTCAGCTGAATGCAATAAATATTATTCGCCAATATCACCAAAATAATCCGCTAAAACCAGGCATACCACGTGAAGAATTGAAAAGCAAACTCAACCTTCCAGTAAAGTTATTTGCCACCCAACTAAAAGAATGGATAGAAAGCGGGGAGTTACAGGAAAACTCAAATATTATTAGCGCTGCAGATTTCGAGATAAAGTTTTCTCCTTTACAAAAAGAACATATTCACAAGATTCTTAATAGGATGAGGCTTGAACCTTATTCACCACCGTCTGTTAAGGAAATCATAACAGAAATTGGAGAGCTACTCTACCAGGCGATGATCAGCACTCATCAATTGCGGCAAGTTTCCAGTGAAGTAGTATTTTCTGAGGAAACGTATAACAAGATGGTGGATGAGACAATGAAAGCGCTTAACGCTAACGGAGAGTTATCTCTAGCTGAGTGGCGAGATCAGTTTCAGACCAGTCGAAAATATGCCCAGGCATTTCTTGAATATCTTGACCAACTTGGAATTACTGTAAGGGTAGGAGAGAAGAGGAAGCTCCGGAATTAACGGATTAATTAGTCGCAACCGCCATTTTCATCAATTCATCTAATTCCAATGGCGCACTAAATAATGGATTCTTTTCGAGGCGAATTGCTTCTTGATGACAATGGGAAACACATATTCCACAACCCATACAATTTTTGTCATCAACCACCGCAATGATATCAGGAATAGAAATCGTGTTAAACTGACAGATAGCAACACATGCAGCACATCCAATGCAAAGCGTTTCATCCACCACTGCAAGATATCCGGATGATGCAAGCATTGGAGTCCCATGTCTTTGAGCTTGCATTGCCCCACAACAACAGGAACAGCAATTACAAATGGCATAAAACCTACCCAACATTGCATCTTTAAAGAATGCATGGTGAACGTGTCCACGCGCCTCTTCTTCTTCTAAAATAATAAATGCTTCCGTTTGCGATATCTGCCTTGCACGTTTTGGGTAATTCTCTAGGATCATACCAACAAATGGTTCACCTATGACGATGCAGACATCAAGAGGTAGGCATGGATTTTCCCGAGATGCCCGACAGGGGCAATCGATTACTGCGATGTGGGTGGGTTCGAGTAATATTAGATCTCGAGCTTTTTTATATGGGATGACATGCTCAAGATTTACAAGCTGGATTTCCTGCTGAACTGAAACTAGTTGCTTTGCAGCGCCAATGGGAACGACTTTTCCATGATAAGTATCTGCAAATTGAATAGAATTCTTTGGTGGCGAAATCTGATTGATAAATTTCTTTATTGGATTACATAAAAATGCGATGAAAGCTATGATTGGTTTGATAGCTTTTGATAGATGATTTTGTCCTGTACCTGTTGCTATATAGATATAGATATATTTTGCGTATATTAATCCATGAACTAAATCGAAAAACTTGAATCCAGATACCTTTTTCCCTTCTGCTATGAATTCCTCTGTTGATTCACTGATAAATTTCATGAAAAATCCTTTTATTATTCTACCAACATTGTTCCAGTATATCATTTCGCATCATTCAAGGTTGGCTTAGATTTTCAATTGATACAAGTAAATGAAATGAGATTACTGATTATCCAAGTCGGATAACAATATTTTCAATAAACCAGTTATATGACTGATAATTTCAGGTTGGATGGTATCAGGCAAATCGATTTCGCTGTGATATGTAGACGGTACCCCTCCATTCTCGGTAGCTTCAAGACTAATTACACGATAACCAGCTTTTAAGAAGGGAAGAAAATCACTTCCTCTGTATCGATAATCAATGAAAACCAGGTTTGGTTCTTTTTGATGAATCAGCTTGAGAAGGTCTGAATCAGCATATAGGGGTTTAAATCTCCCACTTCGAAAAACAGCCCCAACCCTATGGCCATGGCCGACCATATCAATATTAATCACTATTAGATTTTTAGGAATTTGTGGGTTTTGTTGAACAAAGGCTTTTGCTCCGAATAAACCCACTTCTTCCGCTCCTGTAAATAGGAACCCAACTTTTATATTTTTTTGAAAATCAGAAGTTTCCCAATCTTCGGCTAGCGTTGCGCAGACTGCTGCCCCTGAAGCATTGTCGTTGGCGCCAGGTGATACTTTCCAACTATTTCCTAATTGCTGCCAGATATCCAGCCAGAATAGTGCAAAACCAGTTAAAGAAATAAGTGTAATAGTAATGGGTTGAATCACCTGGGCAATTTTAGGTATGGTTAGATATAACAATCCGATAATGGCAAGCAGCCATGAGTAAATCTCGAGCAAAACCATATAATGATTGAGAAAACCCTGAAATAACCAGGATGAACGCGGAATTATTCTTCCACTGTCAACATGCGCACAGAACAATACATCCAATTCTTCGAGAGTGTTTTTTGAGGGTTGGGCAACCAAATTTTGAGAAAAGGAAGTTGAAGGAAGATGTTCCAATATCCAATTATGAATTTCTGGTAATGCAGCTATGATAAATGGAAGAAAAATTAGTATGGCTTTAAATACACCCGGCAGGAATGGTACAAGTAAGAGGAATAACCCGGGGATGGTTAAATAAGGTAAAAATTTAGGTAAGGATGGAAATTTGAAAGTTTGATATTCCGACCGTAATCCAGCATGATCGAGTAAAGTTTTCAGGTAATCATGCGCTGCTTTCTCTTGCTGGCTGCCGGATGGCCTTGGACCGATAAAGCCACTAATATGTGAAATATATTCCAAGACTCTTTCTACTGAAGAGGATGGTTCATTCATGTGAACTGCTCACAATGATATATCGCTCGTGATCATAGCGAAATAACAGATCGTTCATGAGAATGGATTTTTCAATTGGGATATTTACCTTCGACAATAATTGACGTTCCTTTTGATGTTCATCATTCCCCTGATTAACGATAAACAGTTTTCCACCTTTTTTTATACTTGACCATGCATCTTTGAGAAGTCCTTCTGGGTTAAATTCCTTGTCTGGAATCCCCCATTGCCTGTGATCATGAAGAAATACAAAAGGGAAGAACATAAAAATCAGATCATATTGACATGGTTGAGCAGAAAAAGCTTTTGGATAATAATTTGTGTTTTGCAATTCACCTATATAACCTATTGCACGATCAAAGCGCGAATATAAATCTGAATAGATCCGCCAGGGATCAGCTTCATATCCATCAAGGGTTATCTCTCTTGACACATCAGTTTGATACCATGTAAGAAAATTGTGAAGTGAGTACACGTAAAACCAATGAGATGGTCCAATATCTGCTGCGTGAATCATCTGAGGTAGTGTGTATCCCTGTAATTGTGAAAAAGCTGTCTGCAGCATGTGGATATAAAAAAGATTTTCTTGATAGTTCCCACTGTTGGTACTTTCTTTTAACTTCTCCAAATGATAATCAGAATAGAGTTTTTCCTCCATCTGAAAAGCTTGCTCTCGTGATGTCTTATCAAGATGTTGAAAAAGGGGTTTTTGAGGATGGATGGGTGGTTTGAAACCGGATCTGTGCCATTTGAATCTCCAGCGTAAAAAATAGTCAATCCGGTTTCGTAAGTTTTGCATTTTATTCACTAAATGAGAAAATCTCGCCTACATTTTAGGGAGTTCAATTTTTTGCTGGTTTTGATATTTCCCCTTTTTATCAGCGTAAGAGATTTCGCATGATTCATCTGCTTCAAGGAATAATACCTGGGCGATCCCTTCATTGGCATAAATTTTTGCCGGAAGAGGAGTGGTATTGGAGATTTCAAGGGTTACAAATCCTTCCCACTCTGGCTCAAAAGGAGTGACATTAACGATTATTCCACAACGGGCATAAGTGCTTTTACCAAGACAAATAGTTAATACGCCCCTTGGAATGCGAAAATATTCTACTGTACGGGCTAAGGCAAAGGAATTGGGTGGAATGATACAAACCTCACCTTTGTAATCCACCATGGAACGGACGTCAAAATTCTTCGGATCCACAATTGCAGAGTTTACATTTGTAAATATTTTAAATTCATCAGTGACCCTGACATCATATCCATAGGATGATACACCATAGGATATAACACCATGTTTGTAATTACTATCAGCAAAAGGTTTAATCATTCCATGTTCCAAGGCCATTTTTCGAATCCAGTGATCTGGTTTTAATCCCATTGTTTATTCTCCTAAATTGGATGGATAGATGATGTGTGTGAGTTGATTTGCTTTGACTTCTACCTCGATCTTCAGGGGAATGCCCCGTTTTGAAAATGTAACCTGATATCTACCCTCTGGCAGATTACCTACAGCAAAAAATTCGTTTAATTCAGGGTCTCGCTGTATGTTTTCATCAGCATAAGTCTCAATATATAAAATAATTGGGTTTTGGCTAAGGTCAAGTGATTCAATTTTAACAGATGGATACGGACTTTCCGATAATAAATCAGCTTCTCCAGATGCAGCAATTGCCCCCTTCCCATCATCCAGGTTTAACCATAATTCTGGATTGACACAATTTTTATAATCCATCCCGCCTTGGCGCACTTCAAAATGTAAGTGAGATCCAATTGCATAACCAGTTGCGCCTACTTTGCCAATTTCATCACCTGTGCGGACCTGGCTGCCGGTTTGAACAAGTACTTCATCCAGATGTCCATAAAGTGTGTATATAGTCTCATCCAATTTTGTGAAATGATGTTCAATAATTACCAGATTTCCATAAAAGCCATGATCAGCACCAAATACTTCATTTTTATCATTTCCTGCAAATACAACAATCCCATCTGCGGCTGCCAGGACAGGAGTGCCACGTGGATTGTTAAATTCCACACCATGGTGGATCTCCCGCTTTCCTTCTTGTGTGGTGCCGAATCGGTAGGTGCGTTCGACATTTCTATCTCCATCTTCTGGAATTGGACGATTGAGCCAGAAATGACCTGCAGAGTTGCACCAATTTAATGCGCAGATTGCAGATTCAAGAGTTGGGATAATCTGAGTAGCTTTCGAAGGTATTATGCCAACCAACCCAGAAGGTGGCAAAGCAGTAGCAGGCTCGATTATCCTCTCGGTTGGTGTTACATCCAGTATTGGTTCACTTGCTATTTGTAACTCTTCGGTAGGGTGTTTGATATCTTTTGGGTTACAACTTGTCCCGAACAAAATAGCAAAAATAACTACCAGAATGATGAAGGCTTTCTGCCGGAGAAAAAAACTCAAACCAACCCTCCTCGTTCCCGCATGATTTGGTGTAATGATTGTTCCATGATGGTTACCTGGTTACCTAGCATATATAATTCAGAAATCATTGATTCGGAAGTTTTGGCAGAAGAATCTTTGAGATTTATCTTTACATTCCATGCAGCACCTTTAAAACCTGCCTGAGCTAACCCAAATCCTGATGCGGCATCGCTGATGGCGTTAATGTTGCCAATTTCTGCCAACTCTAATGCCAGTTGCATAACCTGAAGGCTAAGTTTACATACTTGCATAGGTATTTCAGCAGTAAGTAACATAGCAGCTTCAATTGCTTCTGCTCGTTTCTTTTCTTCTTCTGGTTTATCTTTGGGCAACCGAATAGCCTCGAGATAAGAATTGAATGCTTGCGAATCCTTCTCTACGCACATAAGTAATTCTTTGTGTATGGGTTCTGCTATTTCGAGGATTTGCCACATCCGGGGTTCAATTTCAAGGTGTTTTCTCTTTCCAATGGTTAGCCTGCTTACCATGCATACCAATGCTGCTCCCATAGCTGAACTGTAGGCTGATGCAGCCCCCCCTCCCGGTGTAGGAGTACCTGCAGCCAGATCTTCTGAAAATTCTGAGTTAGCCGTCTCCAATGGAGTCTCGCGGAGTGCATCATACATACGTGTTTCTAAAACCTGATCAGGTTTAAATGCATCCATTTGAAGGTACCAGATTGCAGCATCGGTCAAGGCTTTTTGAGGGATCAATCCGACTAATTCGGAATGATGTATTCCTACTCCATATCTTTCTGCTTCTCTTCTGATGCTTTCAACCACTCTGGCTATTGGTGTTTGATGAAAATTTGTCATATTCATAGATACCTGGGCGCGTCCCTCAACTAACACGCCCATTGCTTTTATATACCGCCATCCACCGGATGATTGGCGAATACTTTTTGCAATTTTCTGTGCTATTGAGACATCATCAGTAGTGAGGTAGACATTAAAGGCAATCAATGGCTGACGAGCGCCAATAACAGTTGCTCCTGCTTTCCCTAAGACCATTGGTCCATAATCTGGTTTTCGGTCAGGGGCAGTTCGAATTTCTTGTTTTAATCCTTCATATTGACCGCGGCGGATGTTTTCAAGATTGTGACGTTCTGGAGTGGTTGCAGCTTCTTCGTAAAGATAGACCGGAATATCGAGTGTGTCTGCTACTCTTTTCCCTAGCCTCCTGGCTATCTCGACACATTCCACCATAGAAAAATCTGATAATGGAACAAATGGCACGACATCTGTTGCCCCAATGCGAGGATGTTCTCCGGTATGCTGGTCGAGATCAATCAGTGAAGCAGCTGTGGCAATTGATTGATACGCAGCTTCTTCCACCGCTGATGGAGGACCAACAAAAGTCACAACAGTACGGTTATGATCCATATCAGAATGGCGGTCAAGGACATGAATTCCAGGTACAGTCGATAGTGATGCAATAATTTCATCTACCACTTCAGGGCGGCGTGCTTCAGAATAATTGGGGATACACTCAACCAGGGGTTGTGCCATAATTCTCCTCAATGCGATAAGATAAGGCAATTATCATTTTATGCCATAGCAATGTCAAGTTATAATCATATCAGGAGTCGGGCTTTTACGTGGAAGGAGGGTGTATGTGCGGACGATTTACCCTTATATTGGACCCCGGTGATTTGCAGGAAGAGTTAGATTTAGGTGGTATTCCGGATGAATACAAACCACGTTATAACATTGCTCCTACTCAAGATGTAGCTGTGGTAAGGGATAATAAGATAAAACAAGTAGAAATGTTCAGATGGGGATTAATCCCTTCCTGGGCAAAAGATACTACGATTGGTACGCGATTAATCAATGCACGATCTGAAACAATTCAGGAAAAGCCATCTTTTAAAAGCCCGTTTGCAAGAAGACGGAATATTATACTCACAAGTGGATTCTATGAGTGGAGAATTCAGGGGAGCTTAAAAGAACCGGTTTATATCCATCTGAAAGAACAAAAAGTGTTCGCGTTTGCGGCTTTATGGGAGGAATGGTTATCACCAGATGGGAATCGCATTCATTCCACAACGATTATAACCTGTCCGGCCAATGATCTCATTGGAGATTTTCACGATCGTATGCCGGTGATCTTAGATAAGAGAGCTATGTGGCGTTGGATTGATCCAAACAGGTCATTACATGAAGCGCAACAGTTATTGTCTCCTTACCCTTCTGAAGGTATGTCTTTCCACCCTGTCTCTGCAGAAGTAAACAGCCCGAAAAATGACCATCCAGGGTTGATAAAACCCATTCCCCAATTATTCTGATTATCTTGACTGTTATTATACCGTTCGGTATAATAACAGAATGGATAATAAAACAACATTAATTTCTGTAACTACTGATGCTTTCTCCCGAAAGGGGTATGATGGTGTAGGTGTGCAGGAGATTGTTGAGCTTGCAGGGGTGACCAAACCCACACTGTATCATTACTTTGGTAGCAAATATGGACTCTTGGAAGCTGTTCTGGCCAATGGATTTCAGAATTTGATCCCACCCCTTCAGCGTGTTGCTGAGTATCGTCATGATTTACCAAAAACATTGACGGAAATTTTCTTAATATATATCCAATTTGCAGCTGATTATCCACAATTCACACGAATGATTCTGGCGATGCAATTCACACCAGTTGATAGTGAAGTATTTACAGCAATACAGCCTTATGAAGATCAGCAGCAAAAAATTCTCACTTGCATGTTTGAAGCAGCTGTATTCGATCACGGTAATATGCGCGGCCGCGCTCACATCTATGCTGTGTCTTACTTGGGGCTAATCTCATCATGTCTTGGTTTATGGCTTAAAGGCAAAGTCAGCTTCGCTGAAGAATTTATCTATAGGACTGTCCATCAATATATGCACGGTATTTACTCATAATCTACTGATCACCGCGGACGGATGGATTATGGCGGATCTCTTCATAGCAGGCACGAAAATTACCCTTAATTATCTGACGTGAAGTTGTATCCAAATCTTGATTATTTAAGTTCAATATTTTTCAAATTAAGGAAAAAACATCATGGTTTCATGGATTGAAAATGCTTTTTTTTACCATATTTATCCCTTGGGATGCTTAGATGCTCCCCGCCAGAATAACAGTACTGAGCCGGTAATACATCGTTTACAAAACTTGCATTTGTGGTTGGATCATATTCAGAGCCTGGGATGTAATTCTCTTTATCTTGGTCCGGTGTTTGAATCCTCATCGCATGGCTACGACACTACTGATTACACCCGTATAGATCGCAGGCTTGGTGACAATGCAGACATGAAAGCATTTAGTGAAGATCTTCATCGGCGCGGCATGCGACTGATCTTAGATGCGGTGCTTAATCATACGGGCAGAGATTTCCCTCAATTTCAAGATATCCTAACCAACCGGGAAAAATCACCTTATCGAGGTTGGTTTCACGGGTTGGATTTCACAAAATCCAGTCCTAAAGGAGATCCATTTACATATAGTAGTTGGGCGGGACATTATTCTCTGGTTAAGTTAAACCTCCAGAATCAAGAAGTCCGTGAACACCTGTTTTCGGCAATCAAATACTGGATAGACGAATGGCAGATTGATGGTTTGCGTCTGGACGCAGCCGATTGCCTTGATCTTGATTTTCTTCATGAGCTACGACAGCGATGTGATCATTGGAAAGATGATTTCTGGCTTATGGGTGAAATCACGCACAGTGATTATCGAATTTGGGCGAATGAAAATACACTGCACTCGGTGACCAATTATGAAGGTTATAAAGGATTGTATTCAAGCCTTGCGGATAAGAATTATTTTGAAATAGCGTATGCTCTTAATCGTCAATCAGGATCGGATGGCATATACCGTCATCTAACCCTTTATAATTTCGCTGATAATCACGATGTAAACCGGGTTGCCAGCTCTTTACCGGATCAACGTATGTTATATCCGCTCCACATCCTCCTTTTTTCTATGCCGGGAGTACCATCCATCTATTATGGAAGTGAGTGGGGCTTTACGGGAAAAAAAACCTCTCATTCAGATGTTGCACTTCGTCCAGCAATTGATATATCCACAATGAATCAGAACATAGCACAACCAGATCTTCCCGGTGTGATCCATCGTCTTGCTGATATCCGGTCGAGGATGGTCTCCCTACGTAATGGGAAATACCAACAGGTAATGGTTTCTCATCAGCAATTTGCTTTTCTTCGTGAGACAGACAGCGAAAAATCTTTGATCTTGCTTAATGCACAGGATACCCCTGCGATTATTCAAGTTTCTGAAAAAAAGCAGCTTTCTGGGTTTTGGCTGGATGAGCTTAATGGAGGAGCTGAGTTTCGGTTGGAGAATGGTCAAATCAGCGTAGAGGTTCCCGCATTCTGGGGAAGGATTCTCAGATTGGTAAACTAAAAATTCATCAAGGTAATTCCTTGACCTTGTGCAGGGTGCATGGTAGAATTTTGTCCGTTGCCCCCATGGTCTAGTGGTTAGGACACAGCCCTTTCAAGGCTATAACCGGAGTTCGAGTCTCCGTGGGGGCACAAACGAATGACCGGTTGAAAGACGGTCATTTTTTTATTCTTATCAGAGATATTAGGAGGGTGGGTTGTCATTCTGGCTTTACTTTATTTACACACTGCTCAATTTTGCCTTACTGGTTTGGGGAATCACGCTTTCTCTTAGAACCCACAGATTAAGTATAGTCATCATCACCGCAGTTACATTTGGATTGATGTACGATAACCTGATCCTCACTTTGGGCAACATAGTTGGCAATCACGACATCCTCTATTATTTAAGCTTGCCTCGATTCATTTTGCATCAATTAATACTACCCTGGATCATTTTGGCTGCTTTTGATGAAATTCGTAGTCTGAATCACAATTGGTCAAAGACTGGGTACGCTTGGGCTGGTGCGATCATATTGAGTCTTATTACCATGATTCTGGGAATCATTACCCGTTTGATTCCAATGAACCTTCAATTGACTGTTATGGATGAAGTTACAAGATTTGTGGATATTGGCGCTAAAGGTGCACCCATAGTCAGCATTGTATCTATTGGATTTGTAACGATAATAGGTTTTCTAATCTGGAGGAAAAACCACTTTTCATGGCTATTTCTTGCGGGATTACTTGTTTTTCTTGGAGAAGGTGTTCCATTGGAGTGGGTTAAGCGAATTATTGGCTCAGGAGCAGAAGTCCTGTTCATGGCAACAATGTTATACCTTGAGCAAGTAGTAATTGGCAAAGAACAAAAAATGTAAAAAATCTAAGCGGGAGGATAAATACCTCCCGCATTTTTCGTTTCCAGTAGAATTATTCTGAAAATTAACTGATTTTATTATGGTTTACCCAAGATCGAACCTATCCAGATTCATAACCTTGTCCCATGCTTTGATAAAGTCATGAACGAATTTTTCTTTTGCATCATCACTGGCGTAAACTTCTGCCAGGGAGCGTAACTGTGAATTTGCTCCAAAGACCAAATCAACTCTGGAACCCGTCCACTTAAGATTGCCGGTTCCGCGGTCTCGTCCTTCATAAACATCTGCATCAGTTGATGTTGCTTTCCAGACAGTTCCCATATCGAGCAGATTGACAAAGAAATCATTCGTCAGAACCTCAGGTTGATTTGTGAAAACCCCATTCTGGCTTTTTCCAAAATTGACATTGAGTACCCGCAAGCCACCAATAAGTACTGTCATCTCTGGGGCAGTAAGCGTTAATAACTGGGCTTTATCAATCAGCAACTCTTCTGCTGAAACAGTGAATTTTGTTTTCAGAAAATTCCTGAAGCCATCTGCTTTTGGTTCAAGTACATCAAAGGTGCTTACATCTGTTTGCTCCTGAGATGCATCCATCCGCCCCGGTGTGAATGGAACAGTTATATCAAAACCTGCTTTTTTAGCAGCTTGCTCAACACCCACGCAACCAGCCAGGACAATTAAATCTGCCAGTGATACTTTCTTTCCGTCAGTCTGGTCCTTATTGAAAGTAGTCTGAATATTTTCAAGAGTGGACAGAACTTTTGATAGAAGTTGCGGTTGATTTACTTCCCAATCCTTTTGAGGTGACAGACGAATTCTGGCACCGTTAGCGCCACCTCTTTTATCAGAACCTCGGAAGGTGGATGCTGAAGCCCATGCCACATATACCAATTCGGATATTGAAAGACCTGTAGCCAGGATTTTACTCTTGAGGGAAGTGATATCCTTTAAATCGATCAACTTATGGTCCACCTCAGGAATTGGATCTTGCCAGATGAGTTCTTCCGTTGGCACTTCTTGTCCTAAATACCTTGCCCGGGGACCCATATCCCGGTGCGTCAGTTTGAACCATGCCCGCGCAAAAGCATCAGCAAAAGCATGCGGATTTTCGTGGAAACGTCTGGCGATTGGTTCGTATGTCGGATCAAATCTTAAGGAGAGATCTGCCGTTGTCATCATGGGAGCATGTTTTATAGTTGGATCGTGAGCATCCGGGATCATGTGTTCAGGCTTGACATCTTTTGCAACCCACTGATGCGCACCAGCTGGACTTTTTACTAATTCCCATTCATAAGTGAACAACATATTCAGGTAACCATTATCCCATTTTGTGGGATGCGGCTTCCAGGCTCCCTCAATGCCACTGCTTGTAGTGTGTACGCCTTTACCTGTACCAAATTTATTCTTCCATCCAAGCCCTTGCTCCTCAAGCGGTGCAGCCTCAGGTTCGGGACCGACCATAGCTGGATCACCTGCGCCGTGTGCTTTTCCAAAAGTATGGCCTCCTGCAATCAGGGCAACGGTTTCTTCATCATTCATAGCCATTCTAGCAAAGGTCTCTCTAACATCCCTGCCTGAAGCAACCGGATCAGGATTGCCGTTGGGTCCTTCAGGATTCACATAGATTAGACCCATTTGTACCGCAGCGAGAGGATTCTCCAGATCCCGGTCACCGGAGTAGCGGTTATCACCCAGCCATTTGTCTTCAGAACCCCAATAAATATCTTTTTCAGGCTCCCAGATGTCTTCCCGACCACCGGCAAATCCAAATGTTTTGAACCCCATGGACTCAAGGGCGACATTACCAGCAAGGATCATTAAATCTGCCCATGATATTTTTTTGCCATATTTCTTTTTGATGGGCCAGAGCAGACGTCTTGCCTTATCCAGATTTACATTGTCCGGCCAGCTATTTAATGGCGCAAAACGTTGACTACCGTTTCCACCCCCGCCTCTACCGTCACCCATACGATAAGTACCTGCGCTATGCCATGCCATCCTGATGAACAACCCTCCGTAGTGACCCCAGTCTGCTGGCCACCATTCCTGGGAATCAGTCATCAATTCATGCAAGTCTTTTTTTACAGAAGCAAGATTAAGTTTCTTAAATTCCTCTCTGTAGTTAAAACTTTCATCCATTGGATTGGACTTGGTGGAGTGTTGATGCAAGATGTCAAGGTTTATTTGATTTGGCCACCAATCTTTGTTAGTTGTACCTTGGAGGGGGTTATGTTTATGGACAGGACATTTACTTTCATCGCTCATTTTGTGTTTTCCTTTCTAACTGTAAAATTTCTGATCTTTAACTTTCCATTATTTTAGCTATCCACAATTTCTCTTGTGGTTCTATACTTGTTGCACGATGGGCATATCCCATACATGGTGATTTGGGGGCGTAATACCGTATATCCGGTTCCTCGTTCAAGCAATCGGATTGATTCCACATCCAGATTTACTTCTGCATCAATAATTTGGTTGCAATGAATACAAATTAAATGGGGGTGTGGTTCTGGACGATTTCCATCATAATGGCTATCACCATGTAAATCGATCTCAAATACCTGATTCATCTCCTTCAGTAATGTGAGAGTTTTATATACTGTTGCATGGCTCATCGTAGGGAATTTTTCCTGTATTTTCTCGAAAAGCCGGCCGGCACTGGGATGTCCTTCACTAGCAGCTATCAAGCGAATTAATTCGATTCGTTGAGGAGTAAGTCTAAAATTCCGCTTTTTGAGCGATGTAATTAATTGGGAAAATCGGTCGTTAGTTGAATTCATTTTCTTATAAAAGAGAATATATCTTTATAAATAATAGTTATCTATAATGTAACAATTTCTTATCCATATTCGAAAAATTTGTATAGCGTTTATTGAGCTACTTGTAAAATTCACTGGTTCCAGGTAATATGCATGGTCCTAAAAAACAGTACCTTCTTCTGTTGCATTTTCGTTATATTTCCGAATTTATACAACAAATAGTATTTCTATAGTTGTTAGTGAAGAAATATCGTCGATAACCTTCCCCCCTTGCAGTAAAACAAAACAAGGCTGTCGGATTACACAACCTTGTTTTCTGTATCTGTGATTATGCTTAGATCAATACAAAAGAGTCTCGACGTTTAACAAATTCTTACTTAATAATCCTAAGTCTGCTTTCGCTGTCTCAATATCTGTTTCCATACCTGTGAGAATTATGTTTAAACGGGATGTCATGTTTTCAGATAAGGCAGAATCCATTGTTGCCACTAATGGTTTCAGATTCTCGAGCTTATTCATAGTATCCGATAAAGCTACTTTTGCACCAGATACATCACCTGTACTTAGTGCAATGTGTGCGGATTGAATTTCACGAATGGTTGTGAGCAATTTTATATGAGTAGCAGCTTTTTCCAGATCCTTCTCAAAACCTGCAATATTGGTCTCAAGGTTGGCAATTTTACTGGAATTTTCACCTAGCTGGTCATTTGCCTTGAGAAATTGGCCTTGAAGGTCAGCCATCTGCTCATTTGCTTTCTGCAGCTCATCATTCTTCTGTGTGATTGTTGCTTCAAGCGATTTCTTCATTGGTTGGTATCGAGCAAAATGATCTGTAAGGAATCCGGCAAAAAAGAGAACCAGGGCAACACCAAAACCAATCAGACCTAACCTTAGCCATTTAGGTAAACCTTCCTGATTATTTTCAGATGGTTTGCTTGATGGAAAAATTTCGGGTCTGACTGAATGAGTCTGGTCAACTCCTGGTATTGTTTGTGAGGTGGGTTTCTCGGATGAAAAAGGCGGTTTTTGTTCGTTATCCATCTTTGTTTCTCCTGTTTTTAGGGTGTGGGAGTTTGCGTTATTTCAGCAGTTCCTACAGGTGTAATTTCAAAAATATTACTGGGTTGTAAGGTTGATTCAATAGTCGACTCCGGGGTCGGAGGGGGAATAACTATATTTACTGGATTTATTGGAGAAAATCCACCTATCAACAACTGCCATGCTGCTTCAATATCATCCACAGCCACAATAGGATAGTCTGGTAAATTTGTAATAGCCATTTCAAGACGTTTTTGCACACTTTGCAGTTCTTGCGTGTTTTCAACATTCAGGTCAGCAAGTAGTGCATACGCGGATCTCAGATCATCTCGAGCCAGGCCATAGTTATTCTGAACGAGATAGATATAAGCTCGTGAGAGAAGCTCGACAGAACGTGATATAGTCACCTGTTGATCAAGCTCATCCAATAATTTGTCCTGGTCTTGATCAGATTTTTGTATTACATCCAGTCTGGTCTGTATGCCTTCAAGTTGTTTGATCATCTCCGATTGGCGTTCAATCGATTTTTCCAGAGCATCGACCTGACCTTTCATTTCTGCAATGGATGAAGAATTTGAGGTTTGACTATTTTCAAGCTCAGCCATTCTGGTTTTCAGATCATTTATTTGTAAATTTAACTGTTTGACCTCATTATTTTGTTTCTTTTCAACATCTTGAAGGCGTGCAGAATTTGTTTCAACAGGGAGGATAAATTTTTGGTAGATCCACGGTGTGCCATAATAGATGGCAGCTGCGATTCCAGCGACAATGATAAAAATGAGAAAAGCACGAAACAGATTAGATAAAGCCTTGCTCATGCGGGATGAAAAAGAGGTGTTCTTGTCAATATTATTGTTCATTGAATTTCTCCCTGTGATGCGAACAATCCACCGAGCAGGTTATGCAAATCTTTTAGAAATGTCTCAATCCGTGCTGTTTTTTGTTCCTGTTCAGATACCTGGTTTGATAAATTAGCAACCGTATCATACATTGAATCAACCTTTGTTTTCGCGTTTTCAACATCTAAAATTATTTGCAGTTGTGCCTTTTCTAAAGCAACGGTTCTTTCACCAAATCCTTCTAGGGTTACCAGTCTGGAACGGATTGTGCCTAAATCCTGCTGTAATTCCGATGTCTGTTCTTGAAGGAGAGTTGTCTGTCTGTTCAAGGTATTGTATTGTGATCCAGTTGCATATTTAAGACTTCCGTTAATAACTAATAGAATCAAAAGCATCAGTACAATAGTGAGTAATCCTGTTGTAATATTGCTTATTAATATTGTCCAAAACAATCCACGAGATTTTGCTGATTCTTCAAATTTCTCTGGTATCTCGCTCAGACTCTCTCTCACTTCTTGTTTTTTCTCGTTAAATGTTTCACCTAATTCAGAAATTCCTTCTTCCAGATTTTCTCGAATATCTTTAGTTTTCGTACTCAGTTTTGTTAGACTTTCTGTGAAGTTTTCACGAATATTTTGACTTTTCTCTCCAAGCGATTCTTTAAATTCAGAGTGATCTCCAGATTGTATTTCTGAAGAATCATGAGTAGGTCCATCACCACGGGTGCCTACGTCTCCAATATTGGATTGGCTTCCTGTGTTATTTAAGCCTTGCATTTGTTCATGGTTTTTGTCCAAACTTGTTAATTCCAAGAGCTTGCTGACCTGATACTCTCCAATGCCTTTGATTGAATTAAGATCATAAATATTCGTATAAGGTCTCTTATTCACTATTCTTTCAGCGAGGGCAGGTCCAATACCAGGGAGTCTGGTTAGTTCTACTCTGGATGCTTGATTCAAGATTTTGATTAATTCATTTTGGTCCATGCTGACTCCAGATAAGAAACAAATTGTTAACTAATCCTCATTGTACAATAAATCTTTTACTACAATCAATTTACGTAAAAATTACACTATTGATGCATACCGCGATTAGAAAAAAATGTTTTCTAGAATCATATAAAAAACAGGCTCTTCTATGAGCCTGTTTTTCAGCGGAGAGGGTGGGATTCGAACCCACGATACCTTGCGGTATACCCGCTTTCCAAGCGAGCGCACTAGGCCAGACTATGCGACCTCTCCTCTCTGTTTGCGCGGGGTATTATACCATAACCTTTAGATTATTTGATGTTAATTGTCAGGGAAATCACCCAGGTCATTCTTGAAATCCTGAATTGCATCAATAGGTGTCGGATCTATCTCGTAACCCATTGCAAGGTAGTATGCTGTAAAATCTCCAAAACTTAATCCATTCCACATTACTTCGATGAGTGTATCTCCACGCACAACGAGAAAATCAGTCATAAATCCCTGAACCATCATCAAATTCTGGAATAACTCGCTACGACGAAAATTTCGCTTATGATCGAGTTTTGATCTCAGAAATAGAGCAAAGGTATCGCAAATCGGGCGATCAGGGTGCTGGGTTCCGGCAATACTATTATGACATGCTTCAGGTAAGATATCATAGCATGCCCATGTTTTTGCCAGTTCATTTAATTGACCTTTCCACCTGCGGGCAATTGGTGAAAGGATATTTTCACCAAAAATGATGACAGACCTTCCTAGAAGTTGTCCGGCAAGCCGTTTAGCAGGATTACCTGAAACTGGTACATCGGGTGTGATATATCCAAGTTGATATCTCATGGCGATAATTGCTTTTTCGATATCAGATGTTGGATTAGGAATCAGTCCTAGTCGATAAAAAATCGCAGCAAGATATGTAAATGAGAAACCAACAGCTGCTCTTGGTTGTCCTTTATGAGAAAAATGCAGCACATACTGATTTTCACTTTCAAGATACTTGGATAGCTTCCCTCCGGTGGTGATTGCGATAACCCGGCATCCGATTTTTCGGGCTTGTTTGACAGCTGATAATGTTTCTTCAGTACCCCCGGAATGTGAGGATGCAATAATAAGTGTTTTATCTGGATCTACCCAAGCAGGGAGATCATATTCACGAGATACCTGTATGGGAATCGGACAGATAGTTTGTACATAAGCAACAAATAAATCACCGGCAATAGCGGATCCACCCATTCCGCAAATTAGAATGGATTGGAGATTGTCAAATGAAGGAAGATGTTCAGTTAGTATCAGTGCCTCACGCCATCCTTTTTCCATTTGATCGGGCAAACCTATTAATTCTGCGAGCATGTTGGATTTATCAATAGTAGAAAATTGAGAAAAGTCATCCAGATTCATGTTATTTCCTCTTTTTATGGTCTTCAATCCGTCGGTAAATTTCTTTTTTTGCTATTCCGCTTTCGTTGGATATTCTTGTGGCTAATGTTGTACTTTTTATGTTGTCAGCTAATCCAGACGCGATTGCTTGATCAATTCTTTCATCATCCCAACATGGAATATCTGTATTGCCAGCGATAACTAGAACAAATTCGCCTAATGGTGTGTTCGTTGAAAAATACTGCATTGCATTAAAAATATTATCTCTGATTATCTCTTCGTGTAGTTTGGTTAATTCCCTGCATACAGTGATGTTTCTATTCCCAAAAATGGAATAAATATCCTGAAGATCATCAATTAAGCGATGCGGAGTGCTAAATATGATAAGAGTCGAAGAATTATCAGCTTTACTTTTAAGAAAAGCGATCTTTTCCCCCTTTTTATGGGGGAGGTATCCTAAATATGTAAATTCATCGACGGATAAACCGGACACACAAAGAGCCGTTATCGGGGTAGAGGGACCTGGGATAGGTACAACTGAATAACCTGCTTCGATAGCTGCTTTTACAATTAAAAAACCCGGATCATTGATTAATGGTGTACCCGCATCAGAAACGATAGCAACATCCTGCGTCTCTAAGAGATCAAGGATTTTCTTAGCTGCCATTTTTTCATTGGCATTATGATGACTGATCAGCCGGGTATGGATATCGTAATGACTGAGCAAGCCCCTTGTTACTCTTGTATCTTCAGCAGCAATGACACTTACTTCTCTTAATATCCGTAATGCACGAAGTGTGATATCTTCCAGGTTCCCTATAGGCGTTGCAACAATATACAAAACCCCCATTAATTACTACCCCAGGTTTGGATATCTAATACCAGACTTTCATCTATTACAAAATTTAGAATCCGGACAATACTAATCTGTCCACGGCTATTTTTATAGCAAAAATAGCCATAAAGTGCATCGGTATTCATACTTGTACTATTTTGAGAATATGTTTGTGTTTTGCATGTTGCATAATCAAATCTGGTCGGATAGATAGCTGATATACCTGCACCTGATCCAGGAACGATTTGTGAACCATTAAAAATCAGATCCTGTATGGAAGAATTTAGATTCCCATTTGACATGTCCACAGCCTGATCTTTATTGAGGTTGGTTACTCCACTATATATCATGCTTGGCTGCAGGGGGGTAGCAGATGGTTGTATAGTTGGAGTGCCCTTGGGTTGGACAAGAATTCTAACCCAAAAAGGAGATTTCCCTGTTGGACCTATTCCAAAATAAACTCCTGATTCATTCTGAATCATCCAATTGGATTGTTTTATTCCGGTCTCTTTTGGAGCGGTGAAATCAATATTGATATCTATCGTTTCGCCAGGTGATACACTGTCGGGTAAAGAATAAGATTGTTCTGCTCCCATCTTATCACCTGATACCCAGACAATCCGGTAATTCTTTGTCCAAGTACAGGCACCGCCATTCTGTAACCGCCAGGTTTTTGTGAATTCCGTTTCTGATGTTATGACGCTATCATCAGGAATGGTTACATCTAATGGGCTGCCTGGATTAACCCTATCGCAAATTTCTGTAGGGATAATGGGAATAACAGGATTGGATGGATTCGGAGCAATCGTTGGGATTGGGGTCCCGGTGATTGCAGGAGCTGTTGAAGTAGTCTCAATAGTAGCATCAGGTTTCGCGGTCTGTTCTGCTGCTAGAGTGGACATTTGAGCGATAATCGTTTCATAAGCTTGTGTGATATTTGGAGTAGGTGTGATCTCTATACGCCAAGGAAAATTGCACCCGCTTATGAGAAACGCAAAAATTAAGATGAAAATTTTTTTCATGGCTATCAAAATAATTCTACCCTAAAAATTGAAGCATTATAATTGCTCTGATTAGAGAAAAAGCCTCATTCCATTAAGGATTGCCGAGAAATTCATTTGTTTTGTAAGTGAGATTTCAGCAATAGGAGAAAATCCGCAAAGTTTGCAGTCAATATCTGCTCGATGTTGCAGATAACAACCCTGGGTAATCGTGCCATCAGGATTTGCATTGTCAATCAGCATTGGATGGCAGGTCCACTTTTGATTGCGTAAAGCGTGTAACCCAGCCCATGAATTAAATATAGGAAAACCACTCCGCTTCAAGTTGAGTATTTGAGTCAATACCCAATTTATATCAATTTGATTTAAATTTAATTCTGGATGGATATTCGCATAAGGATAATATAGTTGTATGGTGAAGCCATGAACTATTCCACGTAATTCTCGAATAATTTGTGGTACTTCTTTGAAATTTACTCCATTGATGGTTATATGGGCAAGTAATCGCTTGTGTGTGGAGTTGCGAATATTATCAATAATTTTTTGATAAATATTTGCTCCTCTTAAGTAATTATGTGTAGATTCCAGACCATCTATACTAACCCATAAAATATCAGGATCCACTTCTAAGGGGAGGGTTCCGTTGGAAGTTATTCCTACACAAGGAAACATACTCTTTGCAGTTTTAATAACATCCTTAATGGTGTAAGAGTTATCTTTCCAGAGAACTGGTTCGCCACCTTCAAAAACGATAATTTGATTACCCCGTTCACGTAGAAGCAGTAATGTTTTGATAACCAGCGAATAATCTGTCTTGGTTAATGGATACGAATGATAAGGACAGGGGAGACAGCGAAGATTGCATTCATAAGTCAGTTTATAAGATGCCAGAAATGGTTTTTCTTTGCCTGAAAAGAATAGCTGCCAAGCCATATTACACTCACGTATAAGGGGTAAGCGTGGATTTATTTGCATGGTTTATTTAATAATACCGTTTCTGGCAAACAAAAACCGGGTGAGTATTGCTGCTCACCCGGTTGTTATATTTATTGCATTAAGCAGCTTTGTGTTTGAGCGCGGCATGGGCAGCAGCAAGCCGGGCAACGGGTACCCGGAATGGGCTGCAGCTTACGTAGTTGTTCCCAATCATGTGGCAGAATTCAATGGATGAAGGATCTCCACCATGTTCTCCACAAATACCTACTTCGAGATCAGGACGAGTAGAGCGTCCATCATCAACAGCCATCTGCATCAACCTACCAACACCCTCACGGTCAAGTTGCTGGAACGGATTCTTGGGTAAAATTCCCTGTTCAACATAAGTGACCAGGAAGTTTCGCTCAGCATCATCCCGGCTGTAGCCAAAGGTCATCTGGGTCAGATCGTTGGTTCCAAAGGAGAAGAACTGTGCAAGTTTGGCAATTTCGGCGGCAGTGACTGCAGCACGAGGAATTTCGATCATGGTGCCAAATTTGTATTCAACCGTTATACCCTTTTCCTTCATCACATCCTTGCCAATTGCTTCCAGACGAGGCTGAATCCATTCTAATTCTTTGATCGTTCCAGTTAGGGGAATCATGATTTCGGCTTTTGGCTTGAATCCTTCTTTAGCAACATCGCATGCTGCTTCAAAGATAGCCCTGACCTGCATTTCAACGATTTCAGGGAAGACAATACTGAGGCGGACACCACGCAGACCCATCATGGGGTTGCTTTCATGCATGGATTTTACAGCAGCGTGAACCTTTTCGAGAGAGGCAATTTCTTTTGTATCGCCTTTTCCGATCGCATACTGTCCAAGATTAGCAATCCTTTTGGTAATGATCTCTTCGTATAATTCTTCTTCTGCAGGCAGGAACTCATGCAGTGGCGGGTCAATCAGACGGATGATGACAGGGTAGCCATTTTTATCCTTCTCATTATCAATCATGGCTTTAAATAAACCAGCAAAATCAGATCTTTGTGAAGGCAGTAATTCAGCTAAGGCTTCTTTTCGAGTTTCCACAGATTCTGCGAGAATCATCTTCTGGACGATTGGCAGTCTCTCAGGCTCAAAGAACATATGCTCTGTACGGCACAATCCAATTCCTACTGCGCCATAAGAACGAGCCCGCTGTGCATCTTTAGGGTAATCTGCGTTTGCCCATACCTGAAGGCCTCTGGTTTTTCCCTGCGGTGTCTTTCGGATATCTTTCTTTTGGCAAATTTCGTCTGCCCATGAAAGTAATGTGAGCAGGTCTTTCTGTTCCTCCAACTTGGGTACTGAAACAGCAACTTTACCGGTGAAAACCTGTCCGGTTGTGCCATCAACAGAAATCCATTCGCCTTCCTTTACCACGATACCATTGCATTGCATCTGGCGGCGATCAAGATCAATCCGGACGGAGGATGCACCGACAACACAAGGGACACCAAACTGCCGGGCTACAACTGCAGCATGAGAGGTGGCGCCACCTTCACTGGTGAGAATTCCTTTGGCTGCCAGCATACCATGAACATCATCCGGTTTTGTGAAAGGTCGAACCATGATGACATCCTGTTTATCTTCTTTCGCTTTAGCTTCAGCGGTATCTGCATCAAAGTAAATTTGACCGACGGCTGCGCCAGGTGAAGCATTTACACCGGTGGTGAAGAAACGACCTTCTTTTTTGGCAGTATCAAAACCTTTTTTGTCAAATTGAGGATGGAGCAATGTATCAACGTTTTCTGGAGTAACGCGTAAGATGGCTTCTTCTTTGCTGATCAATTTCTCATTAACCATATCAACTGCGATTTTTACTGCAGCTGAGGCAGTGCGCTTTCCACTACGGGTTTGAAGCATCCAGAGCTTGCGATTTTCGATTGTAAATTCAACATCTTGCATATCCCGATAATGTTTTTCCAACAAATCGGTAATATCCATAAAATCCTTATATGCTTCTGGAAGATCGTTCACCATCTTCTCAATTTTTTCAGTGTTACGGATACCAGCGACTACATCTTCACCCTGAGCATTAAGCAGGTAATCGCCAAACATTTTATTTTCACCGGTATTTGGATCACGTGTAAAAGCTACACCTGTGCCAGATTCCCAACCCATATTACCAAATACCATGGTGACGATGTTAACTGCTGTTCCAAGATCATCGGGTATGTTGGTCGCACGTCGGTAATCGACAGCACGTTTTCCATTCCATGATTTGAAGACTGCTTCAATAGCCAGTTTAAGCTGTTCTAGTGGTTCTTGAGGGAAATCGAATCCTTTTTCTTCACGGACAACTACTTTAAATCTCTCAGTAAGAGTTTTTAAATCAGCTGCAGTTAAGTCAGTATCTGATTTGGCACCTTTTTGATGCTTATATGCTTCCAATACCTCTTCAAATGCCTCATCTGGCATCTCGAGGACTACGGAGCCGAACATCTGGATTAATCGGCGGTAAGAATCGTATACGAAACGTTCATTACCAGTCAGTTTCACCATACCTTTGGCTGTTTTATCATTTAAGCCGATGTTTAACACGGTATCCATCATTCCGGGCATGGAAAATTTTGCCCCAGAACGGCATGAAACCAGCAATGGATTTGCAGCTGAGCCAAACTTTTTCCCGGATGCTTCTTCTACTTTGCGTAATGCCTTGAGAACCTGAGACCACATTCCTTCCGGGAATTCTCCATTTTTCTGATACTCATTACATGCTTCGGTAGTAACAGTGAAAAATGGTGGAACTGGGAGTTTAATTCTGGTCATTTCAGCAAGGTTTGCACCTTTTCCCCCCATTAATGCTTTTACGCGATCGGGATCGCCTTTTGCATATTTTTCTACCTGCTCAACCTCATTGAATAGATAAACCCATTTCTTTGTAGCCATAATACCTCCGTTTGAGAGTGTGAAATTAATGTTAAACCCGGTTCGATTGGGTATAAATTTAAGCCGTTAAACTTGCGATTATATCATAGCATTTGAGGGTGCTGACAATATTGTTCAGACAATTAGCGAATCTGCCAAAGAATTTTAACAAATTATCAGATTTTGGAAAAAGTATTCCATATTTGCTTCTTTTCTGATGAAATTTAGGGTATGATTTGTTAAGTAACTGCAAGGTAAAGCCTGAATACCCTGATGCATAATAAGCTTATGAGCAATGATACAGGTAAAGAGATGAGAGTTCTTGTTATTGACGATGATCCGGCAATGACCGAATTGCTGCGTTTATTATTGCAACCTGCAGTCTCCACAGTAGTTACTGCCAACAGTGGTGAAGAGGGAATAAAACTTGTTAGAGAGATGGACCCTCAAATAATTATCCTGGACTTGATGATGCCTGAAATGGATGGTTATGAGGTATGTCAAAAAATCCGTGTCTTTAGTAGTATTCCTATACTGGTATTATCTGCGTTAGATATGCCAGGAGCGGTATCCAAAGCTTTGGATGCAGGCGCAGATGACTATCTAATTAAACCTGTTACCAGCAGTATTTTGGTTGCGCATCTGAATAATTTAATGCGTCGAATAAATCCGCAAAATCAACTGTCCACCGCCGGATAAGCTATCTTCATAAGGAGAGAAGAGAGTGCAAACCTGTACCCGTTGTTTTGCTCAATCACCTGATAGTGCTTTGTTGTGTGTTTCCTGCCAGAGTGATCTACGTGATTACTCAAGTACATCAGTAGCATTAAAGAAATTTCAGGAAAACGAAAGAATCCAATATATCAGAATAAGTGTTGGAAATGATGCTTGCCCTGTCTGCCATGCGCAACAGGGTACATATCCAAAAGATCAGGTGCCTGTCTTGCCTCATCCAGGTTGTTCACATAATGAAGGGTGCAGGTGCTTTTATGAACCATTTCTTGATCAGTTGTATCCATAATCTTGAAGCTAAACTGCCGGTTGAATTCAACCGGCAGTTTTATTTTGTTAATTGCTTAATATACTCAATTGCTTCTTTTTTCGTTTGGACAGTCCCGACTACTTGTGCTTCACGTATTGCTTGTAAATAAAGACCAATTTTTTCACTGGGTTCTATTCCCAATGTAGTAGCGATATCAGAGCCATCGATAATCTGTGGTGGATGAATTATTTCTGGGCGAAACCAAAAATTCTCCCACAAGCTTGATACAAAGCTAACTTCAAATGCCCATTGATCTGGATTTCCTTCAGCTTTCTGTAAAGCCATCCTTTGAGACAGCCAAATCCAGCTGGCAGCTATACCATCCTCTTTTGTGTCTCTAAAAAAGAGATATGCAGCCAGATTATCTGGTAGTTTTGTATTTAAAGACAGGTTATCCAGTTGTTTTATTCCTTTTGATATGTTAATAATTGTTTTGATCTCTTGATTGGAGAGATGAAGCCAGCGGGCAAAAATCTCAGGATACATACCATTATTAATTTCTTTAGAAATCTCGAATCCCAACCACCCCAGCAACCATATTGCTTTAGGTGGATTTGCTAATAAATTTGATGTATTCAATAATCTGGAAAAATATTCTCTGAATTTTCGTAACTCATTAATTACAATTCCAGATTTCAGATCAAATGCACCATCTGATTTTTGATTATTTGAGAGTAAATCGCATAATAAGGTGAAGCATGTTATGCCTTGTAAATAATTTTCCAGCCAGTCATTTTCCCTGGTTTTATTTATTTCATCAAAATCAGGAATGAGATATTCTAAGGTTTTCAGCCATATAAGGGCTCTGAATGCAGCTTCAGGTTTTGGAGAGACTAATATTTTTATTAATTCATCCCTCCTTCGTTCAACTGATACATTACCTAATAATGGAACAGAGATCTTCATCCAATCTCTTGTCGCCTTCTCAATCTGGTAATCGCCTTCTGCAGCAATACGAATTCCACGGAGAATTCTTATTGGATCATCTGAAAAGGCAGCGGGTGAACACCCTATTAATTTTTTTGTTTTTAAGTCCTGAGCGCCATGTAAAGGATCAATAATTTTGTGCGGATCTTGAAGATTCACAGCCATCGCATTAATTGTAAAATCCCGCATTTGCAGATCTTGATCAATCACTTGAGAACGGGCAAGCATAAAATCAATCACTTGAATTGATAAACCTGTGTTTGAAGGGATCACCCGATAAACTTGATGTTCCTTATCCATACAGTAAATATTTCCATCGATAACATTAGCAATTTTTCTGGCTGCAGATTGTGGATCGTGAAGACAAACAAAATCAAGATCATGAATTGACTTTTGGAGGAGGGCATCTCTTACGGCGCCACCCACCAAAAATATATCTTCTCTTTCGGATAATGCAGATTGAATTCTATAAAAAATATCTGGATAAGACATAATATGAGTTGATGGGATATATGTGATCAGGTGTTTTTCTTTGGGTCTGTTCTGTTGAGCGATAACATGTACTGCAACAGGCGACCCCCCTTGGGCAAGTACCTGGCTACCAATACGGGCTAGCCATCTGCCTGCGTAGGGATGTGACTTCATCTGAGCCGGTGTTTTGGGTCCGGTCATGTTCTTACTCTTCCGGACGATATCTTTCCAGATCTACAACCCCAATAAATGGTAGATTCCGATAGTACTCGTCTATATCCAACCCGTAGCCAAAAACGAATTTATTTGGAATGGAAAATCCCCGGTAGCGGATTGGCACATCAACCTCACGGCGTGATTCTTTATCCAGCAATGTGCATACGACCAAAGATTTAGGATGACGAGTGGCAAGCAACTCTAATACAGAAGAAATGGTTCGACCGCTATCAACGATGTCTTCAACCAAAATTACATTTCTACCTTCAAGATTTGTATTTAAATCAAGCGTAATCCGTACTGAACCGCTGGATTCCCTGGCACCGGTGCCATAAGATGAGACTGCCATGAAATCTACCGCAATAGGAATATCGATTTCCCTCATCAGATCTGTAAGGAACAAGACACCACCGCGCAAAATACAGATGAGTAATACCTCTTCACCGCGGTAATCATTACTGATTTCTTGCCCCAGTTCTGTTATGCGCGCTTTTAATTGCTTTGTGTCGACCAGAATCTCAGATAAAAAATCTTCATATTCCTGCATTCTATATCCTGTATTAATTCCTTGGGACTTCGTGATGCTTACGGCATCTTGCTTCGTATAATTCAGATGCTCCAACAATAACGACTGGATCATCAAAATGGGCAGGTTTTCCATTCACTAATCTTTGTGTTCTTGATGCGGGTTCACCACATACCATGCAGATTGCCTGTAGTTTATCTACTTTTTCTGCCTGTGCCATGAGAACGGGGATACAGCCAAACGGCTCTCCTCGAAAATCCGTATCCAACCCTGCAACAATAACCCTGATTCCCCGGGCTGCCATGGCATTAACAACGTCAAGAATATAATCATCAAAAAATTGAGCTTCATCCACACCAACGACAGTGGTATCTACCTCCAGCCGTTCTAAAATTTCGGCAGCCTGATTTACAGGTAGAGCACCAAACTCACTTCCTGCATGCGAGGTTACCTTTTCAATTGCATACCGGATGTCAACTGCCGGTTTAAATACCTGTACCTTTTGCCTAGCAATAGTAGCTCTGCGAAGTCTTCGGATGAGTTCGTCAGTTTTTCCACTAAACATTGATCCACAAATAACTTCTACAGAACCGGTATGATGTTTCATGATTGCCTCAGGTAATGGATGAATAATGAAAACAGACAGAAGCGATTTTGCTTCTGTCTGTTAAGTTTACTTGAAAGCTAATTGAAGGGCAATATTATACAGTGATCTCATCTGCAGCTGCAGGTAGTTCATACCCAAGGGTGCGGAGTTTCTTTTTCATATCGATGAGAGATTTTCGTCCAAAGCCTTCAATTTCGAGGATACCCGCTTCGCCTTCTGCAAGCTTGCTGAGTACCTGTCCGACATTAGAGATCCCTGCTTTTTCGAGTGCAGCGGTTGGACGGATGCCAAGTTCAAGCTCTGAGATAGGGCGATCAGGAGAGGTTCGTGCATCTTCACGAGCTTTTTTACCATCGACATAGGTCTGACGAGCCTGTAATTTCTTGTAGAAGCGGTCAACCTGACCTTCAATATCGATCAATCGTTGCTGCTGACCGGTAAAGAAAGGATGGCATTTTGAGCAGACTTCTGTTCGGATGGATTGTTTGGTTGAACCGGTTGTCCAGGTATTGCCACATGCACAAACCACCTGGGCATCAGGATAATAGGTGGGATGAATATCTTTTTTCATGGATTAATCATTTCCTTTTCCCCGGAGGGAATACTGTTTTCAACTTGCCTTACTCAGCAGCAGGCAGGATGTGAACACGCTTCTTACCATCGGGTAATGTTTCGAACTGAACAATTCCGTTCGCGGTTGCGAAGAGGGTATCATCTTTACCGATACCAACATTCTGCCCGGGTTTAATTCGGGTACCACGCTGACGAACAATAATATTGCCAGATATAACAGTTTCGCCACCGTATTTCTTGACTCCCAAACGCTGGGAATTACTATCACGACCATTGCGGGATGAACCGCCACCTTTTTTATGTGCCATTTGACCTACTCCGCTGAAATTGATTCAATCAGTAAACGGGTGTATTGCTGGCGGTGTCCCGTTTTAACACGAATGCGTTTCTTGGGACGATATTTGAATACAACCAGTTTTGGACCTTTTACATGATCCACTACTTTTGCTTTCACATTCGCTGATTTCACACTGGGAGTACCAACGGAAATCTGGTCTCCATCGACCAGCAAAAGCACCTGATCCAGGGCAACTTCGTTGCCGGGATCCTGGGTCAGCAGATCTACATCGATCATGCTACCTTCGACGGCTTTATATTGCTTGCCGCCGCATTCCACGATTGCATATTTCATATTCCTCTCCAATCTTCACTTCGCCATTTTCCACGCGATATCGCCCGGTGATGGGGAAGTTGGGGGTTCTACTCTCTTGTGAGTAAAACAACATAATACCTCCCCAGCACATCCTGTCTGGGGATTGGCGGGATGTATTATAAATGATAGACTCGTATCTTGTCAACTATACCATTTATATCGTGTGGCTGATTGTAATGGTTTTTAAAAATGAAACGAACATCACTCACTTATCAACAAATAGTCGTATCATCCAAACGGCCTTTGATAATTGCCGTGGTTTCAGACACGCACACGACAGAGGCATCGCCCGAATTCAATCCTGAATTAATCAATAAGCTATCCGATATAAAGCCAGATTACATATTACATCTGGGCGATCTCGCATACCCCAAATCATTAAACTATTTACAGCAGATTGCGCCCTGTAGCTTTGTAAGGGGAAATAGAGATTTAACGAATTACCAGGATGCGCCATCGGTTATCACATTTGAAATTGGCAGGTGGAAATTTCTGATAACCCATGGACACGGAACCGTTTTTCACTATTTATTTGACAAACTTAAATATGGTATCTATGGATATGACTTTAACCGGTATCGATTGCTCGTGAATACACTCGGTCCTGATGCGAATGCCTATCTTTTCGGTCATACACATGTAAAAGAAAACCGGTGGATTGATGAGAAATTATATTTCAATCCCGGCGCTTCCTGCCTTCCAAATGGACATGATCCTCATCCAAGCTTCGGATTAATTACCATCAAAGCGGATGATAGTCTTTCCAGTGAAATCATTCCTCTGGATACGGGCGGGGTTCATCAAGGATTTGTGTTAATTCAACCAGATTAGTCTGACCAAGATTACTTGTTTATGGTTTAAGAATCAATTTGATGAACCATTAATAAACATGAAAAACTTGTTATCTCATCCAGGTAGACGCCAGGATGTATTAAAGAAAATGGTTATTTTTTAAGGTTCCTATCGTTGCATAGCATACAATTGGTGAGTACAATTGGAATCGGTTATCTATTCGAAGGGGAAATCAGAGGTTACTCTGTTTCATTTCCCGTAAAAATTCCATAAGGAGGAATACAATGAAATCCAAACTGTATATGTTGATGGCTATCGCAATGATTGCAGTGATGGCATTAGGCGCCTGCACTCCTGCTCCCGCCCCAACAGAAGCTCCAGTAGTAGTTCCACCTACTGAAGTTCCACCAACTGAAGTTCCGCCCACCCCAGAGCCAACCGCCATTCCGTATGTGACATGCGGCTCCGCCGATAAGCCCTGTGTCATCACCTTCGTACCATCAGGCGATACCGGCAAAATTACCCTTGCCGGACAGGGTATTGCTGACTGGCTTAGCACCGAGACGGGTTTGAATTTCCAAATTGAAGTAGGAACCAGCTTTGCCGCATCCATTGAAGCGATGGGCGCTGAGAAAGCTCAGATCGGTTTCCTGAATACCTTCTCTGTATTACTGGCTGATGCGAAATATGGCATTGACCCCGCAATGGCAACCGTCCGGAAATTGGCTGTTAATGATATGAGCCCCGATAAGGATCTGGGTGGGACGATGCAGCCTTATTATCGTGGTCAGTTCATTGCCGGTGTTGATACAGGAATTAAGACTCTTGCAGATTTAAAAGGTAAGACTTTCTGCTTTGTTGATCCTAACTCTACATCCGGATACATCGTACCGAATATCATCCTGAAAGCAAATGGGATTGATGCCGAAGCTGGAGACATTGTCGCCACTAATGCTGGATCACACCCCAATGTGGGTATTGCGGTCTATAAAGGCGACTGCGACGCAGGCGTTACATATATCGATGTCCGCACCGATGCATCTGCAGACCTGCAGACAACCTATCCTGATATCATGGAAAAGGTGGTCGTGTTCTATGATACGGATCCAATCCCCAATGATGGTATCCAGTTCGTTCCGAACTTCGATCCTGAATTACGCGCGAAGATCGTGGCTGCCTTCCTCAAGTTATCTGAGGATGAAGCAGGAAAAACTTTGTTGAAGGATCTGTACAATATCAATGGTTTGGTCGAGATTCAACCTGATTTCTATGATCAGTTTGCCGAGACCATGAAAGCAGCTGGCGTGGATCCTGCCTCGCTTGTTAAATAGTTTTGTGTTAAGAGGCAGGTCAATTGACCTGCCTCTTCTTTTTATTTTGGCAATTTCCCTTTGTTGTATATAATGGTAACCAACAAATCTATTTTTCAGGTTGGCAAATCCGATGTTAAAAATAGAAAATCTATCTAAAACATATCCCAATGGTACGCAAGCATTAAATAATGTAAGTTTCGAGGTTAAAGAGGGCGAATTTCTGGCAGTTATAGGCTTGAGCGGTTCGGGAAAATCCACCCTCTTGCGCTGCATTAATCGCCTGATAGAACCCACATCTGGCAGGATCATTTGGAACGATGTGGATGTTACTGCAGCAAGTGGCAAAGATATCCGCATGATTCGCAGGCAGATTGGTATGATATTCCAGCAATTCAACCTGGTTAAAAGATCATCCGTAAAGGTTAATGTTTTATCAGGACGACTGGGCTACGTACCGACTATGCCAAGCCTTTTCTATGTATTTTCTAAAGATGATCATGAGAGGGTGAAAAAAAACCTTGATATGGTAGGTCTGGCTGATAAGATTGATGTCCGGGCAGATTCATTATCTGGCGGGCAGCAACAGCGGGTAGGAATCGCCAGGGCATTAATGCAGGAACCCAAGATGATTCTTGCGGATGAACCTGTCGCATCCCTCGACCCGGTTCTAGCACATTCCATTCTTAAATATCTTGAACAACTGAATAAGGAATACGGGATGACCGTATTATGCAGTCTTCACTTCCTGGATTTAGTGCATCGTTATGCCACCAGAGCTATTGCATTGAAAGATGGTTATCTGGTTTTTGAAGGCTTACCCAAAGAAATTGATGATGCACAATTTAAAGAAATATATGGAAAAGAAGCTGAAAGAATCCAGGTAGTATAGCAACTAGAATATCGGAAGAATGAGACAAACAGCATGAAATCCGAATCGAATCAAAACTCCGCGACCAGAGCGATTGATAAAATTTTGCCATTTCTATCCATATTTATTCCAGGATCCAGCCAGGTAATCCTAAAGCGAACCTGGCGGGGGATCTCAATTTTCATTTTCACGGTCATCCTTGGATTTCTGGTAAATTGGGCATACACAACATTTAAAATAGCAAAAGTCAGTGTCAACGAACAGATAGGTTTTAGCTGGCTGGCAATTCCTCTTATCGTATTCTATTTGTGGAATATCTACGATGCGTTCACCCTGGCAAAGAATAAAAAATCTTCAGGGCTGATTGCATTCCTCTCCGCTGCTGTGATTTTGTATGTAATCGGCTGGAATGTCACCAATGTAAAACTCGATCGGTTAGTAACAAGGTTCGAAGATGCAAGAACAGTTGCAACAAGATTAATCAATCCAGATTTTATTTCTGTTAAGCGGGGAGAAAAAATTGAGGTTTGCGGCTGGGCGTGTCTCGAAGAATACTTCCGAGCAAAAATTGAGGGAACGCAACCACCTGAAATCTTCCCGAGTGAAAATATCGGCAGGCTTTTTGGGAAACAGGGGACGATAACTGCCAGTTCCTGGGATGTCTTCTTAGGGAAAGCGACCAAAAATCAGCGCATCCCTGGATTTGAAACTGGAAAGCTGATTGAAACCATAGCCATTGGTTTAATGGCAACCCTGTTTTCTACCATCCTTGCTGTGCCGATCAGTTTTCTGGCAGCGCATAATATTATGCGCCGAATTCCAGGCGGTTCTATCGTCTATTACATTTCACGTACGATATTAAATATTGTCCGTGCTGTGGATACGGTGGTGTGGGGGTTGATTATTATTGTCTGGGTGGGGTTGGGTTCATTTGCAGGTGTCATTGCCTTAACGATTCACTCCATTGCTGCATTAGGTAAACTCTTCTCGGAAGAAATCGAGCATATTGATTCAGGTCCGATAGAAGCGATAGAGGCAACAGGGGGTAATCTCTTTCAAATTATCCGATATGCAGTAATTCCACAAATTATTCCATCATTCCTTTCCTACACTCTTCTGCGGTGGGATATTAATATGCGCTCCGCCACCGTTATTGGATTTGTAGCCGGTGGTGGGATCGGGTTCTTTGTGCTCGAAACCATTCGCATGGGGGGATATCAACAGTATGCTGCCGCCCTGTGGGCAGTTGCCGTAGTTATTATTTTGGTGGATTACATCAGCAGCAGATGGCGATTTAATATCCTTAAAGATCAGCCAAAATCGGTTGAGAAGCTCCCACTCTGGAAAAGAATCAGGAATATCGTTTATGTTATTCTGGGAATTGCTGCCTTCCTTTATTGCTGGGAAGTAACCAAGATTGATCTAACAAAATTGTTTGACCCAGGTCCGACTTTTGGCAGGCTACTCGTTGATTTCTTGCAGATAGACCTGGACGCAAAAGTATTAAAGAATGTCACCCGCGAAATGATCATCACCATCATGCAGGCGTTGATGGCAACCACTCTGGGTGGCGCATTGGCGATCCCCTTCAGTTTTCTCGCGGCAAAAAATCTTACTGGGAAAAGCAAATTTTCAGCCTGGATTTTCTATGGAACCCGGTCGGTTTTCAACATACTACGATCCATTGAAGCGCTTCTGTATGTTGCGATTTTCGTATACTGGGTAGGTATTGGTCCCTTTGCTGGTATGCTGGCTTTATCCATCACGACATTTGCCTTAATGGGAAAGCTATTCTCTGAAGCAATCGAAAACATAGATCCGGGACCGATTGAGGCTACCACAGCAACCGGAGCAAATAAACTACAGACGATTATGTATGCGATTGTGCCTCAAATCGTGCCGCCTTTCCTTTCATACCTCATCTATCAGTGGGATATTAACATCCGTATGGCAACTATCATCGGTTTTGCCGGCGGAGGCGGAATTGGTTTGATGTTATCCACATTCTTCGGTAGTCTACAATATCATAAGGCAGGCACGGTTATTCTGTTCATTGTCGTTGTAGTTGCGGCGATGGATTTTGCCAGTGCAAAAATCCGCGAAAGATTTGTTTAGAAAATATACACATAGAATTAGATTCCTTATCGGGAAGGATCACATATGCCTTCCCGATAATTGTTCATCAGTTATACAAACCTTAAATTACTATGGAATGGGAAGCTTTATTTTTGTATAATCCTTTTATAAGAATGAAGTGGAATCTCTGCGTGGGTTAAATTAAAATTCAGAGATTAGCTATTACTGGAAGGGGTATTCATCATGGATAAAAAGGAATATCTGGATCTCTACTATCAAATGGTAGTCATCCGCCGGTTGGAAGAGAAAGCCGCCGAACTTTACCAACAGGGGAAAATCGGCGGATTTTTGCACCTGTATATCGGACAGGAAGCTGTTTCTACGGGAATTATAGCTGAACGGGAACCGACTGACCGGGTGATTACCGCATACCGCGATCATGGGATAGCCATCAATTGCGGATTATCATCCAACGAGGTGATGGCAGAATTGCTGGGGAAGGCAACTGGATGCTCCAAAGGTCGCGGTGGCTCGATGCACATGGCGGATGTAGATAAAAATTTCTGGGGAGGGCACGCGATTGTCGGCGCCCACTTACCTTTAGCTGCAGGTCTTGCTCTCGGTGATCAATATCAGAACCAGAATGCGGCAACCATCTGCTTTTTTGGTGATGGCGCGACCAACATTGGCTTCTTTCATGAGGCATTGAACCTGTCCAAAGTTTGGAATCTCCCGGTTCTATGGGTTTGTGAAAACAACCAGTATGGTATGGGAACCGCTGTGGAAAGGGCTTCTGCGGTATCAGATATCCGCCAGAAAGCGGAGGGATACGGCATGAAGAACAACCAGGTGGATGGCATGAACCTGATGGCAGTCCGTAAAGGCGCACGTGAAGCTTTAAAACATATCAAGGAAGGAAATGGACCATATCTACTGGAAGTAATCACCTACCGATTCCGTGGACATTCGATGGGAGATCCAGAGCGGTACCGGAAACAGGATGAAGTTCATTGCTGGCAGGAAAACGACCCCATCGGCATCTACCAGAAATATCTAGAAGAAACACATAAGATCAAACCCGAAGAATTCCTTTCACTCAACCAGCGTGCGGAAGAAGAAATACAGAAGGCAGTGGAATTTGCGGAAGCGAGTCCGGAGCCTGCACCCGAAGAACTCTTCGACCATATTTACGTGGAACCATAGGAAGGTGGGAATCATGGCGAGAATTACGATGCGTGAAGCCATCTCTCAGGCATTATGGGAGGAAATGGAACGAGACCCGAAAGTATTTATTATGGGCGAGGAGGTAGGCGTTTGGGGTGGTACCTATGCGGTTACCAAAGGTTTTTATGATCATTTTGGCGCTGAACGGGTAAAAGATACCCCCATTGCGGAAACTGCCATTGTGGGTGGCGCAATAGGCGCAGCGCTCACCGGGTTGCGGCCGGTGGCAGAGTTGATGACCATCAACTTTGCCTTCGTGGCGATGGATCATATTGTCAATGAAGCCGCCAAGCTGCATTATATGTTTGGTGGTCAGATGGTGCTGCCCCTGGTTATTCGGGCGGTGGGAGGTGGCGGACGTCAACTGGGTGCCACGCATTCCCAGACACCCGATGCGATATTTGCCCATTTCCCCGGTCTGAAGGTAGTTGCTCCGGGTACCCCGGCTGACGCGAAAGGATTGTTGAAATCAGCCATCCGCTCACAGGACCCGATTCTATTTATTGAACACGCGACCCTCTACCAAACACGGGGTGAAGTGCCCGAAGGTGAGCTCCTGGTACCCATTGGAAAATCCAAAGTGCAGCGCGAAGGGAAGGATGTAACCATAGTTACCTACAGCAAAATGCTGGAGCTTTCCACCAAAGCGGCAGATGCTCTCTCAAAGGAAGGGATTGAAGCTGAAATTGTTGATTTGCGAACCCTTCGACCGTTGGATATGGAACCCGTAATCGAGTCATTCAAGAAAACCAATCGAGCGGTCATTGTTGAAGAAGGTTGGAAATCTTACGGTGTGGGTTCTGAAATAGCCGCTAGGATTTATGAAGAAGCGTTTGATTATGTAGATGCCCCCATCAAGCGGGTTGCCCAGAAGGAAGTCCCCCTGCCTTATAACCGAAACCTTGAGCAGCTCGCGTTGCCCCAGGTGGAAGATATTATCTCTGCTGTGAAGGAGGTGTTGTAATGGCTGATACCGTTACCATGCCCAAATTAGGCTTTGATATGGCGGAAGGGGTGCTCGTCCGCTGGGTAATAAAGGAAAACGAAAAGGTAACCAAGGGCGAAGTTCTGGCAGAGATCGAAACCGATAAAGCAACCGTTGAAGTGGAATCTCCCTATACAGGCGTGGTCGCAAAACACCTCGTTGAGCAGGGGACCAGCGTTCCGGTGGGAGACCCGATCGCGGTCGTGACCGCGGAAGGTGAAAAGTATTCAGGGGAAACACCATCAGCTGCTGCGGCACAAGAACCCAAGAAACAGGCAGAACCCTCTCCTGAAAAACCGCAGGAAGTTCAGAAGACGAAACCAGAGCCATCTGCTGCTGTGACCGCGTCGCCCCTGGCGAAACGAATCGCCCGGGAGCAGAAAATTGACCTGAGCGCCATCAAGGGAACAGGACCCAACGGCAGAATTGTCCGCAAGGATGTGGAAGCAGCCCTGGCTGGTTCATCCGGATCACTTGATGCCGCGCCGTTCAGACCTCAGGTCACCATTCAATCTGACTTCAAACCGGGAGTGGATGAGCGCGTTCCAATGAATAAACTGCGCTCGGCAATTTCACGGAGGATGGTCGAAGCCAAGCAGAACGTACCTCATTTTTATGTCACCCACCAGGTGCTGGCTGACCGGATGATGGAGCTGCGCCAACAATATAACAGCGTTGCAGCTGAAGATCAGAAACTTTCAGTGAATGACTTCATCCTCAAAGCGGTTGCGCTGGCATTGCGGAAATTCCCCAACATCAACGCGTCCATTTCGGGGACGGATATCATCCGCCACGGAAATATTCATATCGGGGTGGCGGTAGCTGTTGATGGCGGCTTGTTGACCATTGTCGTCAAACATGCAGACCAGAAGAATATCCAGCAGATCTCTGCCGAGGTGAAAGAGATGGCAACCCGGGTCCGGCAGGGGAAGGTCAAACCGGATGACATCGAGGGTTCGACTTTCTCGATCTCGAACCTGGGGATGTATGATGTTGAGAATTTTGCCGCGATCATTAACCCGCCTGAAGCCGCCATACTGGCAGTAGGATCTGTCCACAAAGCGGCTGTGGTGGGGGAAGATGAGGTCCGGACCGCGAACATATTTAAGATCACGGTCTCCGCTGACCATCGGGTTACCGATGGGGTGGAAGCCGCCCAATTCTTGCAGGAAGTAGCCAGGTTTATTGAGAACCCCGTCTGGCTGGTTATGTAAAAGTAAGATACGAATGAGACCGGGAATGATACTCCCGGTCTTTTTTGATTCTTAGCGGCAGTAGAAAGAACGATAGATGTTGTAGATTTCCACGATGGCGCGGATATAGTTACGGGTTTCCTGGAAGCGCACCACTTCGAGGTAGAGATCGAGGTCATCACCAGAGAGCTCACGCCAGGCTGAGGCGTTGCCCGGACCACCGTTGTAGGCTGCCAGGGCTGCCGGGGTGAAGCCGTTCTGCTGGATGAACTGCTGTTTCAGGTAGTAGCTGCCCATGCGAATGGCTACCTGCGGGCGGTAAATATCTTCATCCTTCAGGTCGGGGTACCAGCCGGATTGGGAGGATACATCCCGCGCGGTTCCGGGGAGCATCTGCATCAGACCCTCTGCGCCGGCTGAAGAGGTGATGAACGGCTCGAACAAACTTTCCTGGCGGATCACGCTGAAGATGAGCATGGGGTCCAGATCCATTTCGTTGGCGATCTGGAGCACCAGTTCCCGGTAATACACTCCGAAGCGGATATGGTTGAACAGCAGCGGCGCGTTGAGCGTGGCAGTGTCATCCATGCCGGCGAGGGTAAGCACCTGCCGGGCGGAAAGGATGGCGGAACGGTACATGCCCAGGTCGACCAGCCAGTTTGCCAGCTTGTACTGGATGACCGGATCGTTCTTGAACTCTTCGCGGTATTCCTCCACTTTCAGGCGCGCATTTTCATAGAGACCCAGCCTCCAGAATTCGGCTGCCTGCTGCATGCGGGCATCCTGCAGGATGGAAGACATATCACTCAGGTTGGTTTCGGGGGCAATGCCGAATTTATCTTTCAGCCATTTTTCCGCCTCCGGACGATCGGCGTTCAGATCGACGGCGAGATCCATAGTTTCGCAGCGCTGGATCATCTGCCAGTTGAGGAGCATATCGCGGGCGCGTTCTGAGTAATAACCGGTGGGATCGGCTTCGAGGGCAGCCTGCCAGGCTGCGCCGGCAGCTTCCTCATTGCCCTGCGCCTTGGAGGTCTTGCCCATCCAGAAGTAGGCGCCGGCTTTTTCACCCGGCTGGGTTGCCAGCAGGAGGGCGCGCTGAAAAGCTGTCTGGGCTGCATCCCACTGTTGCAGGCGGTAGCGCGAGATCCCGCTGAAGAAGATGCCCATATAGGCGTATTCGCTGGATGGATACTCACCGGGCAGACGCTCCCAGGTGGATGCCGCCTCTTCGAGCATCTTCGCACGCTCGTAGATTCTGCCCATCTCGAACAGCAGCATTGGCGCCATGCCATCGAGCGGATTGTTGGACAGAAAGACGCTCAGTGTTTGTGCGGCTTCGGCGTGCTTGTTGAGGTAGTACCACTGGGTGTAGGCTTTTTCATCCCAGGCGGTGGCGTAATAGCGGTCGCCGGGATGGTCGGCGATGAGTACCTCCCATTCGCGAATGGCGTTGTCGTACTCTCCGGCGTAGGTGTAGGCATAGGCGCGGTAATAGTGCGGCGTGCCATCGTGGACAGGATTCTCATCCATATACTGCTTGAGGATGTCGATGGCGAGGTAATACTGACCTACGTTATAGTTGATGATGCCGCGGTTGAGGAGGTTGACCGGCTGGTTATCATTGACCAGGGCAACCAGCGCGGAATAGGAATCGTAAGCCCGTGGGTAGTTGTCGACCGCATCCTGGAAGCGGGCATAGGCGCTGGCGGCATCTCCCTGGGTGAGATAGATGCGCCCGACAAGCAGATCGACCTGGGCTTTGGTGTACTCGCTGGTGGAGGTGTTGTAGATGAAGTTGTAGCGGTCGAGCGCCGTACCGTAGTCTTGCAGGCTGACGAGGTTGTTGGCAACCTTGAGGTCTAGGGTGAGGTCTTTGCCGCCGCTGACGCTGATAGCGCGGGTATAGGCGGTGTTAGCTTCTGCCAGGCTGCCCGCGTTCGTGAGGGCATCTCCCATTTTCGTGAGCATATAAGCATCAAGCACACCGGGTTTGAGATCGAGGTATGCCTGATATTCAGCGGCGGCATCTGTGTAACGGGTAAGTTTTTCGTATATAAGGGCGAGATGGAAATGCGCGGCGGCGGAGGCATTTGGGTTGCTGCCGTTGTTAATAGCGCGGCGCAGGTAATCGAGGGCGGATACGTCATCGCCGCGATGGTAGTAGATTCTGCCGATCATACTGAGGGCAGACGCGTTCACCTGATCGTCATCGCTGAAAGCCAGGACATCCTGAAATTCTTTTTCGGCGTCATCCCAGTTGCCCTGGGCGAAGAACGCCATGCCGCGGTCGAGGCGGACGGATGGGACAGGTGTGGGGGTGGCGGTTGGCAGCGGGGTGGCAGTGGGCAGCGGCGTTGGCGTGGGCGTATCCGTGGGGAGAGGCGTGGGAGTCTGCCTTTGCAGGATTTCCGGCAGGGGGAAGGTGCAGGATGCCAGAGTGACCATCACCAGGGTGATGAGGAATATGCGGGTCGTTTTCATGCAGTCTTTATAATGGAGGTGGGGATGTGTGTCAAGCGCAGTTATTTTCCTATGGATATGCAATTTTGGATACAAAGACAGATGGCAAGAGCAGAAAAAAAAGGCATAACGAAACAAAAGGAAACAATTCGGCGGGTGATCTGCGGTGATTGCGCATAGGCGTTATTAAATCTGGGGTTTGCCTGTATTGATTATAAGGGGTTTGGCGGGGCGGGGATACCTGTCAGATGTGACAAGGTTTTAAAGACCAGGGAATGAGGTTGCCTTCTGGGGATTTACGAAGATAATAGTTTTGGGTGGGATTTACAAATGAATTTCAAATTCGGTTTTCCATTTCTTATATCAATACAGTCTCAGCAACCGGAGGAACTGCCGGTGCCGACGGATCGGATGGCAGGATCGCCATCTACTACAGCACTTCCTTTAGCGGGACAGCCAACAACGCCTACCTGCGGAATATGAGCGAAGAACTGGTGGATTCGATCTTCCTGGATGGGTTCGAAAGCGGAGACTTGAGCGCCTGGTCCTCCGCGCAAACGGATGGCGGCGATCTGATGGCGAGCCAATCTGCCGATTACTGGGGTGATTATGGTCTGGCTGCATCCATCAATGACACCAATGCCATCTACGTGCAAGATGACACCCCCGATGGAGAAGGGACATTCCACGCTCGTTTCTACATCAACCCGGATGGATTAAATATGGGCGCGGCGGATATTCTACCCATCTTCCAGGGGTTGGATAGCGGCGGGTCGCCGGTGATGAAGGTCGAAATCAACAATCCAAGCGGATCTGCCTTCCAGGTGCGGGTGAACGTGCTCGAAGGAAGCACCTGGGTACCCGGTTCCTGGCAGAGCCTACCCGGTGGATGGACAGCCATTGAAATCGATTACAAAACTACCCATGAACTTGGTTTTAGCAAGTTGTATATCAATGGTAATCAAACAGGATCTGTGAGCAACATTAATAATCCTGATCATCAGCTACATTCCGTACGGTTGGGAGCGGTTTCCATACCCTCCGGGACAACCAGCGGTGTACTTTACTTTGATGATTACGAGTCACGGCGCTACAGTACCATCGGCTTGCTACCCGACCGTGGCGTGGAAGACCCTGAAGCGGTGCAGGAAGCGGGCTGGGCGGAGCGGGTGTACAGCTACCAGCGCAGCCAGCCATTTGCCGTGCAGCAGGTCACCACGGAGGAGGGTACATCCACCTACGATTATGACGCCAATGGTCGCGGAGTGAAACGGAGCACCCCGGGAGGAATCGAGCGGGGAAACATAACCGCGCGGATGGAGAACGGAGTGAGCTGGACGCATACCTACAACGCCGAAAACAGATTGGCCAGTATGACGGATGGCGTCACCACTTGGCTGTTCAGCTATGATGGGGATGGGACCCTGGTGGGGCAGTTGGTGACAGACAATGTTACCGCCACACACACCGCCTTCTTCATGGGCGGGGGATACGAGGTCATCAGCGACGGGGTCACCGAAACAGTGCGAAAATACTACGCCCTGGCAGCCCCACTCGCTGCGCTCGGGTGTGCTCCGCTGCGCTACGCGAGGCAGACATTCGGAATGAGCGATAATGGGGTGATGAAGTACCTCATCAGCGACCACCTCGGAAGCACAGTGGCAATTACCGACATTACAGGTAATATACTTGCTGAAACCAGATATGCGGAACGAAGTGGAGCACTCCGCCACTTCCATGTCTTAGATCAGGTGGCGGAGCAGCCCTTTGGCGAGCCACGCGCGGATGCGGGCAGCCTGGCGGGTACAGATAAAACGTACACGGGGCAGCGGGATGTGCCCGACACGGGCTTGATGGATTACAGGGCAAGGCATTACTCACCCTGGCTGGGCAGGTTCATTCAACCTGATGCGATCGTACCCGGGGCAGGCAACTCGCAGGCTTGGAATAGATTTACCTATGGATTGAATAATCCTATCAAATATTTAGATCCTTCTGGGAATCGACCTTGTAACGAACAATATGGTTGTGAAGGTAAACCTGAGGAGACACTAGAAACCCTTTTTTATGAATTCACACTAAATAGCTTTGATTTTCTTGGCAAAGCTGTTGATAAATATGGAGTAAATTTACCTAGAGCAGTCGGTAGTAATCAATCTATTCAGTTTGGATATGAAGAATTTAGTAGACACATTTATAATAGTCCAAACTATAAATTCTTTGTTACTGGGTTTGATAATAGATTCGGTGATGTAATTACCGGTTCTGGTGAGTATTCTATAACTAAACTTGGGAAGGGTTGGATAAAGAGCTTAGGAAGAGCATTCGCAGGGTATGATCTATTTTCACTATCAATTGGTTACCTTATAAATATATCACCAAATATTGTGGAAAATTCTTTAAACAACCACACAACAAATCGTTTTGGCGCAGATTTAATTATCGATACTGGTGGTTTTATTACATCTGAGATCACCGAGAAGGCAATTGCATTAACTTTTCATCCATTGGCAGGTTTTGCCAGTGGGCTTGGTGTAGGTGCTGTTTGGGATACAATCTCAAAAAATGAAAATTGGTCTGGGAAAATCACCTATCACTACAACCAAGTTGATCTTGGTATTTATCAACCATACTACTCCTGCCCCAATAGTAATATTTTTGGCGCAACCCATTAATAGGGACCCATGAGAAACTATATACGATTTTCACAAATGGTAATCCTTTGGTTATTAACTGCCGTGTATTTACTTTTAGCATCATACTTTACTTTAACCAAAAATGGAACTGACCAGTTCCTTAAATTTGCAATCATATGTCAATAGCCGGGTGATTAATACCACCCATAGCCGCCTTGGTGTATACCACTGA